>JAJDVW010000049.1 GCA_022825925.1 Pseudomonadales bacterium | reverse complement strand
GTCACCGGCTCGAAGCCCGGGATCATGCAACTCGGCCCCCAGCTTCCCCGGCCGATCCCCATCTCGTAGAAGCCCTGGAGGGTGTCCATCGAGCAAACCCGGAACGACCGCGTCTCCAGGCGTATCGTGCCGTTGCGCCTGAGGCCCGGGCACCGGTGCCGGAACTGGACCAGATACTTCTCGTCGCCGCGCAGGTGAAACACCACGAAGCGTTCGTTCAGTATCTCGGTGCGGCTGATGCGCGACCGCGCGATGCAATCCTCGGTGGTGTCGTATTCCTCCACCGAGTCGACATCGAGTATCTCCGCGATGATGGCGTCGAGATCGCGCTCCCCGGCCTCCTCCCGGGCCCCACCGTTCGGGGGCGCGGGGTCGGCTCCGTCACCAGCGGCCCCTTCCGCCGCCCAGAGCGGCGCCCCGAGGACAACCGCCATCCATGCCGCAGCCAGCGCCCTCACTCGCCGTCCCCTTCCGCGGCCGGGCCGCCGCCCCGCCGGGCGGCCTCGCGCTCGGACACGATGGCGCCGCGGAGTCCCTCGACCTGTCCCTCGTCGATCCGCTCGAAGTCGCCGAGCACGCACGTGGGGGTCGGGATGCCGAACCCGCCGCGCTCGGCGCCGCGGAAATGGTCGAGCGTGCACACGCGGCTGCTGCGTTGGCTCACGTAGATGATCATGTCCTGCTCCAGGCCCGCGCACCGCGTGCGCAGCCGGTTCAACCAGGTCGCGCGCCGGCCGACGAACAGGATGTTGAACTCGTCGAGCACCTCGATGCGGCGGTAGTCGCGCGAGGAGATGCAGCGCTCGGCGTCCTGGTACTCGCTGGGGTCGAGGGGGTTGTTGAGGATGGTCTCGACGTCGATCCGGCCTTCCCGGCGCGACTTGCCGCCGTCCTCCCCGGCGGGCGAGTCCTCGTCCGCGACCGGCGCGTCCGTGGCCGCCGACGCGCCCGGGCCGGCGAGCAGCGCCAGCCCCGCCAGCACCGCTACCAGCACTCCCGTCACCAGCACTCCTGTCGGCGCCTTTCGCTCCACCTCGCTCCACCTCGTCCGACGGATATCGCGAGGGCGACCTCAACCTGACGCGCGGGAGTTTACACCCGCCGCCGGCCCCGGATCAGCCGAGGTAGCGCCGCTCCAGGTGCGCGAGAAACGCGTCCACGCCGAGTTCCGCGCCGGTCGCGGCGCGAAGGATCTCCTGCGTGCCGCGTAGCCGGCCCCACGAGTGCACCCGCTCCCGCAGCCACTCCCGGAGGCCGCCGAAGTCGCCGCGCGCGATCGCATCGTCGAGATCCGGAAGGTCCCGGGCCGCGGCGGAGAAAAGCTGCGCCGCCGTCAGCGCGCCGAGGGTGTAGGTCGGGAAGTACCCCACCAGCCCTGCGAACCAGTGCACGTCCTGCATGGGGCCGTCGCGGTAGTCCCCGGAAGTGTCGATCCCCAGGTACGACCGCATGCGGGCGGTCCAGGCCTCGGGAACGTCCTCGACGCGCATCTCGCCCGCCACGAGCGCCTGCTCGATCTCGTAGCGCAGGGCTATGTGCAGGGGATAGGTCACCTCGTCCGCCTCCACGCGGATGCGGCCGGGCTGCACGCGGGCGGCCATGCGGGTGAGGTTGTCGACGGACCACGCGGGATCGCCGGGGTCGCCCCCGAAGGCGTCGCGCATGACCGGCGCCGCGAAGCGGAGGAACGCGCCGCCCCGGCACACCTGCCTCTCCAGAAACAGGGACTGGCTCTCGTGCAGCGCCATCCCGCCCGACCCGCCGACGGGTTGCCCCCGCCACTCCGGCGGCAGCCCCTGCTCGTACAGCGCGTGGCCCGTCTCGTGGAGGACCGCGAAGAGGGACTCGAGGGGGTCCGCCGTGCTGTAGCGCGTCGTGATGCGCACGTCGTCGGGGCGTCCGCCACAGAAGGGGTGGTGGCTCGTGTCGAGCCGCCCGCGCTCGAAGTCGAACCCGAGACGACGCATGAGCGTCTCCGCCAACTCGGCCTGGCGGCGCTCCTCGAACGGCCCGGGGAGGGGCACGGGATCGCGCTGCTTGGCGACGGCCGCATCGACCAGGGCCGGCAGGGTCTCCTTCAGCCGGGCGAAGACGGGATCGATCACCTGCCGGGACATGCCCGGCTCGTAGCCGTCCAGCAGGGCGTCGTAGGGGGCTTGCCCCAGCGCCTCTCCCAGGCACCCGGCCCGCTCCCGCGCCAGTGTCAGCACTTCGCCCAGCGGCGCCGCGATCGCATCCCAGTCGTTGCGCGGCCGGGCCGTGCGCCACGCCTGCTCGCACAACGTGCTGGCGCGGCTCGAGGCCGCCACCAGGTCCTCGGGCAAGGCGCGGGCGCGCAGCCATGTCCGCTCGATCTCGTCCACGTTCGCCCGCTGCCAAGGGTCCAGTTCCGCTTCGGTACGCACGGCCGCGATCCAGTCGCCGACGCGCGCGTCGGACACGCGCTCATGCTTGATGCGCGCGAGTTCCGCGAGCGATTCGGCGCGGGCCGCCCCGCCGCCGGGCGGCATGACGACCGCCTCGTCCCAACTGAGCATCGCCTGCGCATGGCCGAGGTGCCCGACCCGTTCGAACCATTCCCGCAGGGTCGCGTAGCTCATGGCGCCTCCGTCTCCGACCGTTCCCAGGGAAAGCGGGGCAGCACGCGCATGCCCCGCGCCACGGTCGCCGACCAGCTCGCCTGGAGGTCGAGCAGCCACGGTGCGTCCGCCTCGTAGCGTTGGTGCCGGGACAGCCGCAACGCGTCCCGCTCGTAGATGGCCAGCTCGATGGGCGGGCCCACGGCCAGGTTGCTGCGCATGGTGGAGTCGAGCGACACGAGGGCGCACCGCGCGGCGTCGTCCAGCGGGGTCGACGGCGTCACGATCCGGTCCAGTATCGGCTTGCCGTACTGGGTCTCGCCGATCTGCAGGAACGGCTTCTCCGCCGGTGCGCGGATGCAGTTGCCCTCCGGATAGACGAGACAGATCTCCGGCGCCTGCCCCCGGATCTGTCCGCCGATGAGGAAGCTGGCGTCGAAGTTCGCGTCCGCGTTGTGCGCCACGTGGTCGTTGCGGATGTCGCGGCTCATGCCCCCGACATACTCCGCGGCGTCGAACAGGGTGGCCGCCCGCAGCAGCCCGTGGCCGGCGGGCTTCTCGAACTGCCGGTCGATCCGGTGCACGACGCTCTGGGTGGTGGACAGGTTGCCCGCCGAGAGCAGCACGAAGACCCGCTCGCCGCTCACCTCGAAGCGGTGCATCTTGCTGTACGCGTTCACCTGGTCCACGCCGCCGTGCGTGCGCGAGTCGCTGGCGAACACGAGGCCCCGGTCGGTCTGGATGGCCAGGCAGTAACTCACGGGCTCGCGACCCGCATGGAAGTCCTCGCCATCTAGTATCCTCACCGCCCCATGCCCATCGACCGGAAAGCATATAACGCGGAAGGCATCTGGGATGAGCTGGTGGCCCCGAACGGGCGCGCGCGGGCCGGCGCGGGCGGTTTGTTCCGGGTCCTCGGGCGCCTCTCGGGCGAACGGCTCGCGGCGCGGCAGGCGGCCGCGGACCTGGCCATCCGCACGATGGGGATCACGTTCTCCGTGTACCACGACCAGACGAAGGGCGCGATCGACCGCGAGTGGCCGTTCGATATCGTCCCGCGTCTCATCCGCAAGCGCGAGTGGGACGAAGTATCGCGGGGCCTCGCCCAGCGGGTCCGCGCCCTGAACCTCTTCATCGACGACGTCTACCACCGGCAGCGCGCGCTCGACGACGGCGTGGTGCCGCGGGACTACATCCTGCAGTCCCGCGAGTTCCGGCCCGAGTGCGTCGGGGTCGACATTCCGCACGGCGTCTGGAGCCACGTCTGCGGTTCCGACCTGGTACGGGACGAGCGCGGCGTCCTTTACGTGCTCGAGGACAACCTCCGCGTGCCGTCCGGCGTCTCCTACATGCTGGAGAACCGGGCCGTGATGAAGCGCGTCTTCCCCGAGCTCTTCCGGCACTACGCCATCCATCCCGTCGACGACTACCCCCGCGAGCTCCGGAACTGCCTGGCGTCCCTGTCCCCGCGCGACACCGAACGTCCGAAGATCGTGGTCCTGACGCCGGGGATCTACAACTCGGCCTATTTCGAGCACTCCTACCTCGCGCAGATCATGGGCGCCGAGCTCGTGGAGGGCTCCGATCTGGTGGTCGACCGGGACGACTGCGTGTACATGCGCACCATCGAGGGGCTCGTGCGGGTGGACGTCATCTACCGCCGCATCGACGACCTCTTCCTGGACCCCGACACCTTCCACCCGGAGTCCCTCCTCGGCGCCCCGGGCCTCATGCGCGCCTGGCGCTCCGGCAAGGTCGCCCTGGCCAACGCCCCCGGCTGCGGCGTCGCCGACGACAAGGTGATCTACAGCTACGTCCCCGACCTCATCCGCTACTACCTGGCCGAGGAGCCCGTCCTGCCAAACGTTCCCACCTACCGTTGCGTGGAGAAGAAGTCCCGGGACTACGTACTCGACCAACTGGAGCGCCTCGTCGTGAAGCCGGCCAACGAGTCGGGAGGCTACGGCCTGCTGATCGGCCCCCACTCCACGCGGCGCGAGCGTGAACAGTTCCGGCGGCGCATCCGCGCCAACCCGCGCAACTACATCGGGCAACCCTTCCTCACGTTGTCCTCGGCCCCCACCTTCGTGAAGGGCCGTCTCGAGCCGCGCCATCTGGACCTGCGCCCCTTCATCCTGTCCGGGGAGCGTACCTACATCACCATGGGCGGGCTGACGCGCGTGGCGCTGCGCAAGGGCTCGACGGTCGTCAACTCCTCGCAGGGGGGCGGCAGCAAGGACACCTGGGTGGTCGACAACTGAGCCGATGAAGCTGCAGACGCTCTCCCGGGTCGCCGAGCGCATCTACTGGATGGGCCGCTACATCGAGCGCGCCGAGAGCACGGCGCGGCTGATCGCGGTACACGCGGACCTCCTGATGGACCTGCCGGTGCGGCGCGCCCTCGACTGGCGCGTGCTCATGGACATCACGGGCTCGAACGCCCTCTTCGCCACGCTCCACGACGACACGACGGAGCGCAACGTGGTCCGCTACCTCGCGAGCGATCCGCGCAACCCGTCCTCGATCCTGAGCTCCATCGCCAACGCGATGGAGAACATGCGCACGGTGCGGGACACGATGCCCCGGGTGACCTTCGAGTACGTCAACGACCTGCACCTGTTCGCCCGTTCCGGTCTCCAGGGTCCGCTCTCGCGGAGCCGGCGGGTCGAGGTCCTCGAAGGCATCGCCCGGCGCGTGCAGCAGCTCGAGGGGTTTCTCTCGAGCAACATGACCCACGACGACAAGTGGCAGTTCCTGCGGCTCGGGAACCACATCGAGCGGGCGGACATGACCACGCGCATCATCGACGTGCGCTCGGGCGCCGGCAGCGCCGACGAGCCGTTCGAACCGATCCAGTGGCGCGGCGTGCTGCGCTCCCTGTACGCGCTGCAGAGCTACCAGGCGATCATGCAGGCGCCCGTGGAGGGACCGGCCGTGCTCGAGTTCCTGTTCCAGTACGAGGACCAGCCGCGCTCCTACGCGAGCTGCCTGAACTCGCTCATGTTCGGCCTGCGCCGGCTGCCCCGCAGCGAGACGCCGCTACGCGCCTGCAACGCCATGATCCGCCACGTCCAGGAAGCGGAGGTACGCGACCTCGAGGGCGCCGGCCTGCACGACTTCGTCGACGGCCGCCAGGTCGAGCTCGGCAACCTGCACGACGCGATCGCGAGCACCTACTTCCACTACGTACCCCGCGTCCCGGCGCGGGCGCGCCGCAAGGAGGCGAAGGGACAATGACGATGGTACTGGCGGACTCCCGCCGGCTCCGCTTCGCGGCGTTCACCGCGTTCTACTTCGCCCAGGGGGTGCCGATCGGCCTGCTGCAGATCGCGCTCGTCGCCTGGCTTGCGGGACAGGGAGCGACCCTCGCCCAAACCGGCGCGTTCATGGGGGTCGTGAACCTGCCGTGGGCCCTGAAGCTCGTCTCCGGGCCGTTCATGGACCGCTACGGCATCCCCGCCATGGGCCGGCGGAGGCCCTGGGTCATGGCGACCCAGGGCGGCCTGGCGCTGTCGCTCCTCGCGCTGGCGTTCATTCCCGACCCCACGGACATGACGACGCTGACGGTTGTCGGATTCGTCGTGATGTCCTTCGCGGCGGTACAGGACGTGGCCGTGGACGGGATGGCCATCGACCTCCTCCACGAGGACGAACGCGGACGCGCCAACGCGTTCATGGGGTTCGGCCAGGCCGTCGGCTCCGCGGCGTTCGCGACGGTCTGCGGGTACCTGCTGTCCGAGTTCGGTCTCGCGGTGGCGGCGCTGGTCTGCGCCGGCACCGTGGCGGCCATCTTCCTCCTCGTCGCGCTGTGTCGCGAGCGCGGCGGCGAGCGCGCGCTGCCGTGGACACCGGGCCGCGCCGGCGCTCCACCGATCGCGCCATCGAGCTTCTTCCGGATGTTCCCGGAGATCTTCCGCGCGCTGCTGCTGCCGATGAGCCTCGTGCTGATCGGGGCGGAGTTCTTCGCCCGCGCCGCCGGCGGCGTGTTCATCACCGCCGCACCGGTGTTCGCGGTACAGGAACTCGGCTACGCGGACACGGCCTACTCCTACTGGTATGGGTGGCTGACCCTGCTTGCCGCCTGCGTAGGCCTCCTGTTCGGCCCCGCGATCGACCGCTTCGGCGCCAAGCTCCTGCTCGGTATCGGTATCGCCGCCACCGCCATCGTGTCGCTCCTCTTCGCGATGCTCGGCACGGTCTGGCATAGCCCCGTCTTCGTCGTAGGTTGCCTCGTCGTCTGGTTGATCGCCTCCCAGTTGGTGTTCGTCGCGGTCATCGCATTGTTCATGAACGTCTGCAGCAAGCGCATCGCCGCGACGCAGTTCGCCATCTACATGTCGCTCGCCAACCTGAGCCGGGCGGCGGGGTCGTTCCTGGCCGGCGCGGTCTCGGCGGGGCTGACGTGGTCCGAGAACTTCCTCCTGATCGCCGGGCTCGCCGCCGCCGCCCTCGCCTGCCTGGCCCTCTTCAGCCCGGAGCGGCACGCGCGGGACCTGCGCAAGCTGGAGGAGCGAGAGACCGCGTCCGGGATCCCCCGACCCCGGACCGGCGAACCCGCCTCGTGACCGATCTCGACTTCGTCCGCCGCCGCGCGGAGGACGTGTTCGACGGCGGCGCCGTCACCCCGGGCGCCCTGGCCTCCAACATCGCCTTCGGCGCCGCGGTGCTGGGCGCCGGCCACGTGGAACTGACCAACGACGGCGACTGGTGGTTCGTGGCCAGCGAGTTCGACTGGCTCCGGGTACCGAGCGCGCACTACTCCGAACGCGGCGAACTCTTCGAACAGATGGTACCGTTCCCCGAACAGGGTCCCGGCAGCCACCGCAGCGAGATCTACGTGAGCGCATTCGCCAGCCGCGCCTACGTCGTGCAGGACGACGCGGTGTGGTGGATCGTCGGCCAGCGACTCCCCCTGGCGGACCTCCCGCACCGAGAGGCGGTACCGCCCTGGTGCATCAACGTGCTGGCGTTCACTTTTCGCTGACCGGGCATGCTCGACTTCTTCACCCACGATGACTGCCTGCGGCACGAAACGCCCGCCGGACACCCCGAGCGCCCGGCGCGCCTGGGCGCGGTCGTCGGACGCCTCGAAGCGGACGGGCTCCTCGACCAGTTCTCCCGCCGCACGCCCGCGCCGGCGGACGACGACACCCTCGCTCGGGTGCACGACCGGCGCTACATCGACGCCCTCGTCCGGGCGGCGCCCACGGCCGGGCTGCTGCGGGTGGAGACGGACACGGTCATGAGTCCCGGTTCGCTCCATGCCGCGCGCCTCGCGGCGGGCGCGGTCGTGGAAGCCGTCGGGCGCGTCCTCGACGGCGCGTCCCGGCGCGCATTCTGCGCCGTGCGGCCTCCCGGTCATCACGCCGAGTCCGGTACCGTCATGGGCTTCTGCTTCTTCAACAGCATCGCGGCCGGCGCCGCCGCGGCGCTCGAGCGGGTGGGACGCGTCGCGGTCCTGGACTTCGACGTCCACCACGGCAACGGCACGGTGGAGATGTTCCAGGAGCGCCCCGAAGCGCTCGTGTGCTCGAGTTTCCAGTACCCGTACTACCCCGGCATCCGGCAGGACGTCGCGCGGCCCAACATCGTCAACACGCCACTCGCCGCCGGCACCGGCAGCCGGGACTTCCGCGCCGCGGTGGAACGCGACTGGCTGCCGGCCCTGGAAGCGCACCGGCCGGAACTGATCCTCGTCTCCGCGGGGTTCGACGCCCACCGCGCGGACCCGCTGGCCGGCCTCGCGCTCGAAGACGACGACTACCGGTGGGTTACCGGCTTCATCGTCGATGCGGCCGAGCGTTTCGCGGACGGCCGCGTGGTGTCGACCCTCGAAGGCGGCTACGACCTCGACGCCCTCGCGCGTTGCGCGGCGCTGCACGTGGCGGGGCTCCTGTGAGCGAGCCACGTCCGTGAACGCACGCCTCGTCGAGATCGTCGAGCGTGCCGACACCCGCGCCGGCCGGACCTTCGACCTGGTCGTCCTGGCCCTCATCGTCTGCTCCCTGGTCGCCCTCTCCATCGAGACGCTGCCCGGACTGCCGGAGGCGACCACGGCCGCGCTCCGCCTCCTCGAAGCGGTCATCACGGTGCTCTTCACGGTCGAGTACGGAATGCGCCTGGCGGCCGCGGAACGGAAGTGGCGCTACGTGTTCAGCTTCTACGGCATCGTGGACCTCGTGGCCATCGTGCCCTTCTACGTTTCCCTCGGCGGCGTCGATCTGCTCGCGGTCCGCGCCGTGCGGCTATTCCGCGTCTTCCACGTCCTCAAGGTGTTCCGCTACAGCAACGCGCTCCACCGGTACCGGCGCGCCCTCACCCTCGCCCGGGAGGAAATCCTGCTGTTCCTGCTCGCCGCCGGGATCCTGCTCTACCTCTCGGCCGTCGGCATCTACTACTTCGAGCGCGAGGCCCAGCCCGAGCACTTCCAGTCCATCCTCCACAGCCTGTGGTGGGCGGTGGCCACCCTGACGACCGTGGGCTACGGCGACATCTACCCGGTCACCACCGGCGGGCGGGTGTTCACCTTCGTGGTCCTCGTCTGCGGCCTCGGCATCGTCGCCGCGCCGTCCGGACTCATCGCCGCGGCGCTGTCGCGGGCCCGGGAAGAGGAACGGGAAGGCAGAGCCCAGGAACCACGGCCGGAAGACGAGCAGCGGTAGACCGCATGTTCCCGCTGCGCGGCATGCCCGTAGCCCGGCAGCGTCGGCTCACGCCACCCTGTCCGGCGTTGTTCCCAACGTGCGTCGACGCCGGCCCAGTGTGCAATGGCCCCGGATCAATGCGCTCCAAGACAGCCCTGTGTTACCGCCAAGGGTCCCGTCACCGGACGCACACCCTCCGGAAACCAGCGCATGAAGCCGCAAGCGGCTGCTCTACCAGCAACTCGGCATTGCAGAGTACTGCCAGTACGACCCGACGGGCGACTACCTCGACCCCGTCCTGAAGGGCGCCCGCCTGGTCGAAGGTTCCTGCCGCCCCATCGCCGCGGCGTTCGCAGCGGACGGGGCTCCGCGTCTCGCGAGCGCGCTTGGGCCGGAACTCCACGTCGTGCGCGACGGCCTGCGTCTCTTCGACCCTTCGCGGCGCCGGTATCTGCCGGTCTTCGAGGAGGAGACCCGGCGGGCGGATGCGGCCGAGCAACGGGCAAATCGGGCGGAGCACCAACTGCTCGCGGTCGAGCGCGAGTTGGACGAGGCCAACCGCGAGACAGAGGCTCTCAGGCGCGAGACGGGCGCCCTCAGGCGCGTGTCGGAAGCCGCCAATCTTCGGGCCGAAGCCGCGGAGCGCCGGCTGGCGGAGCTGGAGGCCCGGCGTCGGCCGTCGGACCAGTGAACGCCTGACGGGCGACCGCAAGAGATCGGCGAGTAGGATCCCCGTCGGGCCGCCGAGCCGCTACCGCGGCTTGCCCCCCTGCACCACGATCCGGTGCATCACCCGCTCTTCCGAGAAGTCGGCGACGGCGTAGTGCATCACGGAGCGGTTGTCCCACATGACGAGGTCGTCCACGTCCCAGCGGTGGCGATACACGAACTCGGGTCGGCTCGCGTGGGCGAGCAGCCGGAACAGCAGCCGCTCGCTCTCGTCCTCCGGCAGACCCAGGACGTGGCGCGTGAACGTGCTGTTGACGTAGAGCGCCCGGCGCCCGGTCTCCTCGTGCGTGCGGACGACCGGGTGCACCGAGTCTTCCACGTCCGGTCCGAAGACCTTGCCCGAGTGGAACGCTTCGAGACCTTCGATGCGCTCGCGCAACGCCTCGTCCAGCGTCTCGTATGCGAGATGCTGGTTCGAGAAGGCCGTGTCGCCCCCCGCCGGCGGCAGCACGCGGGCGTGCAGGGCCGTGATGCGCGGCGGCGTGGAGTGCCAGGTCATGTCGGAATGCCAGCCGCTGCCGAACGGGTGTTCGCCGGGAAAGAACCGGTGCTTGCGGCCCTCGCGGGCGATCCACTGGACGAATTCGGTGTCCTCGTGCTTCGTCGCGGGGTGCGTGAGCAAGCTGCCCCACAGGCGGCCGAAGTCGGCGAGTTCGAGCGCGGACAGCGTCTGCCCCGGAAGCACCAGCAGATGGTGTTCCAGCAGCAGGCCGTGCAGGTCCGAGACGAGCTGCGCGTCGGTGTCGCGCGCCAGGTCGATGCCTTCCACGCGCGCGCCCATGGCGACGCTGGCGCGGCTGGTCGAGAAACGCGTATCGCGGGCGGCTTGGGCCGCGGCTTCGGCCATGAGCTTCCCCTCCCCTATGTGCCTGCGCCGATCGTCGGACAACGCGCCCGGCGGGTCAAGCGCCGTAGGGGCCGGAGCCGTCGACGTACAGCCGCTCGCCGGTGACGTAGGAGTTCGCGTCCGACACGAGAAAGCGCACGACGCCCGCGACCTCCTCCGGTTGGCAGACGTGGCCGAACGGACTGTCCGGGTAGAGCGTCTTGATGTCGTCCACGCCCGCCGTCGCGCGCACGAGCCGCCGCCCCATCTCGGTCTCCACCAGACCCGGCGCCACGACGTTGACCCGGATGCCGTGGGGCTTCTCCTCCTTGGAGAGCGTCACCGCCAGGGCTTCCATGGCGGTCTTGCCCATGTTGTACGGCGCACCGTTGGCGCCGAGCGAGCGCGTGGCGGAGCTCGAGATCATCACGATGTCGCCCCGCTTCGCCTCGCGCATGCGGGGGATCACGAGCTTGGACAGGTAGTGCGGGCCGAACGCGTGGGTCGCCACCACGCGCTGCATCTCGGCGATGTCCGTGTCGGCGACGGAGTTGCCGCGACTCGCGATCCCGGCGTTGTTGACCAGGATGCTGATCGGTCCCAGCTCGGCGGTCACCGCCTCGACCATCTCGCGATCCTGCTCGAAGTCGTCGACGGACGCGCAGTACGCGCGGGCCGTGCCCCCGGCCCGCTCCACCAGCTCCACCGCCTCCTCGGCGGCGGCGTCATCGCGGCGGTAGTTGACGGCGACATCGGCGCCGTCCTCCGCGAGCGCCACCGCGATCGCCCGGCCGACACCGCGGCCGCCGCCCGTCACCAGCGCGACCCGTCCCTGCAACGACATGCTCGTCTCCTCTTCTCTTCTCTTCTCTTCTTTCCAGACGGTCCGGACGGACCGGAAGCGCGCGCCAGGGCGCGCGCGGGCGGGGCCAGCCCCTGCCCGTTCAAGCCGTGGAACGGCGCGTCCCGCTTCTCGAGGAACGCCTGCACCCCTTCGCGCGAATCGTCGGTGGCTCCGGCCTCCGCCTGCAGGCGCGCCTCGAGGTCGAGTTGCTGTTCGTACGAGTTGTGCCAGGTGGACCAGTAGGCCTTGCGGATCAGCGCCAGCGACCTCGGTCCGTCCCCGAGCTTGCGGGCCACCTGCATCGCGCCGTCCCTCAGCGCGTCGCCGTCGTCGTAGAGGCGGTTGACGAGCCCCCATTCGAACGCCCGTTCCGCCGGAAGCCGCTCCGCCAGCAACGACAGCTCCACCGCCCGGCCCCAGCCGACCAGCCGCGGCAGCATGAACGTGGCGCCGCCGTCGGGGACGAGCCCGATCCGCGCGAAGGCCTGCAGGAAGAACGCCCCGCGCGCGGCGCAGACGATGTCCCCCATCATGGCGAAGCTCATGCCGACGCCCGCCGCGGGACCGTTCACGGCGGTGACGATCGGCATCTCGAGGTCCCGAAGACCGAGGAGCAGCGGGTGATAGTAGTTCCGCAGGCTGGTGCCGGCGCGCTTGCTCCGCGCCGCCAGGTTCGCCCCCGAGCAGAAGCCGCGGCCGGCGCCGGTGAGAAGCAGGCACCGGACCTCGGCCGGGCGCGTCTCGAGCGCGGCGAGGGCGTCGGTGAGCCCCTCCTGCATGTCGGGACCGATGGCGTTGAGGACTTCGGGATGGTTCAGCGTGAGGACCGCCACCGAGTCCTCGAAGTCGAGTCGGACCCTGTTGAAGTCCATGGACCGTGCCCCCTGACGGAAAGCGCGAGACTCTATCACAGGCCCCTGCGGCGACCCCGCTTCTGCAATAATCGAGGCATGGAACTCGTTTCCACGGAGTTCGGGCTCGCCAAGCGCGACGAGGCCCCGGTGCTCGCCCGCATGTCCCGGGACTACGTCGAACAAGGCCTCAACTGGCGCTGGCGCACGCCCGCCATCCTCAACATGATCCGCGACCCGGAGGCGGTCGTGCTCTGCGCGCGCTGTCAACGCTCGGGAAACAACGGCGCGGGGCTGCCGTCGCGCCCCGCGGCCGGCCGCCACGGGACCGCCGACGGACGCTGGCACGGTACCGTGATCGGCGGCTTCGGCATCATGCAATACGCCTTGGAGAGGGCCCACCTCAACCTCCTCGCCGTGCATCCTTCGCTGCGGCGGCACGGCCTCGCGAGCGATCTCCTGGCATGGCTCGAGAAAACCGCGGCCGTCGCCGGCATCGCTCGGGTCGATCTGGAAGTGCGCGCGCGCAACACCGGCGGGCGCGCCTTCTACCGCGCCCGTGGCTACGACGAGGCGGACTTCGTCCCCCGCTACTACGGCGGCGTCGAAGCCGCCATCCGGATGCACAAGCGGCTGCGCTGAGGCGGAGACATGCCGGACCAGGGGCAGGGGCGAGGCCAGGGCCGCAACGAGAGGCTGCTCCGCTACGCCTTCTTCCTGATCGCCGGCTTCATGGTGGTCGAGGCCGTCGGCGGCTGGCTCGCCAATTCGCTGACGCTGCTCGCCGACGCCGGGCACATGCTCCTCGACGCGTCGGCCCTCGGCCTTTCCTGGCTGGCGATGCGCCTGTCGCGACGCGCGAGCAGCGCGCGGCTCACGTACGGCTACGACCGGTTCCAGGTGCTCGCGGCCTTCATCAACGCGCTGGCGCTGTTCGTGCTTGCAGGAGCGATCGTGTACGAGGCATTCGGGCGGCTCGGCGCACCGGAAGCCATGCTGCCGATCCCCGCCCTCGCCGTGGCCGCGCTCGGGTTCGTCGTCAACGTCGTCGTGTACCGGATGCTGCACGGGTCGGACAACCTGAACGTGCGCAGCGCCGCCCTGCACGTGCTCGGCGACCTGCTCGGCTCCGTCGCGGCCATGGCCGCCGCCGGCTGCGTGCTCCTGTTCGGCTGGCTCTACGCGGACCCGATCCTGGCCATCGTGATCGCCGCGATCCTGGTCCGGGGCGCCTGGGCCATCCTCCGGGAGTCCGGGCACATCCTCCTGCAGGGCGTGCCCGCAAACGTCGACCTCGACGAGATCCGCGCGGCCCTGACCTCGGACGTGGCGGGCGTCGTCGACGTGCACGGCATGCATGCCTGGGCGCTGACCAACGAGAAGCCCCTGCTGACGCTGCATGCCACCATCGATCCCGCGACGGACGGCGAGTCCGCCACGAGCGCCATCAAGAACGTCCTGACGGACCGTTTCGGCATCGCCCGCTCGACGGTGCAGATCGAGCACGGCGGCTGTCCGGATGCGGGAGCGGAAGCCTGACGAGGCGGGCCATTGTTGGTTCGATGCTTCGGACGGGCACCGGGGCGGTCTGGTTCTTCCGCAGGGTGCGGGGGCGATCCGGCGCCGTCGTCGCGCTGATGACGGCGATGACGAACCTCCCCGCGGCAGCGCTTTCTTGTGCTGGATGGGTACGCTGTTCTTCGCCCGCACGGCAAAGATCGCGTCGCCCGCGGGGTCTTCCTCGCATTACGCCGCGACGGCCCACTTCGAGCCTTTTCCTGTACATTTTTACAGCTTTAGGTTGACTAGCGTGCGGAACGTCCATAGATTCCGCGTCAAACGCTCGATGGTGCTCGTTCACGCCATCGGCGGCTCGGAGCGGTCGTCGCGGGTACTTTGGATGACGTGGAGAGACGATTGCGGGAGACCGACGGCTCGAGTATGACGCCGACGAAGGGCACGATGGCGAGGGGTAGGAAGCCCAAGGCAATCAGTCTGTTCGCCGGTGCCGGCGGAATGGATATCGGGGTCGACGGGGCTGGTTTCAAAACAATCTGCGCCATCGAACTGGACGTGCATTGCGTTTCCACGCTGCTGCGGAACGCTCGCGGCAAGGCCGTCTGGCAGGTGGACGTGAGAGCGTTGGATCCAGGCGGCGTTGGGACTGCGTTGAAGGTTGAGCGCGGCCAGCTGGGGCTGTTGCACGGCGGGCCGCCCTGCCAACCATTCAGTCAGATCGGCAAGAAGGGCGGAGTCAACGATCCGCGCGGACAGTTGGCGTTTCAGATGGTGCGATTCGCTGACGCGCTGCGACCGGCCGCGGTGCTGATAGAGCAAGTGCCGAAGTTCCTCGACACTTGGGCGGCGACCGGCATGACCATGCTCGACGTGCTCTGTGAAGAGTTCTCCCGGATCGGCTAAGGACTCCAGGCAACGGTCATGGACGCGGCGGATTACGGCGTGCCGCAGAAGCGCAAGAGAGCGATCATCGTCGCGGTGCCAACGGGGCAAGACTTTGTGTTCCCGTTGGTCGGGACATGCCAGCCGACGACGGTCGGGGAGGCGATCGGCGACTTGCCCGCGGCCGTGCCGCCGGAACGCGACCCGCTCGTTCCGAACCACATCGACGTTACGCCCCCGCGGGACCGCCATCGGATTTCCTTCGTTCCCGAGGGGGAATGGTTGTCGAAGGCGCGGGGGGCGCCCCCGGATGTCGTTCAGAGGTTGACTCCAAAGGACTCGACGAAGTTCCGCAGACTGCACCGGGAACTGCCCGCATTGACGCTTAGGTGCGGCGAGGCGCTGTACCACCCGGTGGAAGACCGCTATCTGACGCCGCGCGAGGCCGCACGGATTCAAGGGTTCCCGGACAGGTATGTATTCGTGGGACCGATTCGAAGGAGAACAGGGACGGTTCGCGATCTTGACCAACACCGCCAAGTCGCCAATGCGGTGCCCCCGCCGCTGGCGAAGGCCGTGTCGGCGACGGTCAAGTCGGCGCTGTGTCCATAGTTTACGAACTGTTCGGAACGCCCCTGACTGCTGGACGGAGTTGCTCAGCACGCCGTCGGTCCCCGAGGTCGGATCGCTGACCGATCGGCTCACCGAAGACCGGGTAGTTGCGACGTTGCGAGTCCCGCCCGAGGGCTAGCGCAGCGAGGCTTCGGCTCAGACCGCCGAGGCATGTGTCGTGGTCGGGCGTGCCCGGACGAACTCCGTCCGCCGCTCCACTCCTCGGCGCAAGCCGCCTCGACCCGCCAGGCGCCTTACGGCCGATCGCACTCGACCCGGATCTCGGTCGTTCTGCCCTCGTCGTCGACCGTTCGCTCATGCACGGAACGGGCTTCCCCTTCCGCGCACGCCTCGCCCGCCTCCAGCGCCCGGCGCAGGTGGCCCTCGGCGTCCTTCAGCCCGGCCTCCCAGTCGGCCGCTGCCGGGCCCTCGGATGCATCCGATTTGAGCCGCAGGCGCAACGCCCGCACCTCGGTTCCGGTCCCGCACTCGACGACGGTCTGCACCGTGCCGTCGCTCGCCGCGACGACGCTTGCCGTCCAGCCTTCCTCGCCACAGGCCCCGTCGCCCAGGTTGCCAAGGTACTCCGCGGCGGCGGTCACCGCTTCCGCCCCCGACGCTGCAACCGTCTCCGTCGGCGCATCGACCTCCGCGTAGGTGAACACGCATCCGGAGCACAGCATCACCGCCAGCAGCGCCACGACGCAGAGTCCTCGGGCAGGCGTTTCCGCACCGTGCCCGTGTCCAGGTCTCCCAGGGCACCTCATCCGAGCAGCTCCAGCGCCCGGTCGATCAACGGTGTCTGCGACAGCGCCGTCTGCTCCCAGCTCGGGTCCGGCCGCTTGCCGCGCCGATGCAGGCCCAGGTTGAAGCCCGTGATGATGGCGAACTTGTACGCGGCGAGCGCCCGGAACCAGCGCAGGTCCGGCAGCGGATCGCCATAGGCTTCCGTGTACAGCGACACCAGGGTGTCCGGATCGAGGAACATCGGGCGGCCCAGCGCCCTCCCGCCGGCCCACGCCCGCGGATCGCTGAACGTGCAGATCCAGCCGACGTCGTTCAGCGTGGCACCGATGCCCGTCAGCTCCCAGTCGATCACGGCGAGCAGGTCGGCTTCGAGCGAACAAAACAGGTTGGCGGTCTGGAAGTCCCCGTGGAAGATGCCCACGGGCGCATCTTCCGGGATCGTGTCGAGGAGACGCTCGCGGCACTCGGGCGCCCGCGCCAAGGCATCCGGGTCGGCGGCGCGCTCGTAGAAACGGTCCCAGCGCTCGACGTCCGCCGCGAACGGGACCGGTTCGCCCAGATAGGCAGCCTCCCCCGGATCGACCTTGTGGATGCGCGCGAGGGCCGACATGGCCTGGCGGCCGAGGTCCAGCAGCGCTTCGTCGGAGAGCGCGGAGCCCCACTCGTCCTTGCCGAGGCGCAACACGTCCCCTTCCAGCTTGGGTACCACGAAGTACGGGCAGCCGAACCAGGTGAGGTCGGAACCGGACCAGCGGACGCTGCAGTGCGGCACGTCGGTGGCATCGAGCGCGTTCAGCACCGCCACCTGCCGCAGCACGTCGGCCGTTCCGCGCCAGTTGACGTTGGGGGGCGGGATGCGGATGAACCAGCCTTCGGTGCGGTCCCCGGCCTCGACGCTGAAGCCGTAGGAAAAGCCGGCGTGCCCGGGCATCTTGTGCACGTCGAAGACCCGCACGTGCGCCGTCTCGTACATGGCCTCGCAAAACGGGCCAAGGCGGCGTTCGAGCTCGGTGAGTTCCATGGGCGACTCCCTGCGCTGGCGTGTCGGGGTGGCGGAACTATACCGCCGCGGGGCCCGGGAACTGCTCGCGCAGGATGCGCTTCAGGATCTTGCCGCTCGGGTTGCGCGGTACCTCGTCCACGAACGCGGCGCCCTTCGGCTGCTTGAAGCGCGCCATGCGGCCGTTGCAGAACTCGAGCACCTCGGACTCCGTCAGCGACGCGTCGCTGGGCACGACGATGGCGAACGGCGACTCGCCCCAGGTCTCGCTCGGTTGCCCGATCACCGCGGCTTCGGAGATCTGCGGGTGGGTCTGCAGGACCTTCTCGATCTCCGCCGGGTACACGTTCTCCCCGCCGGAGATGATCATGTCCTTGATGCGGTCCTCGATGTAGACGAACCCGTCCTCGTCCATGCGCGCGACGTCGCCGGTGTGCAGCCAGCCGTCGACGATCGTCTCCGCCGTGGCTTCGGGCCGGTTCCAGTACTCGCGCATCACGTGGTCCCCACGCAGGACGAGTTCCCCGGTCGTGTTCGGCGCGCACTCGTCGCCCTGGGCGTCCACGATCCTGACGTCGGTGTGAAAGAAGGCCTTGCCGGTCGAGCCGATCTTGACGAGTGCGTTCTCCGCATCGATCAGGCACGCCGGGCCGCAGCTCTCCGTCAGTCCGTAGATCTGGTGGATTTCGAGACCGAGGTCCGCGTAGGCCTCGATGAGCGACTCCGGCACCGGGGCGGCCCCCGACATGCACCACCGCCACTGCGAGTAGTCGAACCGGTCGAGGTCCGGCACCTGCAGCATGAAGTTCAGCATCGCGGGCACCGCCAGGCCGACGGTGACCCGCTCCCGGTCCACCAGTTCCCACGCCCGCACGGGATCGAAGCTGCGCATCACGACGGTCGTGACGCCCCGGTAGACGTTCAGGGTGATCGGCGTGAGCGCCCCGACGTGGAACATGGGCAGCGGCGACAGGAAACGGTCCGCTTCCTGGTAGTAGGTGGTCGCCGCGATCGTGACGCATCCCCAGATGGACGTGTCGTGGGTGTGGACGACTCCCTTCGGCAGTCCGGTCGTGCCGGACGTGTACATGATGTAGAGCATGTCGTCGCCGGTCGCGCCCACCGGCGGCTCCGCATCGTCCGCCGCGTCGCGGAAGGCCTGGTAGCTCTCGGCGAAGAACGCGACCTCCTGGTCGCCCTCCACCTGCAGCCAGTGCTCGATGTCGGTGGCGTCGCCCCGGGCGTGGAGTTCGGTCACCTGGTCCATGAACTCGTCCCCGAAGATCAGCCGTTTCGCCCCCGCGTCCTTCAGGATGAAGGCGAGCTCGTCCGGGACCAGCCGCCAGTTGAGCGGCACCACCACGGCGCCGATCTTGCCGAGCGCGAAGTACGCCTCCGTGAACTCGGCGCCGTTCATGAGCAGCAGGGCCACCCGTTCGCCCTTCTCGATGCCGGCGCCGCGGAATGCGTTCGCGATCCGGTTGCACCGCGCGTTCAGTTCGGCGAACGTCAGGCGCACATCGAATTCGTCGACGTACGCTTCCCGATGCGGGTTCACGAACGCCCGCTTGGTGAGAAAAAGGCCGATGTTGCGCTGCATGGGTCTTCCCCCGGCGAGTCGAGCGCGGCATTGTCGCAAAAGCCATGGACGCCGGCAGCATGCGCCGCGCCGCTGCCGAGGCGCGGGAAAGGAGGCAAGAAGGAAGCAGATGACGGACCGGCCGCACATCGTGATCTTCAACCCGGACCAGTGGCGCGGAGACACGCTGGCGCACCTCGGGCATCCCGCGGTCCGTACTCCGCACCTGGACCGCCTGGTCGCCAAGGACGCCGTTTCGTTCCGCCACGCGTTCTCCCAGGCCACCGTCTGCACGCCGAGCAGGTGCTCCTTCATGACCGGCTGGTATCCCCACGTGCGCGGCCATCGGACGATGCACCGCATGCTGCACCCGGGCCTCGGCGAGACGAACCTCCTGAAGGTGCTGCGCGAACACGGCTATCTCGTCTGGTGGGGCGGCAAGAACGACCTCGTGCCCGGGCAGCTCGGGTTCGAGGCGCACTGCGACGTGCACTTCCGGCCCACCGCCGCCGACTACCGGCGCTGGAAGGCGACGCCCGGGGAGGGCAGCCACGCGGGAGACCTCGCCTGGCGCGGAGAACCCGGGGGTGACAACTTCTTCAGCTTCTTCAAGGGACGGCTCGAGGCGCCCGGCGGCGGACGCTGGTTCGACGGCGACTGGGCGATGGTCCACGGCGCGATCGACTTCCTCGAGCGCTACGACGGCGACCAGCCGCTGTGCCTGTTTCTCCCCCTCGGCTACCCCCACCCGCCGTACTGCGTCGAGGAACCCTGGTACTCGCTGACGCCCCGGGAAGCCGTACCCGAGCGCCACGTCTACGACACGTGGGACGACAAGCCCGCGTTGCTGGCAGGCATTCGCGACGCACAGGGGCTCACCGGGTGGACCGAGGAACGGTGGCGGGAACTGCGCGCCACCTACTATGGGATGTGCGCGCGCGTCGATCACCAGTTCGGCCTGCTCGTCGACGCGTTGCGGGACACGGGCCGCTACGACGACAGCGCCGTGTTCGTGTTCTCGGACCACGGCGACTTCACCGGGGACTACGGGCTCGTCGAGAAGACCCAGAACACCTTCCAGGATGTCCTGTGCCGCGTGCCGTTCGTGGTCAAGCCTCCGGCCGGCGTGCCCACCGTACCGGGCGTCCGCGACCAGTTGGTGGAGCTGGTGGACTTCCCGGCCACCGTGTACGAGTTCGCCGGCATCGACTGCGGCTACTGGCACTTCGGCCGGAGCCTCGCGCAGGTGCTCGCCGAGCCGGCGACCGAACACCGCGACGCCGTCTTCTGCGAGGGAGGCCGGCTGCGAGGCGAGGCACAGGCGAGCGAGCGGGAGAGCGTCCCGTCCGGCGCCCGCTGGGACCTGCCTTCCCGGGAGCGCACGCCGGGCGCCACGCTCTACTCGCCCCGCATCCACCTGCAACTCAGGGATACGGCCCGGCTGCCGCACACCAAGGCCGCCATGTGCCGCACGGAACGACTCAAGTTCGTGCGACGCGCCTACGAGACCGACGAACTCTACGACCTGGTCGAGGATCCCGGCGAGACCCGCAACGTCATCGACGATCCGGCGTACCGGGATGCGGCGCTGACCCTGAAGGACCGCATGCTCGCCTGGTACATGGAGACCTGCGACGTCGTACCGGAGGAGGCCGACGCGCGTAACTTCGCGGTCCAGCCGGGAGCACGCGGGTAGTCGGTCATCCCCCGAACCCAACCTGTACAAACGCCGTCCAACCTGTACAATCGGTTGTCCGGATACGTCCAGGTGACGCATGGACGACCAACTGTACAAGATCGGGACCGTCTCGAAGCTGACGGGCATCTCGGTCGAGCGGCTGCGCGCGTGGGAGCGGCGTTACGGCATGCATCCCACCGAGCGGGCCGGGCGGACGCGCTTCTACGACGGCGAGCAGCTCGACCGGCTGAAGAAGATCAAGGCCCTCCTCGACCGGGGCCAGACGATCGGGCAACTCGCGCGGCTCCGCCCCGCGGAGATCGACCGGCGCCTCGGCGTTGCCCCGCGGCCCTCGCAGTCCGGGCTGCGCGTGGGACTCGTCGGCGCGGACCTCGTCCTCGCCGAACGCGACGCCGGCGGGGCGCGGCTCGACGTGCACGGCCGCTGGGCCAGCCCCGAGTCGTTCGACGCGCACCTGGACATCCTGCCGGAGCTCGATGTCGTCGCAGTGCTGCTGCCGACGCTCGAGCCGGAGCGCATCGAGCGATACCTCGATGCCGTACGCGACGCGGCCCTCGTGTTCGCGTACCGATACGCCACCGAGGCGGATCTGCAGACGGCGACGGCGTTCGGCGTCACCCTGATGCCCTGGCCGGCGTCCTGGTCGGCGATCAAAGAAGCATGCCTCGCCCAGCCGCACGGGCGGACATCCTCCGTCGGGCCGTCGCGAAGGTTCACGGACGACGAACTGCTCCACATCGCGATGGCCGCCCCGCGGGGCGACTGCGAGTGCGCCCGCAGCCTCGTCGACCTCATCGGCGCGCTCAACGCGTTCACCGCCCACGCCGAGCGGTGCGCCGCCGGCAACCCGGAACACCCTCTCACGGCGTCCAGCGCACAGGCCGCCCGGGCCGAACTGGAGGAAGCCCTGCAGGTCTTCGTCCAGCGGGACGCGCTCATCCACACGCACGACTGAAAAAAGAACAAAACCTATACAAAAAAGTGTTGACAGGCCGATCTGTCCTGTACACAATACCGTCATGTTGAGTTTCAGGCGTGTACGACGGCTTCGATCTCTGTCCTCCCTGACCGAGTGTCCTTCCCCCAGCGAAGCCGTCTTCAGCCGCTCTAATTCCCTCGGAGCGGCTGACACGCCCCTTTATTCGTCCTGCCGGGACCTGACGCGACCCGACGGGCCCCGAATCGGGGGCCCGTCGGTCACGTGAGAAACGCGAGGGCCGTGCGGGCCCTCGCCGTGACGCCCTGCTTCTGCTGTTCCAGGTCGACGCCCCGGCTCTCGCCCATCGCACCCACGAGATAGCGCTTGTAGACGCCCTGGGCGATGGCGGCCAGCCGCCAGTGGGAGAACGCGCGGTAGTAGTCGATGCGGGACAGGTCGCGCCCCGTCGCCGCTTCGTAGGCCATGCACACCGACTCCCGTGACCCGAACCCCCCGGCCCCGGTCGCTGCGGCGGCCGCCCCCGGCTCTTCCGGCTGCATCCAGTTGTTGAGCAGGTAGCCGAGGTCCGCGAGCGGATCGCCGAGCGTGCAGAGCTCCCAGTCGAGCACGGCCCGGATGCGCCCGTCCCCGACGATCATGTTCCCCAGCCGGTAGTCTCCGTGCGCGATCGACGCACCCACCTGTTCCGGCATGTTCTCGCGCAGGAGACGCTCGCTCTCCTCCATCTCGGGAACGTCGTGCGTCTGGGTGGCCGCCCACTGCTTCGACCAGCGGCGGAGCTGGCGCGCCAGGTAGGCCTCCCGGCGTCCGAGGTCGCCGAGACCCACCGCGTCCGGATCGATGGCGTGGAGGGCCGCGAGGACCTCGACCACGTGTTCCCCGAGCGAGCGGCGGTCCGCGCCTGGCATGTCTCCAATGGCGGCGGCGTCATGCGGCACGAGCCCGTCGACGTACCCCATGAGGTAGAACGGAGCGCCGTTGACGTCCACGTCGTCGCAGTGCCCGTGCTCCGGCGGGACGGGCACGTCCGTGCCCGCCAGCGCCGACACGATGCGGTGTTCCCTGCCCATGTCGTGGGCGCTCTCGAGCACGTGCCCGAGGGGTGGGCGGCGCAGCACGTAGCTCTGCCCGCGTGCGTCGACGAACCTGTAGGTCAGGTTGGAATGCCCGCCGGCGATTAGCGAGAACGAGAGCGGCGGCACCAAATCCGGTATGCGGCCGGACGCCCAGGCGGTCACCCGATCCAGTTCGATCCCCTGCAACGCCTTGCGCCTCCCGCGTTTTGAGTTCCGGAGCCTGATGGTTTCTCATACCTGTCGTCGTCACGCAACGTCAACCGGCCTGCTCCCTTGCGTTCTCGCCGCCCGCACGCCGTCATCGTCGGCGGCTCCATCGCCGCCCTCGGGGCGACGCTTGCCCTCACGCGGACCGGGTTCCGCGTCACCTGTGTCGAGCGGGACCGCGCCGCCATGCCGGCGGACCATCTCGCCGCGTGGGACGCCTGGCGGCGGACCGGCGCCGGACAGACGCGGCACTCGCACGTGCTGCTGGCGCCGCTCAACAACCTCATCAAGGCGCACGCGCCCGAGTTCCACGCCCTGCTGATCGCGAGCGGCGCCGCCGAGCTGCGCTTCTCCGACGTGGCGCGCAGCACCTTCGAGGACCCGCAGCTCGTCGCGGAGGATGCGGATATCGCCTTCCTCGCCTGTCGGCGCGTGGTGTTCGAGTACCTGCTGCGGCGATACATGCTGGAACAGGGAGGCTTCGAGTACCTGCACGGCGCCCGCGTCATGGGCCTCGCGATCCGCGACGGTTGCGCCGCCGGGGTCACGGTACGTACCGCGGACGGGCGGGCCCTGGACGCCGACGTCGTCATCGACGCCAGCGGAGCGCACACGCGCGCCGACGACTGGTTCGAGCGGGCGGGACTCGACGCGGTCCGCACCGAGCGGCATCCGTGCGGAATCTTCTACACCTCGCGTTTCTACCGCCTCCGGGACGGCGCCGACTACCCGACCCTGGACGGACGCCAGTCCCTCGCCGGAGGGGTACAGGGCATCGACCTCGGCTACCTGAAGGCCGGGCTCTTCCGCAGCGACAACCGCACGTTCTCCCTGACGCTGGCCGCGGATCCGGAGGACGCGCCGATGGCCGCCATCGGCCGGGAAGCGAGCTTCGACGCGGCCGCCAAGGCCATCGCGGTGTCGGCGGACTGGGTGTCGACAGGGCGCTCGGAGCCCATCAGCAAGGTGTATCTCTACGGCAACCTGGCGAACACGCGCCGCCACTACCTGGTCGACTGACGTCCGGCCCTGCGCAACTTCTTCGCGATCGGGGACGCCCACGTGCACACCAATCCGATCGCCGGGCGCGGCTGCGCCCTGGCCTGGGTGTCGGCGTTCGCCCTGGCGGACGTGCTGGCGGACCACCGCGATGCGGACGACCGGGCGGGCGCGTTCGACGCGGCGATCGAGCGGGACGTCGTCCCCTGGTACGAGGTGCAGGTCCAGCAGGACCGGCAGGGCCTGGCCGTCAACAAGGCGCTGCAGCGCGGCGAGGACCCGTTCGACTTCCATAACGCGGACGGCACGGTGGACGAGCGCAAGCGCCGCGGGGTCGTGTTCCGCAAGGGACTGCGCCATGCGGCGCGCTCGGACATCGACGTGATGCGCGCGCTGTTCCGGCAGGTGAACGTCCTGGACAGCCCGGGCAGCTTCCTCGAACGGTCGGACCTCATCGGCAAGGTGGTCGCGGGGTATGAAGCGGCGCGGAACGAGGAACTCAGGGCCCGCCCGTATCGGGACGAGATGCTTGCCCTGTTCGAAGCGGCCGGGGGCTAGAATGACGGTGCCGCCAACCGCGGCGCCGTGCTTTCGACAAGGCGTCCCATGAGCAACTACCCATTCCTCTCCTTCGGCCGTCCCGTGTCGGTGAGACGGGGCGAGGGCGCGTACCTCGTCATGGACGACGGGCGCCGGATCCTGGACGCCGCCGGAGGCGCCATCGTGACCAACATCGGGCACGGGCGCGCCGAAGTGGCCGCGGCCGTCGCCAAGGCGACCGAGGAAGAAGGCTACGTCGTGCCGCCCTGGCACACGCCCTCCCGGGTACGCCTCGTCGAGCGCCTCGTGGCGGACTGGCTGCCGGAGCACCTGACGCGCATACACCTCGCCTGCGGCGGCTCGGAAGGGGTCGAGTCCGCGATGAAGATCGCCATCCAGCACTTCGCCGCCGTCGGCCGGCCGGAGAAATGCAGGATCGTCGGCCGCTCGATCTCCTATCACGGCACGACGCTGGCGACGACCGCCGTGGGAGGCCACGCCGCCCGGAAGAAGGGCCTCCTGCAGGCCCTCCAGCACTATCCGTCGACCCCGACGCCGTATCCGCTGCGGTGCCCCGGGAACGATCCCGTCGGCTACTACCTCGAGGCGTTCGAGGACACCATCGAAGCCGAGGGCCCGGACATGATCGCCGCCTTCGTGGGCGAACCCATCGTCGGTGCCAGCGGCGGCGCCCTCGTGCCGCCGGACGGTTACTGGGAGGGGATCCGGGAGATCTGCGACCGCCACGAGATCCTGCTCATCGCGGACGAGGTGATGACGGGGTTCGGCCGCACCGGCACGACGTTCGGGTACCAGCACTGGTCCTTCGCCCCCGACCTCCTCGTCGCCGGGAAGGGTCTGGCCGGCGGCTACGCGCCACTGACCGGGGTGTTCGCGACGGACGCCATCGCCGCGCCGATAGGGGAAACCGACTTCAACGTGATGTTCCACACCTTCGCCGCGCATCCCGCAGCCTGCGCCGCCGCCGACAAGGTCCTCGAGATCATGGCGCGGGAACGGCTGATCGAGCGCGCGGCGGCCACCGGCGAGCGCCTCATGACGGCGCTGCGGGACGCGCTGGGCGAACATCCCAACGTCGCCGAAGTGCGCGGCCGCGGGCTGCTGCAGGGGGTCGAGATCGTCGCCGACCGCGAGACCCTCGAGCGGTTCCCCGTGGAAGCCAACGTGACCTCGCGCCTGGTCATGGAATGCCTCGAGCGCGGCGTATTCCTGTACGGCGGGGGAACGGGCGAAGTGCGGGACATCATGGTCATCGGTCCGCCGTTCACCATCGACGACGACGACATCGACCGCATCGTCTCCGCACTCTCCGGGGCCCTCGACGCCGTCCTGTGACCACATTCACGACGCTGATCGGCGCCGCCGAACTCGCGGCACTCGATCCCGCGGCGGTACGCCTGTTCGACTGCCGCTTCGACCTGGCCGACCCGGACGCCGGCGAAGCGCGCTTCGCCGCCAACCACATCCCCGGCGCCATCTACCTGCACCTCGACCACGACCTCGCGGGGCCCGTTTCTCCCGGACGCACCGGCCGGCATCCCCTGCCGGACCGCGACGCCTTCCGCGAGACGCTACGTGCTCACGGCGTGGCGGACGACACCCAGGTGGTCGCGTACGACGACGCCGGCGGGATGTTCGCGGCCCGATGCTGGTGGATGGTGCGGTGGGCCGGACATGCGCGGGCAGCGGTGCTCGACGGCGGGTTCCAGGCATGGCGGGCGATGGACACCGGAACGCGCGACGTCGCCACACCGGCGTCGCGTTCCCCGGCACCCGAACCGCACCCGGCGACCGTCACGATGCGCGAACTGGGCCCACTGGTGGCCGAACGCAAACGGACGCTTCTGGACGCCCGCGCTCCGGACCGGTTCGACGGCACCAACGAGACCATCGACCCGCGGGGCGGCCACATCCCCGGCGCCCGCAACGCGCCGTTCACGGACAACCTCACCGCCGACGGCCGGTTCGCCGACCGCGCATCGCTGCGGCGCCGCTTCGATGCGCTCCTCGCGGGGTCCGGGGACCGGCGGACCGTGTGCTATTGCGGCTCCGGCGTCACGGCGGCCCACAACATCCTCGCCATGGTCCACGCCGGGCTCCCGGAGCCGGCCCTCTACGCCGGATCGTGGAGCGAGTGGATCACGGACCCGGACAATCCCGTCGAGACGTGAGCCGCCAGACCCTTACGGCGGGTCCTGGGACTCCGGGGACTCCGGGGAATCAGCGAGCAGCGCCTTCACCACCCCGACGAGGATCGCGAGCAGCACCACGCTCACGGGTAGCGCCGCGGCCACCGAGGCGGCCTGCAGGCCCTGCAGCCCCCCGGCAAGCAGCAGGACCGCCGCGACCGTCCCGATCGCCGCACCCCAGAAGACCCGCAGCCCGCGCGGCGGCTGCGTGTCGCCCATGCTGAGCATCGTCGCGATCACCAGCGTGGCGGAGTCCGAGGAGGTGATGAACCACGTGGCGAGCAGGATGGTGGCGAGCGCCGACATGACCCAGCCGAGCCAGGCGATGTCGCTCAGCCGGTCGATGGTGCCGTAGAGCGCCGCCTCGAGCTCGCCGGCGCGCACGAGTTCGAGGATCCCCGCGGTGCCGACGCCCCCCTCGGCCAACAACTCCATGTGCAACGCGTTGCCGCCGAACAGGCAGATCCACACCGTGCCCGCCACCGTCGGAACGAAGAGCGTGCCCATGGTGAACTCCCGGATGGTCCGCCCCCGGGAGATGCGCGCGATGAAGAGTCCCACGAACGGCGCCCAGGCGATCCACCAGCCCCAGTAGAAGATCGTCCAGTCGCTCTGCCACGCCGTTTCGCCGGGCGCGTCCGCGACCCAGAGCCCCATCGGCACGAGGTGCCAGGCGTAGGCCCCGATGCTCCGGCCCAGGAGTTCCATCAGCCACGCCGAGGGACCGAGGAACAGGAACAGGGCGAGCAGCACGATGCTGAGGTAGATGTTCCACTCCGAGATCACCCGGATCCCGCGCGCGACGCCAATCACCGCGGAGAGCGTGGCCGCCGCCGAAATGACCGCCACCAGCACGATCTGGGTCGCGATCGCCGGCTCCACCCCGAACAGCACGTCGAGCCCCACCGCCATCTGACGGGCGCCGAGTCCGAGCGAGGTGGCCACCCCGAAGACCGCCCCGAACACCGCCAGCAGGTCCACGCCGTGCCCGATCGGCCCGTGGATCCGCTCGCCGATCAGCGGGTGGAGCGCCGAGCGCAGCGTCAGCGGGAGGTTCTTGCGGAACCCGAAGTAAGCGAGGCAAAGACCCGTCACGACGTAGAGCGACCAGGCGTGCAGGCCCCAGTGGAAGTACGTGACCCGCAGGGCGTGCACCGCGCGGGCCTCGTCCATCGCCCGCGCGCCGACCTGGTCCGCATGGGGGTTCGTCGGGTAGGACTGGGACTCGGCGTAGTCGAAGTAGCCCATCGGTTCGGCGATGGAGAAGAACAGCAGGCCGATCCCGAGGCCGGCGGAGAAGAGCATGGCGAGCCACGAGAACGTCCTGAACTCGGGACGCGCGTCGTCGGGGCCGAGACGAATCCGGGCGTGGCGGCCCACCATGAGGTAGGCGCTCGCGACCAGCATGACGCAGAGGACGGCCACGTAGTAGCCGCCGAACGTGGCGTCGATCCAGCTCCGCACCCCGGCATAGATCGCGCCGGCGCCCTCGACGTCCACCACGGTGAAGCCGACGAACGCCAGCACCAGGGCCATCGACGCCAGCGCCATCCCGCGGTGCATGCGGCCTCCCCTGCCACACCCGGTGCGCTACAGCATACCGGCGATGGGTCCGCGAGGCGCTACCGGAGCCCACGATCTGGGGCGGCGCCAAGGGCGCGCAGTTGGCGCCCGTGCAGGACGAGAACTGGTTCCGGGCCGCGAGTATCATGCACGGCGGCCGCATGATGGTGGCCGACGGTTCCCTGCCACTCGTGCGGGACCGCACGCTGATCGGGGCGATCGGCGTGGCCGGCGCCACGGACGAAGAGGACCTGGCGATCGCCGAAGCCGGCGTCGCCGCGCTCTGAAGCGGCCAGCCGCAGCTCTCGAGGAGGCCCATGGACATCGACGGCGCAGTGCGTTGCATCCGGGAAGACGGCTACGCGGTCGTGCCGGACTTCCTGACCCCGGACACGCTCGACCGCCTGCGTCGCGGCCTCAGGCCCGTGTTCGACGACATCGGCAGCCGCATGGACAAGGAGCATGGCCAGCAGACCGTGCACACCCACAACCTGCTGGACAAGACGCGGGCCGTGGACGAGGTCCTCGTCGACGACCGGCTGCTGGCCCTGATCGAGGCGGTCCTGGGACCGGACTTCCAGGTTTCCGGCGTCGCCGCCATGCGGCCCGGACCCGGCGACCGGCGGCAGCGCATGCACCAGGACGACGGGCACTACCCGATCCCGCGCCCCCATCCCCCGCTCATCGTGAACACGCTGATCGCGCTCGACCCGTTCACGCGCGAGAACGGGGCCACCGAAGTGGTGCCGGGCAGCCACCGTTCCGTGGACCGGGTGGACCAGGACACGCCGACGGTGAGCGTGGAAATGCCCGCCGGCGCGCTGCTGCTCTGGGAAGGCGCCCTCTGGCACCGGGGCGGAGGCAACTCGACGGCCGACGAGTACCGGCGCTCCATCAACGTCAACTTCAACCTGGCCTGGCTCAAGCAGCGCGAGAACCAGTTCATCGGCGTCCCGCCGGAGGTCGTCGTCGAGATGCCGGAGAAGCTGCAGGCGCTGATCGGCTACAAGCTGACCAACTTCGGCCTCGGCACGGTGGACTACCGCAACCCGATCGAGACCGTCAAGCGACGGCTTGCCGAAACGACGGGCGCCAGTACCGCGGCCTCGTGACCCGTCGCCGCCGGCCACAACCGCCGGTGGGCATCAGCGCCGGGAGTTCGCCCGCAGGGTGTCCTCGTCCTTCACGGTCTGCCGGGCCGCCAGCTTGATGAACAGCTCCCCGTCCGGGCCGTGTTCCTTCCATCCCATCGGGTCGTCGACGCCCATCAGGCGACGGAAACGGGCGCTGCGACGCGCCAGCATCTCGGGCGGCACGGCCTCCTTGTAACGTTCCTGCGTCTTGAGCGCCGGGTGACAGAAGTAGCTCGTCACGTTCAGCCGCAGGCCGTCCGTTAGCTTCGGAAACGCCCCGTGCCAGGTGTTGCCGAGCCACGCGACCAACGAACCGGTGGGCCCTTCCACCGGGACGGCCCGGCCCTCTCCCTCGCCCGGACCGGGCACCCGGCAGAGGCGGTGGCTGCCCGGGACCATCGCGATGCAGCCGTCTTCCAGCGTGTAGTCGGTGAGGCAGAGCGCGGCGTTGCACACGAGGCTGTGCGTGGCCGGGAGCACCCCTTCCGGAGACCCCTGGGCGTCGCTGTGCAGGAAGGTGGCCGGGTCGCCGGGGCTGGCGTTCCCGTCCCGCCACTTGACGAACGATATCAGGCTCGACAGGTGGGCCTGGCCGCGCAGGATGTAGTCGATCACCGCCGCGAGCACCGGGTTTTCGAGCCACTCCTCGAAGACCTCGTCCTCGAACAGCATGTAATAGAGCAGGTAGCGGTCCGCCTGGACCGGGTAGGTCTCGTAGACGCCGACGTCACCGTTCCTGTCCAGCGCGTGCTCGACCCCGGTGCGCTCGCGGGCGACGCGCAGGACGGCGTCGCGCATGCGCGCGACGAAGTCGGGCGGGGCGACGAGTTCCGGCGGGATGATGGTGTAGCCGTAGTGTTCGAGCTCGGCGATGTAGGGCTCGAGGCCGAGTTCGCGGATGGGGGCGAACGCGGGATCGAGGGCGTTCGGAACGTTATAGTGCTCCGTTGCGGTCGCGGGTTCAGCCATGTCGACTCCTTCTCCGTATCTGCGCTAGCTGGCGGCGCGGATGATGCCCTCGTCCAACCCCGTCAGCCGCGCCAGCCGCTTGATCATGCGCTCCTTGTCCGGGCCGTTGACGGTCCAGCCAAACGGCTCGTAGGCGCCCACGAGATGCCGGAAGCGCTCGCTGCGGCGCGCGAGCATCTCGGGAGGCACGGCATCCTGGTAGCGCTCCTGCGTCTTCAGCGCCGGGTGACAGTGGTAGCTCGTCACGTTCAGCCGCAGCCCCTCGGTGAGCTTGGGGAACGCCCCGTGCCAGGTGTTGCCGAGCCACACGATCAGCGAGCCCGTGGGGCCCTCCGCGGGTACGGCGCGGTCCACGCCCTCGCCCTCGAGCGGAACGCGCCCGAGGCGGTGGCTGCCGGGCACCATCGCGATGCAGCCGTCTTCGCGCGTGTAGTCCGTGAGGCACAGCGCGGCGTTGCAGACGGCGCTGTGCGAGAACGGAAGCAGGCCCTCCGGAGACCCCGGCGAGTCGCTATGCAGGCCCGTGGCCGGATCGCCGGGCTTCGCGTTCCGGTCCCGCCACTTGACGAACGACACCATGCTCGAGAGCTGCACCTGCCCGCCCATGATGTAGTCGACCACCGCCGCGAGCACCGGGTTCTCGAGCCATTCCTCGAAGACCTCGTCCTCGAACAGGAGGTAGTACAGCAGATACCGGTCGGACTGAATCGGGAAGGTCTCGTAGCTCCCGGCGTCGCCCGGCCGGTCCAGGGCGTGCTCGACGCCGGTGCGCTCGTGGGCGACGCGCAGGACCGCGTCCCGCACCCGTCCCACGAACTCCGGCGAGGCGACCCGCTCGGGCGGAATGACCGTGTACCCGTAGTGTTCGAGCTCGGCGACATATTGCTCGAGCCCGAGTTCGCGGATCGGCGCCAACATCGCGTCGACGGCGTTAGGCGGGTCGTGGGGGACGGCGGCGGTCGCGGGTTCGGCCATGTCGGATCCTCCTCCACCGGTCGCTTTCACTTGCGGCTCCCACTTGTAGCGAGTGCCGTACATTTTAGATACTACCCGAACCTGGCGGATTTGGAGTATCGCGTGGCACCACTGCAGTGGCTCGGCACGGCGTCGCCCGGCGCGCCGAGAGACTTCCGCATCGAGGGCGGCCATGCCCGCCCGGTGACCGGCGCACTTTGGCTGCCGGCCGCTCCAGACACCGACACTCCGCTGCTGCTCTGCGGTCACGGCGCGTCCGGCGACCGCTACCAGGCGCCGATCCCGTACCTGGGCAAACGCATGGCCCGGGAGCGTGACGCCGCCGTACTCGCGATCGACGGGCCCGTGCATGGCCTGCGCCACGTTGCGCCCGGCGGCCGCGAGGCGCTGAGCGTCGAGATGCAGCGCGACGGCGCGGTCGAGGACATGGTGCGGGACTGGCACGATGCCCTCGAGGGCATCCGCCGCGACACCGGGGTCGGCGGCGGGCGGATCGCCTACTTCGGCTTGTCGATGGGCTCCATGTTCGGGATTCCGCTGCTGGCCTCCGGGATCGGCGCCCGCTCCGCCACCCTGGGGCTCATCGGGACCCGGGGACTCGGCCGCGCGTTCGGCGAACGGCTCGCGCGCGACGCCGCCGCGATCGACATCCCGGTGCTGTTCCTGGTGCAGCTCGAGGACGAGATATTCGACCGCATGGGCTGCCTCGAACTGTTCGACGCGCTCGGCGGTCCCGACAAGCGGCTGCACGCCAATCCGGGACTGCACCCGGAGATCCCCGCCGAGGAAATCGACTTCGCCTTCGAGTTCATCGCTCGCCGGCTGGCCGGTGACGTCGGACGCGGTGTCGTCAACCCCCTGGCGGAGTGAGCGTGCGCCGGAAGCGGGAGGACCAGCCATGACCAGCATCGCCGAACGGATCGGTGACGAGATCGCACAGTACGGGCTCGAACCGTACCTCCTCGAACTGCAGTCGAACGGGCTCACGATCATCCCGCCCGAAGTCACCCGAGTAACCGACGCCCCTCTCGACCGCTGCACCGAAGTGCTGCTCGCCGAGTTCACGCGGATGACCGGTTGCCCGAGCAGCCTCGAGAACGGCCCCGAGGGAGACCTCGAATGGCCCGACGGCACGGACCGCATCATGGCGAGCGTGGGCCTGCCGCCGGAGCCGAAGCCTTCGGTGATGCTGATGCAGCAACTGCTGCAGCGCGACCGCTGCTTTCGCGACCTGCTGACGAATCCGCCGGTCGACGCCCTGGTCAGCTACGTGATCCAGGGCGGCTTCCCCGTCGAGTTCCCCTTCCGCATGCGGCGGTTCGACAACTCGACCTCCTACCTCAAGTGGCGGAGCACGCCCCCGACCGAGGGCCAGGCGGGATTCTCGAGACCCGGCTCGATCGCCCTGCATCCCGACGACCGGGGCTGCCCGATGCCCTGGGGCGCGAGCGCGCTGCACGTCAATGCCACCTGGATGCTCACCCCGTACTCGAAGCGGGACGGATGCCTGGCGTACGTCCCCCGCTCCCATCTGGCCGCCGGATATCCCGGGCCCGATGCGGACGCCCGCGCGGTTCCGGCCGAAGGGCCGCGCGGTTCGGTGGTCCTCTGGCAGGGCGCGACCTGGCACGGCAGCTTTCCCAAGCTGACCCCGGGACTGCGCCTGAACGCGATCGGCTTCTACCGCCACTTCTCGCTGAGCCCGCAGGAGAATCTCCAGGTGACCATCCCCGAAGGGATGTGGGAGGACTGCGCGGAGCCGGCCCGCCTGCGGGAAATGCTCGGCGTGGACGACGTGTTCCCGTACAGGCAGCAGATGATGCCGGTTCCGAGGCTGGCCACCGGACAGGATCAGTGAGCGGGTACGACGTACCCATCGGCGGCGGCAATCAGGGACGGGCATCGGCCGCCGCACCAGTAGCCGCCGCCGGCCGGGGCGTAACGCACTTCGCGATCTCGCGACCCGCCGCGATCTCCGCCCGGCGAAGCTCCCACGTCTTTTGCAGGTTCAGCCAGAGCTGCGGCGTCGTGCCGAAGTAGCGCGCGAGACGCAGCGCGGTGTCCGCGCTCACCCCCCGCTGGCCGTTCAGGATCATCGTCACCCGGTTCACCGGCACGCCCAGCGCCTTCGACAGCGCATTGGCCGACAGCCCGAACTCGTCAAGTTCGCCGCGCAGGATTTCGCCGGGATGCACCGGTTCCATGCCGTTCCTTGCGTTCATGTCAGCCTCCTTCAGTGATAATCCACGATCTCGACATCGCACGGGCCGTCGTTCGTCCAGCTGAAGCAGACGCGCCATTGCGCATTGATCCGAATGCTGTGCTGACCGGCCCGGTCGCCCAGCAGGGTCTCCAGCCGGTTGCTCGGCAATGCGGCAAGATCTCCGAGGGTCTCCGCGCTGTCGAGCAGAACCAGCCGGCGCACCGCTTGAGTGGCGAAGCCCTGGAACGCAGCGACACGGCCTCCCTGGAAGAAACGGCGCGTCTCCCGATTCTTGAAGCTCCGTATCATCCACCCGAACCGTAACCCGTGTTACGGTTTCCGTAAAGGGGTCCTGCGAGAGAAGCGACGCGTCGGTCTCACGGTCGAGGCCCGTTCATCGACCGAGCCGTTACCTCACCGCAGTTCGTCGCTGCCCGTGGGCGCGGCGGCCGCCCCCTCGAGCGCGTCGATGGTCGCGTGGACGTCGGTTACGAGGGCGTCGACGGCCTTCCCTTCCAGCAGACGGCGAAGGGCAGCGGGCTCCAGCCAACCAGCAGCCTTCTGCAGTGGCACGTCCTCGTCGGGCCACGCCCATGCCACCCAAAGGTCGCCGCCCGTACGCCATCCGTCCTCGACCTTGGACAGCCGGCCACCCCACTCCTCGAAGAGAGGCCCGTGCTCGGAGCGCGACAGGCGACGACCCGTGGCCGGGTTTCCGACCGCGATGAAGCCGTAGAATCCCCAGCCGCCACCGTCACACTCGATTCTCAGGAGCACGTCGTGGCCACCGATGCGGTAGCGTTCCGGGTCGCCGTCCGACTCGATCCTGAACGTCCAGCCGTAGCGCCACTTGTTCTTGTTGCCGATGCCGTGGGCGTGGCCGATGATCCCCTCGTCAACTTCCTTGAGCGGCACCGACGCTGCTTCCTTCACATCGAGGCGCTTCATCCGCCAAGGGCGCGCGTCGGTTTCCGCAAGCCGGTCCCTCAACGTACGCCAGAACTTCCACTCCTTCTCCACGCTGAGGGCCGTCATCGCCCGTGCGATCCCGGGCGCCAGTTCGAAGTTGTAGGCGTCTCCTTGCTGTTGTCTCAGCAAATCCTTGAGGTCCATGACCAGTTCTCCCGTGGCCTTGCCCGTCAGTTTCCGCAACAACGTCTGGTAGTGCGCGAGGATTTCTCGGAGCTGCGGTACGCGGGCGACTTCCTTGATGCAGTCGTCAAGCCAGCCGAGCACGTCGTTCTCATACGAGACGCAAACGACCTCGTCGGCCGACAGGTCTCCCAGCGTATAGTCGCCCGGGGCGTCCCCGTGTAGCGTCAGGTAGAGCACTCTGTGATTCGGCCACTGCGATGCGTACGCGTGATAGCGCTCCAACTGGCGACATTGATCCGGCGCCCGTATCTTGTTCTCCACCACCACGCACGTATCACCGATCAGCAAAATCAGGTCGATCCGACTGGCCTTGTCGATCACCCCCTCGCTCCAGATACGCGCGGACTCGATCCCATCGGTCGGAATGCTGAACCGCTCGGCGAACAGCCGCACGAACACCGACCCCTGCCGATGGGAGCCTTGCGGGTTGGGTAACTCCGCCAGGCTGGCCGAGTGGGTGTGCACCTCGTCGGTTTCCATCCCGAGTATCGAGAACAGGTTGAAGGAGTGGCCATTGGCCGCCGCAAGCGCTTCGTGCCCGGCGGTCACGACGCGAGCCTGGGCCAGCAGGGCCCCTTCTTCACGCATCTGCGCCGCTCCGAAACGGCAAACCCGCAACCATGCGAAACATGACGGAAGCAGCCCCTATCCCGCAGTCGCGTCCACCTTGACCGGCGGCTGGTTGTCGACGCTGTTCCAGACCGTCTCGTCCGGACGGCCGAGCACCCGCTCGTAGAGGCCCGGCGGATAGTTGGTCATGTGCGGGCCGGGGCCGTCCAGCGCCGGCTGCGCGACCGCGCCCCCTTCGTCCTCGTACTCCGCCGGCCGCTTGTAGCGGGCGAGTTCCTCCGGCGAGATGCCCGCCAGCTCCGTCACCTCCGGATCGATCCACGCGTCCGCGTCGATCGGCTCCTTCGAGTAGGAGAGTTCGAGGGAGAGGTTCTCCGGTCCCGCGAAGTAGATCGACGCGCAGAACCCGTGGTCCATGGGCCCCATGACCGGCACGCCCTTCGCACGCAACCGGTCCCGCATGGCCAGCAGTTCGGCGTGGTCGGACACGCGAAGCGCCACGTGCTGCATCGCGCCCCGGGCACAGTTGGCGCCGGGATTGCCCGCATGCGTCTCCCCGAGTCGGACGGGAATCTCCTCGATGCCGGGGTTGCAGACAAAGGCGATCGAGCTCTCGTCGTTCAGGCGCAGGAACCCGTGCCAGGTGTTCGGGACGCCGTGCATCCAGTAGAGCGCGACCAGTTCCATCCCGAGCTTGTCCGTGAAGAACTCGATCTGCGCTTTCATGTCGGCCGTGCAGACGGCCAGGTGATGCAGACCCTGGACCTTGTTCATCTCGATCTCCGGTTCGTTGGCGCCTGCGCATACCTTCGCCCAAAATGTCCGCGTTGGGAAGGGCGGCGACGGAGACGGGCGTGAGGATCGAGAGAGGCTTGCACGACCTCTACGATGCGGATGCCCTCGAGGCGGACCGCCGGGTCTGGGGTCGCGAGAGCAGTCCCCTGACGCGCCGCGGCTTCCTGCGCGGCTCCGGCTTGGCCGCCATGTCCGCGGCCCTCGGCGGCGCGATCCCGTTCGCCGAGCGCATGCCGGCGGGCCTGATCCCCGCGGCGTTCGCCCAGACGACGGACCCCTTCTCGATCCCGGGCAAGGACGGCCTGCGGGTCCTGAACGACCGGCCCCTGAACGCCGAGACCCCGGCGCACCTGCTGGACGACGCGGTGACGCCGGCGGAGCGGCTGTTCGTGCGCAACAACGGGACTCCCCCCGACACGGCGGACATCGACCCCGGGGCGTGGACCGTCGAAGTGGCCGGCGAGGCCTGCCTGCGTCCGATCCGCCTGACCCTGGGCGAGACCCAGCGGCGTTTCCCGCACCACACCCTGCAACTGCAACTCGAATGCGGCGGCAACGGACGCTCGGAGTTCCACCCGCCGGCCCGGGGCAACCAGTGGACGACCGGGGCCGTCGGCTGCCCGAGGTGGACGGGCGTGCGCCTCAAGGACCTCCTCGAGTACTGCGGCATCGGCGAGAACGCCGTCTACGTGGCCTGGGAGGCCGCGGACGCGCACATCTCCGGGGACCCGGCGAAACAGGCCATCTCGCGCGGCGTGCCGCTGCCCAAGGCCCTGGAGGAAGAGTCGCTCATCGCCTGGGACATGAACGGGGCGCCGCTCCCCCCGCTGCACGGGTACCCCGTACGCATGGTCGCGGGGGGCTGGCCCGGCTCCGTCGGGGGCAAGTGGCTGACCCGCATCCTCGTGCGCGACCGCGTCCACGACGGCGAGAAGATGGGCGGCCAGTCCTACCGCGTTCCCTGCGACCCCGTGGTACCCGGTGCCGAGGTGGCCGACGCGGACATGTGCGTCATCGAGTCGATGCCGGTGAAGTCCCTGATCACCTTCCCCGAATCAGGCGTGCGCCTCCCCTTCGGGACCCCGGCGACGGCGCGCGGCCACGCCTGGGCGGGCGACCTTGCGGTCCGCGAAGTCCACACGTCCATCGACTTCGGCACGACCTGGCAACACGCGGCTCTGACCGAACCGGTCAACCGGCTGGCGTGGCAGCACTGGTCCACCTCCATCGACTTTCCGCGGCCGGGCTACTACGAGGTCTGGGCGCGGGCGGTGGACGCACTGGGCCGGTCGCAGCCCGTCCTGCTGCCCGCATGGAACCCGCGCGGATACCTGAACAACGCTTGCCACCGGATCGCGGTCCGCGTCGCATGAAGCACCGCCAGGCTCGCGCCGCGGCAGCGGCCCTGACGCTATCCCTCGCCGCTGTCGGGGCGGAGATCGACACCGGCACCGGCTTGGTCATGCAACCCGGCTGGCAGGATGTGCGCGCCCACTGCGGGACGTGCCACTCCTTCGGGCTGGTCACGCACCAGCGCGCCGACCGCGCGACCTGGCTCGCGATGATCCGTTGGATGCAGGAGACGCAGAACCTGTGGGAACTGCCGCCGGAGGTGGAGCACCGCATCCTCGGTTACCTGGCGGAGCACTATCCTCCCGGGCAGTCCGGTCGGCGGGCCCCGATCGCCCCTGAGCTGATGCCGCGTTAGCGTTAGCAGGGCGACTTCGGGTACGGGCCGCAACTCGGGCCGCACGCCGACCAGGGCGCCACTCCGACGCCGTGGGGCGCGGTGGCGCACACGGCCAACAGCACGTGGTGTCTTACCGACCCGGTCAGGGTCTCGGATCGAACACGTCGTCCGGCGTTCGCGCGTCGAGCAGGTTTTCGGCCCAGGTCTCCAGGTCCGCCGCCGACGCCTCGCGCAGCCTCTCCGCGACCACCGGGGAGAGCGGACCGAACCGCCGCCGCAACTGCCGCTCCAGGACCGTGCGCTCGCCCTCCACCCGGCCCTGCTCGATGCCGCGTTCCAGACCCTGTTCCATACCTCGCTCGAGGCCCTGCTCGATGCCCTCGTCGCGGGCCTGCTGGACGAGTCCCCTCATTTCGATGCGCCCCTGCTCGATGCCCTCGTCGCGGGCCTGCTGGACCATTCCCCTCATGACGTTGCTCTCCTCGGGATAGCTCTCCCGGTAGCGCTCGCGCTCATTGTCCGTGAGCCCGGCATAGATGTCGATGAAGTCCACGTACTTCGCGCGCCGGTCCGGGTCCGGCTCCAGCTCCAGCAGCCCGCGCACGGCAGCGGCGTACACCTCGACCTTGCGCTCCGCCGGGTAGCGCATGTTCGGCAGGTTGATCCCGCCACCACGTTGTCGCTGTCCATCCAGCGCTCCGCCGGCAACTCGCCCAACGCGCACGTCGGGTACTCGAACCGCAGCACCGCGCGCCGCCCGGCGCCCAGCGTCGGCCGCCCCGGCGCCACCCCCGAGCGCAGGAACACCACCACCGGCATCACCTGATCGGTGTCGAACATGTCGGCGAGGTCGAGGCAGTAGCGGATCAGCCGGCGCTGCGAGAAGCGGCGCGCGTCCGACTCCGCCTCCACTGCGAACACCATCGGGGGGCGGCGCCCGTCGTCCCACATCACCAGCAGCGGCACGTCCAACTCCCGGAAGCGGTCGCCGAGACGCTCCTTGAGCTGCTCCTGGCGCACCGGCACAATGCGCACCGCGTCGCCGGGCGCCGGCGCCTCCGCCGGAGCGAAGAACTCCAGCGCCTCGCGCGGATAGTCGAGGATCAGGTTCTTGAAGTTCTGGTCGTGGCTGACCGCGTCCGCCATGCGCCGCGTCCGCAACAGGGTCGGGCGAGTATCGAGGACCGGCCGGGGCGCGCGCGATGGACCATCGCCGCAAATCCCGTGGGAGAACGACGCGCCTTGGATGGGGCGATCTCGCACGCCCGCCGCACGGGGCGGGCCGGCCGCGGCGCTGGCCGATCCGCTCGTCAGTCGATCACGACCTCGTTCGACAACGCGCTCCAGGGGCCGCACGCGCTGTCCTCGTTCAGCGAGCAGGCGCGGATGGCGTAAGTCCCCGGCAGCAGGCTCACCCACCGGAACGATGTGCGCGTCGAGCCGTCCAGCGAGCGGTGCTCCTGCCGCGCGCCGTCGCGCGCAGCAGGTCCACCGCGTACTGCGCCCCGGGCACCGCGCTCCAGCGGCCCCGCAGCTCCCGGTCCCCCGCACGCTCCAGCGTCACCCGCCCCGGCGGCGGCAGCGCCGCCGCCGGGGCGTTGTCGAACCCGCGCGCGCCGTCCGCCGGCGACAGGTTCGTCAGGCGCCCCATCGGGCTCCACAGCAGGCTCAACACCGCGACATCGCGGTCCGCCTCGACGCGCAGCCACCACTTGCCGACGCCGTCGCCAAGCGCGCCCGACTCGATGGCGTCCGCTTGGCCCGAACCCGGCTCGACGGCCGACAGCTCCACCGCGGAACCGCCCGGCACCGCCAGGCGAACCGTGCTCCCCGGAAGCACGCCGGAGTCGTCCGCGCCAGGCACGCGCACCCGCGCGTCCCCGTCCCCCCAGTTCACCAGCCGCAGGATGCTCCGCTGGTTCACGTTGCTCGCCGCGTTGAAGGTCGCCACCCGGTGCACGCGGCCCAGCGCCGGCACCGTCGCGTGCATGGCGGTCAGGATACCGTCCGTGGTGCGGATGTGAGCAAGCGCGTCGAACGCGATGCCGTCGCTCGCCAGCGCAAGCCGCCACCGGCCCACGCCGGCGCCCGTAGTGGAAATGGGTGTTGACGAGGGTCATGATCGGCTTGCTCGTGATCTCGCCGATGGACGCGACCAGTTCGCGCGCCATGCGCGGCGTGATGTGCGAGTCGACGACCTGGACGTCCTCCGCGTTCATCACGACCAGCGAGTTGCTGGTCCATGCGACGTCGCTGTGGCTGGGCTTGCCCACCGCCGTTCAATTCCGCGGCGCAAGCGCCTGGCGTTGCATCAGGAATGGCCCACGGCGGCGCCCGCACCGGCGGTAGTCGCCACCGCGGCATGGCGCGCATTGAGGATCCCCTGCAGGGAGTGCAGCGCGGCGAGGTCTCCGGCGCCCCGCTCGGCCGCGTGGGCCTCGTCTGCCGCCAGGGCGATGCCCGCCGCGAGGGAGAACGCGAGGTCCTTCCCCGGCCGCGGCTTGGCCGCGCGCAGTCGCTCCCGGTGCTCCAGCACGCGCTCGACCAGCGTCGCGGGGTCCTCTTCGGTCAGCGCGAGCAGCGCCACCTCGTCGTAGCGGCCCGCTCGAACCTTCCGGTCCGACCGTTGCATGCGCTCCGCGATGCGCCGGAACCGCTCCACCCCCGTCTCCACGCCCCGGCTGTCCACCGTCACCAGGTGCGACACCAACTGCAGCGGGCCGCCGCGGCGAAAGCCGGCCTCGACCAGCCGGGCATAGGCGCGCTCCACGTCCGCGGCGAGCATGTCCACCTCGCGGTCGCCAGCGGCATGCACGGCCGCCGCCGGCAGGTCGTCCGCCCCCGTCAGCCAGAAGTGCGCGGACCGCCAGTGCCGATAGATGCGCGCGAGCCGCTCGAGCTGCCGGTCCGGGACCGGGCCTCCGTCCGCGCGCATCGCGAGTACGAGCGCGGCGAACGTCGACCCGGGCATGCCCCTCGGGATACCGTGGCCCTTGAACGCGGCCCGCGTCTCGAGGACGCGGTCACGGACCGTTTCCGGGTCCAGTCCCTCGCGTACGATCATCGCGGCGATGACGTGGCGGACCTCGGAACGCAGCGGGCTGGTCCAGCCAGCGCCCGTGCGCAACGTGTCCGTGGCACGCTCGAGGCGGTCGAGGTCCACATCTGGCCCGCCCGGGCCGAGCGCCAGCGCGGCGTAGCGCACCGTCGGCAGGCTGGTCGACCAGCGCTTGCGCGACTTCAGGTGCTCCAGGGTCGCGAGGTAGGACGCGACCGGGTCGGGTTCCGTAGTCATGGCCCGACTATAGCGCCCCATGGCCGGTGCGCGCGCGGCGTCACAACGCTCAGTTGCACGAACAACCGTCTCGTCGCGGTGCGTCCTGCCCGCCGCTTGCACTATGATCGGATGACGAGGACTCGGAGAGCGCACATGGGATTCTGGACCTTCGTCGCCATCGCCGTGGTATGCGGCTGCCTGCTCGAGGGCTATCGCATCCATGCCAAGTCCCGGTCCACGTCCGGCGGGGCGCGGGTGGACGATCTCGAAGCCCGCCTCGCTGCCCTCGAGGGCAACGGTAGCCTCGAGGAGCGGGTGCGCGCGCTCGAGGCCATCGTCACGGACCCGAAGAACCAGCTCGAGCGCGAGATCGCCGGCCTCGACCGTTGACCGCCTTTCCCGGCGCCCGCTCTCCCGGCGTGATCCGATGACCGAAGAGCTCTGCTTCGCTTCGGCCACCGAACTGGCCGCGCGCATCCGCGCCCGGGACGTCTCCCCCGTGGAGGTCGTCCGCGCCGTGCTGGAGCGGATCGAGCGCCACGACGGCCGCGTCAACGCCTTCGCGCACCTCGCCCCCGACCTCGCCCTGGACATGGCGCGGTCCGCCGAGGCCGCCCTGACCCTCGGCGACGCCCTCGGGCCGCTGCACGGCGTACCCGTCACGATCAAGGACCTCCACCAGCTCGCGGGACAGCCGCTCATGCTGGGTTCCCGCACGCAGGCGGGACAGGTCGCCGAGGTTGACGCGCCGGTCACCGCCCGGCTGAAGGCCGCCGGCGCCGTCATCCTCGGCAAGACCACCACGCCCGAGTTCGGCTGGACCGGCATCAGCCGAAGCCCGCTGACCGGCATCACGCACAATCCCTGGCAGCACGGCCTCAACGCCGGCGGGTCTTCCACCGGCGCCGCGGCCGCGGCGGCCGCCGGTTTCGGGCCGCTGCACCAGGGCTCCGACGGCGCCGGCTCCATCCGCATGCCGTCGCACTTCTGCGGCGTTTTCGGGCTGAAGCCGACGTGGGGCGTGATCCCCCACGTGCCCGTGCGCAACAACGACAACGTCTCCCACATCGGACCGATCGTGCGGACGGTGGCGGACGCCGCGCTGTTCCTGAACGCCACCGCCGGGGCGCATCCGTTCGATCACACGAGCCTGACCGGGCCCCGCACCGACTACCTGGCGGGTCTGGACGCGGATGTCGAAGGCCTGCGCATCGCGTTCAGCCCGGACCTGGGACACGCGCGGGTGGACCCGGAAGTCGCCGAGCCGGTGCGGGCCGCCGCATCCGCCTTCGAGTCGTTCGGTTGCCGGGTCGACGAGGTCGTCCCCGAGTGGGGCGCGGACGGGCCCGAGATCGGCCGGTTCTTCTGGGCGGTGCACGAGGCGCCCCTGGCATCGCTGCTCGAGGAGTGGGAGAACCGCATGGACCCGGGTCTCGTCGCCTGCATCCGCGACGGGATGGGACACTCGGCGGACGCGTACCTCGCCATGCGGGGGCGCAAGCTCGCCTACGTGGAGCGGATGCACCGCTTCATGGCGGAGTGGGACGTGCTCCTCACCCCGGCGGTCTCCGTGGCCGCGTTCCCGCCCGAACGCATCGAGCCCGCCCACTGGCCGGCACACCCCTGGGACTGGATCCGCTGGGCCGAGTTCTCCTATCCGTTCAACATGAGCGGACAGCCCGCCGCGAGCGTGCCCTGCGGGTTCACGCCGGACGGCCTCCCGGTCGGGCTGCAGATCGTCGGCCGACGCGGCGCGGACGCGGATGTCCTGCGCGCGGCGGCCACCTTCGAGCGGGCCCGGCCATGGGCGCACCGCCGGCCGCCCCTATGATCACCAGTTTCCAGCGATTCGACCCACCCCATCTCGTAAAGGAGACCAGGACATGATGAACGAAGGCGCTCTCTATCCCGTCGTCCTCTGGACGGCGCTCAACCTCGGCCTCATGCTGTTCCTCGGGATCAACGTGTCCCGGATGCGCATCAAGGCCGGGGTTGGCGTGGGCACAGGGGACGACCCCAAGCTCGAAAGGGCCATCCGCGCGCACGGCAACAACATCGAGTACGTCCCCGGACTCCTGATCGGCCTGGGGCTGCTGGCGCTGCTGCAGTTCCCGCACTGGTTCCTGCACACCGTCGGCGGAGGCCTGTTCGTCGCGCGCATCCTCCAGGCCCATGGCATCCAGCAGATCATCGAGGGTGTACCGGTCACCCGCGCAGCCGGGAACCTCCTCACCTGGTTGCTGTACGTCGTGACCGTGGTCGCGCTGCTGTACGGGATCTGGTTCTAGGAGTTCAGCCGGGGAAGCTCCCTCGGCCGCCGACGCGTAAGGAAGTGTTGGCGTTCCCCCCTTCGGCGGATGCGTACTTCCATGCAAGCCTCCGGCGGCTGCCCGCCCGGGCGGCCGCCGGAACCTCCATCCCGCACGGCCGGCCCGCTTTCATTGCGCGCCCCCCGGCCCGCCGCCGAGTCCCCGCCATGTCGGGCGATTTCCGGCGGGCGCGCAACCCCGGGAGATGGCGGAACCCCGCCCGGCGCCCGGGCACTCCGCGACCCGTTCGCCTCAGCGCATCCGCCAATCCGGCGGTCGCCGCTCGGCGAACGCCCGGGCGCCTTCCACCGCATCTTCGGAGGACCACACCGATTCGATCAGCATCGCCCCCATGCGCCGCGCGTAGTCGCGGGGCATCTCGATGCCGAGGTGGGCGAGCTTGCGCGTGGCGCGCACGGCCAGCGGCGCGTTCGCCGCGATGGTCTCGCCCATCTCGACGGCGCTGCCGAGCAGGTCGGCAGAAGAGACGACGCGCGTCACGAGACCCATGCGGAGCGCCTCTTCCGCGTCCACCGGCTCACCCGAAAGCAGCAGCCACATGGCGTTCGACAGGCCCACGAGGCGCGGCAGGTTGAACGATCCGCCCGGGGGGCACAGCCCGACCTTCACTTCCGCCAGCGCCATGCGCGCGTTCCCGGAACAGATGCGCATGTCGCACGTGAGCGCCATCTCGAGTCCGCCGCCGTAGGCCGCGCCGTTGATGGCCGCAATGGTCACCTTGCCATGGTCCGGGGCGATCCGCTCGAAGCGGGAGATCGGACTGGTCGACGAGCCGCTGCCCGTGGCCACGCTGCCGCCCCGCTCCGCCGCCTCCTTGAGATCGAGCCCCGCGCAGAACGCCCGGTCGCCGGCACCGGTGTAGATGCCCACCCACACGTCGTCGTCGCGGGCGAACTCGGCCTCCGCCTCCCGCAGGTCCGCCGAGAGCTCTTGCCCCAGCGCGTTCATGCGTTCGGGACGATTCAGGGTGATGATCGCGAGGTGGCCGCGTTTTTCGTAGGTGACGTAGGGCATGGGACTCTCCTTCGGGGAATCGGGGGGGCGAAGTCTCTCACGAGCACGCTCGCTACCCACTTCCTCACAGCCCACTCCCAGGCTCGGCCAGTCCTGCAGCATGGTGTTGTGGTACGCCGTGAGGGCCCGCACCACCATGCTCGGCGGCAGGACCGGTGCACCGTAGCGGTCGGCCGACACGTACTGCTCGAGCGGCTCCACGTGCTTCCGCCATCGTTTCCGCTCCTCCCCAGGAAGCGCCGCATGGTACCGACTCCACCTACGGTCAACCATCCAGGACCGGCTGCCGCCGCACGCTGCATTGCGCGGGCCAGCGGCAGGATGGGCGCCCGGCAAGGGGTGCCCGGCAAGGGTGCCCGGCATGTCCTCGCCGCTGGTTTTCCGGCACCATGGACGCTCCGCGCCGACCCACGGGAGAACAACGGCATGCAGGACGTACAGAACCGGGTGGCGGCGGTCACCGGAGCGGCCTCCGGAATAGGGCTCGGCATCGTCCGTGCGTTGACCGGCGCCGGCGTACACGTCGCGATGCTCGACATCGAGGAACGGGCGCTGAGCGGCGCCCGCGCCGCCTTCGAAACCGCCAACGTCGACGTCCAGCCCTTTGTCTGCGACGTCAGCGACCGCCGGCAGGTACAGGACGTGGCAGCGGCCGTCCGCGACCACTACGGACGCGTCGACATCGTCTGCAACAACGCCGGCGTCGCGGCGGGCGGCCCGATCGACGAGACGAGCGAAGACGACTGGGACTGGGTGCTCGGCGTGAACCTGGAGGGCGTCGTCAACGGCATGCGGGCCTACGTGCCCATCATCAAGGCCGGGGGCCGGGGTGGACACGTCGTCAACACGGCATCCATCCTCGGGCTCTGGACGGGTCCGCGCATGTCGATCTATGCCGCCTCCAAGTACGCGGTCGTCGCCATCTCGGAGTCCGCCCGGGAGGACCTCGCTCCCCACGACATCGGCGTCTCGGCGCTGTGCCCGGGCATGATCGACACCCGCATCCTGAAGTCGGCACGCAATCGCCCGGCCGCGTTCGCAAAACAGTCGAGCGGGATGGTGGAAGGCGATGAACGCGAGGAGATCGAGCGGCGCTTCGCGACGGAGGGCCTCGACCCGAACGTCGTCGGCGAGCAGGTCCTCGACGGGATTCGCAAGAACAAGCCCTTCATCTTCACGCACGCGGCGCTGGCGGAGGGCATCCGCGAACGGACGGAGCGGATCCTCGGGTGCTTCGACGGCGTGGAGGTCTGAACGCCGACGCCAGGACCCGACCACGCGGGTCCGGAACCCCGGCAACACGGCGGACGGGGCGCATGCCGTCCCGCGGCGCGCATGCCCGTCGGGGAGCGCGCGGCGCGTCAGCGCGTGTTGGCGGACCCGGCCGCCGCGAGGCGTGCCTCGAGTTCCTCTATCCGGGCCTGCGCGGCCCGATACGCCGCCCGCTGCTCCGCGTACGTCGGCAGCGGCTCGCCCGTCGCCGCGTCGCGGAAACGCAGCTTGCCGTCCTCCACCTGCAGATCGAGCCCGAGCACGGCGCTCGACAGGGTGCGGCGACCCGATTCCACCCGCGCCGGCAGCGGCCGGTAGGCCCCGTCCGACAGCACGAGACCCTGCAGCGGAGGATCGAAGTACTGGTCCTTCGGGTCGAACAGCCAGTACTCCGTCACCCCGAGCGCCGCGTAGATCGACCGCTTGGCGCCGAGGTCTTCCCGCCACGTGCTCCGCGACGCCACCTCCAGGACGAAGTCCGGCGCCTTCGGCTCCTCCCAGAGCTTGTAGATCATGCGGTTGTGGTTCGCCGCCCCGAACACGACGAACACGACCGGAGCGACGGCCTTCCGGGGGTTCTCCTCCTCGTAGTACACGAGCAGGTCCCCGGACACGTACACGTCCGGGCGCTCCCCGAAGTGCCCCCGCAGGATGTCCACGGACGAGAGGATGGCCTCGAGCTGCCAATCGTTCTCAGCCAACGGCTTGCCGTCGGAGCTGGGATACATCGGGTCCTCGGAAGAAGGAACGGGCCTTGGCTTCATCGGGAGGTGCCGCCCTCTCCGGTGGGCGCGTGCGATGACGCGTTGCGGGAAACCGTACCATCGGTTCGACACTGGCGCATCCAAAGCGGCCAGTGTGAGTCCGCCACGGCGGAACCCGAAGCGGCCTTTTCCGCAATCAACGTGCGAACCTGCCCCTGGCTGAGCGTCTTCTACTCCCACTTCGCCGCGACCGGCCTGGACATTCGGGTGGAGGACGCCGGCAGCACCGGCCGAGTGGACAGGACCGTGCGCTCCGACGGCCACGCGTATCTGTTCGAGTTCAAGGTGGTGGAAGCGGCGCCTCAGGGCGCGCACCAACCCCTTGGTCCCGTGCCGCAGAACCCGCCGCCGAGCCGTTCAATTCCGCGGCGCAAACCCCTACACTGCCCGGACGCCATTGGGAACGGGGAGGTCCGCATGGCCACTCCGGACATCCGCTACGACGCCCCCCGGGCGTCCTCGCCCGACCCAAGCGACTTGCCCCCCGACGTCGCGGGACTCGCCTTCCCCGGTTGCACCGCCCGACGCATCACGCGCCAGGAGATCGGCTGCTACGAGGGGCGGCTGGAGTTCTGGGATGGCCGGATCGCGACCGCCTGGGTGGCCGAACCGACCACCCCCGACCACGAAGCGCCCTGCGCGGCGCTCGCGCAACTGGTGGAGCGCATCGCCGCCGTGCGCGGTGCCCCGATCGCGTGTTACGGCACCATGGCCCTCATGGTGCGCGACGACGATGGCCGGCCCCGGCGCATCATGCAGGCGGACCAGTCGCTGTACGTGCACCCCGGGGAGATCGACCTGCGCCGCGCGCCGGCCGTGGTCGTCGGCGAGCATCCGCCCCCGGACGTGGTGCTGGAGGTGGACCACACGACGGACGTGCGGCGCGGCAAGCTGTCCCTGTACGAGTCCTGGGGGTTCCCGGAGCTTTGGGTCGAGGTGCCTGACCACCGGGCGCCGAGCCGCCCGGTGTCGCGTCGACCCGGGCTCACGATTCATGTGCTCCGGGACGGCCGGTTTCGCGAATCTCCCGACAGCCACGCCTTCCCGGGCTGGACGGCCGAGGAGATCCACGCGGCGCTCAACGAGCGCCGGCCGTCGCCGCGCACGCACGCGGCACTGGAGCGCGTCGGCTCCGTGCTCGGCGCCCGCGAGGGCACGGGGCCGGACGACGATCCGCTGTTGGGGTCGCAACGGCGCGCCGCCAGGCGCGCGACCAGGCGCGAGACCCTTGCGCGGATGGCCCGGGCCCTGTTGCGCCAGCGGGGCATCGACGTCTCCCCTGCGTTGGCCGCAAGTACGGCCCTCTTCGCCGCCTGCTCCGAGGACGCGGTCGTCGCCGCCGCCCTGGCGTGCACCACCGAGCGGGACTTTGTCGAGCGCTTGAGGGGGCCGTAGCAGGTTCACGCATGGGCGCGCCCCTCATGGACGGTGTGGACGTCTGAGCGCCGGCCGCGGAACCGGCGCGGCGTCGTGCGTCGGCCCAGCCAGGAGCAAGCAGGTCAGTGGCGCACGACCACCCCCCGCTCGCGCATCTCGGGAATGTGCCGGTGCAACGCGGCGTCGTCGAGGGGATTCGCAAGGAAGCTGACCCATACGAGCTGTTCCAACGTCGCCACGGGCGCAATGTCGGCCACCCGGTTGGCGCCCAGATTCAGCCACCGCAGGCTGGACAGCGGTCGCAGCGCGGAGATGTCCGAAATCGCGTTGCCGCTCAGCCCCAGTCCGCTCAACCGGGTCAGCCCCATCAACGGCGACACGTCGGACACGGAGTTGCCGCCGCTGAGCGACAGGTACGTCAGGTCGGCAAGACCCGCCAACGGGGAGATGTCGGCGATGTCGTTCCGTCTGAGCGAGAGTTCCTGCAATCCCGCAAGGCCCGCCAGCGCGGAGAGGTCCGTCACGTCGTTGCCGTCCAGCGAGAGGTGCGTCAGCCGGGCCAGCGTCGCCAGGGGACCGATGTCGGAGGTGTCCACGTAACTGAGGTGCAGCCGTCGGAGCTCGGACAGACCGGCGAGCGGCGACAGGTCCGCGATCGGGTTGCGGGCGGCGTTCAGCTCCCAGAGTGACGGCAGCGACGCAAGTGGCCGAACATCGGAGACCGCGTTGCCGTCGAGCGACAGTTTGAGTAGACGCGTCAGGCCCGCAAGCGCTTCGATGTCCGAGACGGCATTGCCGTCAATCCACATTCTTCGCAGCGCCACAAGCCCCGACAGCGGAGAGATATCCGAGATGTCGTTGCGACCGAGATCCAGGTCATACAGCCCGGCAAGTTCCGACAACGCCGAGACATCCTTGATCCGGTTCCCGCGGGCATACAACTCCTGAAGCGTGTCCATGCCTCGCAGGGGCGTCAGATCGGCAACGGCATTGCCGTTCAGGTAGATGTACTGCAGGGGCAGGCCAGACAAGGGCTCCAGGTCCGAAACTTCGTTCCAATGCAGCCACAGAGTCCGCAACGCCGACAGACCCGCCAGAGGGGTCAGATCCGAGACCTGGTTGTAATCCAGGTCCAGGTATTCGAGTTGGTCAAGGCCGGCAATGGGGGTGAGGTCCGATATGCTATTGGTGTACAGATAAAGCCACTTCAGCCCGGTCGCGCGCGCCAAGGGCCCAAGGTCGGAGACCTCAGACCGAGTCAGGCTCAACGAGGTCAATCCCGGTAACCCGGCGACCGACAGGAGTTTTACGTTCGGCGTCCGGTACAGCGACACCCTCGAAAGGGCCTCGATGCCGTGCAGCGGCTCGAAGTCGAGGGCTGCGTCGGATCTCTGGATGTAGAGCTCCGTCAGACTGTTCAGGGTGGCGAGGGGACTCAGGTCCCAGACCCCTCTACCCAACTCCAGTCTTCGCAGAGCCGTCAGGCCGGAAAGCGCCCCAAGGTCCGAGACGCGGGCGTTGTATCTCAGGTCGAGTTCCTCGAGCCGCGTCAGTCCCGCAAGCGGAGAGATATCCGCGAGGTCGTTCGACCACAGATCAAGTTCCACCAGTTGGGTCGCGAACTCGAGACCCGTCAAGTCGGAGATGCCTTCCGAGCTCGCATCCAGACGCGTCAACGCGGCGAGCTCCGCCTCGTCGATGGCCGCGCCGGGCGCCTTGCCGAGCGCGGCCACGATCACCCGGCGGAGGGCGGGGTCGGGAACGAGTTCGTCGGTGGGTTCCGGCTCGCTCAACAGGGCAAGGAAGCGCTCCAGCTCCTCGTACTGCTCGCTGCCGTCCGCGACCTGCACGCCGCCGCCGTGGTCGATGCGCTGCGTGACCTTGTCGAGCACCCGGTCGGCGCCGCCGGCGACGTTCGCCAGGAAGTCCTGGAACGTCCGCAGGTTCAGGGCCTCGTGGTCGGCATCGGAGGACGGGACGAACACCAGCCGGGTGTTCTCCGAGGCGCCGCCCGCGACGTGACAGTTCACGCACCGGCTCTGGACGAGCGGCGATATGTCCTCCGCAAAGACCTCCTCCACCGTCTGCGCGAGCGACGAACCGCCGGACGCGACCAGGCACGCCGCCCCGAGACGCCGGGCCGAGCTCCACCGGGTCCGCCTCCGGTCGCCGCCATGGGATCGCTCACGGTTGGACATGCAGGCTGCCGTCGCACTACCCGAAAAAGGCGAAGTCTTCCGTGTCGTTGAACGGATACCGCAGCGCGCCGGCGGAGTTCTCCACGCCCAGATAACGGCGCAGCGCCTTGTGGACGTGCTTCGGGTAGATGATCGTCCCAAGCACCTGGTCGCGCTCCAGGGTGACGGGATCGATGCGCCGGGCGAAGTGCAGGTCGTCCGTCTCCCCTACCACGCGGTTGGTCCAGGGCTGGTTCTTCTCCATGACTACGTAACTTCCGATGGGCCAATGGTCCTTGCCGTCTTCCGGGTTGTAGGAGTTCGTGCGGCCGAAATCCGATCCCATCACCACCACCAGTCGGTCCGCCACGCCGTGGACCTCGGCATACTCCCAGAGATAGTCCACCCCGGCGGTGAGCGCGGTCAGCAACGGCCGGGACCGATCATCGTGATCGGAGTGGGTGTCGAACCCGTCAAGCCGGAGATCGGCGCTCACGGCAACGCCCGACTTGAACGCCAGGACGGCAAGCTGTATCTGCAGGAGCAACGGATTCGCCTGCGGATCATCCGGAATCACGGCGGCGAACTCCGCGAGGCCTTCCGCCGCGAACGCCGACTGAAAGGCCCGGCGGCGCTCCCGTTCGCCCGGTAACAGACGCGCCTCGGCGGCGATGCGTTGCGCCGTGTCGGACCCGTACTTTTCGAGCGCCTGCCAGTCCGCACTGTCGAAGTAAGGCGCGGCGCCCTGCCGGACGTTGGGGGTGGCAATGCTGCGAATGCGGTCCGGATTGTCCAGCCGCGTCGGACGGGCAACGCCCGCCGGATAGGAGTAGCCGCCAAAGGTCAGGTACGCGGCGGGCAACCGCGGGCCGTGCTGCGCGGCCAGCAGCGCCGTCATGGAAGGGTAGCCCTCGGAAGTCCGGCCGCTCCAGTTGTGCACGACGCCGACCGTGTGCGAATTGGTCTGCGAATCCACTCCATTGATGACCAGGATGCGCGGGTAGTACTTCGAGAAAAACGCCTCGTTCCCCGCGAACGGCGCGTAGGGGATGTTGCCGGCCTGCCGCGTGTCGTCCCGTTCCGCCCAATGGTTGATCACGGGCTCGCCCGGCGTATTGGTCTTGGGGTCGCAGAAGCTGGTCGGATCCCAGCCGCCATCGGCATGGAGGAAGGCGAACACCTTGCCGGCATGGTCGTCCGCGCGGACGAGCGGCAGACGCAATCCCCCGCAGGCCCCGAGCCCGAGCAGTCCTTGCAGCAACTCGCGTCGTTTCATCTGACTCGCGCTCCGTCGCATTACAGGTGCAGGTAGCGATGGTCCATCAGCAGCGCGGCCAACATCACCAACCAGGTCCGGGCGACATGTTGGGGGTCGGCCAGGTCGCTATCCACCAGCGCATTGCGGGGAACGTTATCGAAGTAGTATTCGTCGGTGGACATTTCACAGACCGAGTCGTCAAGCCGGTCAATGAAACGATCCTGGTTCGCGTGGAGCGACCGCTTGCGAGTCCAGACCTCTTCGAAGAACCCGTAAGCGCGAGAAACCTCCGGCGACGACTTGCGCACCGACACGCCGAGCAGCTTGTCGTACAACTCCACCAGCTTGGCGCGAGTCGCCTCCGCACCTTCCACATCCGCCGGCGAGACCGTCAGGTCGATGCCGCCGAACAGCATCCGCTCGTCGTCGGGCAACAGGTAGAACTCCCGCAGGACCACGGGACAGCTCACCTCCACCGCATGCCGCTTGGCGACCCCCACCATCACCGCGGTCAGATCGCGCGCGCGTTCGGTGACCCCGTCCGAGTCGATGCCGCCGTACAGGATGGCATACTCCCCGGACAGGGCGTGCCTCCGCGTGGTGAACCGGCCCGACAACGTCGTGGCCGGCTTCTGGCGGCCCCATTGCACGCCCGTGACCGCCAGCGTCTTCGCCGCGAGTTCCTCGCCGGTCAGCAGCCGACCGCCCCCGACCCCCCGCAGTGCCACGGCCCGAATCGGGTCGTCGGACGACATCCGCTCCGCCCTGAACCACCTCGACAGGACGATCTCCACCAGGAGATCCTTCAGGTTGTAGGGCGGACCGCCATGCATGCCGCGTCGAAACGCCCGCGCCAGACGTTGCACCTCGAGCGCCTGCGCGCCCGCGCGCAGCGACTGCCCCTCGAAGTTCGCATCGCCTGCCCGTTCCGGCGGAGCGGCCACCTCCCGCCCCATGACGGCGGGCCACCAGAACTTCACCGCCCCCTCGGCAAAGCGGTCGTCCGACACGACCGCCCGCGCCAACCACTGCAAGCTGTTGTCCGCATCCGGCGCCGGCCTGTCCCCGAAACCGGGGACCCGCATGTCCCGATACCAGGTGTCGCCTTCCCGGTAGAACTCGCCCGAGGTCCATACCTTCAGCAGGGCCGGCTGGTCGTCCCAGTCGCGATCATCCCACACGTCCGCTTCGACGCGATAGCGGCCGGCCCGGGGAACATCGACGTCGACCGTCAGGACACAGGACCCGTCGATCACGAGATGATGGGAGAAGTCGGGCCGACCACAGCCATCGGGGTCCCCCGCCCCCCGGTCACGCCCGCTTCTGTACCGCCCTATCAGAACGCCGCGTTCGTCCCGGACGAGCACCTCGTCGAGACCTACCCGTGACCCCCCATCCGCGGCCCTGAACCCCACGGCGTTCGCGCCCGCGCCGAATTCCGCCGCCACGGAGATGCGCTCGCGATCCGCGATGGACTGCGCCTCGACCACGAACTCCTCGCCGCCGATGGGATCGTTCTTGTAGAAATAGTCCAGGGCGTCCATGCCGCCAAAGTTGGATCGGTAGTGACCGATGTCGCCGTAGTTCTGGAAGGCCCCCGCAACCGGGTCCAGGGCGACGTGGCAGACCGTGCAGGCCGGGTTCTTCAGCGTCGGGTTGTCGGTGTCGACCAACGCTTCCGCGTCCGTGGTGCGCGCCGCGGACTTCTCGATGTCCACGCCCAGGAAGTGATGGTACGTCCAGCGCGCCCGCGCCCGATTGCGGTTGGTCGCCGTCGTCGGGTAGCGGCGGAGGAACGCCATCGTGTTGAGGATGCCCGCGTGCGGGAAGGCCACGGGCAAGTCACCCGCGTCCAGGATGTAGGAACCACAGCGCGAGTTGCCCTGAAAAAACGCCCGCGAGTCGTCGTACAGATAGTAGCTGTCGAACCTCACGGGCTGGAACTCGTGTACATCCTCCGGGTCGTCGAACGCCACCGAACTTCCATAGGCACGCGCCGACCAGGGATTCGCCATGACGTAGTTCGCGGTGAGTATCTCCGTGTACGGGAGGTCGTTCTCCACCACGTGCGCAATCAGCTCGAGCGGCGCGCGGCGCGCACCGTATTGCGCTCTCCTGATCCACTGGTCCCGGCTTTCGCTAAAGGAGGAGCCGTTCGCCCGGACAACTTGGCAACGATGTACCCACTCGTTGACGTAACTCACGAGAGGCGCGCCTCGCCCGTTTGACAGCACCGTGTCTTCCCGGTCGGTCAACAGGCGGTCGTTGCCGGATCGAACGAGGAAGTCGTGAAACGCCGGCCCTTGCATCAAGCTTCGTATGGCCGCTCGCACGCCCACCTCCCCGAGAGAAGCGTACTCCTCCTCCGTCGGCACGCGTCCCGCAAAGATCAGCGCCGCGCGGCGCAACGTCTTGCGATGGGGCGCCATGGCGACGCCGTCGAACAGCGTTTGCGGAGTCAGCGCCACGCTCGCGGAATCGCCTCCGAGCAACGCGAGGAAGCGCGCGAAGCGGTCGTAGTCGGCGCCCCCCGCCGCGACCTGGACGCCGCCGCCGTGCCCGACGCCGCGAATCTTGTCGAGGACGACGTCCGCCCCGTCCCCGACGCCGGCCAGGAAGTCCTCGAAGACCCGCCGGTTGAGGGCCACGTGGTCCGGATTGGAAGACCGGACGAAAACGAGGCGGGTATGACCCGACGGACCGCCTTCCACATGGCAGTTGATGCATTGGTCCTGCACGATGGGCGAGACGTGCTCCCGGAACACGTCCGCCGCCGTTTCGTCCGTCATGCCGGCGCCATACGCACCATCGGGCGACCACGGAGGCTGGCCAGCGCGTTCGAGCCACCCGTCGGGCACCCCGCGGGTTGCGGCGTGGGGTGGCATGGCGGCCGATGGCGCCGACGCATGCATCGTACTGGGCATGTCGGCGTGCGCGGCCTCCCGTTCCAACTCGTACAGGAAGCGGGCCCGTTCGGATTCCTCGACGGCACCGGCCGCGGTCGAGGCGAGACAGAGCGCCAGGCAGAACCCCACGGCCAGCACGGTTTTGGTCATCTGGCCTTTTGAACCGCCCATGACAGCCGAATTTTCAAGCGCGCAGGCCGGCCCGATGCGGCGGCTCGCCGGCGCCCTACGCCTCCTCGGCGAGCGCCTCGAGTTCTTCCGGCGGCCGGATGAATGGCTCCGGGAAGACCTCCTTCGTCAGGCCCACGACGCCCCTGTAGCCGTCGTGGTCCTCCTCGATGTGCAGCGTGCGCTCCGGGATCACGAACTTGCTGCCCGGACCGCACTCGTGGACGGCCCCGGTGGCGGGATCCTGGAAGCGGAAGACGCCCTCGCCGACGTAGAAGTGGATGCCGATGTCGTGCCAGTGGATCGGCGTGCCGCCGCTCGGCTGGGCGTCCACCTCCTGCAGGAAATGCCCCTCCGCATCGATCTCGCGGCGCGCCTCGTCGAGGTCCGTGAAGTAGCCGTGTTCGACCGTGATGCCCATGATGCGTCCCCCTCCCTTCCCGGATGCCCTTCCCGAATTCATAGATGCGTGAGTCCGCCATCGTAGCGGATTCACGAGCACGCTACCGCATCAGCCGAAGGCACCCGCGGATCTCTTCCACGAAGAGTTCCGGCTGCTCGAACGCCGCGAAGTGGCCGCCCCGGTCGAGTTCGTTCCAGTAGACGATGTTGCCGTAGCGCTGCTCCGCCCAGCTTCGCGGGGTGGGCACGATTTCCTTCGGGAAGATGCTGCACCCGGTCGGCAGCATGACCTTCGGCTGCTCGCCTCCGAACGCGGCGAAGCTCTCCCAGTAGAGCCGCCCGGAGGAGGCGCCGTTGCCGTTCAGCCAGTAGAACATCACGTTGTCGATCAGTTCCTCGCGGGTGACCGCGTTCTCGGGATGGGCGCCGCAGTCCATCCACTCCCAGTACTTCTCGATGACCCACGCCGCCTGGCCCATGGGCGAGTCGACGAGGCCGTAGCCGAGCGTCTGCGGGCGCGTGCTCTGCTGCTTCGAGTAGCCGGCGCCCCAGGCGTTGTAGTAGCGGCCGCCGTTGAACGCCCGCATGTCGCGCTCGGTCGGGTTCTCGCTGGCCTCCTTCGTGGGCCCGGCCGTCGGCATGTTGACGTGGATGCCGGCGCAGCGGCCCTTGTCCTGGATGCCGATCTGGGTCGTGACCGCGGCGCCCCAGTCGCCGCCCTGGGCGAAGTAGCGCTCGTAGCCGAGGCGGCCCATCAGCACGTCCCAGGCCTCGGCGATCCTGCCCACGCCCCAACCCGCCACCGCGGGCTTGGCCGAGAAGCCGTAACCCGGCAGGGACGGACACACCACGTGGAACGCGTCCGCCGGGTCGCCGCCGTGCGCGGCCGGGTCCGTCAGCGGCTCGATGATCTTGTGGAACTCCACCACCGACCCGGGCCAGCCGTGGGTGATGAGCAGGGGGACGGCGTCGGGGCTTTCGCTCCGGACGTGGATGAAGTGGATGTCGAGCCCGTCGATCTCGGTGACGCCCTGGGGGAAGCGGTTGTAGTAGGCCTGCCGCGCGGGCCAGTCGTACTCCTCCAGCCAGTAGTCGCGCAGTCCCTTCGCGTACTCGAGCGGCAGTCCCTGCGCCCAGGCCCCGCTGCCGCCTTCCGCACCGCCACGCACGGCGTCCGGCCGCGCGGCCGCCGCATCCGGCATCTCCGCCTCCGGCCAGCGCGTGCGGCGCAGCCGGTCCTTCAGGTCCTCGAGCGCCTCGTCGGCGATGTCGATCCGAAACTCGCGTATCTCGCTCACGATTCCTCCCTGTCGATCAATCCAGAACGCTCCCCGCGCCGGGGCGCAGCACGAAATCCTTGTCGCGACCCGCCACGAAGTTGACGGTCCCGCTCATGCGGTAACCGAGCAACTGCTGCGCGCGCGGCGGCAGGGTCTCCGCGATGTCCGGCGGCACGGACAGAAACTGGTTCTCCTCCTGCGCGAGGTGGTCGAGGGCGAACGAGTAGATGAAGCCCGTGCGCGGCGCGTCCGTGTGGTTGATGCCGAGGCCGTGGAACACGCTCCCGAGCCAGAGGACGATCGACCCCTTCGGCATCGCGGCCTGCACGACCTCGTGCTCCCGCGGGACGCGACGCGCCGGCCAGCGGTTGCTGCCGGGCACGTAGCGCGTTGCGCCGTTCTCCTCGGTGAAGTCCGTGCCCGCCACCATGATCGCGAGCGAGAGCTCGGGTCCTTCCGGGTCGCGGTGCACGTATGGCTTGTAGCGCCACTCGTCGCGATGCAGGGTCTGGTTGCCGCCGCCGTGGCAGACCTGCATGGCGACGGTGGCATTGATCCGGTAGTGGTGGCAGTTGGGCCCGACCAGCGGATCGGGCAAGTCGTGAAAGTCCTCCGGCAGCCCGTCCGGGCCGACCGGCACGTGTCGCTTCGGCCGGCGGGGCGTCGACGCCGCCATCGTTCGCTCCGGCAGCAGGATCAGGTCCACGACCTCGAGCACGCGTTCGTTGAGCAACAAGTGCTCGGTGAACTCCGGTCCGCGGGCGAACAGCGCACCGACCGACCGCCGCCGATGGCCGAAGAAGTCGCCGCCGCCGGGCTCCTGCTCTTCGAGCGCCGGCGTGACCCGCGTCACCAGCAGGTCCATCGCCTCGGGATCCAGGAGATTCTCGACCATGGCCAGGCCGTTCTGCCGGATCTCCGCCGCGATGGCCGCCGGTGCATCGGCCGGCCGAAAACGTCTGATCGATGGCGCCATGTCCGCGTAGGTGCCCGTTGCGCGCAAGGCGACTGACGCTATCAACATGCCCGGGAGACGGCAAGCGCGGGCGCCGTGCCCTTCGCCTGCTCCACGCTTACTCCGCGCCTACTCCGCCCGGAGGGCCGCCCTCCGCTCCCAGGTGCCGCCACAGGAACTCGTATGCCAGCGCCCACATGAATGCGCTTTGCGCGTTGTCCGCCGCGCCGGCGTGGCCGCCCTCGACGTTCTCGTAGTAGTCCACGTCGTGGCCCAGCGCCGCGAGCTTCGCGACCATCTTGCGGGCGTGGCCGGGGTGGACGCGGTCGTCGCGGGTGGACGTCGTGACGAGGACCGGCGGGTACTCCGCCTCCGCTTCGACATTGTGGTACGGCGAGAAACCGCGGATGAACGCCCACTCTTCGGCAACGTCCGGGTCGCCGTACTCGGCCATCCAGCTCGCCCCGGCCAGCAATTCGTGGTAACGGCGCATGTCGAACAGCGGCACCTGCGCGACGACGGCGCCCAAGAGTTCCGGGCGCCGGGCGAGCATGTTGCCCATGAGGAGGCCGCCGTTGCTGCCGCCCATGATGCCGAGCTGGCGTGGCGTGGTGACCTCGCGCCGCACCAGGTCTTCGGCGACGGCGGCGAAGTCCTGGTACGCGAGCGGACGGTTCTCCTTCAGGGCCGACCGATGCCACGACGGCCCGAACTCGCCCCCGCCGCGGATGTTGGCCACGACATACGTTCCGCCCCGCTCCAGCCACCCGGCGCCCGTGAGCGCCTGGTAGCCGGGCGTCAGGGAGATCTCGAAGCCGCCGTACCCGTACAGCAACGTCGGGCCCGGCCCGTCGCCGCCGGCCGGGCGCACCTGGAAGTACGGTACGCGCGTCCCGTCCGCCGAGGCGGTGAAGTGTTGCGTCACCTCGAGACCCGAGGCGTCGAACAGCGCCGGCGTGGTCTTCAGCACCGCCGGGGGCTGCTCCGGCACGGCGACCTCCGCGTCGGGCGCCGCGCCCAGCGTGCCGTACGCGAGGGTCGGCGGCGTCAGGTAGCCGTTGACGTGCAGGAAGTACTCGTCGCTCGACTCGCGATCCACCGCCAGCGCGTACGCCGAGTCGTACGTGTCCCCGGCCGGGAGCGAGTGTCGCACCCAGCCATCCGGCCCCCCGGTGAGCACCTCGAGGCGGTACACGACGTTGTCGAGGAGGGTCAGGATCACGTGACCGCGCGTGAGCGAGGCGCTCTCCAGGGACAACGTGGGCGTCGGCGCGAACAGGGTCTCGAACGCACGGCTCCCCGCCAGGAACGCCTCCAGGTCCGCCGTCAGGAAGCTCCCCGCCGCGTGCACCTCCTCCCCGACCGTCCAGTCCTGCGTCAGCCGGATGAACAGCCGCTCGCGGAACACGGACACGTTCGCGCTCGTCGGCGCGTCGATCCGCACCAGGTCCCCGTCCCGGCGCAGGTAGGTCTCGCCGTTCCAGAAGTCGATGCCGCGGCGCACGAACTCGCGCGGATACTCCCCGAGGTCGGCCCAGGCGCTCACGCTGACGTCCTCCGCCGCGCCCTCGAACAGGACCGCCGCGTCTTCGAGGGGCGTGCCACGCTCCCAGACCTTCGCGATGCGCGGGTAGCCCGACTCGGTCATCGAACCCGGTCCGAAGTCGGTGCCGACGAAGATCGTGTCGGGACCGGCCCAGTCCACACCGCTCTTCGCCTCCGGCAGCGAGAAGCCGTCCTCCACGAACGCCTTCTCCACCAGGTCGAACTCGCGCACCACCACCGCGTCCGCGCCGCCCCGCGACAGCAGGACGAGGCAGCGCTCGTAGTCCGGGCGCCGGCACTCCGCGCCCTTCCACACCCAGTTTTCGCCCTCCGTTTCGGCGAGGGCATCGACATCCAGCACGGTCTCCCACGCCGGGGACTCCTTGCGGTATTCCTCGAGCGTGGTGCGGCGCCACAGGCCGCGCGGGTGCTCCTCGTCGCGCCAGAAGTTGTACCAGCCGTCGCCCAGCTTCGAGACGTAGGGGATGCGGTCGTCGGAGTCCAGGATGCCCTTGAAGCGCTCTCGGCTCGCCGCGAACGCCTCGGATTCCGCATACGCCTCGACGGTGCGGGCGTTGCGTTGCTCGACCCACGCCAGGGGCGCTTCGCCGCCGACGTCCTCGAGCCAGCGCCACGGGTCTTCCTCCCCCATGTCGGCGCCGGCGCCCGCCGCGAGGACGGCGGGCAGTACGGTGGAGGCGATCTTCGACTTCGTCACGGGTGCAGACTCTCCTGATCGTCCGGGTACGCGTGGAGGCGGGATGTTACCTCCCCACGTCCCGAAACCTCCTTTTGAGGGACTTTTGCGAGTTTATCCAACACGGTTTAAGGTATCCGACATCGAAGTGGGCCTCGACCTTCCCCCGGAGCCGGGGCTCGCCGACAACGGCGATCTGGAGCAGGACCTGACGTCGCTGTTCGAAGCGACCGGCGTGGCGACCAGGCAGGCCCGCTCCACCATCGCCATGTTCATCGATGAACTGCAGTACGTGCGCGAGCCCGAACTCGCGGACCTGATCACCGCCTTGAATCGCGCGTCACAGCTACAGCTTCCCCTGGTGCTGGTCGGCGCCAGGCTGCCGCAGTTGCGGGGCCGCGCGGGGAAGGCGAAGTCCTCCGCCGAGAGGCTGTTCGACTATCCCGAGGTCGGCCCGCTCGACCCCATCGACGCCCGCCGGGTGATCGAGTTGCCGGCCCCGGCCCACGGAGACACCGCCTTCACCGTTCCGCTATTCGACCAGTTCATGGTGCAGGCCATGCCGGATGACGACTGGCGGAGCGCCTGAGATTCAGGTTTCATGCACCCCGGCGATGCGACTGACCATTGACCAGACTCGGCAATACGAAGAGCAGGGTTACCTGCTCCTCCCGGGACTCGTTCCGGAGGAGCGCCTGCGCGCCTGCGAGGAGCGCTTCCTCGCCTTCGCGAGCGGGTCCGTGCCGCCGACGCCCGGCATGAAGATCATGCGCGACATCATGGTCATCGACGGAACGGTGGCGCCCGAGACTCCGGTGCACGCGGTGAACAAGCTCCTGCAGTTCGAGGAGGACGCCACGCTCTACGGCTACGTCACCGAACCCGCGCTCCTCGATGCCGTGCGGAGCCTGATCGGGGACGACCTCCACACCGTCGCCACCAACGTGTTCAACAAGCCCCCCGGCGTCGACGGCCGCCATCCCCTGCACCAGGACCTGCACTACTTCCCCATGCGCCCGGCGGAGAAGATCCTCGGCACCTGGACCCCGTTCACCGCAACGCATCGGGACAACGGTTGCCTGGCCGTCGTTCCGGGCAGCCACCGAGGCGAGCTCCTCGAGCACGGGTATCCGGACTGGGAACACCTGAACGCCGGGTTCTACGGCGTGGGCGAGGAACCCGTCGGAGACCACGTCCACCTCGAGATGGCGGCCGGCGACACGCTCCTCTTTCACCCGCTGCTGATCCACGGCTCCGGCCACAATCGGACCGACGCCTTTCGCCGCGTGATCTCGACGCACTACGCCGCCGACGACTGCGAGGCCCCCGGCCGCGACTGGCGCGTCGGCCTGCGGGCGCGGCGGATCCCGGGGTAGCTACCCCGTCACAAACCGCCGGTATGCCCCGTCCGGCAGCGCCATCAACTCCTCGTGCGACCCCTGGTCGACGATGCGGCCCTCCTCCATGAAGAGGATGCGGTCCGCCCCTGCGATGGTGGACAGCCGGTGCGCGATGACGAACACGATCCGGTCCCGCTTGATGTCTTCGAGGGCGGCGACGAGGGTGCGTTCCGTCTCCGGGTCGAGCGCCGCCGTCGGTTCGTCGAGAATCAGGATCGGCGCGTCGCGCAATAGCCCCCGGGCAATGGAGATACGATGCTTCTGGCCGACGGACAGCGTCCCGCCCCCGTTCCCCAGCACCGTGCCGTAGCCATCGGCGAGGGTGCTCACGAAGGCGTGGGCGCCGCTGACGCGGGCGGCCTCCTCGAGTTCCGGGTCCGAGGCGTCCGGACGCCCGAGGCGCAGGTTGTCGCCGACCGACTGCGAGAAGAGCACGTGCTCCTGGAAGACGTAGGCGACCTGCGCGCGCACCGCGTCCACGTCGAGTTCGCCGAGATCGACGCCGTCGAACAGGACCCGCCCGGCGGTCGGCCGCAGGAAGCGCGGGATCATGTACGCGAGGCTCGTCTTGCCGGCGCCCGTCGGACCGACGAGCGCGACGGTCTGGCCCACCCGGGCCTCGAACGAGATGTCCCGCAACGCCTCCCGGCCGTCCGGGTAGACCAGCCCGACCCGGTCGAAGACGACGTCGGAAGACACGGAGACCGCGGCGCGCCCGGAGGCTGCATCGTCGCCCGGCAGGTCGATGAAGAAGAACACCCGGCGCACGCCGGCCGCGTTCTTCTGCAGGTCGACCCAGAGCCTGCCGAGCGTGAGGGAGGCCGCGGCGACCCCGCCGAACAGCCCCAGCACCACGAGCAGGTCGCCCGGCAGCAGGTCGCCGAGCACGATCCCGTCCGTGACGACGACGAACGCCCGCACGCCGAGCACCAGCAGCGCGAGGCCGGAACAGAGGTTGATCGCGACATCGACGGCGACGACGTGCCGGTGGCGCCGGAAGGACTCCTTGCTCGCGTCCGCGAAATCCGCGCGCTCGCCCGCCTCCGCGCCGTGGCTCTGGACGGCCGCGACGTGCGCCGCGCCTTCCTCCATGCGGTTCGTGGTCGCGCTGCCCGAGCTCCGGCTCGCCTGGCTGGTGCGCCGCGCGAGCCCGGCGAGCGGCGCGGTCAGGAGCAGCGCGAGGGGCATCGTCGCAACGCCGAGCCACACCAGCTCCGGCACGATGTGGCCGAAGCTGTACTCCATCACGTACACCGATACCGCCGCCAGGAGCACGGAGACCACCGGCGTCAGCGTGATGTCGAAGCAGATGCCCTGCACCGCCGGCGCGTCGTACATCGTGCGGTAGATGCCGTCGCCGATGCGCTGGTCGTCGAGGACCGTCATCGGCAGGCGCAGCAGCCGCCGAAAGAGGTGCGTGCGAAAGCTGTCCGTCACGCGCTGCACGAGACGGATGTTGCACAGCAGGTCGCCGAGGCCCCACAGGCCGCCGGACAGCGACCAGCCGGCGCTGATCATGTTCTCGCTCTGCGTGGCGGTGTCCTGGCCCTGGGCGAGGAACGCCGTGTTGTCGCGCGTCTCCGCCATCCCCGCGCCGAACAGCACCACCAGCACCAGCACGAGCGCCAGCGTCGCGAGCAGGAGACCCGCCGGGTCCATCCCTTCGACCGCCCCGATGAAGGGCATGAAGAACGGCGGGAAACGCACCGCGGAGTCGGTCAGCGGGTGTTCCAGCACGACGTGGTCCACCAGGATCTTCGCCGGCCAGGGGGCGACGAGCAGCGGCACGAAGGTGCCGAGCATCAGCCCGAACTTGAGCACGAACAGGCGCCAGTGCGGGCGCACGTAGGCGATGCACCGGCCCACGACGCCAAGCACGTCCCGCGCCGTCATCTCCGTGTCGACATCGATGTGGTCGTCGAAAAGGGGCGCCGGACGCGTACCGTCGCCGCTGCCTTCAGGAGGCATGGGCCGCATCCCCCGACTCCGTCGTGACGAACGCCCGGTAGCGTCCGCCGGGGCGTTCCATCAGGGACGCGTGGTCCCCCTCCTCCACCAGGGCGCCGTCCTCCAGGAACAGGATCCGGTCCGCGCGCCGGATCGTCCCGATACGGTGCGTGACCAGGAAGATCACCTTGTCGCGGCCCCAATCGGCGAGGCCCTCGAGCACCCGGCGTTCGGTGGCGACGTCCAGCGACGCCGTCGGCTCGTCGAGCAGCAGGATCGGCGCGTTCTTGACCACCGCGCGCGCGATCGAGATGCGCTGCCGCTGGCCCGTCGACAGCTTCGCCCCGCGTTCCCCGAGTTCGGTGGCGTAGCCCTCGGGCAGGTCCCGCACGAACTCGTCCGCGCACGCCGTGGCCGCCGCGGCCTCGACGGCGGCGTCGGCAGCGCCCGGGGAGGCGAACCGGATGTTGTCGGCGATGGTCGTCGGAAAGAGCGCGTTCTCCTGCAGCACGATGCCGATGCCGTCCCGCAGGGCCTGCACCCGGAGGTCCCGGATGTCGACGCCGTCGATCTCGATCGCCCCCGCGTCGACCTCGTAGAGGCGGAGCAGGAGCCGCATCAGGGTCGACTTGCCGGCGCCGGAGACGCCGACGACCGCCGTCACCGTCCCGGGCCGCGCCGTGAAGCTGACGCCGCGGAGCACGGGCACGCCGGGCCGGTAGGCGAAGTCCACGTCGCGGAACCGCACCCCCCGCTCGACCGGCGGCATGGCCACCGCCCCCGGCCGGTCGCGCACCTCGGGCTCCTGGTCGAGGAGGAAGAACGCGCGGCCAAGCCCCACGCCCATGTCCTGCAGCAGGCTCCAGAGATTGGCGAGCGTCACGCTCCCGGCGGCCAGCGTGGCGGTGCGGTCCTGGGCCGCCTGGAAGGCGCCGAGATTCCAGACGGCGAAGCCGACCAGCGCGATCACGCCGTAGCCGAAGGTCGGTTCCTCCGCCCACACCCACTGCGCCATCAGGTAGTCCCCGCCGATGGCCGCCAGGGCGGTCAGCAGGAACACCGCGAGATTGAGCAGCGCCACGCTGCGCCGCAGTTCGTACGCCCGGTCGAGGGCCCGGAACGAGCGCCGCCGGAACGACTCGAACGCCCGCCCCTCCGCCTGGTGCGCCTTCAGTATGCGAACCCCGTGCACGCTCTCCTGGATGTGGGAGGTCAACGCGCTGTTCGCCGCGCGCGCCCGCGCGCTGCCCCGGCGCAGCCGCGGCACGAAGGCCCGCGCCACGACCACGGACGGAACCACGGCGATGAGCAGCAGGACGCCGAGCCAGGGTGCGAAGAGCGACACGGTGACGAGGGCGACCAGCAGGCTGACCAGCGCGGTCGCCGGCTCGATCAGGCCGTTCTGCACCACGCTGGTGACCATCGCGCTGTCCTGGTAGACCCGGTAGATGCCGTCCCCCACGGGAGCGTCGTCGTGATAGCGGAGGGAGAGGTGTACCGCGGCGTCCATCATCGCGAGCCGCAGGTCCTGGTTCACCCGCTGCAGGATCCACGTGAGGTAGTACGTGAGTACGGTGCCGAGCGCGAAGCCGACCGCCACGAGCGCGCCGCCCACCACCAGGAACACCGTGCGCAGCGTGAGGCGCGCCGCCTCGTCGAGCGTCTCCACCGCCACGAACCGCTCCGGGTCCACCGCCAGGAGACCCGCCTGGAACTCCGTCAGCGGTTCGCCCTGGAGCACCTTATTGGTGAGCAGGTCGTAGACGAGCAGGACGGCGCCCACCTCGAGCAGCATCGTGAACGCGGTGAGCACGCCGTACAGGACGAAGTGCCGGAGCTGGGGCAGCAGGTAGGCGCGGGTGCGCCACAGTGCGGTCCCGAGCTTGAGATCGGCGTCGGGCTCCGGACGGCTTCCCGCGTCGTCGGGTGCCAAGCGTCCCCCGACCGCCTACTCGATGGCGCAGCGCACGGAGCCGAAGCGGTCCGTCGTCACCGCGACCTCGCGGGCATCGGGCGCCGGCAGGAGCGGGGCCACGGTGCCGCAGAGGACGGTCTGTCCCGGCAGCAGTGTCCCGCCCTGGCGTGGCAGTTCCCGCGCGAGCCACCGCAGGGACCGCGCCACGGTCCCGGTCAGCTCCGGTCCGGACACGTCGGCGACCTCGCGTCCGTCGATCTCGATCGAGAGGCGCGCGATCTTGTCGTCCAGGTCCGCCATGCCGCCGTCGGTGACCACGAACCCCGCATGTACCCCGTTGCTCGCGATGAGCTCCGCGGCCGAGGGTCCTCCCTCCCCATAGGGAAAGTGATGCAGCTCGATGACGGCGAACACGCCCTCGACGGCTGCCAGCACGGCGTCCCCGTCCGGCTCCCGCGGAAGGTCCGTACCCAGGCGGACGGCCAGCTCGCCCTCGAACGCCAACCGGAGGAAGCGCTCCCGCGCGAGGGTCACCCCGGAAGCCCAGCGCTCGCCCTCGAAGAGCCGGGCGAAAATCGGGCTGTCGATCCCGAGGCGACGCTGCGTGGCGGGAGACGTGCAGCCGACCTTGTAGCCGATCACGGCCTCGCCCCGCCGCTCGCGCAGCCGGGCCACCGCGGCCTGGATCGCGTATCCCTGCTCCGGGTCGGCGACGACCGCGCCCGGATCGGGTTGCCGCCGGTCGAAGTGCCGCAGACGGCGGGCGGCAGCGCCTTCGATGTCCATCGGGCGACTATGACGCGGCTTGTCGAACCCGGCGATGACCCGACTGGCCCGCCAGCCGAATGTGCTGCGGGTCCCAGCGCCGCGGCTGCAGGTGTCGCAGGGCGGCCCTGAGGCCGCTCGGCGTGCCGAGCCGCTCAAGCCCCTGGCAGGCGACGGACTGCGTGTAGCCGGTCTCGTCCCCGAGACCCGCGACGAACGCCTCCTCCAGGCCGTCGGGCAGGTTCTCTCCCGTCAGGCGGGCGAGCAGCGCGAGGCTCAGCACGTAGCGCAGGTGGTTCTGTTTCGTCCACCGCCCGCCGAGGCTCGGTTCCCCCATCGCCGGCTCCTCGCCGCCCTCGATGTCCGTGACGAGCAGGCGATGCGCCCGCGCGACCGTCGCCGGCCCGAAACACGGGAGCGCGCACAGCGCGTCGACCGCCGCGCGCGCCACCACGGGCACCGGGTCGTCTAGCAGCGCCCCCACGCGGTCGGCCCAGGCGCCCGCGGCGGCGGGGCCCGCCTCGCCGAGCGCGTAGACCGCGTTGATCCGCATCCACGGATCGTCGTGCGCGAGCAGCGTGCCGAGGGACTCGACGGCCGGGGCGCCGATGGCGCCGAGGGCCACCGCCGCATCCTCCGGCACGAACTGCCGCGGCGAATAACAGCGGTCCAGGTGGTCCGCCGACTTGCCGTAGTAGCGCGGATCGTCCTTCGGCGGCGCGACGTGCCGGTCTAGGCCGGAGGTGGCGAGCAGGGCGTCCACCAGCCCAGGCAACGCCGGCTCACCGCTCGCCGCCAGGTCGTAGAGCGCCGCCAGCCGCGTCCCCTGGCCGGGGGACTTCAGTGCGTCGAGCAGGCGCGGCAACTCGGCCGCCGCCGGGGGTTCGATGCCGACGCTGCGCGGCGCTCCCCGCAGCCAGTTCCAGAGCGAGGTCCACGCCCGCGGCAGGTCATGGGGCGCGCACAGCCCCTCCGGCGTATGCCATGCCGGATCCCGGTGGTCCCAGGTGGCGCGTTCCGGGCTCTCCGTGCGCAGCACCACGAACTTCAGCATGTACCGGCTCGTGTCGGTACGGTTCGGCGTGCCGGCGTGGCCGACGTCGAAGTCCGCGAGGATCGCGGTGCCCGCCGGGAGTTCCCGGAGGACCACCTGCTCGGGGACGATATGGTGGATGTTGGCGTACAGGTGCGAACCCGCCAGCAACCGCGTCGGACCCATCTCGAGCGGCGTGTCCTGCGGGAAGTAGAAGAGGTTCGCGGCCCGGAACGTATGCCAGCGGCCGCGCCCGGCCTTCGAGTGCCCGTCCTGGTGCCAGCCCGACCCCGAGATGGAGCCCTCGCCCATGACCGCGCCGTTCTGGAAGGGATCGAAGGCGAGTTCCCGGTCCGCCTCCGCGAGTGGTTCGCTGTTGTGTGGGAAGCGGTGCGGCGCCCAGACGAAGTCCTCACCCAGGAGGCTCGTGACGGCGCCGCTCACGCGGGGCGACCTCAGCATCTCGGCCAGCATCGGGATCCGCGGCAGGAGGTTGTCGCCGAGCATCGGGGAGTCGTGCTTCATGCTGACCCGGAGCTCGTCCGTCACGGCCGCGTGGAAGTCCGCCGGGAGCCCGGTGTCGAACGTGACGAACCCGTCCGCGACATAGCGCCGCACCTGCTCGTCGTCGAGCAGGATCCGCTTCTCGCCGGTCATCCCGCGCCCCCTTCGAGTCCTTGCCGGGCCGGCCGGCTCAACTGTCCCAGCGCACGGTCAGTCCCCAGAACCGCGGATCGGTGAGGGTCGCGTCCTGGTAGTAGCCGTCGCTCCAGCCGTTCGACTCAAGCTCCATGATGCCGATCTCGTCGGAGATGTTCTCCACGAACAGGGTCACCGCGCGCTCCCCCGAAGCCGACTCCCAGGACAGCCTGGCGTCCCACCGGTTGAAGCTGTCGAGCACGTCGTAGGGGATGTTGTGGATGCGGTTGAAGCGTTCGCCCGTGAACGAGTAGCTGGTGCTCGCGAACAGCCGCCCCCGGCCGCCCATGTCGTGCACGTAGTCGGCCGTGATCGACCACTTGCGGTTCGGCATGTTCGGCAGCTCGTTGTCCTCGAGGTTCACTTCGCGCTCGAGGTAGGCGACCGTCTCCATGCCCGTCGCCGGGCTGACGTAGGTCACGGCGTCGAACTGCTGGTTCGGGTCGAGCCGGTCCGGGATCATCACCGGTCCGAGCTCCGAGGTCTGGTAGGCGTAGAACCCGCTGAGGCGGAAGTTCTCCGTCACGTTGACCGTGGCCTCGACCTCGACGCCCATCATCGTCGTGTCCGGCAGGTTGTCGATCACCGTGAAGTTGCGCGGGACGGGATCGAGCTCGCGTAGCCGGACGATCTGCTGGTACTGCCCGAAGTCGTAGATGAAACCGGCCACCAGCAGCCGCACCCGGTCCTCGAACAGGTCGCCCTTGTAGCCCACCTCGTAGGAGATCAGCTCCTCGTCGTCGTACTTGTCGAACGGCGGCGGCCGGTCGATGACCGGACCGCCGGAACGGTACCCGGTCGCGATGCGGCCGTAGATCAACTGGCCCTGGGCCGTGGTGTATTCGAGCGAGACGTTGCCCGTGACCTTCTCGAAGTCCTGCACGAGGCGCGGCGTGATGCGGTTGTAGACCGCCGGCGCCACCCGCGTCGGGTCGCTGCCGTCCCCGAGCAGCACGCCGATCGGGTCGAAGTCGATGACGACGTGATCCTCGTCCTGGAGGAACTTCTTCTCGTCCTCCGTGTAGCGGATGCCGGCCGTGATCCGCCAGCGCTCGTTGAAGGTGTAGGTCGCCTGGCTGAACACGGCCTGCGACCGGGTCGTCCGCAGCGTCGGAGCGAAGTACCAGCGGCTCGACCCGTCGGGCACGTGCGGCGAGATCCAGGCGGTCTGGTCGGGCCGGATATACAGCCGGTCGCCGCCGAAGATGTCCTCGAACCGCACGCCCAGCGTGGCGAGCCAGACGTCGTTGGTCGCCGTGTGCACCGCGCGGTTCGCGATGTCGAAGATGTTGATGTCGCTCTCGTACTCCTCGTCCAGGTGGTACACGCCGACGATGCCGCTCCAGGGGCCGGCGTCGAACGCCACCTGGAGCTCCTGGGTCGTGAGCAGCACGTCGTAGACGAAGTCGATGCGGATGTCCTGGAACGGGACGCCGGCGTTGGACGACAGGAAGGGATCCGCCGCGCTGCCGGTCAGGCTCGTCTGGTCGAAGTCCTGCTGCAGGAGCCCGAGCGTCAGTTCCGAGTCGCCGTAGATGTACTTGATGCTCAGGTTGTCCGAGATCTCGTAGTTGACGTGCAGCGTGAGGGCGTCGCGCGAAACCTCCGTGCTGCCGGCCTCGTTCAGGTCCACGCGGTTCCCGAGGTCGCCGCCGGAGGTCGAGGGCGGCTCGGCGCGCGGGTACTTGTAGTACAGGTTCCGCTCGCCGCTCGGCGCGCCGTCGATGGGGTTGGGGTGGAACTCGACGTCCGTGCGGGGATAACGCACCGGAACCCGCACTTCGCTGCGCGCGTCCTGCTCGAACGTGCTGTAGCGCACGTTCACGTCCCACCGGTCGTTGCGGAACGCCAGCTGCGGCGCGATGTTGTAGTCGCCCTTGGCGCCGAGGTCGGGCCCCGAGATGTTCTCCTGCTGGCCGTCGGTCTCCTGCCATTCCCCGGTCAGGCGAAACGCGAACTCGTCGTTGATCGGGCCGGTGACGAAGCCGTTCACGCGCCGCCCGTTGAAACTCGCGACCTCCGCCAGGGCCCCGGCTCCGAACTCCCACTCCGGGCGCTTGTTGACGTAGTTGATGGCTCCGCCGATGGAGTTGCGCCCGTACAGGGTGCCCTGCGGCCCGCGCAGCACCTCGACGCGCTCGAGGTCGTACATCGAGCTCAGGACGCCGTAGGACTCGTCGAAGTAGAGGTCGTTCGAATACTGGGCCACGGCCACGTCCCCCGCCAGTCCGCGGTACAGCGACCCCATCCCGCGGATCGTCGCGGGACTGTCGAGGCCGAACTGCAGGCCGGGGACGCGGACCTCGAGGTCCTTGCGGTTGGTGATCTGGTAGTCCTCCAACATGTTGCTGTCGAACGCCGTCACCGAAATGGGAACGTCCAGGATCGACTGTTCCTTGCGATCGGCCGTGACGATGACCTCCTCGAGCACGAAGCGCCCGGAAGCCTGGTCCCCGTCCTCCCGTTCTTCCGCCGCCAGCGGCCCGGCGCCCAGGGACAGGACCATCGCTGAAACGGCCGCCAACACGCCAGACCGCCCGGTGGCGGCGCCGCGGGATACGAAAACAGGGTCGCTATAGGTCTCGGACACGGTACTCCCCCTTGCACTCACGCCGTCTGACGGAACGACTGTACGCCGGCCCCGATGTAAAGCAAATGCTTTAGCACCGACGGCGATCCCGCCAACCCCTTGCCGGGGACCCCGCGGTTCGACAAACTCCCTGCTTTCACCGGCAGGGGCACGCAGCCCCGGAGTGGATCCTGCCCACCAAGACCACGGCATCCGCGAGCCCACGCGCGGGCGGCGGCACCCGCGACCGGATCGTCACCACCGCCCTCCGGCTCTTCGCGACGGAAGGCATCGACACGGTCACGCTGCGGCGCATCAGCGCCGAGGCGGGCTCCGCGAACACCGGCGCCGTGCACTATCACTTCAGGAACAAGGCGGGCCTCATCGACGCCATCCTCGAATTCCTGGACGAACGCGTCTGGCGCCCGGGGCGGGAGCGTCTGCAGGCGGCCATCGACCGCGACGCCCCACTGCGCGAGCTGATCGTCGTGGGGCTGTGGCCGTTCAAGATGACCGTGTTCGACTTCCCCTGGGGCGCACAGGCGCAGGGCTTCTCGTTCCAGCTCGCCACCAGCAACGACGGCCATCTCCGCGCCGCGCTGGCGGCGGTCAAGGACCCGCTCCTCGACCTGCTCAAGGACGCCGTGCGGCGGAAGCTCCCCGAGCTGCCGGACGAGGTCTTCGAGCAGCGGTGGCTGTTCTTCCGCACCGAGGCGTTCGCCGGGCAGTGGGTGCGTTCCAAGGTGTTCCGCATCACCCAGCAGGGGGACTGGCAGTGGTCCCCGGAGACGGAGCGCCAGTACCTGATCCGCTACCTCGACTACGTGGTCGGCGGTCTCACGGCGCCCGTCAGCGACGACATCCCGGCGCCGTTGCGGACGCTCGGCGCCGCCGGCAACGGAGCGGCGTCGGCCGGAGAGGACTGGGGCGGCGTGCATTGAGTTGAACGAGGCACAACACCGACCTCGGACAACGGGAGCGTGCTAAGGTTCCCGTCGGAATGTGGCGCACGAGGGAGCGATGGTGTCGGAACCTCTTCCGCAAGCCGCCGGTTCCCTGGATATCTGCCGGCCCCGCGTAAACTCGTTCGGTTCCAGGTACTGGGCGTTTCTCGGCGACGCGGAACTCGTCGCGGGCATGGCGCATGCCGAGATACAGAAATCGTTCCGGCGGGTAATTCTCGACCCCGCACGGGGGCTGATTCTGTTGATGTCGCCCGCCCGGGCGCACGAGCGCACGAGCGAGGTCGCCGGAGACGCCATCAAGGCCATCGCGTCGCTGCTCGGCGTGCCGGCCGTATCGCTCCGGTCCACGCGGTGGCGGCGGCGCGCGGATCCGCCGAACACCGGTCCGGAGGCGGACCGCTGCTTTTACGTCGGTGACCACGCCAAGGCGTATCTGGCCGCGGAGGCGTCCAGCGAAGCGGACGCGGAGCGGTTCGTGCTCGACAACCCGCCGGATATCGTCGTGGAGGTAGGCGTAACGCATGTCGATGCGCACAAGCTGGAGGTCTATCGAGACCGGGGCGTACTCGAATACTGGGAGGTGGACCGTCCGGGTGCGGACGCCGCGCCGACCGTGCGTTTCCTCTCGCTCGCATCCGCCGAAGCGCCGAAACCCATGGACGCCTCCAACCTGCTTCCCGGCGTCACGCCAGGGCTGTTCCAGGACGCCCTGCGGTCGGTAGCGCGGGAGTTCGACGGCCAGGCAGGGGTGGCGGCCGTACGCGAGGCCCTGGTGCAGCACGGGGCCATTCATCGCGGCTGAGGATCCTCTGACCAAGCGTACGCGCCCGTCGAAGGTTGCCGAGAGTGACCACCGAGTTGCGGCGCGGGAAACCGCAGAGGATCCCGCCGCGCGATCGCCGGCGTCTCCATTGGCTCTGCAGTCCCCCCGTGCGCTACCGCGCCGACCGCGACCGTCAGGCGACCAGCCACCCGATCATCGCGCCGTGCCCAGCCTGTTCGGCGGCAGCCGCCCGTACGTGAGCGCCCGCCACAGCCACTCCATCGGCCCGAACCGGTAGCGCCGCATCCAGGCGACGCTGAACGCGACCTGGAAGGCCCACACCGCCGCGACCACGAAGTAGAGCTGGTAGCGCTCCAGTTCGTTCCACCAACCGAGCCCGATCTCGTGGAACACGAACAGGCAGATGAGGCTCTGCAAGAGGTAGTTGGTCAGCGCCATGCGGCCCACCGCCGCCAGCGCGCGCCGCACGGCCTCCCAGAGACCGCGCTGGCAGGCCAGCATGACGAGCCCGAGGTAGCCGAGACCCATGGCGATCCGGCCGACGTCGTAGAGCGGCGACGAGAAACTCGGCAGCCATTGCGTATCGAAGCCCGACCCCGCGCGCAGGCCGACCTCCGTCACGTTGACCGCGAGACCGACGGCCAGGCCGACTCCGGCAAGCACTCCGTAGAACCGCGGCGAACGCTTGGCCTGCAGGACGCCCGCGCGAAACAGCGCCATCCCGAGCAGCATGCCGGCAAGGGCATCCCAGAACACCACCAGGGGCAGGTTGACCGGGTAGGTCGACCCGAGCAGCCCCGCGGCATTCGCGGCGAAGGACTCGGCGTACGTCCCCCGCCACGCGGCGACCTCGCGCGCGAGTTCCGCCTCCGGCGGGCGGACCGTGAACGCCATCTCGGCGTGCTGCGCGAGCAGCGCCCGGTCGGCCGCGCTGACCGCCTCCCCCGCCGCGAGCCGCGCCTGGATCTCGGCGACGGGTCCTCCCAGCGCCTCGAACCCCATCCAGATGACGGAATAGAGCAGGGCCAGATACGCGAAGACCACGCCAGAGGCGATGTAGAGCGTGCGCGGACGCCAGTCGCGCGCCAGGTAGAGGATGAGCCCGGCGAAGGCGTACGGCACCAGGATGTCGCCCGTCCACAGCAGCACGAACGCGTCGAAGAACCCGAAGAGCAGCAGCAGCGACTGGCGCCGGTAGTACGGCCCGGCGCCTCGCCCCGAGGCGAACAGGCACACCCCGGCGCCGAACAGCATCGAGAAGAGCGCGCGCAGGGCCCCCTCGAAGAAGATGTCCACCGTGACGTACACGCCGAAGTTCAGGCCCTCGGTCGCGCCGTCGGCGGCCGGGTTCAGGTATGAGACGAACGGCAGGCCGAAGCCGATGATGTTGAGCAGCAGGATGCCGAGCAGCGCGAACCCGCGCAGGACATCGAGCGCCTCGATGCGCTCTCCCGGCGCGACCGGACCCGGTTGCGGACTCGTCGTCATCGGGCGCCCCCCTCCAGGCCCGACTCGGCCCGGACCGCGTGCGTGAAGGCCGCGACGGCCGCAGTCAGGTCCGCGACCCGCGCCGGCCCGGTACGCTCCGTGAAGCAGAACGACAGCCTGAGTTCGTCGAGCCCCGCGCACGGGTCGCGCTGCCGGGCGTCCGGCGGGTAGAAATCGTACATGGGGATCACGACCACGCCATACCGGGCGACCAGACGCTCGACGAAGGCGTCGTCGGTGACGATCTCCGGGTCCAGATCCGGGGTGAGCTCCGGGGTGAGAAAACGGAACACGGTGAAGAATCCCGCCTCCGGCACCGTCCACCGGAAGCGGTCGGGCCAGGCGCCGAGCCCCGCTTCGAGACCGTCCAGCATGATCTTCCGGTTCTCCCGGTAGACGGCGAGCTTCGCGTCCGCGACCGGCCACAGGGAGTCCCGCAGCGTCCCGGAGGGCTCGTGCAACAGCGACTCGAAGGACCGCAGCGCCTTCGGGTTGTGGAACAGGATGTCGGCGCTCGCCTCCGTGAGCAGGAGGTCCGTAAGCGGTTCCCCGCGGCCGCCCTCGATCTCGAGTTCCGCCTCCGTGTAGAGGAAGCCGACGCGCGGGCCGGGCAACCCGATCTTGGAGCCGGTGAAGAGATGCACCGTGCGCGCCGGGTCGAGGGACACGAAGGGCTTCGGACGCGCGCCGGGGTCCGCGTAGCTGATGTACACGTACGGGGCGTCCTCCACGATCAGGATGCCCTCGTCCCGCGCGATCTCGAGGATCTCCTCCCGGCGGCGCGCGCTGAACGAGAAGCAGGCCGGATTGTGGCCGTCCGGAACCGTGTAGTAGAAGGGAACGAAGTGCCCCGCCGCGCGGGCGTCCGCGATCGCCGCCCGGAAACGCTCGGGGTCCGGCCCCTCCGCGTCCATGTCCACGCTGAAGATGCGCGCGTGGCGGCAGAGCGTCGCCCGCGCGAGGAACCCCGCGTACGTCGGGGCGTCCGTCACGTACGCCACCGGCCGGCCCGGTCGCTCGAAGAGGGAGCACATCAGGCTGATGCCGCCCGTCGCCCCGACCGTGGGGATCAGCCGCGCCGGATCGATCTCGACGTCCCAGTCCGCGCCGTAGACCCGGGCGAAGGACTCCCGCGGCCCGACCGGACCGAGCGTGTCCGTGTAGGCATACGACTCCCGCAGGAACTCCGGCAGGGCGTCCGGGTCGTTGACGCCTTCCCGCGCCCGCAGGTGCTCGTAGAAGGCGGCTTCTCCGGCCAAGAAGCCCCGCGGGTCCGTGACCTCGGGGTTCGGGTAGCCGGCGCCGAGGTGATGGATGGTGAGGCCGCTCGCTTCGGCCGTGCGGCGCAACTCCGGTAGCGCCGCAGCCATCTTGCGCGTCACCGAGACCGGTTGCGTCGCGAGGTCGGGGGCGTGCAGGGTGGCAGGTTGGCCGGCGTTCATGGGGCTCTCCAAAGGGCAGTGCCTTCGTCGGGCTCGCTCGCCCAGGAAGCGTGCGCATCTTACCGTCTTTGGGGGACGCGCAACGCCGACACGTTACAGGCCGGCGAGTTCTTTGAGCGGCTTCCCGCGGTCCGCCACGTCGAGCCAGGACGCCTCGAACGAGTTGCGGGCGAGCCGCACGAGTTCCGCCGCGCTCAGGCCGAGCGCCTCGGCCACCGCGACGTAGTTGTCGTTGACGTAACCCCCGAAGTACGCGGGATCGTCCGAGTTCACGGTCACGAGCAGGCCCCGCTCGAGCATCCGGCGCAGCGGATGGGACGCGAGGTCGTCCACCACGCAGAGCCGCAGGTTGCTCAGCGGACACACCGTCAGCGGCACCTGGCGCGCGGCCAGTTCAGCGACCAGTTCGGGGTCGTCGAGGGCGCTGTTGCCGTGGTCGATGCGCGTCACCCGCAACACGTCGAGCGCTTCGCGCACGTACGCCGCCGGCCCCTCCTCCCCCGCGTGCGCGACCGGCACGAACCCCGCCTCCCGGGCCCGCCGGAACACCCGGGCGAACTTGCGCGGGGGATTGCCGCGCTCCGCCGAGTCGAGACCCACGCCCGCAATGCGGTCCCGGTAGGGCATGGCGGCGTCGAGGGTGTCGAACGCGGCCGCCTCGTCGAGGTGGCGCAGGAAACAGAGGATCAGGCGCGAGGTCAGTCCGAACCGAGCCCGCGCCTCGTCGAGCGCCTCGCAGATGCCCTCCACCACCGCACCGAACGGGACGCCGCGCGCCGTGTGCGTCTGCGGATCGAAGAAGATCTCCGCGTGGCGGACGTTGTCGGCATGCGCCCGCTCGAGGTACGCCAAGGTCAGGTCGCGAAAGTCCCGACGCTCGAGGAGCACGCTCGCCCCGGCGTAGTAGACGTCGAGGAAGTCCTGCAGGTTCGAGAAGCGGTAGGCGGCGCGCAGCTCCTCCACGGAGGCGTAGGGCAGTCGTACGCCATTGCGCTCCGCCAGGGCGAAGGCGAGCTCGGGTTTCCAGCGTGCCTTCGATGTGCAGGTGGAGCTCCGCCTTGGGGAGCGCCGCGACGAAGGAAGCGATGTCGTCCATGGAACGCGAGCATAGACCGGACCACCTCAGTCAAGGTTCCGGGACGCTACGGAAACGCCCGGGGTGGCCCCGGATTGAGCCTCCTCGTCAGGCCCGCCTCGCACGGCGGCTTCACCAGGTCGCGGCCTCAGTACGTCCGCGTCGGCGGCAGGCCCACGAGCCTCGGCCTCGGCCGGTATCCGGTCGCGACGCTCGCAACGACCCCCGAGCGGGCGCTCGAGAACTATGCAGCCCGTAGGGAATGCAGGTGGCGTCGCCGACTTCCAGCAGCCCGCTGCCGCGGCTACTCCACAGCCTTCTCCCGCCGAATCCCGCTCCTTACGCGAACGGCCCGCAGCCGAGCCGCGTAGTAGCGCTGGAACACTTCGTTCTCCGGCCACACGGTGGGCTCCGTCCAGTAGGCGCCCAGGCGGCCCACCAGCGCCGCGATCCAGTCCGCCGCCTGCACGGTCTGATAGCGGTGGCTCTCAAGATGGAACGGCGGCTCGATCAGCGCGCGCCGCGGTTCCTCGCCCCCGTACATGTCCCGCGACACCTGGGTTAGCAACTTCTCCCGCCCGCTGTACTCGTCCAGTGCAAGTAAGAACTTGGCTCGGGGACCGCCCTCGGCGGCGCAGAATTGGTCGAGCCTCCAGATCGCTTCCCGCAACATCCCGGAGTAGAGCCCGTTCACGCGATGCTCCGCTGGGTTCGCCGTCTTCTGGATCCCAACGTAGAACACCCTGCCGCCGACGCGGCTGATCTCCCCGAACAGCCGTCCAGGGAGATTGCGTACGTTTCGGTTGCTCCGCACCGCAGCGGCCCTAAACAACTCAGACCCCTTGCGCTCCCAAGTCGCCGGGTGCTTCGGCGACCGCGCCATCGGCCGCGTGAACAATTCGGCCTTGCGCTTGAAGAACCATGTCCCGAATCCGCGCACAGCATCCGCCGGCATGATGTAACCCGCGAATCCGAACACCGGGCTCGTTTTGTGCCGGGAGTCCGAACGGGCGACGTAGGGTCCTACATGCCCGAACTCGTCGAGGTATGCCACGTAGATCACGAAACGCCCGTCCCTAGATACGCGAAAGCCCGCACCCAGGGTGCGGGCCTCGGAGTGAGAGCACGACTTGCGCCATGCGACTCGCCCCGAATCATCGCGCACCGCCCACCGTCTGTCAATCTCGTGAACGCCCCTGTATCGCTGCGGCGACGCTTGGTCACTCGATCTCGACATCGCACGCGAGTTCGGGACGGGAGGCGACAACCCCTCCCCTACTCGAACTCGAAGACCAGCTCTGGAACCACCACCTCCCAGGCCTCGCAGCGCAGGCCGGTGCGGTACTCGGGTTCGCTGTCGTCGCGCGTCCACCGGACGATGGCCCGGACGCGCGCCGCACGCACGGGGCCGGGCGGCTCGTACGCCCTGGCGAGGCGCCCCACCGTGCGTCCCTCCGGCGTGGTGATCTCCCACGGTACGCGGTCGCTGCGCAACGCGAGGGGGTCGCCGGGCCGCAGGCCGCGGATATCCGCGTGCATCCGGTTGGACGACGGGCGTCGACCCGGGAAACTCAGGTCCACGTCCCCCAGCGACAGCGAGCGCATGCGCCGATAGGCCTCCTCCGGCGGCGTCGGCAGAACGCCCGCCGGCCGCGCGAGCACCGCCGGGCAACCCTCGAGCTCGGGGATGGGCGCCGCCGCGGGCTGATCCCGCAGCTCCGAGGCATACCGGCCAGGCCGGACCAGGCGGGCCAGCGCCAGCGTCCTGCGCGCCCGAGTCATCGCCACGTAGAAGAGCCGCCGCCCGGCGTCCGGGTCTTCGCCGGGGGCGAAGCTGCGCCAGTCGCCATCGAGCACGACGACATGATCGAACTCCATGCCCTTGGCGCGGTGGGCGGTCAGCAGCAGCAAGCCGGTCTGGCGCCGCCGCAGCTCGCGGCCCCACTCGGCCAACCATTCCCGGAAAGCCTCCACCGGCGTCTCCGCATCGCCCGCCTCCAGGCGGAAGTCCGCCACGGCCTCGCGCAGAACGCCCAGCCAGTCGTCGCCGGCCCCGTCGCCGAGCCATGCCTCGAGCCGGGCAGCATCTACGACCCCTTCTGGAGCGTCGTCCAGCCAGGCCAGGAGACGCTGCGTCTCGCGCAGGCGCCGGAAGTAGCCGGTGTCCTCGCGGGCGACCTGCACCGGGATGCCTTCCCTCTCGCACAGGCTTCGCACCGGGTCCAGGCTGTCCCAGTGTCGTGCGATCACCGCACAACGGCGCCAGCTCCAGGGTTCGGGCTCCGCCGCCAGCGCCTCCAGCCGCTGGAACTCGCGAACGACGGCCATGCCCTGCTCCACATCGTCCTGTCCTCCCGGCAGCAGTTGCACGCGGCCGCGTGCGACGGGATCGAGGGTTTCCCAGTCGCCCCCGGGCACGTCCCCGGCCCGCTCTCCATTGACACAGATATCGTGTGCGGACTTCATCCGTTGCCGCGCGGGAGCGATGAATGCGTTGGCCGCATCGATGATGTACGCGGTCGACCGGTAGTTCTCGACGAGCCAGCTCGGCTGCGCGCCGTAGTCCTCGGTGAAGCGGCGGATGAACTCCACGGAGGCGCCGGCGAAGTCGTAGATGTTCTGATCGTCGTCGCCCACGGCGAACAGGCTCAGCTTGCCGTGGTCGTCGTCGAGCGTGCGTCCCGCCAGGGCGGAGATCAGTGCGTACTGGTCGCGATCGATGTCCTGGTACTCGTCCACCAGGATCCAGCGGAATCCGCCCAGCAGGCGTTCCCGCTGCAGGTCCGCTTCGTCCGCCGCCACGCCCGCTCCGCGCAGCACCGCGGCGGCTTCCCGGAGGACTGCGGCGAACGGGCTCCGCGAACCCTCCGCGGCCGTCGCCGGCGTCCCGGCCGCGAAGCTTGCGCCGACCAGCCGCATGGCCAACGCATGGCAGGTGAGCACCGTCACGCTCCGCGCGTCGTCGCCGATGAGGTCCAGGAGGCGACGACGGATCTCGACGGCCGCATGGCGGTTGTAGGCGAGCGCGAGAACGCCGCGCGGGTCCTCGCGCCGGACCCGCACCAGGTACGCGATCCGGTGCACGAGGACCCGGGTCTTCCCGGAACCGGGACCCGCGAGTACGAGGACGTTGGCGTCTTCCCGGTCGTCGACCACGATACGCCGCTGGGCAGGGCTCAACGCTTCCACGACGGCGCGCCAGGTCTCCGGGGTGGTCTGACGCTCCGTGTCGACCTCCGGGAGCCAGCGGTCGAGGAACGCCTCGCGCTCGAGAACGAAGTAGTCCATGGACATGCGCACCGCATCCGCTATCGCCGCAAGGCCGCGCGTCGCGAACTCCGCCATGACGTGGACCTGCAAGACCTGTTCGCGGTAGTGCAGGGCCAGCGGCTCGAAGTCCGCCTTCGCGAAGCCGCGGCGCGCCGCTCCTCCGCCTTCCGCGAGGTGAATCGTCATCGCCGGCCGAAAGACGGCGAGACCCTTGTTCAGCCGGAGGACCTCCTGCTCGTGCAGCCACAACAGCGCCCGGACCAGTAGCTTCGGCACGTCGCGCTCCTGGCTGCCCAGCACCAGGTCGTCGGCCAACGCCGCCCGCAGGTCGCCCAACGTGGTCTCGACCAGCAGATCGGTCCCGCGCAGGCCGTCCGGCAGCCGTCCCAGGAAATGATCGAGCAGGATGCCGGCCGCTTGACGACGGATCTCCGCGGTCCGCTCCAACGCCGTCCAGCCGCGTCTCAGCGTCACGGCCACCGCTTCGGCGCCGACGGTCCTCAAGTCGATGCTGCCCCCGGAGCCGCCCTCGGCCCGCGCATCGCCCCTGCCATCCTGCGAGATGCTGCGCAGGATGCGCAGCAGCCGGTCGGGCAGCGCGTGGGGCAACCCCGCATCCTTCAGGGTCTGGGCGGC
>JAJDVW010000119.1 GCA_022825925.1 Pseudomonadales bacterium | reverse complement strand
TGTTCAACGTCAACTATTTCTGCCGGTTTTCGCAGACTATTTTTGCCGGTCGCGTGAGACGTTGTGGCCCGCCGCTATACCGTCAGCACCCGAGAGCAGGAGGGTCGAAGCGGCAGGGCCAGGGCGTTCACGAAGTCGACCGTCGGCGAGCTCGTGGCAGCAGCGGACCGGGAGGACGGCCCCGGGGGGCAGGTGCCGGTGAGGATTTCCGGCGGGATCGGTCCGTGCGATAGCTCGGGACATCGAATTCAATCACCACGGCGTGGTGTACGAGGCGGTCGATCGCCGCAGCGATGGCCATCTGGTCGCGGAAGATCCGGTCCCACTGGCTGAACACCAGGTTGCTGGTCACCATTACCGAGCGGCGCTCGTAGCGCTCGGCGAGCAGCGTGAAGAGCACCTCGGCTTCGTCGGGACTCTGCTGCACGTAGCCCAGATCATCGAGCAGAATGACCTCGAAGAGGTCGAGCTTTCGGAGCGCCCGCGGCAGGTCGAGGTCGCGTTTGGCGCCGAGCAGTTCCTGGACCAGGGCGTAGGCCGGTGCGCACAGCACGCTATGGCCGGCCTCGATCAGCGCGTGCCCGACGGCGCACAGCGCGTGGCTCTTGCCGACGCCTGGCAGGCCGAAGGCCAGGACGTTGGTCGCTGTCTCGAGGAATGCGCCGGTGGCCAGCGTCTCGAGCTGCTGGACGACCGGCCCCGGCAACCGGCCGGTGTCGAGCGTCTCGAACGTCTTGCCGGGCGGCAGCCGCGAGGCCCGTCGCAGCCGGGCAATCCGCCGCTGGCGGCGCGCCTCGGCTTCGGCCTCGAACACTTCCCGCAGCACCGGCAGCGCCTCGTGGTGGCCGGCCTGCGTCAGCCGCGGCACCAGCTCCTCGGCCGCCGTCGTCAGGCCGAACTGCTTCAAGAGCGTCGTCGACGCCGTGCTCGCCGGCGTCATCCGTGCAAACCTCCGGTCAACAGCGCGTCGTAGTGCGACAGGTCCGGGCGGGGAATGTGCACGACCGGCACGGTCGGGGCCGGCGGACGCACCTCGCCCTGGACGCTGGCGTAGTCGCACGCGGCCCCGGCGTCGAGGCGAGAACGAAGCGTCGTCTCGACCCGGCGCTCGCTGGTCGTCGCCGCCAGGTGCAGCAGCCGCACGTACTCGACGTCGGCCCGCTCGCCGTGCCGCCGCCGCAACGCGTCATACGCCGTCCGGAACACGAGCGACGGGAACAGCTCCTCGCGGAAGCGGTAGCGGGCAAAGGCGCCCGGCTTGCGGGCCAGGCTCGCGATGATGTGGCGATAGTCGATCCGGTGGTTCGCCGCGCCCCGCAGCCGCGGCATCGTGCACAGCACGCGGCCGCCGTAGCGCACCTCGACCGTCGACGCATGCTGGCGCGCCTCGACCGTGTGACCGATCAACCGCGACGGCACCGAGTAGATCCGGCCGCCGACGCGGATCGTGCTCCACTTGCGCACCCGGCACCGAAACGTCGTGTGCTCCGGCACCCGCGCCGCCGGCAACGGCCGCAGAAACAACCGCTCCTCGGCGAGGCGAGACGCCGCCGGCCGATTGCGCTCCTCGTCGACGACCGCGCGCACGAACCGCAGATACGCCGACTCGTCGTCGAAGTCCCTCGAGCCCCGCAACAGCAGCGCCTGCTCGATGGCCGTCTTCGTCCGGAAGTGCGACTGCTCGGCCACCCCGTTCTCGTGCGGCTTGCCCGGCTGGATCCGCGACGAGCCCAGCCCGTAGTGGTCCAGCACCTGCTGGAACCGCACCGTCAGCTGTCGCCCGCCGCTCCGCTTCAACTCGTGCGTCGCCGCCGACAGATTGTCGTGACGAAGCACCGCCGGCACCCCGCCCAGCGTCCACAGCGCGCCCTGCAGCCCAGCCACCAGCGCCTCGAACGTCTCGCTCACGGCCAGCGTCACATACGTCCACTTGCTGTAGCTCAACACCCACTCGAACAGCAGGTGCGGGAACGCCACGCCCCGTATCGTCACGCCCAGGTCGCTCGCGTCCGTGAAGTCGAACGCCCCTTCCCGGCCCGGCACCGCCACCTGCTCGAAGTAGACCTCGCGCTCTCCGCCGTACTGTGCCCGCCACTCGCGGACCCGACGCTGCAACGTCCGCAGCTGCCCCGGCTGAAACCGGCTAGGATGCCGCCGGCACAGCGCCCTGAACAGCGTCAGCACCTGCAGCCGGCCGTCGGTGTCGGCCACCAACTGCGGCACGACCTCCGACTCCCACACCTCCGCGAACGGGTCCTCCCGGGTCCGCCACCACCGCGCCGCCTTCGCCGTCGACGGCAACGCGCCGCCCTGCCAGTCTCGCGCTGTCCGCTCGCTCATGCCCGCCGCCGCCGCGGCCGCCGACAACGTCTTCCCTCGCATCCGCAACTCGCGCAATCGTCGAACCTGTGCGTCCGTGACCAACCCGCCCTCCACGAGGAAAACGGGCAGTCTCACACGACTCCCAGAACGTCCAGGAAGCCGCCGATCGCGCCCTCGGCAACCGGCAAAAATAATTGTCGCTGATCACGAGGTGACCGGCCGTCCACGCCATCTTCAGGTGTGGCGGGCGGCGTCGACCCTGGCGCAACAGGAACGTGCCCAGCCGATGGCGTGCCCGAAGTTGGTCCTTCTTCGCAGCCTCTCGCGCCCGGACGAGGTCGCGGAGCGCTTCGTGTTCGGCATCTGGCACCCACACCGGCGTCAGGGCGCCGGCGCGGGAGCACCGAGCGAGCTTGAGCGCATCCCGACGGTCGGTCTTCACGCGATCCCCGGCCTTCACGGGCACGAGCGTCGGGGCGACGACGTCGCAGTGCACCCCGAGGCCGAGCAGGTGCCAGTACAGCCCGGAGCCGGTTGGGCCGGCCTCGTAGCAGGCACGCAGCTCGTCGGCGGGTCCGAGCTTGCGAACCAGTCGGCGGACGGCGTCGGGTCGATTGGCGATCCTGCCGAGGGTGCGGACCTCGCCAGTGGACTCGGCAACCGCGACCGCGATGGTCGCGGCGTGGACATCAAGGCCGACGAATTGTACGTGACGCATGGACCGGCTCTCCTTTCGCATGCGGCTCTGCGCTGTGACCTCTCCAGGCACAGGGTAATCCGCGTCCCTGCGAAACGGAGGCCGGTCCTTTCCTTGGCAGGGAGCCGCACGCAGTCCTTCGGCTCCGTGCGTCCATGGTGACTGAGGGCTTCCGA
>JAJDVW010000153.1 GCA_022825925.1 Pseudomonadales bacterium | reverse complement strand
GCCTGGATGCCGATCAGCAGCACCGCCAGTGCCACCAGGGTGACGCCGGCCCAGTTCAGGAACGGCATGCCCGTCGCTCCGAGCCAGTCGCCAACGATGCCGCCGGGACCCGCGTCACCTGGAAGCTGTGCAGTCGTCGCGACGTGCAGGTCCACCAGGACGCAGGCCGCCGTCGCGGCGGCCAGCCAGCCCCCGAGCCGCGTGCCGAGCACCGGCCAGGACCACGGTGCCGCGGTGCGCCGCAGCAGGCGCAGTCCCCCCGCGAGCAGCCCGAGCGGCAGCGCGTAGGCCACCCAACCGAAAACGAAGAGCACGATGTCGGCAACCAGCGCGCCGCTCTCGCCGACCAGGTTGGTCGTGGCGGTGCTCGCGCCGGAGAAGCTCCAGGCGGGATCGAGGTGCGAGTAGGAGACGATCGCCAGGAAGACGTAGGCGGAAGCGGCCAGGAGGAGTATCAGCGCGATCTCGCGGACGGGAAGGATCGAACTGCGTGGCTCCGACACTATCGCTCCGAAGGTGCGCGGCGCGCGTATTGTACGCGCCGGGGATTCAGCGGACAAATTGCTCGGCTATTCAAGGGGTTGGAGGACGCCCCGAGACGCCATCCTTGGGCGGTGGGGGGCGTTGGCGTATCATCGGGCGCTGCGGGGCGCCGAAGCGGCGCTACGACGTGGGGCGACGCGCTTGAAGCGGGACAAGGAGAAGGTGGTCGAGGAGGTCTGGGACGACGCGCGCGTGCGCGGCTTCCTGGACAAGATCCCGCCGGACCTGCCCGGAGACGCGGACTTCCACGTGCTCCTCTTCGCCTACCGAAGCATGCGGGCCAGCGACTTCGGACGCTTCCTCCATTACTACACCGAGGCCGGCCGCGACGTGTCCGCCCGCAACGGCGACGGCGTCGACCTGGCCCGGTACATCGCACCGCACGCGGGAGCGGGACCGTACATCGCGCTCCTGGAAGCCGCCGGACACCGCGCCGCGTGACCGACCACCGCCGCCTGATCGTCCTCGGCTCCGGCCCCGCCGGCTACACGGCGGCGCTCTACGCCTCCCGCGCCAACCTGGCGCCCGCGCTGATCGCCGGCGTCGAGGTAGGCGGCCAACTGACCACGACGACGGACGTCGACAACTGGCCCGGGGACGCGAACGGCCTGCAGGGGCCGGAGCTCATGGAGCGCATGCGGACGCACGTGGAGAAGTTCGGCACGGAGGTCATCCAGGACCACGTGCACCGCGCCGACCTCACGGAGCGCCCGTTCCTGCTCGAGGGCGACCGGGAGGCGTACCGTTGCGACGCCCTGATCGTCGCGACGGGGGCGTCGGCGAAGTACCTCGGGCTGCCCAGCGAAGAGGCCTTCCTGGGGCGGGGCGTCAGCGCGTGCGCGACCTGCGACGGCTTCTTCTATCGCGGACAGGACGTCGCGGTGATTGGCGGAGGCAACACGGCCGCCGAAGAGGCCCTGTACCTCTCCAACATCGCGCGGAACGTGACGCTCGTGCATCGCCGCGACGCGATGCGGGCGGAGAAAATTCTCCAGCACCGGCTGTTCGCGCGTCCCAACGTCACCTTCCTGTGGGACCATGTGCTTGCCGAGGTGCTCGGGGACGACAGCGGCGTGACCGGCATGGCCGTACGCCCCGCGCGGGGCGGCGGGGCGCGCGAGATACCCCTCGCCGGCGTGTTCATCGCGATCGGCCACACGCCGAACACGCAGCTCTTCAACGGGCAGCTCGACATGCGCGACGGCTACATCACCGTCTCGAGCGGTACGGACGGCAACGCGACCTCGACCAGCGTGTCCGGCGTGTTCGCCGCCGGGGACGTGGCGGATCACGTCTACCGGCAGGCCATCACGTCGGCCGGGTTCGGCTGCATGGCGGCCCTCGACGCCGAGAAGTTTCTGGACGCGTCAGGCGCGTCATGACCGCGAGCCGGGCGCGCGGCGCCGTCGCCGCCGGATTTCCCGATCCCCGCAAGGGCCCCGCCGACGCACCCCTGGCGATGGGCGGCGACCTGTCGGCGGAACGGCTGCTCGCTGCCTACGACCACGGCATCTTCCCCTGGTTCGAAGACGATCGGGGGCCGCTGCTCTGGTGGTCGCCCGACCCGCGTGCCGTACTCTTCCCCGACCGCCTCAGGGTCTCCCGCAGCCTGGCGCGCCGGCTGCGGCGCGGCGACTACGGCGTCACGATGGACAGGGCGTTCGCCGCGGTCGTCGGGGGTTGCGCCGCGCCGCGCGAAGCCGGCGGCGGCACCTGGATCACGCCGGGAATGCGTGCGGCGTACCAGCGTCTCCATGCCCTGGGTTTCGCCCACTCGGTCGAGGCGTGGGACGGCCAGGGCCTCGCGGGCGGCCTGTACGGCGTATCGCTCGGCGGCATGTTCTTTGGCGAGTCGATGTTCTCCCGGCGGACGGACGCCTCCAAGGTGGCGCTCGCCGCGCTGGCCGAGCGCCTCGCGGGATGGGGATTCGAGCTCATCGACTGCCAGCTCCCGAACGCCCACCTGAGTTCCCTTGGCGCCGAGCCGATGGCGCGGGACGAGTTCCTCGACCGGCTCGCGCGCAACCGGGCACGGGCCACGAGACGGGACGCCTGGACCGTGGAGACCGCGCCGGCGGCCGACGACGATGGCGATTGAGCGCGCCGCGTCGGCCCGTTTCTACCTGACGCCCGGTCACGCCTGCGGCTATTTCGACGACCGCGAGGCGGCCACGCTCCTCCTGGACCCCGCGGACGCGCCCTCCAACGGGATCTACGGAACGCTCTCGGAAGCGGGCTTCCGGCGCGGCGGCCCGCACCTGTACCGCCCGCACTGCACGCATTGCCGCGCATGTGTTCCGACCCGTGTGCCGGTCGACCGGTTTCGCTGGAGCCGGCGTTTCCGCCGCATCCAGCGGCGCAACGCCGACGCGGAGACCCGGGTCGAGCCCGCGGAGTTCCGCGAGGAGCACTACGACCTGTACGCGCGGTACATCGCCGGCCGCCATGCCGACGGCAGCATGTACCCGCCCTCCCCCGCCCAGTTCCGTTCGTTCCTGCTGGCGCCCTGGAGCCGGACGATCTTCCTCAGCACCTACCTCGACGGCGAGCTTGCCGCGGTCGCGGTGACCGACGTGCTCCCCGACGCGCTCTCGGCCATCTACACGTACTTCGACCCCGCCCTGCCGCAGCGGAGTCTTGGCGTCTACTCGATCCTGCACCAGATCGAGGAGTGCCGCCGCCGCCGTCTCGCCCATCTCTACCTCGGGTTCTGGATCGAGGATGCGCCGAAGATGCGCTACAAGACGGACTTCCGGCCGGTCGAACTGCTCGAGGGCGGACGGTGGACGGAGATGACTTGACGGCCCGCATGCGGCAGAATCGCGCGCTCGCGGCGCCTCCCCGACCCGGAGGGGCAACAGGTTTTCATGCGAGGGGCAAGCCCCCTCGCCCTCCCCGGGGCGCACCAGTCAGGGACGAGATGGCGAAAGAAGAACAGATCGAGATGCAGGGTACGGTGATCGATACCCTGCCGAACACCATGTTTCGGGTCGAGCTGGAGAACGGGCACGTCGTCACCGCCCACATCTCCGGCAAGATGCGCAAGAACTACATCCGCATCCTCACGGGGGACAAGGTGAACGTGGAACTGACCCCGTACGATCTCACCAAGGGGCGGATCACCTTCCGCGAGCGGTAGCGCGACCTTCGGTCGCGTTGGGAGTTTCGCTGGCGCGAAACTCCTGCGGCGCGGGTTTCCGAGCGAGAGGCCGCCCCTGTGCGCGCCCCTGTGCGCGCCCCTATGCGGGTTCGTCCTCCAGGACGTGGATGGCGAGTTCGCCGTCCTCCACGGTAATGAACACGTTGCCGCCGCCCTGGGCCAGGTCGCCGAACAGGATGTCCTCCGCAAGCCGACGCTTGATCTTCTCCTGGATCAGCCGCTGCATGGGCCGCGCGCCCATCTTTTCGTCGTAGCCCTCGCGCGCCAGCCAGTCGCGGGCCGCCTCGTCCACGTCGAGCTGCACCTTCTTGGCGTCGAGCTGCGCCTGCAACTCGACCAGGAACTTGTCCACGATGGTCTTGATGACGGACATCGGCAGCGCGTTGAACTGCATGATCGCGTCGAGCCGGTTGCGGAACTCCGGCGTGAACATCTTCTTGACGGTTTCCATCGCGTCGGTGCTGTGGTCCTGCTGCGTGAACCCGATCGACGCGCGCGCCGCCTCCTGGGCCCCGGCGTTCGTGGTCATGATCAGCACCGTGTTGCGGAAATCCGCGTGGCGTCCGTTGTTGTCCGTCAGGGTGCCGTGATCCATCACCTGCAACAGCAGGTTGAACACTTCCGGATGCGCCTTCTCGACCTCGTCCAGGAGAATCACGCTGTGCGGATGCTTGGTGACCGCCTCGGTCAGGAGCCCGCCCTGGTCGAATCCCACGTAGCCCGGCGGCGCCCCGATCAGCCGCGACACCGTGTGCCGCTCCATGTACTCGGACATGTCGAAACGCAGGAGTTCCACGCCCATGATGTTGGCGAGCTGGCGGCACACCTCGGTCTTCCCGACCCCGGTGGGGCCCGCGAACAGGAAGCTGCCGATCGGTTTCTCCTCGACCTTGAGCCCGGCCCGGGAGAGCTTGATCGCCGACGCCAGCGTCTCGATGGCCTCGTCCTGGCCGAACACGACCATCTTCAGCTTGCCCTCGAGGTCCTTGAGCGCCTCCTTGTCGGAGACGGTCACCTGGTTCGACGGAATCCGGGCGATCTTGGCCACCACGCGCTCCACGTCGCCGGCGCCGATGGACTTCTTGCGCCGCGCCGGGTTGAGGAGCTGCTGCGCCGCGCCCGCCTCGTCGATGACGTCGATGGCCTTGTCCGGCATGTAGCGGTCCGTGATGTAACGGTCCGCAAGCTCCGCCGCCGCGCGCAGCGCCCGATCCGTGTAGCGCAGGCTGTAGTGGTCCTCGAAGCGGGACTTCAGCCCGCGGAGGATCTTGTAGGTGTCGTCGACGCTCGGCTCGGTGATATCGATTTTCTGGAACCGGCGCGACAGCGCGCGGTCCTTGTCGAAGATGCCGCGGTACTCCTGGTACGTGGTCGATCCCATGCAGCGGATCTCCCCCGAGGCAAGGAGCGGCTTGAGCAGGTTGGACGCATCCATCACGCCGCCCGACGCCGCGCCGGCGCCGATGATGGTGTGGATCTCGTCGATGAACAGGATCGTGTGCGGCGACTTCTTGAGTTCCTTCAAGAGCATCTTGAACCGCTTCTCGAAGTCGCCGCGGTACTTGGTGCCCGCCAGCAGCGAGCCGAGGTCCAGCGCGAACACGTTGCTCTCGCCGACGACCTCGGGCACCTCGCCGTCGACGATGCGCTTGGCCAGGCCCTCGGCGATCGCGGTCTTGCCGACGCCGGATTCGCCCACCAGGAGCGGGTTGTTCTTGCGCCGGCGGCACAGGATCTGGATGACGCGCTCCACCTCGTCCTCGCGCCCGACGAGGGGGTCGATCGCCCCGGCGCGGGCGAGGCCGTTCAGGTCGGTGGCGAACGCCTCGAGGGCGCTCTGGGGCCGGTTCTCGCCGGACGCTTCTGCCTCGGACTCCTCGCGCAGTTCGGCCGCTTCCGTATCTCCGCCCACCTTGGAGATGCCGTGGGCGATGTAGTTGACCACGTCGATCCGTTTCACGTCCTGCTGCTTGAGCAGGAACACCGAGTGCGTCTCCTGTTCGTTGAAGATCGCGACGAGCAGGTTGGCGCCGGTCACTTCCTTGCGATTGCTCGACTGCACGTGGAACACCGCGCGCCGGAGCACGCGCTCGAAACCGAGTGTCGGCTGGGTCTCCCGCTTGCCGTCGCCGGCGGGAATGAGCGGCGTGGTCGACTCGATGTACTCGTCGAGTTCCTTGCGCAGGCGCTCGACATCCGTCCCCACCTTCTTCAACACGTCGAGCGCCACGGCGTCGTCGAGGAGCGCGAGCAGCAGGTGCTCGACGGTCATGAACTCGTGGCGCTTCGCCTTGGCTTCCTTGAAGGCGTGATTGATCGTCCCTTGCAGTTCCTTGCTGAGCATGGTCAGTCGGTCATCTCCACGGTGGACAGGAGGGGGTGCTGGTTGGCGCGCGCATACTCGTTGACGCGCTCGGACTTGGTCTCGGCGATGTCTCGCGGGTAGATGCCGACCACGGCGCTGCCGGTCGTGTGTACGGCGAGCATGACCTGGATGGCCTTCTCGCGCTCCATGGCGAAGAACGCCTCGAGTACGTGCACGACGAACTCCATGGGAGTGTAGTCGTCGTTCAGGAGCAGGACCTTGAACATCGGAGGCCGCTTGAGCGCGGGCTTCGTCTCCTCGGGCGCGATGATCGTCCCGCTCGAGGGATCCTCCGTGTCGTCGCGTTCCGCCGATCCCCGCAACGCGCTACCCGCTGGCACTCCCGCTCCGGTCGGGGTCCATGCGGATGTCGTCTTCAGGTACTCCACGGCCGTACGCCTCGGCGCGAACGATCGACTCCATCATACTTGATCTTCCGCGACCCGGACGACCGCGGTGCCGCGGGGCAGCCCGGCACGGATCGCGGACCGGCAAGTTTGACAAACCCCTCCTGAGTCCTGTACAAGCCATCGCTTCCCGCGCGGTTGTAGTTGTATCAAGCGCTCCTCCGGCAAGGTGGACCGGGTGGCTACGGGCACGGTCAAATGGTTCAACAACGCCAAGGGGTACGGCTTCATCCTGTCCGAATCCGGCGGCGGCGACCTCTTCGCACACTACTCCTCCATCAAGATGGCCGGGTACAAGACGCTCCGCGCCGGCCAGCAGGTGGAGTTCGATGTCCAGGAGGGATCCAAGGGCCCCCACGCCATCAACATCCGGTTCGCGGAAGGAGAAGAGACGGAGCGAAGCGAGAAGGAGGAGGCCGGAGTCGACGACGGGGTCGAGTCCGGCCCGTAGCGGGGGCCCCGTCGATTCAGGCGGCCATCTTCCCGATCACGGCCGCGCCGAACGCGGAACAGCTCAGCAGCGACGCCCCCTCCATCAGCCGCTCGAAGTCGTAGGTCACGGTCTTCTCCGAGATCGCGGCTTCCATGCCCGCCACGATCAGGTCCGCGGCCTCCCGCCAGCCCAGGTGCCGGAGCATCATCTCGGCCGAGAGGATCAGGGAGCCCGGGTTGACCTTGTCCTGCCCGGCATACTTGGGGGCCGTACCGTGCGTGGCCTCGAACACGGCGACGGCGTCGCCGATGTTGGCGCCGGGCGCGATGCCGATCCCCCCCACCTGCGCGGCGAGCGCATCCGACAGGTAGTCGCCGTTCAGGTTCATGGTGGCGATCACGTCGTATTCGTCCGGCCGCGTCAGGATCTGTTGCAGCATGGCGTCCGCGATCATGTCCTTGACGACGATCTCCCTGCCCGTGCGCGGGTTGGTCAGGGTCTGCCACGGACCGCCGTCCAGCGGGATGGCGCCGAACTCGGACGCCGCCAGCGCGTAGCCCCAGTCCTTGAAGGCGCCCTCCGTGAACTTCATGATGTTGCCCTTGTGGACGAACGTCACGGAGGTCCGATCCTCCGCGATCGCGTACTGGAGCGCCTTGCGCACGAGGCGCTGCGTCCCCTCGACGGAGATCGGCTTGATGCCGATCCCGCAATGCTCGGGGAAACGGATCTTCCGGACGCCCATCTCCTCGCTCAGGAAGCCGATGAGGCGGTCCGCTTCGGCGCTGTCCGCTTCCCACTCGACGCCCGCGTAGATGTCCTCCGTGTTCTCGCGGAAGATGACCATGTCGGTCTTCTCGGGCGCCAACACCGGGCTGGGGACCCCCTTCAGCCACCGTACCGGCCGCTGGCAGACGTACAGATCGAGGAGTTGTCGGATGGCGACGTTCAGCGAACGGATGCCGCCCCCGACGGGGGTGGTCATCGGGCCCTTGATGGAGACCACGAACGCCTGGAGGGCGTCGAGCGTCTCGTCGGGCAGCCACTGGTCGTCCCCGTACACGGAAAGCGACTTCTCCCCCGCATAGACTTCCATCCACGCGATGGAACGGCGTCCGCCGTAGCTCCGCTCCACCGCGGCGTCGACCACGTCGATCATCACCGGCGAGATGTCGATGCCGATCCCGTCGCCCTCGATGTAGGGAATGATCGGACGATCGGGGACGTTCAGGCTGCCGTCCTCGGCGACCGTGATCCTGTCACCGTCGTCGGGCACGACGATGTGTTCGTACGCCATCGGCACTCCATAGCAAAGGGGAAAGGGCGCGCCGACGATTATACATCGCCGCCCGGAACCGGCCCTCTGGAGGTCGGTCAGGGCAGTCGGGGGTCAGTCTCCCGCCGCTCCGTCCTCGCCCTTCCAGGATGCGGCGCGGTCGAAGTCGTCCTCCGTGGAGCGGATCCACTCGGACGCCGCGCCGCGGGTCTCCTTCTTCCAGAAGACCGCCCGGGTCTTCAGGTAGTCCATCAGGAACTCGCACGCGGCGAACGCCGCCGCGCGATGCGCCGACGCGACCAGCACCAGGACGATCTGGTCGCCGGGCGCAAGCTCGCCCACCCGATGCACGACCACCACGTCGTCGAGCGGCCAGCGCCCCTCCGCCTCGCGGACGATGTCCGCGATGCTCGACTCGGTCATGCCCGGATAGTGCTCAAGATAGAGGATCTGGGTCGGAGTTCCCTCGCGCGCGTCCTCGCGCACCACCCCGGCGAACGCCGCGATCGCCCCGGCGCCCGCCCCGGTGCGCGCGCGTAGCGCCGACCATTCGTCCGCCAGCGAAAAGTCCTCCCGCTGCACCCGGATGGAGACGTTCACGTCACCCCCCCGTGATGGGCGGCAGGAACGCCACCTCGTCGCCGGCCGCGAGCCGGACATCCGGCGATTGCTCCAGGCGCTGGTTGACGGCGACGCGCACGTCCCCGTCGGCAATGGCGCGCGCGGCTTCCTCCGAGAGCCCCGAGAGCCGCTCTGCAAGCAGCGCCCGCAGGTCGGCGACGGTCGCGCCGGGCGGCAGCCGCAGGTCGAGCGCGTCCTCGCGGACGGCCTCCCGCAGCGAAGCGAAGAACAGGACGCGAACCGTCACCGCTCCCACGTGCCGCCCCGCCCTCCGGACTTGCCCACGAGTTCGACGCGGTCGATCCGCATGCCGCGATCGATCGCCTTGCACATGTCGTACACCGTCAGCGCGGCGACGCTCGCCGCCGTGAGCGCCTCCATCTCGACCCCGGTGCGGCCGAGCACCTTGCAGGAGGCGGAGACGCGCAGGCGGTCGGCGCCGGCCGGTTCGAAGTCCACCGTCACCCGCGAGAGCGGCAGCGGATGGCAGAGGGGGATCAGGTCGCTCGTGCGCTTGGCCGCCTGGATGCCGGCCACCCGGGCGACGGCCAGCACGTCCCCCTTGGGCATTCCCCCGGCACGGATCTCGTCGAGGGTCGCCGCCTGCATCACGACCGTCGCCTCGGCGCGGGCCTCCCGCTCGGTCACCGACTTGTCCGACACGTCGACCATGCGGGCCGAGCCGTGCTCGTCAATGTGCGTCAGACGCCCCATATGAGGCGATTACACTCCCGCGCCCGCCTCCACGCAACCGTCGACCAGGCGCGCGGCCCGGTCGCGGGGGCCGCATAGCCGGTACAATTCCCGGCGGTGTATCCGCGGGGGCCGAGCAGTGGCGCCAACGGTGATCGTGGGCATGTCCGGCGGGGTCGACTCCGCCGTCGCGGCGCTGCTGCTCAAGGAGCGCGGCCTGGCGGTGGAAGGCATGTTCATGAAGAACTGGGAAGAGGACGACGGCGAGGAGTACTGCACCGCGCAGGCCGACTTCGAGGACGCGGCGCGGGTGTGCGACGTGCTCGGCATCCCGCTCCGCGAGGCGAACTTCGCCGCCGAGTACTGGGACAACGTCTTCGAGCGCTTCCTCTGCGAGTACGCCGCGGGACGTACCCCCAATCCCGACGTGCTGTGCAACAGCGAGATCAAGTTCAACGTGTTCCTGGACTACGCGCGGCTGCTCGGCGCGGAGCGCGTCGCGACGGGCCACTACGCGCGGTCGGGCCGGGTGAACGGCGAGTTCGCGCTATTGAAGGGGATCGACGGGAACAAGGACCAGAGCTACTTCCTGCAGGCCGTACCGTCGGAACGCCTCGACGGGTGCCTGTTCCCGCTCGGAGGCCTCCGGAAGCCCGCCGTGCGCAAGGTGGCCAGGGCCGCCGGCCTGCCGGTGCACGACAAGAAGGACAGCACGGGCATTTGTTTCATCGGCGAGCGTCGCTTCTCGGACTTCCTCGGGCGCTATCTCCCCCGACGCCCCGGGCCGATCCTGGACACGGAAGGCGACGTCGTCGGCGAGCATCCCGGCCTCGCCTGGTTCACGCTGGGACAGCGGCGGGGACTCGGCATCGGCGGGCGGGCGGGGCACCGCGAGGCGCCCTGGTACGTCGTGGAGAAACGCATCGCCGACAACACCCTGGTGGTCAGCCAGGACGAGTCCCGGCTGCTGAGCCACGCCCTGCGCGCCCAGGGCATGAACTGGCTGGCCGCCGTCGACCTCCCGCTCCGCTGCGCGGCGAAGACGCGCTACCGGCAACCGGACCGTCCGTGTCGGGTGGAGGCCCGCGAGGACGGCGTGCGGGTGGTGTTCGACGCGCCGCAGCGCGCGGTGACCCCGGGCCAGTACGTGTGCCTCTACGACGGCGACCGATGCCTCGGCGGGGGCACGATCGTCGCGACGGAAGCCGGGCTGGAGTAGCCGGACCATGGCGTCTTCGATCCCCTCCTCCACCGCGACGCCGCTGTCCTCGCTGACGGCCGTCTCGCCCCTCGACGGACGCTATCGGGGACGGGTGGAGGCGCTCGCGCCCCTCGTCAGCGAGTTCGGGCTGATCCGCTTTCGGGTCATGGTCGAGATCGAGTGGTTCCTGCACCTCGCGGCGACCCCGGAGATCGCCGAGCTGCCGTCGCTCGAGGCGGGACGGAGGGACGCGTGCCGGGCCGTCTACCGGGATTTCACGGTCGCGGACGCGGAGCGGATCCGCGGCATCGAGGCGCGCACCAACCACGACGTGAAGGCGGTGGAGTACTTCGTCAAGGAGCGGCTCGCCGCGCTCGATGGGCTCGCGCCGCACGTCGAGTTCGTGCACTTCGCCTGCACTTCGGAGGACATCAGCAACCTCGCCTACGCCCTGATGCTGCTGGAGGCGCGGCGCGAGGTCCTGCTGCCGGCCATGTCCGCACTGGTCGCGGACATCCGACGGCTCGCCCTCGCGAACGCCGGCGTGCCCATGCTCGCGAGGACCCACGGCCAGCCGGCGTCCCCCACGACCGTCGGCAAGGAGCTGGGCGTCTTCGTGACGCGGCTCCGGCGGCAGTTGCGCGCGTTCGAGGCGGTGTCCGTGATGGGCAAGGCGAACGGCGCCGTCGGCAACTACAACGCCCACCTCGCGGCGTTCCCCGACGTGGACTGGGCGTCCGTGTCGGCGGACTTCGTGCATGACCTTGGCCTCCGGCACAACGCCTACACCACGCAGATCGAGCCGCACGACTACATCGCGGAGTACTGCGACGCGCTGGCGCGCTTCAACCAGGTGTTGCTGGACTTCGACCGGGACGTCTGGGGCTACGTCTCCCTGGGGTACTTCCGGAGCCGGAGGGTCGCCGGGGAGACGGGCAGCTCCACGATGCCGCACAAGGTCAACCCGATCGACTTCGAGAACTCCGAGGGCAACATCGGCATCGCCAACGCGCTGCTGTCGCACCTCGGCCGCAAGCTCTCCGTGTCGAGGTGGCAGCGGGACCTCTCCGACTCGACGGCGCTGCGCTGCGTGGGCACTTGCCTCGGCCACTCGCTGGTCGCGATGGTGGCGGCGTCGCGGGGCATCGACCGGCTGGAGGTGGATCCGCAAGCCCTGGAGGACGACCTCGCGGAGAGCTGGGAGGTGCTTGCCGAAGCCGTGCAGACCGTCATGCGGCGGGCCGGGATGGACGAGCCCTACGAGCGCCTGAAGGAGCTGACCCGCGGGGAGCGCCTGGACCGGGCGGGCTACCTCGCGCTCATCGACGCCCTCGACCTGCCGGACGCGATGCGCGACACCCTCCGCGCGCTCACGCCGGCGCGGTACACCGGGATGGCGCGGGAACTCGCGGAGCGACTCGCCGGCGAGCGGGACGACGTCATCGTGGAGGATGTGTCCGTAGAGAGAGTACCGTGGCGCGGCCACGCGACCGCCCTCATGGCGGTCAGGACCGCCGTGTTCATCGAAGAACAGAGCATCCCCGAGGACATCGAGCGGGACGGCCGGGACGAGGAGGCGCTCCACTTCCTGGCGACGGCGCCCGGAGGCGGCCCGGTCGGCGCCGGCCGGCTTCTCCCGGACGGGCAGATCGGGCGGCTGGCCGTGCTGGCGGAGGAACGCCGCGGCGGCATCGGCCGGCGCCTGCTCGACGCCGCGCTTGCCAGCGCCCGCGCGCGGGGCGACCGCGCGGTCTGGCTGAACGCGCAACTCGACGCGCGGGGCCTGTACGAGGCGGCGGGGTTCGAGGCGGTGGGCGAACCGTTTCTCGAAGCCGGCATCCGGCACGTCCGCATGGAGCTGGATTTCTCCTGACCGCCTCCCGGCGGGAGCTGCCGCGGCCCGAACGTTTCCTTTCGGGAACGTATTACTTGTCCATCTTTCCCTTTCCTTTAGGGATCGGCTCCTTAGAATCGCCGCCTTCTCACACGGGACGAGACCCATGGCACTGCATTACACCCCCGGCAAACCCCGCTCCCAACAGATTCGCGAACTCGAGGAGGAGTGGCGGACGAACTCGCGCTGGAAGAACGTCAAGCGCGGCTACAGCGCCGCCGACGTCGTCAACCTGCGGGGCACGATTCCGCACCGGAGCATGCTCGCCGCCCACGGCGCCGACAAGCTGTGGGAGTACCTGCACACCGAGGACTTCATCAACGCCCTCGGCGCGGTCACCGGAGGCCAGGCCGTGCAGCAGGTCAAGGCCGGGGTCAAGGCGATCTACGTCTCCGGCTGGCAGGTCGCGGCGGACAACAACACGTCGGAGACGATGTACCCCGATCAGTCCCTGTACGCGGTGAACTCGGTCCCGTCCCTCGTGAACCGGATCAACAACGCCTTCCGCCGCGCGGACGAGATCCAGTGGGCGAGCGGCGTCGACGAGGGGATCGACTTCTACGCGCCGATCGTGGCGGACGCCGAGGCGGGGTTCGGGGGCGTGCTGAACGCCTTCGAACTGATGAAGAGCATGATCGGCGCGGGCGCCGCGGGCGTCCACTTCGAGGATCAGCTCGCTTCGGTCAAGAAGTGCGGTCACATGGGCGGCAAGGTCCTCGTGCCCACGCAGGAGGCGGTGCAGAAGCTGATCGCCGCCCGGCTGGCCGCGGACGTGTGCGATGTCCCGGCGGTCCTGATGGCGCGCACCGACGCGAACGCCGCGGACATGGTCATCAGCGACGTCGACGAGTGCGAGATCCCGTTCCTGACCGGGGAGCGGACGCCGGAAGGCTACCACCGGACCCGCGCCGGCCTCGACCAGGCGATCGCCCGCGGGCTCGCCTACGCCCCGTACGCCGACCTCATCTGGTGCGAAACCGCCGTGCCCGACCTCGACGAGGCCAAGCGTTTCGCCGAGGCCATCCACCGCGAGTACCCGGACCAGCTCCTGTCGTACAACTGCTCGCCCTCCTTCAACTGGAAGGCGCACATCGACGACGCCACCATCGCGAAGTTCCAGCGCGAGCTGGGCGCGATGGGATACCGGTTCCAGTTCATCACTTTGGCCGGTATTCACAGCATGTGGTACAACATGTTCGAACTGTCCCGCGACTACGTGCAGCGTCAGATGTCGGCGTACGTCGAGCTGCAGGAGAAGGAGTTCGCGGCGCAGGAGCAGGGCTACTCGTTCGTCAGCCACCAGCAGGAAGTCGGCACCGGCTACTTCGACGAGGTCGCCAACGTCATCCAGGGCGGTCAGTCCTCGGTCACGGCCCTCACCGGCTCCACCGAGGAGGCGCAGTTCGCGTAGGGGACGTCATTGGGCGTTCCCCCGCGCCGCCAGGGCCGGCAACCCGTCGCCGCCGAGCGTGAACACGGCGGTTCCCTCGCGGTGCGCGGTACGTCGGCCGGTTCGACCTGGCCGATGCGACGCTACAGGCAGATCCCGATCAGCGCATCGAGCACTTCGTTCGGCCGCTCGTTCAGCATCGCGTGACCACAGCCCTCGAGGCGCAGGACGCGGGCGTCCCGCAGCGCCCCGGCGACGTCGAGGCCGGCCCGCAGCGGCGTCATCCGGTCCGCGTCGCCCGCGATCACCAACGCCGGCGCCTCGACCGGGCCTGCGACCCCGGCAGCGTCGAAAGCGTTGCAGGCGGCCAGATCCGCATGCAGCACACCCGGCCCGGAGCGCTCGAGGAGCCGTTCCCCCGCCGCCAGCATCCATACGCCCGGGTTTCGGTTGCCGCCGAGGGTGCCGCGCCGACCGTGGCTCCACGCGTTGGTCATCTCGAGGGCCGCGTGGTCGTTGTCCGCCGCCGCATCGAGCAGGACGTTGGTGACGGGCATGGGGACGGACGTGCCGAGCAGCGCCAGCGCACGGCACCGCTCGGCGTGATCCACCGCGAACCGATACGCCACGAGGGAGCCCATGCTGTGCCCGACGATCGCGGCCGTCTCGACCCCGAGGGCGTCGCACGCCGCGGCCAGCCAGTCGCTCATGGCCTCGATGCCGTCGAGCGGCGGCCCTTCCGAACGCCCGTGCCCCGGCAGGTCCACCGCGAGCACGCGGCACCCCTGGCGGGCGAAGTAGCGGCTCGGCAACACCCACACGGTGTGGTCCATGCCGGCGCCGTGCACGAAGACGACCGTCGGCGCCTCGGCGCCCGCGCGGCCCGTCCCGGTACCCGCAAAGACGGTCCTGCCTCCGACATGGAACCTCATCGTTGCGACCTCCGCAGCGCACGGTCGAGATCCTCGAGCAGGTCCGCCGGGTCCTCCAGCCCCACCGACAGCCTGACAAGCCCCTCGCCGATTCCGGCGACCGCGAGCGCCTCGGCATCCATGCGGTGATGCGTCGTGCTCGCGGGATGGATGACGAGCGACTTGGCGTCGCCCACGTTCGCGAGGTGCGAGAACAGGCTCAGGCCCTCGATGAACTTCCGCCCCGCGGGCCGGCCCCCCTCGATGTCGAAGCCGAACACCGCTCCCGCCCCGCGCGGCAGCAGCTCCCGCGCAAGCTCGCGATCCGGATGGCTTTCAAGCTCCGGATAGCCGACGGACTCGACCGCGGCGTGCTCCTCCAGGAACGCCGCCACCCGCCGCGCGTTCGCCACGTGGCGTTCCATGCGCAGCGGCAGCGTCTCCAGCCCCTGCAGGATGTGGAACGCCGTCGTGGGGGCCATGCACGCGCCGAAGTCCCGGATGCCCTCCTTGCGCGCCCGCGTGATGAACGCCTGCGGGCCGAACTCCTCCGCGAACACGAGGTCGTGGAACCCCTCGTAGCGCTCCGTCAGCGTCGGGTAGCGGTCCGATGCCTCCCAGTCGAAGGTGCCGCCGTCCACCACCAGGCCCCCGATCACGATGCCGTGGCCGCTCAGGAACTTGGTCGCGGAGTGGAACACGATGTCCGCGCCATGGTCGAAGGGCCGGCAGAGCCACGGGGTGGTGAACGTGGAGTCGATCATGAGCGCGATGCCGGCCTCGTGGCCGATGTCCGCGACCGCCGGGATGTTCAGGACCTCGAGGCCCGGGTTGCCGAGGGTCTCTCCGAACAGCAGCTTGGTGTTCGCCCGGATCGCGTCCGCGAAGGCGTCCGTCGCGCGCGGATCGACGAACGTCGTCTCGATGCCGAAACGCGGCAGCGTGTACTCGAGCAGGTTGTGCGACCCGCCGTAGAGCGAACGGGAGGCGACGATGTGGTCCCCCGCCGAACAGACCGTGGCGATGGCCAGGTGCAGCGCCGCCTGCCCGCTCGCCGTCGCGATGGCGCCCACCCCGCCCTCGAGCGCGCTGATGCGTTCTTCGAGCACCGCGTTGGTCGGGTTCGAGAGGCGCGAGTAGACGTGACCCGCCCGCTCGATATTGAACAGCCCCACCGCGTGCTCCGTGTCGGGGAACACGAACGACGCGCTCTGGTAGATCGGCGTCGCGCGCGCGCCGGTCGCCGGGTCCGCCGCCTGCCCCGCGTGCAGGGTCAGCGTATCGAAGCCGGTGCGCCGCGGCGCCCGGTGTACCTTGTCGCCCATGCGAGACCCCTGTCCGCTGCGGTGCCGCGATGGTACCCGACCGAGGTTCGGAGTTCGCTGCCCCGCGACCGTGCCGATGTCTCCTGCAGCGTAGCCACACCACCGACCAGACCCGCTGTAGCGCCCACCGTCAGGATCGCGTAAGGTTCACCGTACACGGGGAGAGGGCCCATGCCAGAGCGCCTGCGAGACAGCGAACGGCTTGGCGAAGGCCGCCGCCGACACTCCGACCGGCGCCGACGAGGGCCGTGTCTCGTCGCGCGCACGCGAGGCGATTCCCCCTCCTCCCACTTCCACTTCGCACTTCAGCCCCAACCTGCCCCCCCCCCCGGCGCCAGAACCGCGGGCCGCCGTTTTGAGGACGCCGGGACGCTGAGGGACTTCAGACACGGCCGACGCGGGCCTCGGCGACCCCCGCCAAGGGGGAGGGCTCCGGAGCGGAGCGTTTGAGACCCGCAGATTTCCCGTGGGTGCTGCGTCAACGGGTGACGGTGCCGGACCCGGTGGCGGGGTACGTCGACCGGCCCGGGGTCGTGGAGCGGGCGATGCCGACGCGGCGCCGGCTGACCGTCCTCAAGGCCGCCGGAGGATTCGGCAAGACGGTGCTGCTTGCCGAATGCTGCCGCCGGCTGCGCACGGACGGCGTCGCCACCGCGTTTCTGGCGCTGGACGCGTTGGACACGCCGGACACGCTCGACACCTACGTCGCCGCCGCCTGTGCGGCAGCCGGCCTCGAGGCGCGCGCCCTGCCGACCGGGGACGAGGCGGAGCGCCCCGCGCCGCGCACCGCGACGATGCTGCGTCTGATCCAGTCGCTGGGGCGCCCGTTCGTCATCGCTCTCGACGAGGTGGAGCAGCTCTCGGACCCGTCCTGCGTGTCGATCGTGGACTTCATGCTGCGCCGCGGGCCCTCGAACCTCCATGTCGCCCTGGCCGGCCGGGAGCTGCCCGCCGGCCTCGACGTCGCGGGTCCCGCCCTGGAGGGCCGCGCGGAGATACTGGGCACCGAGGATCTGCGGTTCGCCGCCCCGGACGTGGCCCGGTTCTTCGATTTCCGGCTGTCCCGCCGCGCGCTGGCGCGCGAGGCCGCCCGTACCGCCGGATGGCCCTTCGCGCTGCGGGTCGCCCGCAACGGCACGGACACCCGGACCGTCCCGAGCGACGACCCGGACGATCTGGCCGGCAACTGGATCGAGACGCGCCTGTTCGCGCGTCTCGACCGGGACGACCGGGACCTTGCCCTGGACCTGGGGCTGTTCGACTGGATCGACGAGGGGTTGCTGGGCGAGGTCATGCGGTCGGGCGAGGTGGCCAGGCGCGCAAGGTCGCTGCCGGTGCTCGAAGGGTTGCTGGAACCGGTGGAGTCCGGTCCGGTCGCGAGCTGGAGGCTGCACCCGCTGCTGCGGAGACACTGCGCCGGGCAGCGGTTCCGCGAGGATCCCGAACGCTTCCGGTCGGTCCATCGGCGAATCGCCCGAGCCCTTGCCGGGCGTCACGACACGGTCGCGGCCATGCGGCACGCGGCGACGGCCGACGACCCGTTTCTGGCCGGAACGCTGTTCGAACGCGCGGGCGGGGTGCGCCTTTGGCTTCGCGAAGGGGTGGCAAGATACCGCGAGGCCAACGCACTGCTGCAAGATGACGTCGTCGCGGCATCCACGCGCCTCAAGCTCGCACGGTGCATCGCCCTGACCCTGGCCGGGCGGCATCACGAGGCCCGCGCGCTCCATGCGGAATGCTCTCCCGGAGACGCCGGCGATACCGGCGGCGACCGGTTCGGAGAGGACGAAGCCGCTCGGCGGTTCGAGATTTTCGTGGACGACCGCGTCGTCCGCAGCGGCATGGGTCTGTACGGGGGCACGCTGCTCGGCGCCGGGGCGGACAGGCTCTTCGAGCAGAGCAACGAACTCCGCCGGTCGCCGCGGGTCGATGCCTCCACCCGCGGCCAACTCAATTGCGCGCTCAGCGTCATGCACTTCCTCCGCGGCGCGTTCGAGCCGGCCCTGGAGCGACTGGCCGCGGCCCGGGAATTGGTCTTCGGCAGCCGTTACCTCGAGTTCTACGGAGAGCTGCTGCACGGCCAGATCGACCTCGTGCGAGGCCGGGCGCGGGAGGCCGGGGCGCGATTCGAAACCGCGCGGCGCAAGGCCAGGGAACACCTGCTGCTCGATCCGGTCGCCACGCTCTCGAGCGAGGTGACGCGCAGGGAACTCGCCCTCGAGTGCGATCCGGCCGCGGTCGCCGAGCCCGCCGGCCTGCGGAGAATCCTGCGGGAAGAAGGCGTGCCGTTCTCGTTGCTCGCGACCGCGACCGCCGTGTTCACCGCAACCGGGCTGCTGTCGGGCAGGAAGGACGAGGTCCTGGAGACCACGGGAAAACTGCTGATCCGGTTCCGCTCGGCCGGCATGGGCGTGTTCGCGAGGCTGCTGGCCGCGCACCACGTGTCGGCCCTGGTCGATGCGGACCGGACCGAAGAGGCGGAACGGACGTGGCGCCGGGAGGAGCTTCCGGAGGAGGCGGCTTCGTGCGTCGACCTCGAGGCCGGGACCCAGACCTGGCGCGAGGCCGAGTGCGTGACGGATGCGCGCGCGCGTCTGCTGATCGCGACCCGGCGCTTCGACGAGGCGCGGCGGCTCCTGCGCGACTTCCATGCGGCGGCGGAAGCGCCGTCCTTCCGCAGGTTGCAGCTACGCGCCCTGGCGCTGGCGGTTCGGCTCGAGCAGGAGGCCGGCCAACCGGAGGCGGCGGCCCGGCACGTTGCCCGGTATGTCCGCCTGTTCGCCGGATCGCCCTACGCCTGGCCCCTGGTGCGCGAGCGGACGAGCTGCATGGAACCCGTCCGCGCTTTCGCCGCGACCGCCGGCTCCCAGGACGCGCGGATCGCCGAATCGCTGCTGGCGGCGATGGGCCGCGCCGCCAACCGCGCCGCCGTGTCGGTCAGCGACCGCGAACGGCAGATCCTCCGGTTGCTGCCGGGCAACCCGGTCAAGTCGATGGCGGCCGAGCTGGGCCTGAGCGTGCACGGCGTGCGCTACCACCTGCGCGGACTCTTCGCCAAGCTGGGCGCGTCGAACCGGGAGGAACTGCTGCGCCGGGCGCGGGAGCTGGGGTTCGTCTCCGATGCGTCCTGAGTCTTCGGCGGAACCGCAGCGGCGCCTCTTCCGGCGCCACGTCGGGCCCATCTCCCGGCCAGACGCCGCGACGACCGACTGCACGTTTCCGCGCACGCTGCACACTCGCGCTTCGGGGATCATGCAAGTCTCGGAGGTCTGAGGGCACATGAAGACGCGGGCGACGGCCGGATGGCTGGCTACGGCGGGGGCCATTGGCGTGGTCGCCTGGGTCGCCCTGGTGCGCCCGGACAGCGACCGGAACCTCCCACCCGAAGACGAACGGGACCATTCGAGCGCGGTCGCGGCCGCGACCGCCCGGATCGCCGGGGAGGCCCGGCGAGGAGTGCCGCCTCCGAGGATCGAGGCGGCGCCCCGCCGGCGCGTCGTCGCCGACCCCCGGCGCCGGCAGGATCGACGGACGCCGAATCCGCCGGAAGGCTACGCGTTCGTCCGTTACGACGGCGCCATGACCAGGGGGCGGATCGAAGCGCCCGACGAAGGCGGCGAAGGCCCGACCGTTGCAACGGTGCCGGCGTGGCTGATGCCGGAGGCCGGAGTCCCCGCGTTGACGGAACAGGCTGCCGCCGCCGGGCGCGACTGGACGTTCGGCTGGATCCGCCTCGGCGAGCAGGCAACGCCCGCGGCGCTCGCGCGGGAGCTCCGGGGCACGGACGCCGAGGTCGTCGGCGGTTCCGGACGGATGGTCAGGGCGCGGCTTCCCGGCGACGGGGACCGCCTGCGCGGGATCGCCGCCCTCGACGCCGTGGCGGGCGTTGGCGCGACGCCGCCGGCGCTGAAGGCCAGGGGGTTCGAGGACGCCGATGCCGCCGGCACGATGCCGGTGTACGTCACGCTGATGGCGGACGACCCGGACGGGCGCTGGCGGCGCGAAATGGAGCGCCTCGGCGCGGTCGTCGGCGGCCACGACCCGGAGCTGCGGGTCTACCGGGCGAACGCGGACGCACGGTGCGTCGAGGCGCTGGCGCAGGCCGACTTCGTGCTCTCCGTCGAACCGATACCGCTGGTGCGGGCGATGCACGACACCGCGGTACCCGCGATGGGCGCGGACACGCTGCGGACGCACGCCGGCGCGCCGGGGCTCTTCGTCGGAACGGACGGGGCCTCGGTGCCGGTCGGCGTCGCGGATACGGGACTCAACATCCGCCATCCGGACATTTCGACCCACCGGGACAGCATCTGCGGCGCCAACTTCGCCGACGCCCCCCTGGGCGCGCCCGGCGACCGGGCGGTCGAGGACGACGATCTGTGGGTGGACAGCAACGGGCACGGGACCCACGTCACCGGCACCGTCGCGGGCAGCGGCGCCGTCGAGCAGCGCTTCGCCGGCATGGCGCCGGGAGTGCGGCACATCCGCTTCGCGAAGGTGCTGAACACCCGCGGGTCCGGCGGGGACGGCGTCCAGCGGGGTATGGAGTTTCTCGCCCGGGAAACCGGCTGCGACGACTCCGAGCGCGTGAAGCCGCTGATCGTGAACATGAGCTTGTCTGCGACCGCGAGGATATTCGAGGGACGCGATGTCGGCGCGCGCAAGCTCGACGCCGTCGTCTGGAGCCACCGGCAGCTCTATGTGGTCGCGCAGTCGAATTCGACCATCAACGGTTTCTCCAACTACGGCGCGGCGAAGAACTCGCTGGCGGTCGGCGCCGCGATGGACGACGGTTCGCTGGCGTCGTTCAGCAGCCACGGTCCCACGTTCGACGGCCGGCTGGCGCCGAACGTGGTCGGCACGGGGGTGCGGGTGCGTTCGGCCGAGGGCGACGGCAGCCAGAGTGGCTACCTTTCGTTGGGCGGGACGAGCATGTCTTCGCCGGCCGTCGCGGGCGTCGCCGCGCTGCTGATGGACGCCGCCCCCGGCCACCGGGAGCGGCCGGCGCTGACGCGGGCGCGGCTCATGGCGAGCGCGGTCCGCCCGGACCCCTGGCTGGCGGAGGGCGGCGGGTTCTCGCTGGACAACACGGCGGGGCCGGGCCCGGTGCAGGCGCGGTTCGGCATGGGCAAGGTCTCCGCGCGCACCGCGGTGCTGGACCGGGACCGGGAAGACGGCTGGACCAGCGGCAGCGCGACGGCGGAAATCGCGGACGGCGAATACGCCTGGCGCGACATCGAGGTCCCGGCCGGAGCGAGCCGCCTGGACGTGGTGATGACCTGGGACGAGCCGCCGGCCGACGCGGTGGCGAGCACGGTGCTCAACGATCTCGACCTGTGGCTCGACCGGGACGGCGACTGCGGGTCGGCGGCGTGCGGCGAGCGCTCCTCCCGCTCGCGCATCGACAACGTGGAGTGGATCGTCGTGCGCAACCCCGAGCCCGGTACGTACCGGGCGAAGGTGGCCGCGCACCGCGTGTACACCGAGGCGCCCCGGGCGGCGCTGGCCTGGACGGTGGTCCGGGGCGCGTCGACCCCTGCGCTGTCCGTCGAGTCGGATCGACGACGCATCGCGGGTGAAGGCGAGCACGAAGTCGTCCTCACGCTGACGACCGACGGGTACGTCGCCGCCGGCACGCGGCTGCATCTGGACTGCCGGGCCGGGGGCGCGTCGCCGTGCACCGACAGCGTCTCCATCGAGGCCGTGACCGTGTCGAGGGAGGACGGCATCGACATCGATCTGGAGGACGAGGCAACGCGCCCGGAACCGGACGGGTTCGAGGCGTCGGACGATCCCGTTCCGCTGGGCGCCTCGGTGCCGATCGGCGAAGTCGGCGCCGGAGACCGCCGGGAGATAGTCGTCCGCCTCGCGGTGGCCGACGCGCCGGACACCGATGCGACGCTGCATTTCACGGCGAGCGCCTGGAACGCACGGGCCGACTCCGTGGCGGTGGGCGTCGGATCGGGGAGCGCGGACGCCATCGGGAGGCCCGCCAACGACGACTTCGCCGACGCGGCGACGATCGGGGGCGACGAGGGGTCGGCGGCCCTCGACTTGTTGCCGGCCACGACGGAACCGGGGGAACCGGCAGCCGCGCCGCGGCAAGGGCGGCCGGCCGGTTCGGTGTGGTACCGGTGGACGGCGCCGTCCGACGGCGCGTACCGCTTCCGCGTCCCGGCCCTTGCGGGAGGCGACGAAGGCGACGGCGACATCGCCCGCCACGACCGGGTGCACGTTTTCGAGGGAGACGCGGTCACCGCACTCCGCGAGGTCGCGGTCGGGCTCTGGGGAGCGACGTTCTTCGCCGAGGAGGGGCGCAGCTACGTGGTCCGCGTAAGCGGCTCCGCGCGCGGCGTCCCGATGGAGCTCCGCTGGTCGCCGGCCGCACGCCCCGCCAACGACGACTTCGTCGACGCGGCGGTGCTCTCGGGCGCGTCCGGCAGCGTGGCGGGCAGTAGCGCGGGGGCGACCCTGGAGGCCGGGGAGTCGTTCGGAAGGCTGGCGGCGACCACCTGGTTCCGCTGGACGGCCCCCGACGACGGGGCCCAGCGGTTCGAGTGCCCCGGGAAACAAGTGCTCGTGTTCGAGGGGGACGAACCCGGCGGCCTGCGTCTCGTGTCGGGCTCGCCCGACAGTACCGTGCTTTTTCCTGCGGGCGCCGACCGGGAGTACCACATCGCGGTGGCCGAGGCAGACGCGTACGGACCGGGCGGGGACTACGCGCTGCGCTGGCGGGAAGTGCCGCACCCCCATTGGGGGAACGACGCGTTTTCCGAAGCCGAGTTGGTCGATGGTGCGTCTTCGAATCAGGAGATCCAAGTCTACAGTCACTCTACCGTCGAACCGGGAGAGTCCGCGGAGACGGGGGTGCGAACGCGGTGGTGGGTCTGGGAGGCGCCCATGGACGCTCGCTACACGTGGCGGTTGGGCGACCTCGGCGAACAACGCGCACCGAGCTTTCCCAAGCTGCGCGTCACGCTGTGGAGGGGCGGCGAACCCGCCGAGCTGTCACTCGCCGCGGAGATGGGACCGGGTCCGCCCTACGCGGCGGTGCTGGACGCGGTGGGCGGCGAGACCTACCGGATCGCGGCGGGTCTGCACCAAGGCGACGATGTCGCGTACGAACCCTACTCCGCGCCTCGCGGGAGGCTCGAGTGGGGCGCCACGCCCGGCAACGACGAGCCGTCCGGCGCGGCGGCGGTGTCCGGCGCATCGGGCTCGCTGTCCGGATCGACGACGTTCGCGACCGGGGGGCGCGGCGAGCGCAGCGACTTGCTCGGGCGTTCGACGCTGTGGTGGACGTACGAAGCCGGGGAGTCGGGCTGGGTCCGGTTCGCCGTGGACGGCGACGGCGGGCCGTGGGTCCTGATCGTGCATAGGGAGTCGGAAGACGGGACGGGCGGCCTGGACGTCGTCGTCTCGAGTCTGCGGGAGGAGGTCGAGGACGGCTTGGCCGAGGTGCTGTTCGAGGCCGAGGAGGGCGTCCGCTACACGATCTCCCTGGGCGTCACGGGCGGCGGGCCGGGAGGCGACTTCACGCTCCGTTGGGATCCGGCCGAAGCACCGACGCTGCTGCACTACGTCGGGCGGCTCGCCGATGGCGGCCTCGACTCGCGCGGCGAACCCGTCGAGGTCCGGGGACCCGCGGCCCTCGCCGTCCACGCGAGCGGCACGGCGCTCTACCTGGCTTCGGAGATCGGCCTGCAGGTGTTCGCTCGGGATGCCGCGGGCGGCGCACTGCATCAGGTCCAGCTGCTCGACACCGGGCCCCACCTGCAACACGCCCGTCTTCTGTGGGACGCCGCCCGGGAGCGCCTCCTGTTGGACGATTGCGGTACGTGGCGCTCGTTCGCCGCGTCCGGCGACGGCCTGGAGCTAGAGGACATCGGTGAGCTTGCGGTCGCCGACGATCCCGGCACCTGCGCGCTGGATCTCCTGATGGACGCCGACGGCTCGGACCTGTATCGGATTGGCACGGGAGGCATGGAGCATCTCGTCGTCCAAGACGACGGTGCGGTGGCGTTCTCCGAGCAGGTCTATGGAGGCGCGATTGCGGCGGCGGTGTTGTCCGGCAGCGGCCAACAGATTTACGCAACGACCAAGCACCTCTTGCTGGTGTTCGCACGCGACCGGGAGTCCGGCGCCCTGACGGAGCCTGTAGCACTCGAAGACTCCTTCCACGTCAGCCGTTGGACCGGCAATCCGGCGCCGGATCGAGTGCCGCTCGCCATCAGCGACGACGATGCGTATCTGTTCGCCTTCGGGGGGTTCGGCGAGATCGTGCATGTGTACTCGCTGGACGATCCGACGGAACCCGACCGGCTCGACATGCTGGAGTACGTCGAAACTGCCTGGGCCGACTACTGCTGGTTCGCCGACGCCCGTAGCGAGGCCGTGGATGTCTTCTGCGGCGGTCGCGCGTTCACGGCGAAGTGGGATCCGCAGGCCGGCGAGTTGTCGGCGACGGGCGCCCTGGCCTTGCCGGCGGCCGGACTCGTCGACTTGACTGCGACGCCGGACGGCCGGCATCTATATCTGGCCACGGAGCGGCAGGGCGTTCTCGTGTTCTCGCGGGATGCGCCGTCGCCGGCCAGGGCGGCCGGCGCGCCGGAACTCGTGGTGCAGCGCGCCTGGGCAAGCCAGGTCGACGCGGCAGCGGGATCCACCTTCAGACTGAGCGCGCTGGTGCGCAACCGCGGCACGGGGCGCTCGAGCGGCGCGACCCTGCGCTTCCACCGTTCGGTGGACGCGACGATATCGGTGACGGACCCCGAGGTCGGATCCGTCCCGCTCGGCGTGCTCGATGCTTCGGCAACCCGGAGCCGGTCGGTGGATGTCGTGGCGCCCTCGGCGCCGGGAACCTGGTACTACGGGGCCTGCATTGACGGCGCGGCGTCCGCGGACGCAGTCGGTTGCTCGGAGGCGGTCGCCGTGACCGTGACGGAAGCCGAACCGGGCGCGCCGGACCTCGTCGTCGAGGATGCCGCAGTGAGCGACGCCGAGCTCGAACCAGGGGAAGCCTTCACGCTGAGCGTGGTCGTGCGCAACCGTGGCGACAGGCGATCCCCCGCCACCGAACTTCGCCACTATCGGTCGGGCAACGCAACGGTTTCGTCCGGGGACGCCGAAGTCGGCACGGATTCCGTGAACGCGCTCGCGCCGGGCGCCGACGCGGACGCGTTGATCGAGCTCGTCGCGCCCTCGGAGCCGGGCACCTGGTGGTACGGCGCCTGCGTCGACCGCGTTCCCGGCGAATCCGACACCGGCAACAACTGCTCCGGCGGCGCCAGGGTGCAAGTGCCGCAAGACGGCGGCGAGACCGACGACCACGGCGACACGACATCGGACGCCACGCCGGTCGCCGTGCCCTCGACGACCGTTGGCGCCCTCGATGGGGGCGGCGACCGGGACTACTTCCGGGTCGAGCTCGCGGCCGCGGCGACGCTGAAGATCGAGACGACCGGCAACGCCGACACCCTTGGAACGCTCTTCGACGGCGCCGGTCTCCCGCTGGAGACCGACGACGACTCGGGCGCCGGGCTCAACTTCCGCATCGACAGGTCGGTGGCGGCGGGGACCTACTACGTCGAGGTGCGCGGGTTCAGGTCCTCTATCGAGGGTCCCTACACCCTGCACGTCGCTGCGGACGGCTAGCCGGCTCGGCGGCCGGCCCACAACCACCGGGAGATCGAGGATGACGAACCCACGCCTGCCGACCCGTCGGCCGGACCACGCCACGCAACCGGGTCGCGACGAACACGGCGTCGCGCGGCCAGCCGCGAAACCGCCGCTCATGCGGTCGATCGGCGCCGGCGGACTCCCCTCCCTCGCGGTTGCGCTCCTGCTGCTCGGAGGCTGCGCTGCCGCGCCGGGGCCCACCGGACCGCGGCCGATACAGGTAGCGACCACGGTCGCCGAAAGCGAGGGGGGCCACGTCGGAGCGCACCTCAGGCTGTCGCTTGGCGGTGTCTCCACCCTGCCCTCGGTGGGGCAGGCCTGCACGTTGGCGAAGGACCTGGGGAAGCGCCCGGTGAGCGAACTCCTGCCCGATTTCCTCGCCACCTACCACGTGGACGCCGGCGGATGCGAAGTGACCGACATCATCCGGCATCCGGTCAGGATACGGTCTGCCGACGGTTCCTCCGAGTACCACAACCATTCCGCCGTCGTCAGGATCACGCGCGGCGGATTGGCGACGGAACTGGAGCCGGGATCGGACGTCGTTCTGGCGTGGTTGCCGAATCCGGCAGCACAGGCGCCAACGACGCCCGAGAGCGCCGGGGAGCCGACCGAGGCGGCTGCGCCAGTGGACCCGGAGGCGAGTCAGGGTGCACGGGCGGCGGTCGAGGTCCTGGACCGGGAGCCGGTCCCTCTGCTCAAGGTCCAGCCGATCTACCCCAGCAGGGCAGCGGCCCGCGGCATCGAGGGTTACGTACGCGTCGTGTACTGCGTGTCGACCTCCGGAGACGTGGAGGACGTTCGGGTCGTAGAGTCGGCCCCACCCGGCGTATTCGATCGAGCCGCCGTGCAGGCGGCCCTCCAGGCGAAATACCAGCCCAGGCTCGTCGCCGGCCAACCGGTCGAGGCCTGCGGGGTGGAGAGCACCCTTACTTTCGGGTTGCAGCGATGAAGGACGCGTCGGAGGACCGGACGTTGCACCCGCCGGAGCCACGGGAGGCACAAACGAGATGAACGCGGGCCCCTCCCATCCGGCGGCCGTCACGGCCCTGATTCGTATCGGGGTCGCGCTGGCGGTCGTGGCCGCCCTCACGGCTTGCACCACCCTGAGCGGCTACCGCAATCCACGCGTCACCGTCGAGATCGACCATCCCGCCGACATCGGCGTCCACGTCGCCGAGGTCGCCTTCGCGCCGTCGCAGGGGCGGTGTGCCGCCGCGCTGGCGTCGGGCCTGCAAGGCGCCCTGCGATCCGCTGGAGTCGGCGTCTCTCGCGTCGGCGCCTGGACGGCCGGTTCCGCGACGGGTGCGCCCGAGTCGCCGGCCGGTTCGGGCAGGCTCGTCGTGTCGCTCGGCCAGACCGAGTGCCGTGCCAATCGCAGCCATACGACCGGCCGGAAGGAAAAGGAACGGAAGAAGACCCGGACGGGCGCCGACGGCAAGGAGGAGGAGTACAAGGAGAAGTACTACGTCGATACCTACAAGGGAACCACGGAGGTCACCCTTCGGATGTGGGCCCAAGCACACGACCGGGAGACCGGGAGGCGCGTCGGCGAGATCACGCCGGGCGCGACCGAGTCGGCCGAGGAAGAGGGCGAGTCCCTGAGCTACCCCCCGATCGGACCTCTGTCGGATCGCGCCACCGAGCGCGTGTCCGAGAAGCTGTCGCGGTGGCTGCTTCCCTGGACCGAGCGCGCGACCCTCGTCTTCTACGACGCCCACGAGTGCGGCATGGCGACGACCCATGCATTCGTGGCGGAGGACGACCCCGTGGCGGCCCTGGCCGCGGCCCGGGACAGCGTGGCGCTGTGCGAACGGGAAGAAGACGGCCGCTTTCGCGCCGCCGCCCGCTACAACGCGGGCATGGTCCACTTCCTCCAGGGGAACCCTCGGGAGGCGCTGCGGATGCTGGACGCGGCGGTTGCCCTAGACCCGGACAACGCCCATGCGCCGAAAGCCCGGGACGCGGCAGCCCGCGCGATCGAGTCGCTCGACGCGCTGGAACGGATCCGGGCGGATGCCGCCTCGATCGCCGCGTCTGCCGGGGAGGACGGGCGACAGTTCGCGGACACGGCCGGCGCGGCGGACAGAGCAGCGGTATCCGTGCCGCCGGGTCCCTCCGCAGGCCGGGCAGCCGCACGCGGAGCCGGAACGCCGGGCCGCGTCACCATCGCCGAGAGCGAAGGTCCGACCGAGGGTTCGCTGGTCACCCTGGTGTTCGGGCCCGGCGCCGCCGTGCCGGCCGTCGGCGCGACCGGGAGCCTGAGCGTGCCGACGACGATGTCGTTGTTCGAAGGCGCGGGAACGATCGAAGTGATGCTCGGGGCGGGCGAGTGCGAAGTGGTCTCGGCCGCAGGGAACGTGGTGACGGTCCGGATCATCGAGGCGGGTGGACGCATCACCGACAAGAGCGATGGCAGCGTGCAGTATGCGTTGCCGCGGGCGGGTGCCGAGATCGTCTTCGAGCCGCATGGCTGACCTCGCAGACCGATGGCCAGGCGTGCGGCGATTCGGCGCCCCCGAGGCGCCGAATCGCAACCTGGCATTCCCTCGAAACCGCCGTTGACGGCCACCGCCGCGCCAGCTCCAGGCACGCCGTTCCGGGCCGGCTCCCCCACGGCGGGCCCAGCGCGCATGATTCAGCCCTCCAGGAACGGGAGATGGCGACCATCCTCGAGATGCCGGGCGCGTCCATGCCCATCGTGCCGGCGCCGGCCGCCGCCAACCCCCGCATGCCCCGAGCGCGGAGGCACGCCACGCAACGCCATGCCGATCGACATTCAGCGAGGATCGCACGGACGCTTTCGGGCACGCCGACCTGGAGTTGCATTCCGCGTTGCCGATGACCGTGTTTTGCGCCGCGCCCGGGTTCCACGCCCGGGTCGTGCACGATCACGTTCCAGGAGACCCGCTTGAACTGGCGCTGGAGCCCGCGCCCGACGGCGGATCGCAGATCGTCGCGAACCGCACGGGACATCTTCCCGGCATCCAGGGACGACTGAATCCCATCCTGGACAGCCTCGACCGCACCTACCTGTACGCGGACAACATCGCCATCGACGACGGCAAGCAGCAGCCCGTGCACTTCCGCCTGAACGAACCCGCGCGTCTGACAGACTCCCTGGGCGCCAGCGCGACCGCGTGGTTTCGCGAGATGGTGGGGGCGTCGTGCGTGTTCGACTTTACCTACGGCCCTTGACGGCGTGCGGCGGCGCCGCGCAGACGCTTGCACATCGAAGGCCCTCTGTTATGTTGGCCCCATGTACGAGACGCCCTACCCCGTTCGGTCGGACCTGAAGCAGAAGCACCTCGAAGCTTGGCGCATGATCGCCAGCCCCGGACCGTTCCTCGACGCCCGCGAGCGTGTCCAGATCGTGCACGAGGCCCGCGCGGCGCTGTCCTGCGGCCTTTGCCGCCGGCGCCTGGAAGCCCTGTCGCCGAACGTGGTGGCGGGCGTGCACGATGCCGTCAGCGACCTGCACCCGGCCCTGGTCGACATGATTCACCGCGTCCGGACCGACCCGGCGCGGATGACGAAATCGGTGTTCGAGGGCGTGCTCGCCGCCGGGATCCCCGCGGAGCGCTACATCGAGGCGGTGTCGGTGGTGTGTACCTCGGTGATCGTCGACACGCTCCACAATGCGCTGGGCCTCCCCGTGCCCGACACGCTCCCGCCGGAACCAGGCCCGCCGACGGGTCAGGAACCGCCGCGCGTCGTGGATGCGGGCGCCTGGGTGCCGCTGACGGACGTGGCGGTCGAGGACGGCGTCTTCGGGCTGCCGCGGTCGCCGAACATCGCCCGCGCCATGGGGCTGGTCCCGGGCGCCGTGGCGCTCTTCTTCCTGGCGTTCCGGGCGCACTACGCGCTGCGCGACGTGCCGCTCGACATCAACCAGGCGCAGGCCGAGTTCATCGCGTCGCGGGTCTCCGCCATCAACGAGTGCTTCTACTGAACCACCGCGCACGCCATGCTGCTCCGGGCGAGCGGCGAGCGGGACGACAGGACCTACGACCTGTCCGCGGTCACCGACGACCGCGGGGACTCCGGGGTGCCCCATTCGGACACGATCAGGGCCCTGACCGAAGCGGCGGTGGGCAACCGCTGGGACGAGCTGCCCGCCCTGCGCGACCGGGCGGCCGCGATCCTGGGCGAACAGGCGATGGTCGACGTCCTGACGGTCGCCGCCGGTTTCAACGGGATCACCCGCGTCGCGGACGCCACGGGCATTCCGCTCGACGAGCGGGCGCGGGCCGCGACCGAGGACATGCGCGCCGCCGTCGGCATCGACCGCTTCCACTACGCGCAGAAGAGCGCGCGCTACGACATCGCGACGCGCGAGGTCAGCGCGTACCGCAGCGCTTCGTCCAGCTCGGGGTAGCGGAACTCGAACCCGCTGTCGAGGGCCCTGGCCGGCAGCACGCGCTGGCCGCCGAAGAGCAGCTCCCGCGCCAGGTCGCCGAGCGCCCAGACGAACGGCGCGCGGGGCACCCTCTGGAACACCGGACGCCGCAGTGCGCGCCCGAAGGCCCGGACGAACTCGGTGTTCGTGACGGGGTTCGGGGCCGTGGCATTGACCGGACCCCGCAGCGACTCCTCCACCGCGGCATGGGCGATCAGGCGCACGAGATCGTCGCGTTCGATCCAGGACATCCAGTGGGCGCCGTCGCCGAACCGTCCGCCCAGCCCGAGGCGGAACGGCAGCAGGAGTTGCCGGAGGAGGCCCCCTTCGCGCGCCAGCACCAGCCCGGTCCGCATCTGCACGACGCGCACGCCCTGGGACTCCACGGTCGCCGCCGCCGACTCCGCCGCGGCGCAGACCCGGTGGCTGAAGCAGTCCCGCGGCCCCGACCCCTCGTCGAGCGGTTCGTCGCCGCGCACGCCGTACCAGCCGACGGCCGAGGCATTGATCCAGACAACAGGCTTCGACTCGAGTCGTTCGACGAGAGCCACGATGCGCTCCGCGACGGCCGGCCGCGAGTCGAGAATCCGGCGGCGCCGCGTCTCCGTCCAAAGACCGCTCGCGATGGGCTCTCCCGCCAGGTGGACGACCACGTCGAAGCGTTCGTCGGCGTCGAGCGCTTCCAGGTCCGCGACGACGCGCACCGGCGGCCCGAACCCGGCCTTGCCCGTATCGCGCGTCAGCACCGTCACCGAGGCGGCGCCCAGGGCCTCCACCAGGCGCCGGCCGATGAAGCCGGTGCCGCCGGCGACGAGCCAACGGCTGCCGGGCCGGACGGGGACCGCCGGGGCGGGCTTCATCCCCTGGCGCCGCCCGTCCCCGGACGCAGCGCGCGCACCACGCGCGAACCCATGCTGATCAGCGCGATGAGGCTCGACTTCGGCATCGTCAGCATCTGCTCGTACCAGCTGTTCATCGTCTCGACGAAGGCCATCATGTCCGCGAGCCGCGTCATGGCGGTGCCGTTGACGCTCGGGTCCGCCTCCGCGGCCGCCACGCACTCCCGGAGCGCACGCTGGGCCGGGTCGATCTCGCGCGCCTTGCGGCCTTCCGCGATCCGCTTGACGATCTCCCAGAGGTCCGTCTCGGCTTCGAAGTGGTCGCGCCGGTCGCCACGCACCGGCGCGCGCCAGATCAGCTTCCACCCGACCAGCTCCCGCAGGGAGTTGCTCACACCCGACCGGGCGATGCCGAGCCGTTCGGAGATCTCGTCGGCCGCCAGCGGTCGGTCCGAGAGGTAGAGGAGCGCGTAGATCTGCGCGATGGAGCGGTTCACGCCCCAGTGGCTGCCCATGTCGCCCCAGTGCAGGATGAACCGCTCCACCGGTGCCGGCAGCGGCGCCAGTGCTCCGGTCTCGCCCGCGATGCTTCCCGCCGCCGTCCCGGCCGTGCCGTGCTCGTTCGTTTCCACGCCAGTTCTCCCGCAGGATTCCGATATTTCTGTTGCGACAGAAATATCGGTCTATTCGAGTGCTGGCGCAAGAGGAGATGGGAGCCGGACGGGGCCTCGCCGGCGCGGCGGGATCAGCCCAGGCGTGGACGGTCCGTGATCATGAAGCTGCCCGTCGCCTCGGCCACCACGGACCCGTCGTCCCGCCGCAGCACGACCCCGTCCATGATGGCCAGCCGCCCCTTGCGCCGGCGCAGGCGGCCTTCGAGGCGGATGGGCGTGCCGATGGGCAGCGCCCGGCGGTAGCGCACCTCCGCGCGCGCCGTGAAGCACTGTTCGCCCTGCAGGAACACCCAGTTGGCCATCACGTCGTCGAGCAGGCTGAAGAGGATCCCGCCGTGGGTGACGCCATCGTACCCGCCATGGTTCGGCGCCGGGACGAACTCCGCCCGGCACACCTCGTCTTCCAGGCGAAACCTGACCTGCAGACCGTCCGGGTTGCCGGGCCCGCAGACGAAGCACCGGTTGGCGGGGGATTCGAGAGACATGCCTCGGCTATCATAGCGCGGTGCTCCCCATCGCCGACATCCAGGCGCGGCTCTCCGTGCACGAACCCCTGCGTTTCTCCGTCCGGCCGGACACGCGGCAGGCCGCGGTCGCCGTGGTGCTGCGGGAGCGCGGCGGCCATACGGAAGTGCTGTTCATCCAGCGCGCCGTGAAGGAAGGCGACCCGTGGTCCGGGGACATGGCCTTTCCCGGCGGGCATCGGGAGCCGGCGGATGCGAGCCTCGCGGCGGCGGCGATCCGCGAGACCGCCGAGGAGATCGGGCTCGTCATCGAGCCCTCCGACATGATCGGGGAACTCTCCCAGCAGCGCCCGGTCCGCCAGGCGGGCAGGATCGACATGCTGGTCGCGCCCTACGTGTTCGCCATCGACGGGGATCCCGCCTTCGTGTTGAGCCACGAAGTGGCCGACGTGGTGTGGACCCGGCTCGCGCCGATGCACGCCGGGGACAACCAGGCCAGCGAACACAAGTCCATCGGAGGCCAACCCATCCTGTTCCCCGGCTACCGCCTGGGGGCGCGCCACTTCGTGTGGGGACTGACCTACCGGATGGTGCAGACGCTGTTCGAGGTGCTCGACCCGGCGTACGAGCGCAGCGACTGACCCCCGCCCCGCATGGGGCGCCCCGCGCGGTCAGCAGGGAATCAGCCGAAGATGCCGTGGGCGCTGTCCTCGGACAGCTCTGGCAAGTTGTAGTAATCGGCGATCGCGAGTCCCGCGGCGACGCTCGTGAACGGGTCGTGTTCGACGACCCGGCCCGGAAACCGCTCGTCCAGGATCCGCCGCACCGCCGGAATCTGCGACGATCCCCCCGTACGCAGCACGATGTCGAAGTCCGCCGCGTTCATGCCGGCCCCTGCGAGGGTCGCGTCCACCGCGCGCTCCACGTCCCGGAGCGGTCCGGCGATCAGGCGTTCGAACTCGGGGCGCGTCATGCGCACGTCGACGTCGATCTCCGGAATGTCGAGCACGGCCTCGGGCTCCGCCGACAGCTCGGCCTTGAACCCCTTGATGGCCTGGAAGACCAGGTAACCGAGGTTCTGCTGGATGAGTTCCCGCAGGCGGCGGAACTTGTGCCGCGCCGGGCCGCCGGTCTCGATGCACGACTGGACGGCGCTCGTGTAGCGGTTCTGGTTGAGGAGATAGGTGACCGGCCAATTCAGGAGGAACTCCTCGTAGTCCTCGAACGGGAACCGCGTCTCGATCTCGCGGGTCGCGCCGCGCCGGCGCCACCGTTCGCCCTCGCCCAGCAGGGGGAACAGCAGTTCGCGGAAGATGCACCGGTCGATGTGGTCGCCGCCGAGCGCGACCCCGTGGGTGGACATGACGCGGAACCCGCTCCCGGCGTCCACCCGGCCGAGGATCGAGAAATCCAGCGTGCCCCCGCCGAAGTCGACGGTCAGCACGCGGTCGCCCGCGTGCGGCCGTTCGTGGAGGAAGCCGACGGCCGCCGCGATGGGCTCCGGCACCATGCGGCAGCGCCCGATGCCGGCGTAGTGGCACGCCTCCCCGAGCCGCGCCAGCGCGAGGGCGTTCCGGTGCGCGCCGCGGCCCTCGAAGTTCACCGGGTGGCCCACGCACGCCGCGTCCGCGTCCTCCCCTCCCGCCCCGAACGCGCGCACGATCCGCAGCAGGATCGGGGTGATCAGCGCGACCAGCCGAAACGGGTGATCGAACACCGACAGCCGGCGGATGTCCGCGTTGCCGAGCAGGCGCTTGGTGCCGTGGAACAGTCGCCCGCGAAGCCCGCCGTCGAGGGCCGGTGCGCCGTAGACCTTTTGCACCAGCAACTGCGGTGCGGCCCGTCCGCCCGGCTCTCCGGTCAACGCCAGCGCCGCCTCGCCGATCACCTCCGGGACGAGTTCGACCTGGCGTCCCGTGTTGTCCGCGACGTACCGCTCGACGGCCTCGACGCCCGTGCGCGTCTGCAGGTCGCGATCGACATAGGTCGCGGAGGGCATGATCGCGGAGGCGTCCTCGAGGTCCACCAGGCGCACGTCCGCGCCGTCGAACACCGCCGCCGCGGAGTTCGTCGTCCCGAAGTCGATGCCAATGCCCCTGCGGCTCACGGACCTGGACGGCCACCGCAAGTTCGGGCCCCACGGACGGCGCCCTCCGGTCCGCGCGCGGCGAGCGCGCGGGGCCGGCGGGAGGGAGGCGTGGCCCTGGGAGGCCGCGCCGTAGGACGGCGCGGGCGCGCAGGCCGGTGGGGCTGGGCCGCGAGCGGAGCCGAAGGCGACGGTTGCGGGGCCCTAGCCGAGGGCGACCAGCGGTTCGATGTCGCAGCCGACACCCGTGCCCCCGAGCCCGCAGTACCCGTTGGGCACCTTGGCGAGGTACTGCTGGTGGTAGTGCTCGGCGTAGTAGAAGGGCGGCGCATCCTCGATCTCGGTGGTGATGCGGCCGTAACCCGCCGCGGTCAGCGCCTGCTGAAAGGCGTCCCGCGTCTCTTCCGCCACGCGGCGCTGGGCCGCGTCGAACAGGTGGATGGCCGAGCGGTACTGCGTGCCGATGTCGTTCCCCTGGCGCATGCCCTGGGTCGGATCGTGGCCCTCCCAGAACACCTTGAGGAGTTCGGGATAGGACACCGTCTCCGGGTCGAACACCACGAGCACGACTTCCGTGTGTCCGGTCAGCCCGGAGCAGACCTCCTCGTACATCGGGTTGGGGGTCGAGCCCCCGGCATAGCCGACCGCGGTGGTGTACACGCCGGGCGTCTGCCAGAACTTCCGCTCGGCGCCCCAGAAGCAGCCCATGGCGACGGCCATGCGCTCCATGCCCTCCGGGAACGGCGCCTGCATGCGGTGGCCGTTGACGAAGTGCTCCGGCGGCACCGGCATCTCCATGGCGCGGCCGGGGAGGGACTCCTCCGGGCGGGGCATTCGAGGCTGGTATCTCAAGCGCATGATGCAACTCCTCTCGCGCCGCCATCTTAGCAGCGAAAGGGCCCGCCTTGGCGGCGCGTTGGCGGCGTCTTCACGGCGCGCTCCGCTGACCAACCCCTACCCCGATGCGCTACACTCCGGCGATGCGCGCCCTCCCCGTCGCACTGATTCTGCTCACCTGCGTCGGCTGCGTCACACGCCCGCTCGCCACCTACGAAGAACTCGCCGCGGCCGTCGCCGCCGGCGAGGCCGTGGACATCGAGGAACTGCGCCGCGCGTTCGCCGCGGCGCCGGACTTCGCGGAGCGCGTCGACGCCCTTGGGGCCCTCGAGCAACAGGCCATGCAGATCGTGGACGAGGAGCCGCTGCGGCTCGGCCCCCTGGGCGCCGCGATTCTCGACCGCTACCAGGGCAGCGTCGCCGGTCACTTCGCCCTCGTCCGGTTCTACGAGTTCGTCGAGCGGGAGGAAGCCGCGCGGGAGCACCGGCGATGGGTGTCCCGGATCGTGGCCGCCATGGACGGGGAAGGTACCCGGGAGGAGCCCTACGTGGTGCTGTCCGCCGCGGAGGCCAATGCCTACCTGGTGGCGACCGGCCTCCAGCCGGTGGGCTCCATCTACCAGACGTCCGACGAGTTCCCGTTCGTGCTGGCCGTGACGGCCAAGCCCGCGGAAGGCCCGATGCAGAACCTGTTCTTCGACCTCGGGGCGGCCTACGCCTCGGTGCGCGATTCCGTCGCCGGCGAAGCCCCCGGGCGAGAGTTCCGGCCCGGCGCCCTGATCGGGATCCTGGCGCGCCGGGACGACCCGGCCGCCCAGGTGTACATCGGCGGCTTCCTCTTCTCCGAGGACCGGCTGGACGAGGCGGTCGACTGGCTGTCCGCCGCGAGCCGGCGGGGCAACCTCGTCGCCAACCTGATGCTCGCCCGGGTCCATCTCGCCAAGGCACAGCGCCTGCCCGAGGGGCCCGACCGCGAGGAGGCCCTGGAACTGGTCATGCAGAACTACGTACACGCCGTGGCCGTGGGCTCCGGCGAGGCGATGTACCAGCTTGCCGAACTGTACATCGCGGAGTACTACGGGCCGGAGGAGTCGGCGCTCGGCATCCCGCTGCTCGAGCAGGCCGCCGACCTCGACAACATCGACGCCACCCTGCTGCTCGCGCAGATCTACGTCGCCGGGCACGGCGTCGAGGCGGACTACGACCTGAGCGAGGCGTACTTCCTGCGCGCCGCCGGACTCGAGAGCGAAACGGCGAAGATCCAGTACGCGCGCTTCCTGATGAGCGAGACCGTCGGCAAGGAGTTCACCGACCAGGCCTTCGACTGGCTCAGGGAACTCGCGGACGACGTCGACCCGTGCCGCGGCGAGACCCTCACGCGGCGCCCGTGCCCTGCGGCCGAGGCGCGGCTCCTGCTCGGGGACATGCACGCCCGCGGCATTCACGTGAAGGCGAGTCACCGGCGCGCGCGCAACTGGTTCAAGTCCGCCGTCAAGGCCTCCCCCGAAAACGCCCGCATCGTCAACGAGGTGGCGTGGTGGCTCACCGTCACCCAGATCGAGCGGCTGCGCGACGAGCGGTACGCGCTGGCGATCATGGAGCGGATGATGAACCGGGACGATGTCGCGCGGCGCAATCCGGCCTACCTGGACACCTGGGCCGCGGCGTACGCGGCCAACGGGGATTTCGGCCGCGCCGTCGCCCTGCAGGAGGAAGCCCTCAAGGAGGCGAACGACGCCGAGATGACCGAGGTGATCGACGAACTGGAGCGGCACCTCTCGTCGTTCCAGGCCGGGGAGACCATCACGGATCCCCTCGTCCCCTGACCCCGGCCGGGCCGGACGCTTTGGCCAACCCGACGTCCGAGTACGAGCGACTCCTGGCGCGCGGCATACCGCTCCTGGACGTGCGTTCTCCGGGGGAGTTCGCCCGGGGCGCCTTTCCGGGGGCCGTCAACCTGCCGCTGCTCACCGACGACGAGCGTCACCAGGTCGGCCTCCGCCATCGGGAAGCCGGCGGCGACGCCGCGGTGGCGCTCGGCGAACGTCTCGTCTCCGGAAGCACCCGGGACGCCCGCGTGGCGGCCTGGCGCGCATGGACGTCCAGGCACCCGGAGGGCGCGCTCTACTGCTGGCGGGGCGGACTGCGTTCGCAGATCGTCCAGGAGTGGCTCGCCGCCGAGGGGGACGCCCCCGCGCGGATCGTCGGCGGCTTCAAGGCGCTGCGCGGTTTCTGCCTGAAGGCCCTGGACCGGGACGTCCCCTGGGTCGTCCTCGCCGGCCGGGCCGGCGCGGACAAGACGGGCATCCTCGAGGGGGTCCCGCGCAGCGTGGACCTCGAGGGCCTCGCGAATCACCGCGGCTCGGCGTTCGGCAAGCGCGGCACGCCCCAGCCCCCGCCCATCGCGTTCGAGAACGCGCTAGCGGTCCGCGTGCTGCAACTGACGAGCGACGTCGCGCCCGCGGAGTTCGGACCCTCCCCGGACACTCCGGTCGCCGTCGAAGACGAGAGCCGCACGATCGGGCGGCTGGCCGTTCCCCGCGAAGTGTTCGCCGGCATGCAGCGGGCTCCGGTGGTCGTGGTCGAGGCGCCCCGCGAGGACCGCATCGAGCACATCTACCGGGGCTACGTGGCCGACGACGAGGGCGCGCGTCCCCGGCTCGAGCAGGCGCTCGACAACATCCAGCGGAGGCTGGGCGGCGAGCGCCATCGCGCCGTACGGCGGGAAATGCAGCGGGCGTTCGAGACCGGTGCGCCGGCAAGGCATCGCGCCTGGATCGGCCTGCTGCTCGACTGGTACTACGACCCGATGTACGACTACCAGCTCGGGCAGAAGGCGGATCGCATTACCTTTCGCGGCGGTCGCGCGGACGTCGCGGAGTACCTTGCGCGCGCGACAGCGTGAAGTCCCCGCCGTGCGCGGTCAGGCGTTCCGGGGCAAGCCGCAGCACCACGCGTCCGTCGCTTTCCCCCGCCACCGGCCAGGGCGTCGACCCGAGGTACTTGCGCCGAATGCGCGCGCCCCATTCGGCGATGTCGGCCTCCAGCACCTCGAACGTCCCGACGCCCTTCACCTGGCGGTTCGACATCCGTTCCGCCGTCAGCTCCTGGCGCTCGACGCAGAAGGAGCCGCGCGGGTTGCTGCGAATACAGCGGACGTGGAACTTGTCGGACCCGCTGGTCGTGTAGAAAGCGCCCTCCCACCACACGAACCAGCAGGGCACGAGCCGCGGGAAGCCCTTCCCGTCCACGAACGCGATCACGGCGGAGACGGGCAGGTCCAGCAGCGCCCGGACCTCCGCCTCGGGCAGCTCGGTCCGCGGTCTGGCGAGCCCGCGCCCGCCCGGCGCGCTACCCGTCCCGGCGCCTGGCGGCTTCGTAGTGTTCAAGGGCTCTCTGCACCATCGGCCGGCGGCGCGCCTCAGGGCCCGCATGAGAGCGCCCCTCCGGCGCCCTGAGCGCATAGTCCGGATCGCGCTCTCCCTGGGCCGAGAGCATGTGCATGGCGTGCGCGCTCGTGATGTGGGCGTGGAAGCCCTGGCCATCCTGCATCTGGTTCACGGCGAGCTTGATCATGCGGAGCTGGAACGGATCGTTGCGGGCGACGCGTTCGGCGTACTCCAGGACCTCCGCCTCGAGGCGGTCCGCCGGCACCACCCGGTTCACGAGCCCGAGCCGGCGCGCTTCCTCCGCGTCGATGAAACGCGACTCGAAGAGGAACTCCTTGGCCTTGCGCGGATGCACGTCCCACGGGACCGTGAAGAACTGGAAGTTCGACGCGAGGAACATCGCCGACTCGGCCGCGTAGACGATGTCCATGGCGGACGCCACGATCCAGCCGCCGAAGATGCAGTAGCCCTGCACGCCGGCGATCGTCGGCTTCGGCACGTTGCGCCAGCGCATCGACTTCTCCACGAACTGCTCGCGGGAATGGTCGAAAAGTCCGCGCACGCCTTCCTGCAAGGGGCGGTCCTCCCGGTCCGCCGCCTCCTCGGGCGTGCCGAGGTCGTGGCCGCCGGAGAAGTGCTCGCCGGCGCCGAAGAGCGCGATGACGTGCACGTCGCGGTCCCGCCCGGCATCCGCGAAGGCGTCGTCGAGCGCCTCGAGCAGTCGCCGGCTCTGCGCGTTGCGGTAGCGGGGCCGGTTGACCTTGATGCGCGCGACCTGGTCGGAGACTTCGTAAAGAACGTCGCTCATGTCCGGCAGTTTGTCGGACAGGCGACCCGGTGGGCAAGTGCCGATGCGTGGCGTGCCGAGCACACCCCCGCGAGGCTCAAGCCTTGCGGTACTCCCCCTCGCCGGTGATACCGCGCTCCACCAGCGCCTCGTACTCCGGACGCGTCATGCCCAGGAAGCGCTCGAACACCTCGAAAGAGTGCTCCCCGAGGCACGGCGCCGGGCGCGTGACGCCGCCCGGCGTGCGGCTGAGCACGGCCGGCAGGCCGCTCTGCCACAGGGGCCCGGTCTCCGGGTGCGTAACCCGCACGAGATGGCCGCGTTCGCGGAGGGTTCGGTCGTGGACGAGTTCGTCGGCGCCCCGAACCGCCGCCGCCGGAACTCCCGCCTCGCAAAGCGCGCGCTCGAGCTCGTCCTTGTCCCAAGGCGCCGCGGCCGCCGACACCGCGGCGTCCACGGCGGCCTCGTCCGCCTTGCGGCCGGATGCCTCGGGCCACGCGTCCCCGGGTATCCCCAGCACGCGGCGGCACGCTGCCCAATGCGCGTCCGTTTCCGCGGAGATCGCGATCCACCGGTCCTCGCCGGCGGCGCGATAGATGCCGTGCGGCGCGTGGAGCGGGTGCCGGTTGCCCCGCGGACCGCGCACGGCCCCGGTCGTCTCGAACTCGAGCCAGGCATCGCCGACGAACGTGAAGTTCGCCTCCTGCATGGACAGGTCGATGCATTGCCCTTCTCCCGTCCGGTCGCGGTGCAGCAGCGCCGTCGCGATGGCGCCGAAGCCGTACATGCCGGCCACCGGGTCCGGGTACATCTGCCCCGAGTTCTGCGGCGGTCCGCCTTCGTAGCCGAGCAGGGACGACATGCCGGACGAAGGTTCGATGGTCCCGCCGATGCCGGGCACGTTCGCCCAGGGTCCCGTCGCCCCGTACGCCGACAGGCTCGCCATGACGAGGTCCGGGCGGATCCGGGTCAGGGACGCGTAGTCGATGCCGAGGTTCCCCATGACGCGTGGCGAGAAATTCTCCGCCACGAAGTCGACGTGGGCGACGAGGCCCCTGAACAGCGCCACGCCGTCGGGTTCCGACAGGTCCAGGGTGATGCCCTGCTTGTTGAGGTTGACCGAGTTGTACATCGGGCTGCAGTTCCACGGACGGCGCGCCGTGGGGACGTCCCGGAGCAGCTTCGGCACGGGGTTGCGGAAGCTGCCCCGCCAGCCGTCGATGCGCGTGCGGCCCTCCACCTGGATGACCTCCGCCCCGAGGAGCGCCAGGAGTTCGGTCGCGTACGTCCCGGCCCACGCCTGGGTCAGGACGAGGCCCCGGAAACCGCTGAGGGGACCCTTGCCCGACGCGGCGGCCGCACCCTGACCGGCGCGCACCGGCGTCACCGGCCCCACGCCGCCGGCCTCGAACTCCGAGGGGTCCGCGCCGACCTCGCCCATCTCCCGTGACAGCGTCCAGCCGCTCCTTCCCATGCGTGCGGGAGGCCCGGGGAAGCGCGCGCCCCGCGGCGACTCGACGAAGAAGCCGCGGCCTTCGAACTGCGGATTGCGCGCCATCTCGTCCATGCGGAACACGGGGCCGGCGATGACGCGTTCGCGCGCCAGGGCATCGAACAGCGCCTGGCGGCTCCACCGGGCCATCCGTTCCTCGACGCGGTCGACGAAGCGGTCCTTGAACTTGTGGCGCAGTCCGGGCTGCTGGAGTTCCGCGTCGTCCGCGAGATCCGGCAGACCGAGCACGTCCATCGCCCGCTTCCAGAAGTGGGGACGCGAGATCGGCAGCGCGAAGTGCCCGTCGCCGACGGGGACCGGCCCCTCGTTCATGTCCACGTGCTCGCGCCGCGACCACACGAAGCCGGCGGTCTGGACGCGCAGCGGGGCCGGCGCGAACGTGGACACGAGGGTCTCGAACTCGGAAACATCGAGGAGCTGTCCGGGGCCTTCGCTGGCGAGCCGCTCGATCAGGGCGCACACCACCGTGCCCCAGGCCACGGTCCCCGCCTGGAAGGACGCCTGGTAGCCGCTGCCCTTGAGCGGCGGCCGGCCCGCGAGGCCGTTGACGGAAGCCCAACCCGAACGCGCCGCGGCCGTCAGGTCGTTCCCCGGAAGGTCGCGGTAGCGGCCCGTGAGTCCGTGGGGCGTGATGGCGCAGACGATCGCGCGCGGGTGCGCCGTAGCGAGGTCCGACGCATCGAGACCGCAGGTGACGATGACGTCCGCCGTTTCCAGGAGCGCCGCTTCGCCGGACGGGACCGACGCCTTGTTGGCGAGGAAGTACCGGGCCGGGACTGACCGTCCCGCGGCGTCGAACGGGGGATGGCGACGCAACGGGTGTCCACCCGGAGGCTCCACCGCCAGGACTTCCGCACCGAAGTCGGCGAGCAGCCGCGAGCACCAGGCCGTGGCGGCGCGCGTGCCGAGGTCGACGACGCGGATTCCGTCAAGGGTGAGCATCCGGGCGATGATACCGCCCGCTCACAGGGGACGCGCTTGTGGCGTCCCGTCCTGAATTCATGCAAGGTGCCGACCTCGCGCGGCCGACGGGAGGTCGGGGAACATCGCACCGCACCACCTGCGACAGGGCGCACGGCTCGCCCTCTGCTGCACCCTGCTCGCGGCCGCCCTCGCCCACGCCCGGCCACCCAACGTCGTCCTCGTCCTCGCCGACGACCTGGGCTTTGCGGACATCGGCGCGCACGGGTCGGAGATCCACACGCCCCACATCGACAGCCTCGCCGCCGAGGGCATGCGTTTCACCAGCTTCTACAACATGTCCAAGTGCGAGACCACACGGGCCGCCATCTACACGGGACTGGTCACGGAGAAACGCCACGCCGCGAACGCGCGGACCCTGCCCGAACTCCTGCGGGGCGCGGGGTACCACACGGTCATGGTCGGGAAGAAACACTTCCGGGACTGGGCGTCGGACCTCCTGCTCGAACGCCGCCCGTTCGACGATGCGCTGACCTTTTACGGCCTCGCGCCCTACTTCGAAAGCCCGGACGGCACGTGGGACGGAGAGTGGCACAGGCCCTTCCTCCTCAACGGCGAGGAGCTGCTGCCGTCGCAGATGGACGTCGAGCGCGAGCCCTTCTACCAGACGGACGCGTTCACCGATTACGCGCTCCGGTTCCTCGATAAGGCCCACGCGACCGGCAAGCCGTTCTTCCTTTACTTGCCCTACCACGCTCCGCACTATCCGCTGCAGGCGCGCGAAGAGGACATCGCGCGGTATCGAGACACGTACCGCGCCGGCTGGGACGCCATCCGCGCCGAGCGCTTCCGCCGCCAACGGGAGCTCGGCGCCGTGCCGGCGAACGCGCGCCTCAGCCCCCCGGAGGACAACATCAACCGCTTTCGCGCCCCCTACCGCGGAGACATCTACCGCTACCGTCCCTGGGACGAGGTCGAGCCGGCGGAGCAGGACGCGCTGGCCCTCGAGATGGCCGTGTTCGCGGCGATGGTCGACCGGCTCGACCGGAACATCGGGCGCGTGCTCGACAGGCTCCGGACCCTCGGGTTGGAGGACGACACGCTCGTTCTGTTCCTGGCTGACAACGGCTCCTGCCCGTACGACAGCAACGAGGATTTCGCGATCCCGCCGGGCGGTCCCGGCTCGTTCCGCACCCTGAGCGCCGCGTGGGCCAACGTCGGCAACACGCCCTGGCGCTACTTCAAGCAGTACGGCCACGAGGGTGGCTCACGCACGCCGCTCCTGGCGCGCTGGCCCGCGAGAATCGAGCCCGGCACGACGGACGCGCCCGCGCACGTGGCCGACCTGCTGCCGACGCTGCTCGACATCGCCGGCACCGAGTACCCCGCCACCGCGGGGGGCAACCCGACTCCCGCACTCGACGGCGCGAGCCTGCTGCCCGTCCTCGACGGCGACTCGCGTCCGCAGCCGGAACTGATGATCTCCGGCTTCACCGAGCGGTTCCGCATGGTGCGGATGGGCGACTGGAAGATCGTGCGGGTCAACGCCGAGTCCTGGCAGCTCTATCACCTCCCGAGCGACCCGACCGAACTCGATGACCGCGCCGCCTCGGAGCCCGCGCTGCTCGAGGAACTCGTCGCCCGATACGAGGCCTGGATCGACGAGCACGGTGCGGTGATGCCCCTGTACGACGAGGCGAACCCGTAGTCCACCGTGCGGCCCCGGGGCAACCCCGCGCCGGTCACCGCGCCACCGCCGCTCGCATCGTCCGCCCCCACGGCCGGACCAGGGCCGCCACTCATTTGGATGCGCCCGGATATTCGTGTCTCGTGTACTATTTCCGTAATGCAAAGTCGACAAAAATATTACGCTACTTTAATGACTTGCGGGACATTCGTGCCGGTTGACTTGACCTGGATTTTCTGGTCTTTTCCGCAATCGACGCCCCGAGACGGCAGTGCATCATGGGGGTGCCCGCCGTATCGGCCGGCGTCGATTCAAGGGAGAGATCATGTTTGTGAAAAGAACCGGCGACTGCGCCGGCGGGGCACGCGCTCTGTTGCGCCTGCTCGCGGCCGCCGCAGCACTGCATTGGGGCTGTCTGGCCGCCGCAGAGGACGCCCAGGCGGACGAGGAGGAGGAGATCGAGGAGATCATCGTGACCGGGAGCTACATCAAGAGCTCACCGGCCGACTCCCCATCGCCGCTGTCGATCATCACGTCGGCCGACATCGAGAACAACCACACCGTCGACATGAACGAACTGCTGTTGCGGATTCCGTACCAGTCGGGCGGCTACATCCAGGCGGCGACCTTCACCGGCGGCGGCTTCCAGGGACGTCTGCCGATCAACCTGCGCAACCTGGGCGATGCGGCGACGCTGCCCCTGGTGAACGGTCGGCGGCACCTGCCCGCGTTCGTCGCGCCCCTCGGCGATTCCACCGTGGACATCAACTCCATGGTTCCGCAGATGATGATCGACCGCATCGAGATCGTGAAGGACGGTTCGTCCGCCCTGTACGGCTCGGACGCCGTCGCCGGCGTGGTGAACTTCATCACGAAGCAGAACTTCGAGGGCGTCGACATGGACGTCCGTTTCCTGACCGACGACGCCACCGGCATGGGTGACGAAATCAGCGTCGGCTTCCTCTTCGGCGCGCAGGCCGACCGCGGCGGCTTCGTGGCCGGCGCCGAGTTCCTCGACCGCAACGAGATCCCGACCGACCATCCGGATGTCTACGACTTCCAGGGCGGCTTCGGCGTCTCCGGGACGGGCAACCCCGGCCGCTTTCTCTTCGCCGACGCGAGCCCGCTCGTCTCCGCCGCCGACGGCAGCCCGATCCCTCAGGTCACCAATGCGAGCGGCGTGTCCCGCAAGCTGCTGCCGCGGGTGCCGAACGCCGATCCCAACGATCTTTCGCAGTGGGGCGCCGGCGACCTCAACTGCAACGACGCGGCGGCGTGGGACGGCCTCGGCGGAACGCTAGGCCTCGTGCCCAGCGGGGGCTTCGACAACCAGATCTGCGCCATCGACTACGGCAACTTCTTCTCCATCCAGGAAGAGGAACACCTGCAGAAGTTCTACGCCACCGGCTTCTACAACGTGACCGAGTCCGTCGAACTCTACTTCGAGGGCGGCTACGCGGAGCAAGAATACGGGCGACCCAACTCGCTCGCGCCCCAGGCCCGCGCACCGCAGATCCCGACGCACCACTTCGGCCTGATCGAAGACGCGCGCCGCCGCGGCATCGAGCCGGTGCCCCTGGTGAGCATCGTGCGGCTGCAGGGCGGGACGCGCCAACTGACCGGCAGCGGCTATCGTCCCGTCGACACCTTCCAGTCCCGCGACGGGGACACCCTGCGCGGGGTGCTCGGCATCGACGCCGATTTCCTCTGGGGCGGCCGCGAGTGGAACCTGAACGCGTCGTTCACGTGGAGCGAGCAGTCGATGCTGCACAAGCGCCAGACCGACACGCGCGGCGACGAACTCGTCCAGGCCCTGCAGGGCTTCGGCGGACCGAACTGCAACCCGTTCGATCCGAACGCGGTGGCCGGTGAAGGCAACCTGGCCTTCGCGCAGACGGGCAACTTCGACGACGGGAGCTGCTACTACTACAACCCGTTCGGAAACGCCCACTTCGACGCGAGCGGCAACTTCGTCGACGGTGGCAGGAATCCGAACCACCTGTACAACCCTCCGGAACTCATCGAGTGGCTCGAGGGCGGCTCCCTCGAATCGGACGAAGTGGAGCAGCGCGTGTTCGACATCGTCCTCGCGGGCGAACTGTTCGACATCGCGAACGGCCCGGTGTCGATGGCCATCGGCATGCAGAGCCGGCACGACGACATCAACAAGGACTTCGACGTCAACTTCCGGCGCAAGAACGCCGCCTTCCGCTACGGCGCGGAGCCGGTCATCGCCGAGCTGACCAGCAACGCGGTGTTCACCGAGTTCAACATCCCGCTCCTGCGGGATCTCGACGTGCAGTTCGCAATGCGCTACGAGGAGTTCGCACAGCTCGACACCGACACGGTGGACCCCAAGATCTCCGCGATCTGGCGTCCGAACGACGCGTGGTCGTTCCGCGCCTCCTGGGGCCAGTCGTTCCGGGTGGGCGGGCTGATGCAGCTCTTCGGCACCCAGAGCATCGTGTCCAACACGCGCGACCCGTATTTCGACACCGAGTTCTTCCTGCCCTGGATCTCCACGGGCAACGAAGGCCTCGAGCCGGAGGAGTCGAGCGCCTGGAACGTCGGGTTCTCCTGGTCCGGCTCGCGCGGCTGGATGGACGGGCTGTCGATGAACTTCGACTACTGGAGCTACGACTACGAGAACCTGCTCACCAAGGAAAGCGCCCCGGCGCTCCTGATCGCGGACGGCGAGGACCGGCTCGGCCCGGACGGCATCCGCGGCACCGCCGACGACGGCGCGGGCAACCCGGCGCAGGTGATCCGCAACTCCACGCTGAACCCGGTCCGCATCCTGCCGAACTTCATCAACGCCAACAGCGTCACGGTGACCGGCGCGGACTTCGACATCCGCTACGCCTGGGACACGAGCTACGGCCGCTTCGACGCGGGCGTGGCCACGGCGTGGACGCAGGAGTACGAAGCGAACACCAGCGGCGGCACGGTGGACGGCGTCGGCAGCCTCAACGCGAGGACGATCCTGGCCCGCGCCCTGCCCGAGTTCAAGACCAACGTCACGCTGAGCTGGGCGCGGGACCGGCACTCGGTCTTCGTGCTCGCGCGGTTCATCGACGGCGTCACGAACGACCGTGGCTACAGCACGTTCGTCGGCTACACGCGTTCGCTGGCGAACTGCTACATCGCGACCGGCGCCGTGTGCTTCGGGGATGACGACTCCTACCAGGAAGAGCTCGACGCGACGTGGTGGACGGACGTCTACTACAACTACACGGTGCCCAAGTGGGGCATCCTGCCCGAGGGCAGCGTCGTGTCCGTCGGCATCCGCAATGCCTTCGACACGGAGGTGGAGGCCGTCAACAACGCGGCCGGCTTCGACGGGATCATGCACGACGCCCGCGGGCGGATGTACATGGTCCGGTATCGCATGAGCCTGCTGTAGAGGAGGATTCGCTCCGCCCATCACGGGCAGGGGAAGGAAGCGGGGCCGCCGACATCCGTGGGCGGCCCATCCTTCCTTCGTTCGCGCCGGGCTCCCGGACCGTTTCCATCGCCTCGGCGCTTTTGTCACAGGAACGCCTCGACCGTCTCCAGGAACGCATCGAGCTGGTCGTGGTGGGTCCAGTGCCCGGCATCGTGGATTTCAACGAGCCGGACATCCCGGAAATGCCGCAAGGTGTCGTGCTGACCGATGCGGTGGCCGTAGCCCCCCTTCGAGTTCACGATCAGCACGGGGCAGGCGATCCGTTCCCAGAGGCGAACCGTGTCCTCGCGGGGCACGTCGTAGGGGTATCGGGTGCGCGTGTAGTTGTCGAACTTCCAGGTGAACGTGCCGTCCTCGTTCTGGTCGGCGCCGTGCATGGTGAGGTGCCGCGCCTGTTCCGGGCTCAGGTGCGGGTTGGTCTCCTGCATGCGCCGGTCGGCGGCGTCGAGGGACGGATAGCGGCGCGGCGCGCGCCCGGCGAGCGCGTAGTTGGAGGAGATCCACTGCTGGAGCCGTTCGTGGACCGGGACGGGAGCGCGGTTCGGGTGGACGCCGACGCCCTCGACGATGACCAGCTTCGCGACGGCCTCCGGGAAGATGCCCGCATAGAGCGCCGCGATCGTGCCGCCCATGGAGTGGGCGACCAGCGTCACCGGCTCGAGTTCCGCCTGCCGCACGAGCTGCGCGATGTCCGGGACGTACTCGAGCCACGCGTAGCTGCTCCCGCGGGTCCACTGCGAGTCGCCATGGCCGCGCAGGTCCGGAGCAATGACGTGGAAGCGCGCCCGCAGGCGCCGGGCCACCCAGTCCCAGCTATGGCACTGGTCGTGGATGCCGTGGAGCAGCAGCAGGTGCGGAGCGCGCGGGTTGCCCCAATCCAGGTAATGCAGCCGCAACCGCTGCGAGAAATAGCTGTGGGAGGTCGGGTTGCCGTAATCCATGGAGTAACGCCCACCGCGCCAGCGCGGATTATTCCATGCGCGGTCCCCGCGGCTTCAACTCCCGGCGTCCTTGCATCAGGCGGCGGCTTCGGCCGCTCCCTCGCCCACCGCCGCCGCCGCGGAGCGCGCAAACGCGTCCGTGAGGGCCCGCGTCATCTCGCGAACCCGCGTGCAGGAGCGCAGGTCGGGGTGCATCAGGACCCAGATCCCGCACCCCGCGAGCGGCGGTGCTGCACCGATGCGGACCAGCAACGGGTCGGCGTCGCCCAACGAACAGGGCAGCGGACCGATGCCGACACCCGCATGCAGCGCCGCCGACTGCGACGCGAGGTCGTGGCAGCGGCCGCCCACGGGCACTCCCGGGAAATCCCTCTGGCGGAGGTCGCTGCGCAGCTCGGGCGGACCCTCCAGCTCGATCCAGCGACACGCCTCTCCCGAGGCCCGTCGGCGGGACCATTCGAGGGTCCCGTACGCCGCGAGCATGAGCCGGCCGAGCGACCGACCAACCAGATGTCCCGGCGGCTGGTCGGTGATGAACAGCCCGCAGTCCGCCTCCCGCCGTCCCACGTCGGGCCGCGCCGCCAGCGGCGCGAACTCGATGTCCACGTCCGGGAAGCGCTCCCCGAACCCGGCAACCGCCGGCATCGCGATACTCGCCAGCGCGTCCGGCACCCACAGCCGCACGCAGCCCGCCATGCGCCGGTCGCTGCCGCTCACGGCGCGTTCAATGTCCCCGATACGCTCGGCCACGCCCTCCACCCGCTCCAGGACATCCCGACCGGCGGGGGTGATCAGCAGCCCGCGGGGCCCGCGGTTGAAGAGCTTGACCTCGAGCCGCCGCTCGAAGTGTTCCAGTCGCCTCGTTACGGTGGACGCGTGTACCCGCAGCAGTTCGGCGGCCTGCCGGACCGAACCGGCCTTGGCGAGCACCGCGAACATCCGCAGGTCGTCCCAGTCCAGGTCACGCATCGTTCGATATCCCCAATGACGCAACGCTACGTTGCGTTGTTACCATATTGCACGCATCGTTACCACAGGTAACATACACATCAACGCAACGAACCCCTCCCCTCGTAGGCTGCGTAGAACCCGCCCCCCGGGTTCTCCAGCCTACTTTTTTGTGCCCGCCATTCGGGCGACGATAGGGCTCCTGCCGTCGCGACCGGGAAGGGCATGGCCGAGCACTACGAGAACCTCACCGTCGAACGGGACGGACACGTCGCCGTCGTCACGTTCAACCGGCCCAGCAGGGCGAACGCCCTCGACCACGCGCACCTCGTGGACATCGAGGCGGCCGCCCTGTCCTTTCGCGAGGACGCCGACACCCGCGCGATCGTCTTCACCGGCGCCGGGAAGCACTTCTCCTCCGGGCACGACCTGGACTCGAGGCCGCCCGCCGGCGACCTGGTCCGCCGGCGCCGCACGGCACGCATGGGCGAACGCGCCGTGCAGGCGTTGCAGGACATCGACCAGATCACCGTCGCGGCGTGGAACGGGGCCGCGATGGGCGGCGGCGCCTGTCTCGCCACCGCGCTCGACCTGCGCGTCGGGGCCGACGACTGCTTCATGCAGTATCCGGAGATCGACATCGGCGTGAACCTGATGTGGAAGAGCCTGCCCCTCATCACGCACATCGCCGGGCCGTCCCGCGCCAAGCGCCTGGTCGTCGGCGGAGAGCGGGTCCACGCGGAGACGCTCCTGGCCTGGGGCGTCCTCGACGAACTCGTCCCGCGGCCGCGGCTCCTCGACCGGGCGCTCGAGGTCGCCGCCTTCTATGCCGCCAAGCCGCCCATCGCGGCACAGATGATCAAGCGCAGCGTCAACGCGATCGTGTCCTCCCTCGACACGGCGGTCATGCACATGGACGTCGACCAGAACCTGCTCACCGCGATGACGGAGGACCGGCGCGCGGCCATCGAGGCCTACCTCGACAAGACGAAGCCCACTTTCACGGGCAACTGAACGCACGGGCAACTGAACGCGCTCTTATCATCCCGAACATCACCCGGAGACACACCACCGATGACCGCCATCGACACCGGCACGAACGAGCTGCTCTGCGACCTCGAGGAGGGCGTCGCCACGATCACCCTCAACAAGCCGCACAAGCGCAACGCCCTCGGCGACATCCTGACCCCGGCCCTGCGCGCGACCCTGCTCACGCTGGAGGAGGACCCCCGCTGCGGCGCCGTCGTGATCACCGGTGCGGGCACAGCGTTCTGCGCCGGCGGGGACGTGTCGGGGATGGGTGGGCGGTCCAAGCCCGATCCGGACGCGCCCAGGCCCTCGTTCGAGGACGGCGTGCGCACCCTGATCCGCAAGCAGGAGACACTGACCCTGCGCCTCCACGAACTCGCGAAGCCGACCATCGCCGCCTTGCCCGGACCGGCGGCCGGCGCCGGACTCTCGATCGCCCTCGCGTGCGACCTGCGCGTCATGGCGGACTCGGCCTTCATCACCACCGCGTTCGCGAACATCGGCCTCTCCGGCGACTACGGCGGAAGCTGGCTCCTGACGCAACTCGTCGGACCCGCGGTGGCCAAGGACCTGTACCTGACGGCGCGCCGCGTCGGGGCCGGCGAGTGCCTCGCCCTCGGCATCGCCAACCGCGTCGTGCCCTTCGACGACCTGCAGGACGAGGCGCGCACCCTCGCCGCACAGATCGCGAACGGCCCGCGCACGGCGCTCCGGTACATGAAGGAGAACCTCAACCGCGCCCTCTCGGCGGACTTCCGCACCTGTCTCGCCATGGAGGCCGACCGCATGTCCCGTAGCGCGCAGCACGAGGACCACCGGGAGGCGGTGCGGGCGTTCCTCGAGAAACGGGCGCCGCGGTTCGGGCATCCGGGATAGGCCGTCCGCACGGACATCGCGTTTGCCTGCTCCTCATTCTGGCTACGGACTGCTTCGCGCCAACCTCGGAAAGCGGTCCTCAAGCGACGTGACAGCGTGTCTCCAAAAGAAGACAATAGTGCTTCCAAGTACCGGATCGTCCGGAGCGAGACGTTTCGTCGATGGTTGAGCAGCCTTCCGGACAAGCGCGCCGCGGCAAGAATCGCGATTCGCATCGACCGGCTTGCCGAGGGCAATCCAGGCGATCACAAGTCGGTTGGAGGAGGCGTCAGCGAGTTACGGGTGGACGTCGGCAAAGGGTACCGTGTCTATTTCGCGGTCCGACGGCGCACTGTCGTCGTGCTCCTTCACGGCGGCGCCAAGGCATCACAACGGAAGGACATCGAGAAGGCGCGCAAGATGGCCGATGACCTCTGATGGAGGGGAAACGGATGACGAGCAGAGAGAGATACGAAGATTGGGATACCGCAGAGTTTCTGCAGGATCCCGAGACCATCGTCGAGTACCTCCAGGCAGCCCTCGAGGAAAACGACTCCGAGTTCTTCATCAGGGCCTTGGGCAACGTCGCTCGGGCGAAGGGGATGACTTCGATCGCCCAGCAGGCGCATCTCGGGCGCCAGAGCCTCTACAAGGCCCTCTCCGGAACTCGGGATCCCCGTATCGGCACGCTGATGAAAGTACTTGACGCGGTTGGCGTCCAGTTGACGGTCGTGGCCAAGGTAGCCTAGCCCGCATTTCTCACCAGGGGCCGCGATGATCGGCGAGGATTTTGGCCCTGTGCGCGTGCTCGCGACCGGAGGCGTAGCGGTGTTCTACGGCGGAGGGAGCATGTGCGCG
>JAJDVW010000039.1 GCA_022825925.1 Pseudomonadales bacterium | reverse complement strand
GTAGCCGGTCCCCTCCGCCTCGTCGTCGAGCGGGCGGACGAAACGCCCGCGCGCCGCCGCTTCCTGCACGTTCCGCCTCAACGCGTCGGCGGTGAAGGCGCGCGCCGCGGTTCGGTCGGCGCCGTCCGCCAGCAGGCCCATGTAGGCTTCGACGTCGGCGGTTCGCGCCGCCGCTTCGATGCGGGCCACCAGCGGGTCGAAATCCGCGATCGTCGGCGTCTGCGCCGCGGCGCCGGCGGCCGCCAGCGACAGTACGCCGACCATCGCACCCGTACCGGCGCGCGAGCGAATCATGAGCTACTCCGCGAGGAAATCCGCGGTGAACGTCTCGATGGCGTCGTAGAACGAGTCGAGCTCCGCCGGCGGCGCCAGGAACACGATACGGAAATAGCCGTCCGCGGGCGCGGTTCCGAATCCCGAGCCGTACACGCACAGCAGGCCGGTGGCGCGCAGCAGGCCGATGACGTAGTCCTCGTCCGTGCGGCCCGGTGGCAACTCGACCTTCGGCATCGCATAGAAGGCCGCCGCCGGGCGCGCGCAGGACACGCCGTCGATCGCGTTCAGCCGGCGCGTCGTCACTTCCGCCCGCTCGCGCAGCGCGCGGAGGAACTCGACCTGGTGCGACTTGTCCCCGTTCAACGCCGCGGGGACGGCGTACTGCATCGGCCCGACGCTGCAGAGGCGCCCGTCGGCCATGTCCTTGATCGCCGCGAGCGCGGCGTCGAGCCGCGCACCGCCGCCCACCGCCATCCAGCCGGCCCGCCAGCCGGGCGCCAGATGCGCCTTCGACAGCGACGAGAACGAGATTACCGGCGCATCGGGGTTGTACGACCCGAGCGGTGAAACCCGGCCGTCGTAGGCGAGATCGGTGTAGCCCTCGTCGGAGAGGAGCACGATGTTGTGGCGATCCGCCAGCTCCAGCAGCGCGAGGCGGTTCTCGCGCGTGTAGACGGCGCCGGTCGGGTTGTTCGGATCGACCACGACGAGCGCGCGGGTCCGCGGCGAGATCAGGCTCTCGACATGATCGATGTCCGGCTGCCACCCGCGGGCCGGGTCCTTGCGGTAGTAGACGGCGCGGGCGCCGAGCTTCGCGAGCACCCCGGTGTACAGCGGATAGGTCGGCACCGAGACCAGCACCTCGTCGCCGTGATCGACGAGCACGCTGAGGGCGAGGTCGATGCCCTCCGAGGCCCCGGCGGTCAGCACCACGCGGTCCGGCGACACGGCCAGCCCGCGCGTCTCGAAGTCGGCCGCGACGGCTTCCCGGGCCTCGGGCACGCCGGCCGCCGGCGTGTAGCCGTTGTGCCCGTCGCGCATCGCGCGTTCCACCGCCTCTATCAAGTGCGGCGGGGTCCGGAAGCCGAACAGCACCGGATCGCCGATGTTCAGGTAGCGGACGCGCCGGCCGCGCGCCTCCGCCTTGCGCGCTTCGGCGACGATGCCGCGGATCGCGTAGTCGAACGCGGCGCTTCGCTTCGCCACCGGCACGGTGAACGGCGCATCGACGACCATCTGTTGATGATACCGCAGCTTCGGGGCTAAGCTCCCGCGCATGGCGATCCGGACCGAGCTCTCCCTGCGGCTGCCGAACAGTCCCGGCGCCCTCGGCCGGGCGTGCAGGATTCTCGGCGACGAGCGGGTCGACGTCATCGCCCTCACCGTCGAACGCGGCGGCACGCTCCGCATGGTGGTGGACAACCCGCTGCGCGCGGCCGGGGCGCTCGCCGAACACGGGCATGCCGTCGAGCAGCGTTCCGTGCTGTTCATCGAGGTGCCGAACGGACCGGGGGCCCTCGGGCGCGCGGCGAGCCTGCTGGCGGCAGCCGACGTGAACATCGAGTACGCCTACGCGTCGGCGATCGGGAGCCAGCCGCTGGCGGCGGTCGTGGTCGGGGCGGAGGACGCCGAGCGGGCCGCCACCGCGGCCGGCGTCTAGCTGCCTTGTCCGGCCGAACTGCGGATTCTGTACAAACTACGGGCGCGTTGCGATGCGCGGTCCTCCTCGTCAGCCACGGGTTGCAGGCGATCAGGCGGCCGCTGCGGAGAGTCCGAGGGTTGAGCAGAGCGTGTCGAGGGCTCGGTCGACGGTGCGCAGCGCGGCTTCCACGGTGCTCGGGTTCTCGCTACGTGGCTTTGGAGCCAGGGTCGGGTCGGCGAAGATCGGGCCCAGCAGACGGGTGCGGATCTTGACGAGCAACGCGCCGAGCCGCACGCCGTCCGGGGTGAGTCGATAGCGCCGAGTGCGACCGACCCGCTCCGCCAAGCCATGGGCGCGGAGCTTGCCCAGGTCGTAACGAAGCTGACCGAGGGTGTAGTCGTCCTCGCCGAGGCGGTGCCGAGCCACGATGCGTTCGTGCAGTTGCCGCGTCGTCCAGTCCCCGAGCAGGCCACCGGTGTACAGCAGGTTGTCGAGCAGTCGGATGAGGCGGTCGTCATGCAGCTTGATGCCGGGGACGCGGCGCGTCCCGGTCGTCACCGGGGCGGCCAGCGCAGCCAGCGCGCCGCGGTCCACGGTGGAATCGAGCAGTTCGGCCTGCTGCGCGAGGTAGCGGTCGGTCGTGGCGGCCAGGTGCTGCTTGATCGCAGGCAGGTTGCCGAGCTTGCGTCCGATGGCGAGGTGGTAGGTGTCGTTCAGGCAGGTCTCGGTGCGCAGCAGCCGGTCGCCCTTCTCGTACTGCTTGACGTAGGAGCTCTTGTAGTAGGCCCGCAGCACCGGGAAGCCCTCATCCCGGCGCTCCAGGATGGTCTCGAGCTTGCCGTGGTAGCGACAGTTGATGCGTCGCCCGAAGAGGTGCCGCGTCTGGGTGGCTCCGCCCAGCGCCACGCCGATCTCGACCGCGCGCTGGAACAGGTCGTGCAGCCGCGCCCGGCGATGAAAGATCACGTCGCGGGCGAATTCGATCTGGGCCACCGACCACTGGTAGTCGAGCCCGCACGCGGCGCGCTCGCGGGGACTGAACCTGGGGGTCAGACGGGAGGCCCAGTAATCGGCGCGCTGCCGCAGGATGTGCTCGTCGAGGCGCTCGGCAACGGCAGTCAACCGGTCGGGGTCGGCGCAGCGGACGATCGCGTTGTCGTCCTTCTGAAACCGGACGCCGGCGCGACACAGTTCCTGCGCGACGTAGGAGTGTCCGTTCATGAAGCAGCTCACGGTGAAGGGCAGATACGATGCGACACACAGGCTCATCGGCCCCATGACCGGATCCAGGATGTAGAAGTAGTAGTGGAGGAAGCGCTTGTTGGCGCGCGTGATGATCCGGTAGTCGTCACCGCTCGGCGGGGCGTGGCGGGGTTCGTAGGAGATGAAGGTCGAGCTCTGCTCCATGCTCTTGAGGATGACGACCACCCCCTTCTCGCCCTTGAACGCATGGTAGTAGGGCGCGACGAATTCCTCCTTGCGGGCGCCCTTCGGGGCCGTCAGGAGGGGAATCGCCTGCTGTTCGGCATAGCTCTCCAGCCACGTGCGATAGCTCGCCGTCCGCCGCGCCAACACGGCCGGCGTGATCCGGGCTTCGCCGCCGACGTCACGGAAGAGGTGGACGATGTTCGCCGGGCGCTGCAACCGCGGGTAGTAGCCGCGCAGGACGATGCGGTCCCAGCAGGCGTAGCTGAACTGGACGAACCGCCCGAGAAGCTGTAACAATCGGTCCATGATCCGGTCCTGTCTGCGTGTTGGCGTTTGTCACTGAACACCAACTTACCGCAGGAGGGCCGGATCCGCTCACGCCCTCGCCCGATGCGAACCCTCACGACCGGACCGACACTCAGCTCCCGTCGGTCGATTCCAGCCCAGCTTTCAGGTTTACCTGGTTAG
>JAJDVW010000176.1 GCA_022825925.1 Pseudomonadales bacterium | reverse complement strand
GAACCACACACCGACGAGTGAACCCGATTCCGTGCGACAGCGTCTGCGCGAGGTCGGGCTCTACGGACTCGCCGTGCAGGACGACGCCGTGCTCGCCGAGCCCTGGGTCGAGCGCGTCATCGACATCGAGGACCGCGAACGCAAGCGTCGCTCCCTCGAACGGCGTCTGACCAACGCCCGCATCGGCCCCTTCAAGCCCATCGCCGACTTCGACTGGGCTTGGCCCAAGCGCATCGACCGTCCCCTCATCGAGGAGCTGTTCTCGCTCGCCTTCGTCAACGACGCCACCAACATCGTCCTCGTCGGACCGAACGGCGTCGGCAAGACCATGCTCGTGAAGAACCTTCTCCACCACGGCGTCCTCAACGGCCTCACCGCGCGATTCACCACCGCCTCGGACATGCTCCACGAACTCGCCGCTCAGGACTCCGACGCCTCCCTGGCCCGGCGACTGCGTCGCTTCACCGGCCCTCAGCTGCTCGCCATCGACGAGGTCGGATATCTCAACTACGACAACCGCTACGCCGACCTCCTCTTCGAGGTCGTCACCCGCAGGTACCTCAATCTGCCGGTGCTCATCACGACGAACAAACCCTTCTCTGAATGGGCCGACGTGTTCTCCTCCGCCGCCTGCGTCGTCACCCTCGTCGACCGCCTCATCCACCGTTCCGAGATCGTCCAGCTCAATGGCGAGAGCTATCGACTGCACGAGGCCAAAGAGCAGGCCGCCAAGCGCTCCAAGGCCCGCTCGCGCCGAAGTGCCAAGTCCCGTGCATCGCGAGGAACCCGTCCATGAACCACCAGACCCCGCCGCTCATCAACGTCCCGCTCGACCTCTCCGACGAGGCCGCCGCGAAGCTGATCGACTTCCTCCTTACCGTCGCTCACCAGATGGAGAGCCACTACTCCGAGCAACTCTACCGATACCACAACGGGACCGATGAGCGACAAGCAGACCTCTGGTCAGATACCGACCCGCCGTTCTGAATCGTCACCAGCACCGCGGATCGCCGGGACCGGACTCCTCTGTTCGCCATTTATCCGCGGTTCTACGCAGCCGCTAACACGGGGCTCGCGATTCACGTGCGCCGGGGCGACGGGTATCGCGAGGAGCGGTCGAGCCGTGCGTTTCCGGGGTGGCGGGCGGAGGAGATCTTTCGGGCGCTGACCGAGGCGCCAATGAAAGAACGAACCGCTGATATATGCCCAAACCGGGCTTGCCCGTATTCGATGTTCCGAGTACCTTGGTGTAAGGCGAATGTAGTCCTCTTCAGGCGACAGTCAGGATCTCCAGCTTCGGCCCAGATAAGTGGAGGTACGCAATGACCAGACTGAGTATGGCATTTGTTTCGTTTCTGGTGCTCGCGTGCATTGGCACTGAAGGAATCACCCAGACCCTTCCCCCAACCGAAAGCTGCACATCATTTCGTTGGGGGCAACAAAGTTCAGCTTACTGTTACACCGGAGGATCGAATCGGAAGCTCATCTTCACGAACAATTGTCCACACAATGTCGAAGTCATTTTCAGTACACGTCCGAGCGCTGGTACCGGTGGACAAATAGGAATCCGTCCGGGGCAGACTGTCTCCCGAACCACCTCATGTGTATCGGGTACATTGAATATCACGTATTGCTTTGAGTATTCGGACAATGAGAGGCGGAGGGCAGATGGGCGATGCGCGAGATAGATGACGCTGGACTGCGCCCAATTCGCAAGCGTGGGTCAAACCCTCCCTTGGGGGCTCTTGGTCACGGACGAACTGAACCGCCCCGAACAAGTTTGCCATCGCCGCTCACCCGAGCCTCTTGGGAATTGTACGGATAACCAGCCAGACCGCGGAAATCGCTCCGTGCCCCGTCTCGGCGCCGCTTCAGACACGGAATCCCAGATATCAGCCGAAGGCCCGGAGTTACATTACTTGACCGGACACATGGGTTAATCACCCCGTTATCCGAACACCGATGCGCGGGCGGGGACCCTGGCGCGAACTATCTGTACGTGCAACCTATGCTCCACTTCGGACCAAAGTGGAACAACACGTCAACATCGAAATCGTAGCTAACCCTTTTTTGTTTGCACTTGTTGATGTTGCTGTTGCACCACTGAATCAGTTGATTCCCGACACTGACCATCCTGTTGCATCGTTGCGAAAGCCGTTGCTTCCTCTGTGCGTCCTGTTCGGAATTCGCAAAAAACCAACACGTGCTCAGTTCGTCTTGCACTCCGTTCGCGACAATCTGGCAGTGCGAGATGCCAGTACCGCCCGCCGCATTTGCAGTTGCGGTGCCGAGCACGGCCACAAGTGCCAAGGTGCCATATACTCGCATTATTGTCTTCATGCCCTATTCTCCTCGACCCATCTTGAACATGTGCGGATTGCTTCGGTCCATCCAAATTTCTGATTAACACTCAGGCTAAACGCAGCTTGAGCAACCTGTCCGGCATCGGCTGCGGATAGGCCTGCGAGAACAATAGCCACACCCGCCGGGCCGTGATTTTGACCCAGGCTCCGATCTTCAACAACTTCAGCCGCAGCGTGGAGCACTGGGCGCGGGCGAACTCAACGGCGTTCATCGCTCATCCCATCGACCTTCACGCCGCACGTCGCGGCGAACAGCCCTCGCAGTGGCTTCCGCGCCGAATCTGCACCGCGGCCCGTCGTCATCAGGCCGGCGCAGCCACCGTCACAGCCGCCGCGCCACCTCCACCACGTCCCACGGCGTGCGGGTCTGCTCCAGCCGAACCACCGTCGTCATCAGGTTCGGCTCCGGCAAATCCTCAATCCCGACGTGGCGTGCGTCAAGCACGAAGTGGCGCTGCGCGGGCCGATACGCAGCGAGCACCGCGGGCACCGGCTGCACCAGCGCTCCCACCGCGCCTCGCCGGTGTAGCGCACCACCGGCAGCCGGCCCGCTTCATCGAGTCCCGGCGCATCATTGCGGGCAAGCCTAGCCGTCAATTACCGCAAAGGCGGGAATCCATCGGTGTTCGCGGATTACGCATGTGGACGCGCCGGACGCGCCGGACGCGCCAAGCGCCGGCGTTGTTGCCGTCGTTTCCCGCAAGGCGGGAATCCATAGGGCCCTATCCGAACACGAATGCGCAACGCGGGAGCCCTGGAGCATGGCCTGCGGCTCCGTCGGTGGGGGCGAGGGAAGCCGCCCGGGCAATGTACAATACGCTGCAATCCTACAAACACCGCGGCCATCGGCACTGTTCGCGGCCTGGCGTTCCGCGCTTCAATCCGGGTACGAGGCCTGTGCCGGCGGCTTCCTCGGGAGCATCATGTTCGGTCCGCTAGACAGTCCTTCGGCATCCATCGATGGGGAGACGAGATGAGCGCCGCTTCGATTGACGAGCTTCGAACGGACCGCGAACCCGGGTCCACGTGATATCGGGACGAGGACTTCCCCGGCTGCGTGTCGTTCCACCTGCCGGCGAGCGAGATCGACCACTACGAACACCGCCTGGAGTTCTGGGACGGCGCCACCGAGACGGCGTGGAAGATCCCCGAGACACCCCTCCAGCACGAGGGGCCGTCGCGTCAGCTATGGAGGGCTTCATTCGCGAGGCGGCTCCCGGATGGCGGGTCCACCGACTGTCCGGCGAGCGCCGCAACGAGTGGAGCGTTTCGGTGTCGGGCAACTGGCGGATCACCTTCGAGGAACGGAACGGCGGAATCGAGCGCGTGAACCTGGAGGACTACCACTGATGACCAGCGGCGGCATCAAGATGGGGATGACTCCCCCGCATCCCGGAGCGTTCATCCGGATCGAGGCCCTTGAGGAGTTGGGGTTGAGCGTTTCGGCGGCGGCCCGGATTCTCGGCGTGCGCCGTGCGACGCTCTCCGACCTGCTGAACGGCAATGCGTCGCTGTCGCCCGAGATGGCGTTGCAGGTCGAGAAAGCCTTCGGCCTGAGCATGGACCTGCTGTTGCGGATGCAGGCATGGCACGACGCGACGCAGATGCGGGCGCGGGCCAACGAGATCGACGTTCGGCGCTATCAGCCGGCATGAGACGCCTGCCGCGGCGCGGGACTCGGGCCGTCCGCGGCCGGCGGCGCAATTCGCGGTCTGGCGTTCCGCGCTTCAATCCGGGTGTGGGTCCGGGGACTGTGCCGGCGGCTTCCTCGGGGGCACCGCGTTCGGTCCGAGGGACAGGCCTTCGACATCCATCGACGTGGACGCGGACCCGCTGCCGGACGTGGTGCTGGAGGTGGACCACACCACGGACGTGCGCCGTCGCAAGCTCGGCATCTACATGGAGAGCGGCTTTCCGGAGATCTGGGTGCTGGTGCCGTGGGAGTCGTCGGCGCGCAGGCCGGGGCTCGCGATTCACGTGCGCCGGGGCGACGGGTATCGCGAGGAGCGGTCGAGCGGTGCGTTTCCGGGGTGGCGGGCGGGGGAGATCTTTCGGGCGCTGACCGAAGCCCCGATGTCGGCGGGAGCGTGGCGAGCACTGGAGCGCACGGCGCGGGCGATGGGGGCGCGCGAGGGCACGAAGCCGGAGGACGATCCGCTCATGCGCTCGCACAGCGCGCAGGTGCGAGCGGAGGGCGTGCCGAGGGCCGCCGGGAGGGCCGTGCCGAAGGCCACCGGGAGGGCGTTGCCCAGGGTCACCTGAATGCCGTGGTCCAGGTCCTGGAGTCACGGGGGATCGCGGTGACCCTGGATGCGGCGGAGGATCGGGAACTCGTCGCCGGAGTCCCCGGCGATGCCCTGATGGCGGCGGCGCTGGCGTGCACGGACGCGGCCGATTTCCGGCGCCGGATCGGGGAGCAGCGCGCCGGATCGCTTTCCGCCGGCGGTCCGCCGTCCGGGCCGGGGTAGCCGAACCGCGGCGCGACGGCATTCAGCTCGCCGGCAGCGCGCCCCGCACGGGGGCTCGGCCCGGGCGCGCCTTCAGCCGGCCGGATGGGAAGACAGGTCGGACCGACACGCCGGGGGATTGAGATGGACCAGGGCCTTCGAGACCGTTTTCCTGTCGAGGCTGGCGTGTGCGGATTCCATCAAGGGCGTGGGAGTTCACGTACCTCCCAACACGAGGCCGGATATGTCAGCAACCGACCTCGCCTTGACCATCGCCGAAACGCATCCCTGGCAATTGCGGGGCGGACCATATAGGTCCATCGGGCCGCGGTTTTGCTCCATGCTTTCTTCCCACCCCGCCTCGAGATGATGTCCTTGCGTTTCGCTCATCCCGCGCCGCTGTCGGGCTGAATGGAGGACTTGCACCTCCTTGGTCATGCTCGGCAAAAAAAAGGGTGGCGCATTTTGTGCGCCACCCTCGTAGGGAACTTCAAGGATTCAGGATCGGGTTCTCACATGAACGGAGACTCTGTCCTCCAATCGGTTACTCCTTGTTCGCGCCGAAGCCGCCGACCATGCGGCCCTCGCCGCCCGCCGTGCCGTACGTGGAGTAGAACGTGCCGGTTGCAACCTGCGGCACAAGGTCATCGCCGTTGTTCCGGAGACGCCCGGTCCACATGCCATCGGCCGCGCCATCCGTTCCGCCGATCGTCCAGACCGTCTCGACGTCGGTACTGGCGGAAGCTTCGCCAATCTCCCCGTCGTCGCCGATTTGGGACCCCTTCAACTCAACCTCCCAGTCCCGCGCCTGACCGTCCGCACCCATGAAGTTGTCGATGGTGCCGGAAATGGCGGTAGCATCGGTGTTGTTGGTGAAGTCGGCCTCCAGAGTCGCCCTCGCGGTGAAGTGGCCGGCGTCGTTCGTGCCGCCTGTCGCACTGCTAAGGGCATATTTCCCGGCAGCGCCGCCCACATACGTCGCCGTTCCGTTCAGGGCATTGAGGCCGGAGGCGTTAGTAACCCCGCCCTTCTCATCGTGGAACGCGCTCGCGGTGTAGGTCAGGTCGTTCTCGGTCTTGTGGAGCCACCAGCCGTAGGAGGCGTAAGCGGTGTCCGCCGCGTCCATGACCCGGGCTTCCGCGTTGGAGGGAATGAACAGCCACGTTCCGGCCCCACCAAGCGTGAAGCCCTTTGCGGCTACGGCCGCGGTACACTCGTCGGCAGCAGTGGTGGGTGCGCAACTGAAGGTGCCGCTCACGCCATGAAGCATGCCGGACACGTTGATGTATTGCTCGCCGTCCGGGTTCTGCTCCGGCAGTTTGAACGTCTCCGTACCGGCCGTCCGGGTGACGCTCGGAAGCGATACGCGCGCCGCATGGGTCGCAGGAACGATGGTAAGCGCCTTGTTGGCATTGCCGTCACGGTCGGCGGCGTCCAGTTGGTACTCGTAAGCGCCGGTATCTGAGACTGCTGCAGCACTACCGAACTTCCTGCCCTGCTTTGGAGCTTCGACGTTCGAGTAGACGACCGCCTCGTACGTGCCGTCAGCGGCAGGCGACGTACGCGCGTACCTCTTGCCTGCCCAGCCGTGGTTGGCGGCGACCATCGTCTCGTCGTCTTCCGACAGGGCGACAACAGCCGCGGTACCGATGCCCACCATGATGCGCGTCTCGGCGGTGGTGCCGGCCTCGGGCACGTCGGCGTTGTTATAGGCGGCGGCCCTCAGCCCATCGCCCGCAGCGGTGTTGGCGGCCACGTCGCCTGCGGTGCTATCCTGCGCAGCGATCCCCGCATACAGCTTCCTGGCCGTCGCGACCGCGACTGCCATGGCAGCCTTGTCCTCGGCATCCTTCGCGTCCTGAATCTGCTGCTTCAGATCTGCGACCTGACCCTGGAGCTCGGTGATGCTGTCGCTGATGTTGCCGTCGGCGGGAAGGCCGAGCTGCGTCCGCAAATCCGCCACCTCTTTCTGAAGCTCCGCCAACTGATCCGCCGTCGTCGGCATTCCGCCGGTCTGCGTGTTGCTGCCGCCGCCGCACGCCGCGAGCCCGAAGGCAAGCACCGTCGCGAGGCATATCGTCGTCAGGTTCCGATATACTGTCGTCATTTCGAGGTTCTCCTGTTGTACAAAATTGGAACCGCCATGCAACGACAGGCTTACGCACAGACGCAAAAAATCATGATTTCTCAAGCATTATCAATGGAATAATTCCCACCTTCACCCCTTGACTCGCAACCGTCCCCGCGTGTTTCAATACGCACGAGTGATCCCGGAAACTTACGTTTTGATTACGGTCCGCAAGGACCGTTCAGCACCGCTCGAGAGTGGAGCTCGCGCGGAAGGTGCTCGCGCAGCGATGGCCCGGTGCAAGGCGCTGAGCCGAACCGACTGCCGCAGGCGCGCAAACGCCGGTCCGAGCGACACCCCCCACCCCACGGAAGCACGGAATGGAGGAGGACCCAGGCGTCATGCCCAGGCGAACGCAACACACGCTCTCCAGGCGCACCGTCGACCGGCTCCGCGTCGAGAGCGGGGACGCGGTCTTCTGGGATCGGGACCTTCCGGGGTTCGGGGTGCGGGTGTACCCGTCGGGGCGCAAGATGTTCGTGGTCCAGTGCCGCGGTCCGGCCGGCATCAGGCGGGTGTCGCTGGGCCCGTACGGCGAGCTCTCCTGCGAGCGGGCGCGCAGGCGCGCGCGCGCCGTAATCGATCGCATCAAGCGGGGCGAGGAGGCGGGTGCGGCGGCGTCCGGGCGCGCGTTCACCGTCGCGGAGCTCGCTGAACGCTACATGGAGGCGCACGTGGCGGTGAACTGCAACGCGCACACGCAGGGGATCTGCCGGGGGTCTCTCCGGAACCACATCCTGCCGGCGCTCGGGAGCAGGCCGGTGGCGACGGTACGCCGGGAGGACGCGGAGGCGCTGCACTACGCGCTGCGCGCCACGCCGCGCGCGGCCAACCGGGCGCTGGAGGTGCTGTCGAAGATGTTCGCGGTGGCGGAGGACTGGGGGCTGGCACCGCCGGGCGGCAACCCGTGCCGGTTCGTGGCGCGGTACCGGCAGGGGATGCGCGAGCGGTTCCTGAGCGCGGACGAGTACCGGCGGGTGGGCCGCGCGCTGCGCGAGCTGGAGACCCAGAGCGCGCTCAGGGCGCGGGCGGCGGCGGCGCTGCGGCTGCTGATGGTCACCGGGTGCCGGCTCACCGAGGTGCTCACCCTGCGATGGGACGACGTCGACCGCAAGGCGGGGGAGCTGCGGCTGCGCGACGCCAAGACGGGCCCGCGCATGGTGGTGCTGACGCCGGCGGCGCTGCGGGTGCTGTCGGAGCTGCGCCGCGTCCCGCGCAGCCCGTGGGTGTTCGCCGGGAGCGCGCCGGACCGGCACCTGTCGCAGCTCACCACGTACTGGCACCAGGTGCGGGCGCGCGCCGGGGTGGAGGACGTGCGGATCCACGACCTGAGGCACAGCTTCGCCTCGCGGGCGCTGGCGCTCGGGGAGAGCCTGACGATGATCGGCCGGCTGCTCGGTCACGCCGACGTGGGCACCACCGCGCGCTACGCCCATCTCGCGCGCGAAGCGGAGAAGGTGGCGGTGGCGCGGGTGGGCGGCAGCATCGAGGCCGACATCCTGCGTGCGCGGCCGTCGCACGCGCCGTAAGGCGGGCCGCGGCGTGGCGAAGCTGAAGCGGTCCCTTTCCGACCGGGTCGTCGACGCCCTGCCGGTCGGGGACCGCGACGTCATCTGGTGGGACCGGGACCTCGCGGGGTTCGGGGTGCGGGTGTACCGCTCGGGGGCGCGGGCCTACCTGGTGCAGGGCCGGGGCCCGCACGGAACGAAGCGGGTCGCCATCGGGCGGCACGGGGTGATCACAGCCGAGGAGGCGCGGCAGCGGGCGGCGGCGATGCTGGCGCGGATCAGGGCGGGGACGGAGCCGCGGCCCGGGCCGGGCGGAGACCGCGCACCGACGGTGGCCGAGCTCGCGGAGCGGTACCTGCGCGAGTACGTGGCGGTGCGCTGCAAGCCGGCCACGGTCAGGGGATACCGCCAGGTGATTGGCCGGCACGTCGTGCCGGTGCTGGGCAAGCTGCCGGTGACGGAGGTGGGGCGCTTGCAGGTGGCCGAGCTGCACTACCGCCTGCGCAAGACGCCGGTGGCGGCGAACGAGGCGGTGGGCGCGCTGTCGCGGATGCTCAACCGGGCGGAAGCCTGGGGGATGGTGCCGGCGGGGAGCAATCCGTGCCGCCAGGTGCGCCGGTACCGCACGCGCAAGCTGGAGCGCTTCCTGACCGAGGAGGAGTTCCGCCGCCTCGGCAAGACGCTGGACGCGCTCGAGATCGAGGGGCGGGTCCCGGTGCACGCGGCCGCCGCGCTGCGGCTGCTGATGCTCACCGGGTGCCGCAGCGGCGAGATCGTCGGCCTGCGGTGGGAGGACGTGCACCTGGAGAGCAGCGAGATCCGGCTGCGCGATTCGAAGACCGGGCCGCGCACGGTCGCGCTGTCGCCGGCGGCGGCGCGGGTGCTGGCCGGGCTGCCGCGCCCGCCGGGCAACCCGTGGGTGGTCGCGGGCGCGAAGCCCGGCGCGCGGCTGACGCACATCGCGTATTACTGGTACCGGGTGCGCGGGCGCGCCGGACTCAAGGACGTGCGCCTGCACGACCTGAGGCACAGCTTCGCCTCGCGGGCGCTGGCGCTCGGCGAGCCGCTGCCCATGATCGGCAGGATGCTCGGTCACTCCAAGATCCAGACCACGGCGCGCTACGCGCACCTGGCGCTCGACTCGGTGCGCGAATCCGCGGCCCGGGTGGCCGGGAGCATCGGCGCGGACCTGTGGGCCTGCGCGCCGGAGCCCGGCCGTGGCTGAGCGCGGGCAGGAGCCGCCTTCTCCCCGCCGGCGCCGCCACGGGGGAGGATCGCGCACCGCCGGGTCGGCCGCGGTCGGCCTGCCGACCGGCTGGAATCCCTGTCAGATTCCGTATCTTGCGCGATTGGGCGGGCTGTGGTGTCGTTACGTCTCCCGGGCCTTCGGGCACGGGGATGTGCGCGGGCGGTGGCCGACGGGCCGGGAGGCCGGCATGTCGGGCACCGGGAGGGGCGGTGCGGCGGGCGGTTTCCGGCATCCGGAGCCGTTGCCCGTTTCAGGACCGCGGGCGGCGGAAAATCTGTTGTCCGCAGGCACTTGCGCCGGACTGCGGTTCCGCCCGCGCGCGTGATAGTGCGTGTTGCATTGCCCGTGGAGTTGTGGTCGGATATGCGTACCTCGCCCTTCCGGGGTCAGGGATGCAGGTAGGGGGGTTGGGAGCAATCTAACGTGGCAGGTTCCGGTCTCGCGGGACAGCGAAGGGGCATCCGGTATCCGGGGATGCCCTGCGTGGCGGGCACGGCCGCGGTAGGTCCTGTACCTGTATCGACACGGCGTGGCTCGTTCACTATACTCTGCGGCGGACGTTCCACCTCGTAGGAAGCAACGTCGAAAGGCCTCGTCTCGAGGCCACTTCTTGAGCACAGGAGAACCTCGAAATGACGACAGTATATAGGAACCTGACGACGAGCTGCCTCGCGGCGGTGCTTGCCTTCGGGCTTGCCGCGTGCGGTGGTGGTGGTACGGCGATGCCCCCGGATACGGGGCCGACAGTGGAGGAACAGTTGACCACGCTCCAGAACGAGGTCGCCGCCCTGCGCCAGCAGCTCGGCATCACCGACGCGGGCGACATCGGCAGCAGTATCGCCGACCTCCAGGCGGAGCTGAAGCGGCTGCAGGATGAGGCGCAGGCGCGCATGGACGCCGAGCAGGCGGCCAAGGACAAGGCGATGGCCGCGGAGGCCCGGAAGTTGGCCTTGGGGCTGGATGCGGCCTCTCACGTTGCCAGCGGCGAAACCGTGGCGGTCACCGCAATGCATGGAGAGCTGGCTAAGGCGACCGCGACCATCGCTAGTGGTGACGACCCCAGTTTCATGGCCAAGAACTCCAAGTCCCTTGACGCCATGAACGGATGGTCGGGCACGGAACTCATGTCGATGGCGGACAACGGCCCCACCGATGTGATGCACGTGTACACCAATGTTGATGCCGGCAAGCAGATCCCGTTCGCGGAATGGGCCGCCGCTACAACTGGCGTGACTTGGGCCAATGGGGCCGTGACGCCTGCTGCTGGCAACAGCGCCCTCATCATGGCGGCTCCTTTCGCCACCGGCTCCGGGACAAAGACCCACGAACACACCATAGATACGGACACCACCGCTGGTGCGGATACGTTCCAGACCTCCGGCACCTTCGCAGGTGCTTCTGGAACCTACACCTGCACTGGCGGCACCTGCACTTCCGCGGTGGCCGGCAGCAGTGGCGGTGTGATCCTGGGCGGGACGGGAACATGGACCTTTACCCCCAACAACGGAGCGATGGCGCACCAGGCGGACAGTGAGTATCAGCACTTCGGCTGGTGGTTGCGGAAGGCCGACAGCGGCTATTCCGTGCACACTTTCTCCGGTTCGACGGGAGACACCGCCGTCGCCGTCACGGCTGTCGGCGGCACCGCGACGTACACCGGCCCGGCCGCGGGGAAGTACAGCATCTACGATTCAGGCCCGAAGGGCGGCCACTTCACCGCCATGGTTGAACTCAAGGCCGACTTTGGAGACGCCTCGGCGGAGGGAACCATCAGCGGCATGGTGGACAACTTCATGGGTGACACCGACGGCATGGACACTTGGATGGTGACTCTGCCTGAACTGCCCCTGGTCACCGGTGGTGCCGGTACCTTCGCTGCCGCTGACCCCGCTGGTCCGACAGACGCTGAGAAGACGACATGGTCGATTGACGGCGAAGACGGGGCTCAGGGCACCCTTAGCCAGTGGGGTGGCAGTCTGCGCTCGGCAGACGCCGGCGGCACGCCGCAGATCGCCATCGGCACGTTCTCGGCTGACTATGGCCTCGTTGGCAACATGCGCGGCGCGTTCGGCGCCAGCCACTCTGGAGAATAGGACTGGTTCCAGTCCTGTGCCGACACGGTCTGCGCTTCCGCGACGTATCCACGTACGCGCCGTCGGGGGGCCTTCGGGCCCCCCCTTCGGTGTAATTTCCGGGAGAGCCTTAAATGAGCTATGACCTGAAACTGGGTAAGGCCGCAGCCGTCGCGTTCCTGGCTCTGGCCATGGCGGGCTGCGGTGGGGGTGGTGGTACGACGATGCCCCCGGATACGGGGCCGACGGCGGAGGAACAGTTGGCCACGCTCCAGGCGCAGGTTACCGCCCTGCGCGAGCAGCTCGGCATCACCGACGCGGGCGACATCGGCACCAGTATCGCCGACCTCCAGGCGGAGCTGAAGCGGCTGCAGGATGAGGCGCAGGCGCGCATGGACGCCGAGCAGGCGGCCACGGAGAAGGCGATGGCCGAAGATGCGCGCAAGTTGGCCTTGAGGCTGGATGCGTCCCCTCTTTCCTTTTTCAACGCAGGCGAAAGCCTTTCTGCTACCGCAATGTACGGAAAACCTACCACGGTGACCGTGACCGGCGTTGGTGGTGGCAACCCCAACTTCAAGGCCGAGAACTCCAAGTTGCTTGGCATGCTGAACGGCTGGAGCGGCACGGAACTCATGTCGACGTCGGCCGACGGCAGCGTCACCGACGTCCTACACATGTACACCGACATCGAACCCGACGAGACTGTTCCTTTCGCGGAATGGGCGGGCCCTGCCAGTGACGTGACCTGGGCCAATGGGGCCGTGACGGTTGCAGCGGGCAACAGCGCCCTCATCATGGCGACTCCTTTCGCCACCGGCTCCGGGAGCAAGACCCACGAACTCAACGTGAATACGGACGCCGACGCAGCCAATGAAGTGTTTCAGACCGCCGGCACCTTCGGGGGCGCTTCTGGAACCTACACTTGCACCGGCGACGGCACCCAGACGTGCACGTCCGCGGTGGCCAGCAGCGACGGCGGTGTGCTCTTGGCCGGAGCTGGAGCGACATGGACCTTCACCCCCGATACCGGGGCGACGGCGAAAGTGGCAGACAGCTCTTACGGGTACTTTGGCTGGTGGCTGAGAAAAACCGGCGATGAGTACACACGACTCACGGTGCTCACCGCTCAAGGAGTCACTGCCGCCGTTACGGCTGTTGCCGGGACTGCGACGTACACCGGGCTCGCGTCGGGGCTGTACAGCATTTATGACTCCGGGCCGAAGGGCGGCCGGTTCACCGCCGAGGTCGAATTCAAGGCCGACTTTGGGAGCGCTGCCGATGCCGGCACAATCAGCGGCATGATCAGTAACTTCAGTGACAGTGCCGGCACGGACCCTGCGAGCATGGACACTTGGGAAGTGACGCTGCCTGAAACGCCTATGGCCGGTCTTGGAGGACGTTTCGGCACCCCTACTTCAGGTGCGACAGCAGCGCAGAGACCGGTGTGGACGATTGACGGCGAGGCAGGAACGCCCGCGAGCAGTACCGCACAGTATTATGGCTACCATTATACGCCAGACGACGGCGGCACGCCGGAGGCTGCTACCGGAGCCTTCTCCGCCGAATACGGCGTCGTCGGCAACATGACGGGCGGGTTCGGGGTCAGCCACTCGGGACCGTAGGCCGGTCATAGCAGCAAGCAACCCGGGGAGGGCGTCGGCTCTCGTCCCCTCCCGCAATCGCCCCCGGCGCAAGGCTCACCCCTTGGCGCCGGGGGTTTTCTTTATAGGACATATAGGCCCTCCGCTCGCACCTGCGCGCCGTGCGAGCGCATGAGCGGATCGTCCTCCGGCTTCGTGCCCTCGCGCGCCCCCATCGCCCGCGCCACCCGCTCCAGTGCTCGCCACGCACCCGCCGACATCGGGGCTTCGGTCAGCGCCCGAAAGATCTCCTCCGCATGCCACCCCGGAAACGCACGGCTCGACCGCTCCTCGCGATACCCGTCGCCCCGGCGCACCGCAGCGCCGGCTCGTCCCCGTCGGTACGATCGCGGACCCTGCGTTGCGCCGTGGCTCGAATCCGGTACCCCGCGAGGAGACGCGCCCGTCACGGGCCCGGGCGGGGTCCGTTCAGAACTGGCGCACGAAACGCAGCTCGCCGTGGGTGCGGTTGTAGCTGATGAGCTGGGCGTTGCTGTCGCGCTCCTCGTGGGTCACCACCAACTGCGGGCTGAAGCCGTAGATGGTGAAGTCGCGCTTGTGCAGCGAGAGGCTCAGCGACCGGGTGCGGTCCTTGCGCGAGGAGCCGTCGCGGGGCCGGTGCTGCGCGACCTCCAGGCCCTCGTAGTCGGTCCAGCGGAACAGCGCGTTGCCGCCCACGTTGAACCCCCTCGGCAGGGCGACGGTGAGCCCCGTCCGCAGCGTGCGGCTCGCGTTGCGGCGATTCACCCGGCCGGGGCGCTCCTCCGCGTATCCGAAGGACGAGTGGGCCTGCAGATTCGGGGTGAGCGTCCAGGTGCCGCCCAGCGAGACGTCGACCAGGGGTCCGTCGAGGTCCGCGCTCCTGCGGTAGTCGCGTTGGTGCCAGGAGGCCCGGGCGTTCGCCGTGACCCGCGGCGTGAGCCGGCGCCGGGCCTCGATGCGCGCACCCACGGCGTCATGCTCGATGCTGGTGCCCGTCCAGTAGCGGCGCGCGCTCGCGAGCACGCTCGCCTCGGTGCGCCGGTCCAGCAGCCAGCGCGGTCCGGCGTGGAGCGAGAGGTAGGTGCTGTCGTACCGCCGGCCCGGGTACTCCCTGCGCGCCACGTCCGCGCCGGCGCGCAGCCGCAGCCGCGGTCCGAGGGGATGCTGGTACTCGCCCCCCGCCCACAGCGAGGCGCCGATCCCGGAGGTCGTCTGCTCCTCCGCCGGGGTGAAGTCGAAGGGCAGATCGATGCCGCCGAAGTTGATGTAGATGACCTCCTCGTCCGTGCCGCTGCCGATGTTGGTGTCCGGCAGCAGCGCCGCCCCCATGTACATCGTCCAGCGGCGGCGGGCCCGGATCTGCACCAGGAAGCGCTGCACGTTGGCCTTGACCGCCTCCGGCACCTCGCCCGCGAGCACGCGCTGGAAGTGCCCTCGCGCGAGGGTGTCCTCGCCCTTGTAGAAGAACGCCCGCCCGAGCTCCAGGCGCACCCGCACCAGCTCGGGGCGGTCCACCAGCATCCCGTGCAGGGTGGCGATGGCCTCGTCCAGCAGCGCGGTCCGGTCCTCCTCCGCGACCCCGCGCATCCGCGATGCCTCGATCGCGGCGAGGCCGAGGAGGAACCGCACGTTCATGTCTCCGGGGTGGCTGCGAGCGAGCGGCCGCAGCACCTCCAGCGCCTGGTCCGGCCGGCCCCCGTCGAGCAGCGCCCGGGCGCTGGCGGCCCCCTCGTCGGGGGACGGCGCGCTCTGGGCCGCGGCCGGCGCCGGAACCGCGAGCAGAAGAAAGGCGGCGGCAGCCAGCGCGCGGCCAAGGCGTCGGAGGGTCGTCTTCATTCGGGGATGCCTGCCAAGGGGGAAGGAAACGGCGATTGTATCCGAGCCGACAGTGTCGATGCCGGGTTTCCCCGTTCCGAAATGCGGTTCCCGGCTCCGGCAATCGCCCGACATCCGACCGCCGGGCGGAGCGGAAGTTCGATGCGCCGCGGCGGACGGCCGTCGGCCCCGGCCGGGCTCCGCGGGTCGAGGTCGATGACCCGGCCGGGGCGATCAGTACGACACGCGCCATCCCGCGAGGAACGAGAGCCGCGGCCGGGCCCCGGGGTCGTGACCGGCGTGGCGGGTCGCGACTGTCCCCAGCCGGAGCGCTCCGCCCGCGAGCGGCCGCTCCCAGCGCACCGAGAAGTCGAGCTGCCGGCCCGCGGGGGTGAGGTCGGCCGAGAGCCGCTCGCGCACCACCGCGCGGTCCGGGGTGCGCCCGACGGGGACCGAGAGCACCGCGCCGCCGTCCTCGACCCGCAGCGGCTGGGCGAGCGAGACCCGCAGCATCCCGCCCCCGGCGGTCGGGCGCGAGGCGTGGAGGGCGAACGCGCTGGTCGCCAGCGGCTCCACGCCGGCGATGATCCCGCCGCGCGCGCGGGGCCGGGCGAGCCCGATCTCGGGGCCGCCGCCGAAGCGCCAGCCCCCCGCGCGATGATGGACGTCCAGGCCGACGAAGAAGGAGTCGGCGGCGAGGTCGCCGAACGCGCCCCTCGCGGTCGCCGACAGCATGCTGTGGCGCTCGCCGAGCCAGCCCGCGCGCAGGCCGAGCGGCGCGTCCGCCGCGCGCCACGACACCAGCGCGCCCGACGCCGGGCGCGCATCGCGGTGGTCGTCGCCCTCGGAGGTGAAGGCGGTCGCCACGACGCCGCCGGGCCGGCCCCAGGTCAGGGAGAGCGCGTTGGGGGCGAGCAGCGCATGGCCGGCGCCGGTGTCGCCCGGGACGGGCCCGAATCCGACCCGCATCGCGGCCGGCGCCGCGCTCTCGCCGGGCCCGGCGTCCCACCGGTCGATTGGCGGAGCGGCGACGAATTCGCGCAGCCGCGCACCCGCCGACGGCGGGTCCGGCCGCAGGACGAGGCCGCCGAGGTCGTACCAGAACGGTGCGCCCAGGGCGTCGAAGGCGGCGATCTCCCGGCCGGCGAGCCCGCTCGCGGCGCCGGCGCCGAACGCCCGGCCGAGGCGGAGACGTGACCGCGCCACCGGCGTTCCGCCTCCGGCCGCCGGCGTTCCGCCCGCGGCCGCCGGAGTTCCGGCCACGGCCACCGCGGCCCCGGCGGTGAACGCCGGCACGCCGACCGGCGACAGCGCCGCGTCGAGATCCATCAGCCCCCGCCCGTAGACGGCGCGGTCGGCGTAGATGCCGGTCCGGTTCGCGGTGTGGAACAGCCGTGTGACCAGCTCCTCGTTGCGGAGCTGGCCGCGGAACATCTGCTTCATCAGCGCGAGGCCGCCGGTGACGATGGGCGCCGCGAAGGACGTCCCGCGCAGCGACGCGAAGCCCCGGAAGACCTCGCCCATGTAGGGCCCGAACCAGGCAGCCCTCACCCCGCTCCCCGGCGCGGCGATGCACCAGTCCGCGGCGAGACCGCAGCGGTGGGAGAAGGACGTGATCTCACCGGGTTCCCCGGTCCCCGCTTCCTCCCCGTCCTCCCCGATCTGCGTGGCCTCCCCGATCGCCACGGCGGCGATGGAGTGACCCCGGAGCTCCTCGATGCGCACCATCAGCCCCGCGGCGGGGCCGGGCGATCGGGCGTCGACGGTGCCCGCCGGGCGTCCGAGGGCGTCCGTCTCGCCGTCGCCGACGCAACTGTCGGTGCCGGGGCGGCAGAGATCGCCGTTGGAGTTTCCGGCCGCCCACACGAGGATGGTCTTCTCCTCCCGATCGGCCTGGGCCAGCGCGTCGATCGTCGCGCCCATCGCGTCGCGGATGGCCGCCACGTCGTCGTAGTCGTCGATCACTCCGTAGTGCCCGAAGCTCAGGTTCAGGAAGTCCAGGTCCCGCGACAGCACATCGCGGAAGACCGGCGCGAAGGACGAGTCCTCATTCGCCAGCCCGGACAGCGAGACCGCCTCGATCGGGGTGCCCGGAGGCGGCGGGCTGTCGAGGGGGACCGCGAACATCCTGAGCTTCGCGTAGGGAGCGATTCCGGTGTACACCGTTCCGTGCGCCGGAGACGGCCGGCCCGCGATGACGCTGGCGACGGCGGTCCCGTGCGAGAGACCGTCGTAGCCGGTCTCGTCCACGGCGCCGAAGAAGAACTCCTCGGTGATCCCGCCGGCCGCCGCCGCCTCCTCGAACGCCGGGTGGCCGAGGTCGATGCCGGTGTCCATCACTCCCACGGTGACGCCGCTGCCGGGCCTGTCCTCGCCCCTTGCCACCGCCAGGTGGGCCCAGGCCTCCGGGACCCCGACCGCCTCCAGGTCCCAGCTCGGGCGCAGGTCGAACTCCGGCGTCGAGCGGATCCCGTCGGCGGCGCTCGCCACCTCGGCCCGGTAGTCCGCGGCGCTCAGGCAGCCCTCCACCGTGGCGACGCATCGACTGCCGTCACCGACCGTGCCGCCGCCCCCGCCGCACCCCGCCGCGAGGATGCAGGTGGCGAAGACGAGCGGGGCCGGGGCCCGCGGTCGCGGCATGCGGGCGTCCCGGGGCGGGACCATCGGAGACGACGGGTGGCGCATCGGGAGTCCCGTCGCGGGAAGTTCCTGAGTCCGTCTCGGCAATCGCTCAGCCGGCGTCGAGGATGCGCCAGAGAATGGCCGCGGAGAATGCAAGGTTGAATCCGACCATCCACTGGACCAGAGGCAAGTCGGCCTTGGTGGCGAGGTGCTCGGTCAACTCCTCGCCCAGCGCGGCGGCCATGGCCTCGGCCTGGTCGTTCGGCAGACCGGCCTGCTTGAGCTTTCGCGCGAAGCGCAGGGTGTCGATCGCGGTGGTGGCCATGTTGTCGATCCCGTCGAGGGAATGACGGCTACCCTATCCAATCCGAGCGGAAACGGCGACCGTCGGCGCGCTGAATCGTCCGCTCGGGGTCTCGCCGAGGCTTGCGCCGTCGGGCAAGGAACCTGGTGCCGGGAGCGAGACTCGAACTCGCACACTGTCTCCAGTACTGGATTTTGAGTCCAGCGCGTCTACCAGTTCCGCCATCCCGGCCGCAGTGCGGACCGCGGCACGCGAAGCGGGGCCGTGCCGCGGACGCGGGATTATACGTCAACAGGGGCCGCCCCCAAGTCGGGTGGCGGGGCGGGGCTCTGCTACCATCGTGCCCCGTGCGCGTCTCCGATTTCGACTACGAGCTGCCGGAGGAGCTGATCGCGCAGGTCCCGACTCCCCGGCGCCGCGACAGCCGGCTGCTGGTCCTCGACCCGGAGTCGGGGCGCGTCGCCCACCGGACGTTCCCCGACATCGCGGATCACCTCGCCCCGGGCGACCTCGTGGTCGCCAACGACACCCGCGTCATCCGGGGCCGGTTCCTCGCCACGAAGCCGACCGGGGGCCGCGTCGAGATCCTGATCGAGCGCATTCTCGCGCCCGACCGCGTGCTCGCATGGCTGCGCTCGAGCCGCAAGCCGAAGCCCGGCACGTTCCTTTCGGTGGACGGTTCGGCGGATGGGGGCGGCGGGTTCGTGGTGCGGTCCCGGCGCGAGGAGCTGTTCGAGCTGGAGATCGCGGGCGCCGACGGCGTGGAGCGGCTGATCGAGAGGGCCGGCGCGGTGCCGCTTCCCCCCTACATCCGCCGCGCGGCCGACGACGGCGACGCCGAGCGCTACCAGACCGTGTACGCGCGCCGCCCGGGGGCGGTGGCGGCGCCCACCGCCGGCCTGCACTTCGACGAGACGCTCCTCGCCGCGCTCGCGGAGCGCGGCGTCGGGATCGCGCACGTCACCCTGCACGTCGGCGCGGGGACCTTCGCGCCGATCCGGGGAGAGTCGGTGCAGTCGCACGCCCTGCACTGCGAATGGGTGGAGGTCTCGGCCGCGGTGTGCGAGGCGATCGCGCGCACCCGGGCGCGCGGCGGCAGGGTGGTGAGCGTCGGCACCACGACGCTGCGGGCGCTGGAGAGCGCCGCGGCCGGGGGCGAGGTGCGGCCGATGCGCGGCGAGACGGAGCTGTTCATCTACCCGGGGTACGAGTTCCGCTGCGTGGACGTGCTGCTCACCAACTTCCACCTCCCGCGCTCGTCGCTGCTGCTGCTGGTGTGCGCGTTCGGCGGCACCGGCCCGGTGCTCGGCGCCTACCGCGAGGCGGTGGCCCGGCGGTACCGCTTCTTCAGCTACGGCGACGCGATGCTGCTGGAGCGGGCCGGTTGCGGGCCGTGAACGGGTGCCTGTTCGCCGGTGGCGCGCCGTGAACGGCTACTCGTTCGCGCTGGAGGCGACGGACGGCGACGCGCGGCGCGCCCGCGCGACGTTCTCGCGCGGCGTGGTCGAGCTTCCGGCGTTCATGCCGGTCGGGACCTACGCGACGGTGAAGGCGATGACCCCGGAGGAGCTGGACGACCTGGGCACCGAGGTCATCGTCGCCAACACCTTCCACCTGATGCTGCGCCCGGGGGCGGAGGCGGTCGAGGCGCTCGGCGGCCTGCACCGCTTCATGCACTGGGAGCGGCCGATCCTCACCGACTCGGGCGGCTTCCAGGTGTTCAGCCTCGGCGCGCGGCGGACCATCGCGGAGGCGGGGGTGGAGTTCCGCTCCCCCATCGACGGCTCGAAGGTCTTCCTCGACCCGGAGCGCTCGATGGCGGTGCAGCGCGCGCTCGGGTCCGACGTGGCGATGGCGTTCGACGACTGCACCGCGTACCCGATGGACGAGGCGGGGGCCCGGGAATCGATGGAGCGCACGCTGCGCTGGGCGAAGCGCTCGCGCGAGGCGCACGCCGGCAATCCCGGGGCGCTGTTCGGCATCGTGCAGGGAGGGATGCACGCGGCGCTTCGCGAACGCAGCGTCCGGGGCCTAGTCGGGATCGGGTTCGACGGCTACGCCATCGGCGGCCTCGCGGTCGGCGAGCCCTTCGACGAGCGGCTGCGGATGCTGGACGCCACGGTGGCGCTGCTCCCCGCCGACCGGATCCGCTACCTCATGGGGGTGGGGACCCCGGAGGACATCGTCGAGGCGGTCGCGCGCGGCGTCGACCTCTTCGACTGCGTGCTTCCGACCCGCAACGCGCGCAACGGCTACCTCTTCGCGCCCTGGGGGGTGGTGAAGATCCGCAACCGGCGTTACCGCGAGGACGAGCGTCCGATCGACCCGGACTGCGCGTGCCCCACCTGCCGGCACTACTCGCGCGCCTACCTGCACCACCTCGACCGCTGCGGCGAGATCCTCGGCTCGCGGCTCGCCACCGTTCACAACCTGCACTTCTACCAGCGCCTGATGGCCGACCTCCGCGCCGCCATCGCCGGCGGGCGGTTCGACGCGTGGCGCCGGACCTTCCTCGAGCGCCGCGCCGCCGGCGACTGATGCTCCTGCAGCGGAGCGCCGAAGTCTTGAGCCGCAGGACGCATCTCGTGCGATAATGCGCGCTTGCGCCGAGGCGCCTTCCACTACCACTCAGACACTCTCCGCGCACGCGGAACAGGATCCGGGACCATGGATTTCTTCATTCGGGACGCGTACGCGCAGGGCGGCGGCGGCGGCGATCCCACCTTCAGCTTCATCATGCTCATCGCGCTCTTCGCGGTGTTCTACTTCGTCCTCATCCGCCCGCAGTCGAAGCGGCAGAAGGAGCACCGGGCGATGGTCGCGGGCCTGTCGAAGGGCGACGAGGTGGTCACCAACGGCGGGCTGCTCGGAAAGATCACCAACGTCGGCGACAGCTTCGTGACCGTGGAGATCGCGGACGGACTGGAGGTCAAGGTCCAGCGCCCGTCGGTCGCCGCCCTGATGCCGAAGGGAACCATCAAGTCGGGCTGAGCTCCAACAGTCTCCGCACCCTCCCGCCGCACCCGTTCCCGGTCGTCCGATGATCAACCCCCCGTGATCAATCCCTCATGATCAACCAGTACCCGGCGTGGAAGTACGCGCTCATCGCGGCGGCGCTCCTCGTGGGCGTCGTGTTCGCGCTCCCCAACGTGTTCGGCGAGGACCCCGCGGTGCAGGTGTCGGCGGTGCGCGGCGCGGCCATCGACGCGACGCTGCGCGACCGGCTCGTCGCCCGAATGAAGACCGCCGGCATCGACGCGCTCGAATCGGAGATCGACACCGAGGCCGGGAACCGGCTCCTCATCCGGTTCGCCTCCGGGGAGGACCAGCTCAGGGCCCGGGGCATCGTCGAGGACGCGCTCGACCGCCAGTACGTGGTGGCGCTGAACCTCGCGCCCGCGACCCCGGACTGGCTGGCCGGGCTCGGCGCGCTGCCGATGTACCTGGGGCTCGATCTGCGCGGCGGCGTGCACTTCCTGATGGAGGTGGACCTCGCCGGCGCGGTCCGGCAGGCCGAGCAGCGCTACGCGGGCGACATCCGCACCCTGCTCCGGGAGGAGAAGCTCCGCCAGCGCGCGATCACGGTGCGCGCGAACGGCGGCCTGATCGTCCGGTTCAACGACGCCGACCACCGCGACCAGGCCTACGATGTCGTGCGCCGGCGGATGCCCGAGCTGATCGTCGAATCGACCGAGAACGTCGGGGACCCGGTGCTCGACGTGAAGCTCGGGGAGAACGCGAAGCGCGAGATCGAGCGCTTCGCGGTCCAGCAGAACGTCACCACCCTGCGCAACCGCGTGAACGAGCTCGGGGTGGCGGAGCCGGTCATCCAGAAGCAGGGCGAGAACCGGATCGTGGTGCAGTTGCCCGGGGTCCAGGACACCGCGCGGGCGAAGGAGATCCTCGGGGCCACCGCGACGCTGGAGTTCCGCATGGTCCACGACGAGTCCACGGCGGCGCTCGCCACCGGGCGCGTGCCGGGGACCGCGAAGCTCTACCACGAGCGCAACGGCCGGCCGATCCTGCTCCAGCGCAGCGTGATGCTCACCGGCGAGTACATCACCGACGCGGCGTCGGGCATCGACCAGCAGAGCGGCTCGCCGGCGGTGTTCATCACCCTCGACGGCAAGGGGGCGCGGCTGTTCTCCAACCGCACCCGGGACAAGATCGGCCGCGCCATGGCCGTGGTGTACATCGAGCACAAGTCGTTCACCGAGCTCGTCGACGGGGTGCGCAAGCGAAAGAAGGAGATCGTCGAGGAGGTCATCAACGTCGCGACGATCCGCGATCAGCTCGGGAAGCGGTTCCAGATCACCGGCCTCGACTCCACCGAGGAGGCCCGCAACCTGGCGCTGCTGCTGCGCGCGGGCGCGCTCGCGGCCCCCATCGAGATCGTGGAGGAGCGCACCGTGGGCCCGAGCCTGGGGCAGGCGAACATCGACCAGGGCTTCCGCTCGGTGGTGATCGGCTTCGTCCTGGTGCTGGTCCTGATGGCGTTCTACTACCGGCGGTTCGGGCTCGTGGCCAACCTCGCGCTGACCGTCAACCTGGTGCTGGTGGTGGCGATGCTCTCGATGCTGCAGGCGACGCTCACCCTGCCCGGCATCGCGGGCATCGTGCTCACGGTGGGCATGGCGGTGGACGCCAACGTCCTCATCTTCGAGCGCATCCGCGAGGAGATCCGCAACGGCAACACCCCGCAGGCGAGCATCCACGCCGGCTACGCCAAGGCGTTCTCGACGATTGCCGATGCGAACATCACCACCCTCATCGCGGCGGTGCTCCTGTTCGGGTTCGGCACCGGTCCGATCAAGGGGTTCGCGATCACGCTCTCGCTGGGGATCGCGACCTCGATGTTCACCGCGATCATGATGACCCGCGCGGTCGTCAACCTGATGTACGGGGGCCGGCGGGTGACCGCGCTCTCGATCTGACGCCCGCATGGACACTCGTTTGCAACCGACGGCGGCGGCACCATGGAACTGATCAGGCAGGGACTCGACCTCGACTTCATGAGCCGGCGGCGCCACGCGATCAGGTTCTCCGCCGCGATGCTGGCGATCTCGATCCTCTCGCTCGCGTTCCGGGGCCTGGAGTTCGGGATCGACTTCACCGGCGGCACCCTCGTGGAGGTCGGCTACCCGCAGGCGGTGGAGCTGGAGCCGGTGCGGGCGACGCTGGAGCGCGCCGGGTTCGAGGGCGCGGTGGTCCAGCACTTCGGCACCGCGCAGGACGTGCTCATCCGCATCGCGCCCCGCGACGACGTGGACCGCTCGGAGCTCAGCAACCGGGCCTTCGACGCGCTGCGCGCGAAGGACTCGACGGTGGATCTGCGCCGGGTGGAGTTCGTGGGGCCGCAGGTGGGCGAGGAGCTGACCGAGCAGGGCGGGCTCGCGATGCTCATCGCGCTCGGCGCCATCTTCCTCTACGTGATGTTCCGCTTCGAGTGGAAGTTCTCCGCCGGCGCGGTGGCGGCGCTGTTCCACGACGTGATCATCACCCTGGGCATCTTCTCGCTGCTGGGGCTCGACTTCGACCTCACGGTGCTCGCCGCCGTCCTCGCGGTCATCGGCTACTCCCTCAACGACACCATCGTGGTGTTCGACCGGATCCGCGAGAACTTCCGCCGCATGCGGCGCGGCACCTCGGTGTCGATCGTCAACCGCTCGCTGAACCAGACCCTGTCGCGCACGCTGATGACCTCGCTGACCACGCTGCTCGTGCTGCTCGCGCTGTTCTTCCTCGGCGGCGAGCTGATCCACGGGTTCGCGACCACCCTCATCATCGGCGTGGTCATCGGCACCTACTCGTCGATCTACGTGGCGAGCACCTGCACGCTCTGGCTCGGGGTGCAGAAGGCGGACCTGATGCCGGTGCAGAAGGAGGGCGCGGAGGAGGTCGACGCCCGGCCGTGACCAGGTGAGAAATGCGGGTCGGAGCGTGTCCGACAAGGACAAACCCTCTGCCGCATTTCTCACGGACCGCCGGACGGAGCCGTTCGGACCATGCGGAACCTCCGTCCGCAGCCGGGAACCGGTGAGAAGCTCCAGCGGGCGAAGCAGGTCATCGCCCGGTCTCTTTCGGTACAATCCGCACCGTCGGCGCCGCGATGCACCATCGGTTCCGGAACTCCCGGGAGCCCGCCCGTACCCGGCGCCGTCAGGAGCCCTCACACCGACAGGAGAGGACGCCATGTTCCCGACCCGGCGCAATTCCGCGGGAGACATCCGGTACTGCGGCCCGATGGGCGGCTTCCTGCACCGCATGGCGCTGATCGTCGCGGTGGCGGGCATGACGATGGCCGCGGGGCCGGCGGTGACCGCGGCGAGCGACGGCTCCGCCGCCCAGCAGCTCGTCCAGCGGGTGACCTCGACCATCATCGACGAGCTGACCGCGCGGCGCGATGCGCTGGAGAGCGAACCGCGGGCCGTGTACGAGCTGGTGGACCGGCTCATCCTTCCCCACTTCGACTTCGAGCGAATGTCGCGGCGGGTGCTCGGCAAGAAGGGCTGGAAGAAGGCGACCCCGGAGCAGCGCACCCGGTTCGTCGCCGCGTTCCGCACCCTGCTGGTGCGGACCTACGCGGTGATGCTCAACGAGTACCGCGGGCAGTCGCTCACCTGGCGCGATCCGGTGCCGCGCAGGAAGGACGACGAGATCGTCATCCCGGTGACGATCGAGCTCGCCGGCGGCGAGCCGGCCCAGGTGGCGTACGCCATGCACGGCACCGGGACGGACTGGAAGGTGTTCGACGTCGCGGTGGACGGCGTGAGCCTCGTCAGGAACTACCGCTCGTCGTTTCGCTCCGAGCTCGCGCGCAACGGGATCGACGGACTGATCGCCAGCCTCGAGGCGAAGAACTCCGCGATGAACTGACGATCGCCGCGGCGGCGGACGGCGCATCCGGTACTGCCCCCGGACGTCTCGAGCCGCGTCGATCTTCGCGAACGGCGCCACGCGCGGAGCGCGCGGCCGGTCGGGCCGAACTTGCAAAGGGGTTTCGTGGACAGCGCGAAGTTGCCCGGCCGATTTTGCCGGACCGGGAGGTTCGGGGCTGCTGCCGGCGCGAAGCGCGACGGCTTCGTGAGGCCACGGGCGGGCGCTGCATGCCTCGTCGCTCCGAGGGGCGGCCTCGCCGGGAGTGAACGCAAATGGAACCGGACGAAATTCGCCGACTGATCGAGGACGGGCTCGCCTGCGCCCACGTCGAGGTCACCGGCGACGGCCGGCACTTCGACGCCGTGGTGGTGAGCGAGGCATTCGCGGGAAAGCCGACGATTCGCCAGCACCGTCTCGTGTACGCGACCCTCGGCGACCGTTTCGCCAGCGACGTGCTCCACGCGCTCGCGCTGCGCACCTACACGCCGGCGCAGTGGGAAGCGCTCCGCCGGTGACGCGGAGTCCGCCCGGAGCGGCGCCGTCCGGCCCGGGCGTCCGGCCCGCCCCGAATGGATAAGCTCATCATCACCGGCGGGACTCCCCTCGAAGGCGAGATCCGCATCTCCGGCGCCAAGAACGCGGCGCTGCCGATCCTCGCCGCCACCCTGCTCGCGGACGGACCGGTCAAGGTCGGGAACATCCCCCACCTGCAGGACATCACCACCACCATGGAGCTGCTCGGGCGCATGGGGGTCGAGCTGGTGGTCGACGAGCGCATGAACATCGAGGTCGACTGCTCCACCATCCGCGAGCTCTTCGCCCCCTACGAGCTCGTGAAGTCGATGCGGGCGTCGATCCTGGTCCTCGGACCGATGCTCGCGCGCTTCGGCAAGGCGGTCGTCTCCCTGCCGGGCGGCTGCGCCATCGGGTCGCGCCCCGTCAACCTGCACATCGAGGGGCTGGTCAAGATGGGCGCGGACGTCCACGTGGAGGGCGGCTACATCCACGCGAAGGCGAGCCGGCTCAAGGGGGCGCACCTGGTCATGGACCTCGTCACCGTCACCGGCACCGAGAACCTGATGATGGCGGCGACGCTGGCCGACGGGACCACCGTCATCGAGAACGCGGCCCGGGAGCCGGAGGTGGTCGATCTCGCGAACTGCCTGAACGCGATGGGCGCGAAGGTCAGCGGCGCGGGCGGCGACACGATCTCGGTGGAGGGCGTCGACAAGCTGTGCGGGACGCACTACGACGTGCTCCCCGACCGCATCGAGAGCGGCACCTACCTGGCCGCCGCCGCCATCACCGGCGGACGCGTCAGGATCAAGGACACGCGGCCGCGCATGCTGGAGGCGGTCATCGAGAAGCTGCGCGAGGCCGGTGCATGCGTCGAGGTCGGGGATCGGTGGATCGACCTGGACATGAAGGGGTCGCGTCTCCGCTCCACCAACATCCGCACGTCGCCCTACCCGGCGTTTCCCACCGACATGCAGGCCCAGTTCACCTCGCTCAACGTCGTCGCCAGCGGCACCGGGACGATCTCGGAGACGGTGTTCGAGAACCGCTTCATGCACGTCCACGAGCTCCAGCGCATGGGCGCGGACATTCAGCTCGCGGGCAACACGGCGGTCATCCGGGGCGTCGACCGGCTGACCGCGGCGCCGGTGATGGCCACCGATCTGCGGGCGTCCGCGAGCCTGGTGCTGGCCGGGCTGGTGGCGGAGGGCGACACCGTGGTGGAGCGCATCTACCACATCGACCGCGGCTACGAGAGCATCGAGGAGAAGCTCGCGAAGCTCGGCGCGCGCATCCGGAGGGTCCCGGCGTGAGCACCGCGCGGGGACCGGCGCCGGGTGCCCGCGGGATTCGTGTGCAGCGTGCGCCGCCGGGCGCCGGCGTGGTTCCGGCGCGGACGCCGGCGGCGGGCATCGCCGTTCCATGCTGACCCTCGCGCTGTCGAAGGGGCGGATCTGCGACGAGGCGGCCCCGCTGCTCGCGCGCGCCGGCATCGGGCTCGCGGAGGATCCGGCCGACAGCCGCCGGCTGTGCATCGCGACCTCTCTCGACGACGTCCGCGTGCTCGTGCTGCGCGCGCAGGACGTTCCCACCTTCGTCGAGCACGGCGCGGCGGACCTCGGAATCGCCGGGAAGGATGTCCTTCTGGAGCACCCCGGCGGCGGGCTCTACGAGCCGCTCGATCTCGGCATCGCCCGCTGCCGCCTCGTGCTCGCGGAGCCCCGGGACGCGAAGCCGGCGGCCCCGCGCCCGAGGGTCGCGACGAAGTACGTGGCGACTGCCCGGCGGTACTTCGCGGGCAAGGGCGTGCAGGCCGAGATCATCCGCCTCTACGGCTCGATGGAGATCGCCCCCGCGGTGGACCTGGCGGACTGCATCGTCGACGTCGCGGACACCGGCGCGACGCTGGCCGCGAACGGTCTCGTGGTGCGCGAGGAGATCGCCGCGATCAGCGCGCGGCTCGTCGTGAACAAGGCCGCCATGAAGCTCTCGCACGGGAGGATCTCCGCCCTCGTCGAGCGCATCGGGCGCGCGGCGGCGGGGGACGGCGGCGGATGCCGGTGATGCCCGCGACCGCGGTGGCCCGGCTCCGCTCCGCGCGGAGCGCCGTTCCGTGGTCCTCTCGCGGGAGGATCCCGGCACTTGGCGAACGCATCGCTCGCGCGGTGATGGGGGACGGCGTCCGATGTCCGTGACCCCCGCGACTACGGTGGCCCGGCTCCGCTCGACGCGGGACGATTTTCCGCAGCGTTTCGAGTCCCTGCTCGCGACCTCCGCCGAGATCGACCGGGACATCGACGCGGCGGTGCGCGAGGTCGTGGCCGCGGTGCGCCGCGACGGCGAGGCGGCGGTGCTCGCGTGCACGCGCCGGTTCGACGCGGTGGCGGCGGACGCCCTCGACGGGCTCCGCGTCCCGGCCGGGGACCTGGACGCCGCGTGGGACGCGATCGGCGCCGCCGAGCGCGCGGCGCTGACCGAGGCGGCGGCCCGCATCCGGAGCTACCACGAGCGCCAGCGGCAGGAGTCGTGGCACTACCTCGACGAGGACGGGTCGACGCTCGGGCAGAGGATCACGCCGCTCGACCGCGTCGGGGTGTACGTGCCGGGGGGGAGGGCGAGCTACCCGTCCTCGGTGCTGATGAACGCGATCCCGGCCCGCGTGGCGGGGGTGGCGGAGATCGTCATGACCGTGCCGGCGCCGTCGGGGGAGCTGAATCCGCTGGTGCTCGCGGCCGCGAGGCTGGCGGGGGTCGACGAGGTGTGGACCATCGGCGGCGCGCAGGCCGTCGCGGCGCTCGCGTTCGGGGCCGGGCCGATTCGGGCCGTGGACAAGATCGTCGGACCCGGGAACCGGTACGTGGCGGCGGCGAAGCGGCACGTGTTCGGCACGGTGGGCATCGACATGCTGGCGGGGCCTTCGGAGATCGTCATCGTCTGCGACGGGAGCGCTCCGGTGGAGTGGATCGCGATGGACCTGTTCTCGCAGGCCGAGCACGACGAGGAGGCGCGGGCGATCCTGATCTCGCCGGACGGCGGGTTCCTGGACCGGGTGGAGGCCGCCATCGCGTCGATGCTGCCGGAGCTTGCGCGCGCGGACATCGTCGCCCGCTCGCTCGCCGCCCACGGCGCGCTGATCGAGGTGCGCGACCTCGACGAGGCCATCGGGCTGGTCAACCGGCTCGCGCCCGAGCACCTGGAGCTCGCGGTGGCGGACGCCGAGGGCCTGATCGAGGGCGTGCGCCACGCCGGCGCCGTCTTCCTCGGCGCCCGCACCCCCGAGGCGTTCGGCGACTACTGCGCCGGCCCCAACCACGTGCTCCCGACCGCCCGCACCGCACGGTTCTCGTCGCCGCTCGGGGTGTACGACTTCCAGAAGCGCACCAGCGTGATCGGCTGCTCGGCCCGCGGCGCCCGTCGCCTGGCCGGGATCGCGTCGACCCTCGCGCGCGGCGAGGGGCTGACCGCGCACGCGCGCTCGGCCGAGCTTCGGGGCTCGGGAGACGGCGGTGGCGCCGGAACCCGCAGGTCGGATTAGCGCAGCGTAATCCGACATGAGACATGGCCTGGGACGTGGGTTGCACGTCGGATTACGCCTTCGGCTAATCCGACCTGCGGATCTGCAGGGCTCGGGAGACGCCGGGGGCTCGGGTCATGCTGGTGGTGGTGTGGGTGCCTGGGATGTGGAGGGTGCTGGGGATGTCGGGGGTACCGGGACGATCGGGGGCCCCGGCGCCGCCGAAGGCACCGGGGCCTGATCCCTCGCAGCCCCGCCCGCCGCCCGCGAGCCGACACGCCGATGCCGTCCCGATTCGACTTCGACGCCGCGTACTACGAGCGCTTCTACCTCGACCCCCGCACCCGGGTCGCGGAGCCCGCCGACATCGAGATCCAGGCGCGGCTCCTGTGCAGCTACCTTGACTACCTCAAGATCCACGTGCGCTGGATCCTCGATCTCGGCTGCGGTCTGGGCCGCCTGCGCGACCCGCTCCTCGCGCGATTCCCGCGCGCCCGCTACACCGGGGTCGAGGTGAGCGAGCACCTGTGCGCCGAGCTCGGCTGGGTGCACGACTCGGTCGTCACCTTCCGCTCGCGGCGCCGGTTCGACCTCGTCATCTGCCAGGACGTGCTGCAGTACCTCGACGACCCCGAGGCGGAGCTGGCGCTGCAGAACCTCGCGCGCCTGTGCCGCGGAGCGCTCTGGTTCGGCGCCCTGACCCGCGAGGACTGGGAGGAGAACTGCGACCAGGCCCGCACTGACGGCAATGGCTACGTGAGGGAAGGGAGCTGGTACCGGCGCCGGCTCGCGCCCGCCTTCGTCTGCGCCGGCGCCGGGGTGTTCGTCGCCCGGCGGGCCGGCGTCGTGATGTTCGAGCTCGACCGGGCCGAATGAGGCCCGCGACATCATGCCCCCGAAGGTGGGAACGATGGTCCGAACGGCGTATGCCCGAAGGCCCCCTGCCGTCATTCCCGCAAAGGCGGGAATCCAGTCGGCCTTATCCGAACACGAACGCAGCGCAGCGGGGTGCGAAGTGACCCATGTGGCCATGGCGGCACACCGCAAGCAGGCGCAGCCCTGAACCACAGGCACGGACGCGCTTGCGCCTCTTCGGCTCGAGCCGTTTCGATCCGGGCTTCCGGCCCAGGGTACCGGACCTACGACACCCTCCGCAGGAGCTCCTCCGGGGTATCGGACTCGAACACCGCCGCGAGCATGCCGTCGAGCACCTCCCGATCGGCGACCCCGTCGAGCAGTTCCCCGAGACGAGCCGCGGTCTCCGCGTCGAATTTCATCTCCGCGTATCGCCGCAACGACTCCCGCAGTCCTTCGACCCGGCCTTCGACCCGGCCTTCGACCCGACCCGCGGCCCGATACTCCTCCTTCCACGCATGCACGCGGGTCCCGTAGTGCGCATCGATCTCGTCCGGATCCCGCAATCGGTTCAGTTCCACCATGTCACCCAGCTCCACTCCCAGCCGGCGACGCGCCTGCCGCGACGCCCACTCCAGCATCACCCGCCTCAGCTCCCCAAGCTCCGGCACGTTCACGCGCCTGTGAAACGCCCGGAACAGCTCCTCCGCCGTCTCCAGCTCCAGACCTTCCAGCCCCACCAGCAGCGCCGCCGCGTTGTCGTGCCTCAAATCCTCCGCCCGAACCCGGTGCGCGTCAAGCAGAACGTACCCGTCGCCCGCGAACACCGGCGCGGAACGCCACATCAGGTCCGACGCCCCGCTCCCCGACGCCCCCGGCGTCACCAGGTCGATGACCCGCACCGCCGCCGTCCACCGCGACTCCCCCGTGTACAGCACGACCGGCAGCACCGGCGCCAGTCGGTCCCCGGAGCCCGACCGCCTGCCGCGCCAGCGCTCCATGTGGAAGTTGTCGACGTAGTTGCGGATGCGAAGCGCCATCCGGAAGTCCACCTCGGACTGGAACTCCAGCATCATCACCAGGTACAGCCATGCCTCGCCGTCACCATCGTCGTCCCGGCCGCGAAACGGCGCCTGCCACACCATGTCGTTGGCGTACCCGCGCAGCGCTGCGGCGCCGGAGGAGACCGACTGCTCGTGCATGCGCTGCAGCCGGGAGAAATCCAGTGCGTCGACGAGCTCGCGCGCGCCGCGCAGGTCGGCGACGAGCCAGCGCATCAGCTCCTCGACCATGAACGCATGACCGAAGATGGTCTTGTAGGTGGGGTCGGGCCGCATGAGCGCGACGGTAGCGCGCCGCGCCGGGCCGTCCCATGGACCTGGGCCGTTGCTGCTGTAGGCGCAGGGCTCGACCGTACCGGTCGGGCCCCGCTCACCCGTGCCGCGCGATGTGCTCCAGGATGTGCCGGGCCACCACGTCGGGCTGCTCCTCCGGCACGAAGTGCCCGCTGTCCGCCACCACGAAGCCGGTGACGTCGCGCGCGACCCGCCGCATCGACTCCTCGGGCTCGGCGGCGCGCCCGCGTGACGCGGTCTTCGCGCCGCCGAGCGCGAGCACCGGCATCGGCAGCCGGAACCCGGTGGCGAGCAGCGCCGCGTTGTCGGCCGCGTCCCGGGGCAGGTTGCGGTAGTACGCGAACCCCGCGCGCAGCGCGCCCGGCCGGGTGTAGGTGCGCAGGTACTCGTCCACGGCCGTCTCGTCGATGGCGTCCGGGCGCCAGGAGAACTCCCGGTAGAACCAGCCGAGGTACGCGCGCTCGCGGCCGGTGACGAGCGCCTCCGGCAGGTCCGGCGTGGAATGGAAGGCGTGGTGCCAGCGGCGGCCGCCCTGCGAGAAGTCCCCGCCGTCGCCGGGGATCACCACGTCGATGATCGTCATCGTCGGCATCGACTCGGGGTGCAGCGCGCCGAGCGCGAAGGTGACCGGTCCGCCCCAGTCGTGGCCGACGCCGTGCCAACGCTCCAGCCCGAGGTGCTCCGCGAGCAGGCGGTGGACGTCCCCGGCCACCGTGCGCTTGTCGTAGCCGTCGAGCGGGCGAGACGAGTCGCCGAGGCCGCGCAGGTCGGGGGCGATCACCGGGTGATGCGCCGCGAGCCGCGGAATCACGTCGCGCCACTCGTACCACGTCTGCGGCCAGCCGTGCAGGAGCACGATCGGGGGCCGGTCGCGGAGATCGGCGCCGGCGGTCACGTAGTGGATCGTGACGCCGCCGAGATCGGCGAAGTGGTGCTCGAAGTCAGCGGCGCTCATCGGCTGCGGATGTACCCGAAGACGGTGGTCGGGTCTCGTTCGCCCGGTGGTCGAACCATCGGATGTCGTCGTGAACCACCACCCGGACATGGCCCCGTGCCGGTCGTTCGGCGGAGGATTGCCCGCTCGTCCGTCCAGCCTGTGTCCGGTTCGCGGAAATCGCGGGAATATTGTGTATGTTAATGGAAAGAACGGTCCGCTGTTGACCGCCGACAGGGGAGTGCTGCTCGTGAGCCGGCTTGCCGCCGTCAGGCCCGCGGATGCGACATCCGCACAGAGAGAAGTGATCGATGCGATCGCCGGGGGCGCGCGAGGGAGGGACCGCTCGCTCGACGGCCTGCTCGACGAGCGGGGCGGTCTGGCCGGTCCGTTCAACGCCTGGGTGCACCGCCCGGATCTCGGAATCGTCGCCCAGAGCCTCGGCGAGCGGCTGCGCTTCCACGGGACGCTGCCCGGCGCGGCGCGGGAGATCGCGATCCTCGCCGTGGGGGCGAAGTGGACGGCCGAGTACGAGTGGTGGGCGCACACGCGGATCGGCCGCCGCGAAGGCGTGTCCGAGGAGACCATCAACGCCATCCGCCGCGGCGAGCGCCCGCGGCTCGCCGACCCGGTGGAGCAGGCGGCGTACGACTTCACCGCCGCGCTGCTGGAGACCGGCCGGGCGGACCCGGCGCTGTACGAGGCGACCCGCGCGGCGGTCGGCGACGGCGGGCTCGTGGAGCTCGTCACCCTCGCCGGCTACTACACGCTGGTTTCCTTCACCCTGAACGCCTTCGAAGTGCCGCTGCCCGATGGGGAGGCGCACGCGTTCGGGGGCGGGCGATAAGGCGCAGCATCGGGGCGGTTGCGGAGCTTCCGACTCGGGCGCCCGGTTGATCGAGAGGTCTGCCGCTGCCCGCAAGCGTTTCCCACGCCCTGGATTCCACCACTCGAGCCGCATGTCCCGGTCCGTCCCTCCGCGACGCGCCGGAACGTCAGCCCGCGACCTCCGCCGCCATCAGGTGGATGCCTTCCGCGAGCAGCGACACCCCCACCTCGGCCCCGGCCGCGACCCGGTTCCTCGCCGCCACGTGCGCGGACACCTCGAACGTGAGGGGCGTGGCCACGCCGTCGACGTCGAGGGTCACCCGGGCGTCGCCGCCGAGGACCACGACGTCGCGCGCGATGCCGCGCACCGGGTTCTCGCGCTCGCCGCGCGACGGCCGCTCGCGGCGGTGCATCACCACGTGCGACTCCGGCACCACCCAGTCGACCCGGTCGCCGGGCGCGAACCGGGTCGCGAGCGCGCACTCGACCTCGGTGCCGGCCCAGTCGAGCCAGGTCGTCCCCGCCTCCTCGTCGTGGCGCGAGACCGTGCCGGTGAACACGTTGCGCTGGTCGAGCAGGCGCGCCACGAGGGCGCTGGCGGGCCGGCGCAGCACGTCGCGCAGCCCGCCCGTCTGCAGCGTCCGCCCGTGGTGCAGCACGCTCAGCCGGTCGCCGAGGAGCTGCGCCTCCTCGAGGTCGTGGGTGACCAGCACCATGGGGATGCGGATCTCGCGGCGAAGCTGGGCGAGCTCGAGCCGGAGACGGCGCCGGGTGAGCTGGTCGACGGCGGAGAACGGCTCGTCGAGCAGCAGCGCCCGGGGGTCCCGGGCCAGGGCCCGCGCGAGCGCGACCCGCTGGCGCTGGCCTCCGGAGAGCTCGGAGGGCCGGCGTCCCTCCAGCCCCTCCATGTTGACCTGCGCCAGCAGCGCCCGCGCCCGCGCCGCGCGCTCGCCGCGCGGAAGGTGGGACATCGCGGTGGCGACGTTGGCGAGCGCGTCGAGGTGCGGAAACAGCGCGTAGTGCTGGAACACCAGCCCCACCCGGCGCCGCTGCGGCGAGACGGCGACGCCGCCGTGCGCGTCGAGCCAGGTCTCCCCGCCGCACTCGACCTCGCCGTCGCGGGGCGTCGCGAGCCCCGCGATGCACCGCAGCACCGTGGTCTTGCCGCTGCCCGACGGGCCGACGAGGGCGAGCAGCTCGCCGGCGCCGCACTCGAACGATGCGTCGAGCGCGACGGGGTGCTCCTGGCGCAGGCGCACCCGCAGGCCGTGGGAGTCGGGCGACGGCGTCACGGCCGGGCTCGCGGCGCCGGCGCGGCCGTCACGGGGGCCGGCTTGCGCGTATCCGTCTTCGGCGGCATGGCGGGTCGATCCGGGCTCAGACCCTGACCGCGCGGCCGGCGAGCGCGCGCACCAGGGCCATGGCGACGAGCGACGCGGCGAGCAGCACCGCGGAGAGCAGCCCCGCCGCCTCCATGTCGAACGCCTGCACGTGGTCGTAGATGGCGATCGACAGGGTGCGGGTCCGCGACGGGATGTTGCCGCCGACCATCAGCACCACCCCGAACTCCCCCAGGGTATGGGTGAAGGTGAGCACAAAGGCCGCGAGCACCCCGGGCCACGCGAGCGGCAGCTCGATCCGCGCGAGCGTCGCCGGACCCGACAGCCCGCTGACCCACGCCGCCTCGCGCACCTCGTGGGGGATCGCGGCGAACGCCTGCTGCATCGGCAGCACCGCGAAGGGGAGGTTGAAGATCATCGAGGCGGCGACGAGGCCCGGGAAGCTGAACGCGAGGACCTCTCCCGTCAGCCGTTCGAACGCGCCGCCGATCGCCGCGTCGGGGTTGAAGGCGACGAGCAGGTAGTAGCCGAGGACCGTCGGCGGCAGCACCAGCGGCAGGGCCACCGCCGCCTCCACCAGCGCCTTTCCGCGGAAGCCCCGCCACGCCAGGGCCCGGCCCGCGAACAGCCCGAGCGGCAGCATGAGCAGCGCGGTCCACGCCGCGAGCTCCAGGGACAGGACGATCGGCGCGACGTTCATGCGGCGTCGGCGCCGGATTCGGGACGGCTCCCCGCGGCGGCGATGCGCCGCGCGATCGCTCCCCGGCCGCGTCGCGACGCCGTGTGCGCGGCGTGGAGGGCTCGCGAGGGCGGGGCCGGCTCCGGCCCGCGCTTCTCGTCCGGACACGAAGCGACCGACGAGCTCATTGCGGTGTCGCGCCCGGCGCCGCGAACCCGTGGCGCTCGAGGATGCCCCGCGCCTCCGGACCGGCGAGGAACCGGAACAGCGCCCGCGCCTGCGTCCCCGCCCGCACGAGCAGCACCATGCGGTGCGCGACGGGATTGTGCATGGCGGTGTCGAGGAGCGCGTGGCGGGCGTCGCGCGACACGCGCTCGGAGAGCACGAGCGCCCGGGGCACGATGCCGCCGTCGGCGGCGCGGGCGAGGGCGAACTGAACGGCCTGCGCCGCGTTCTCCGCGAGCAGCAGCCGGTCGCCGAGTCGCGGCCAGAGCGCGGCGCGGACCAGCGCTTCGCGCGCCGCGCGCCCGTACGGGGCGTGCGCGGGGTTCGCGATGGCGAGCCGGCGCAGGCGCCCGTCGTCGAGGGCGCGAGCGAGGTCCGCGAGCGTCGGGTCGAGCGCGAGCCGCGAGTGCCGGGGGACGAGCAGGGCGAGCCGTCCCAGGCCGTACACGACGCCTTCGCCGTCGGTCCGGCCCGCCGCGACGAGCCGGAGCGCCAGCTCCTCGTCGGCGGAGAGGAACAGGTCGAACGGCGCGCCCTGCGCGATCTGGCGATAGAGGTTGCCCGACGAGCCGAAGCTCACCTCGGGCCGGACACCGCCGGCGCCCACCCACGCGCGCGTGAGCGCCGGGAACACGTGGCGCAGGCTCGCCGCGGCGGCCACGAGCGGCGGCTCGCCCGCCGCCGGGCTCGCCGGAACGAGCACGAGGGCGAGGGCGAACGCGACCGCAAGCGCCGGGGCATGGCGGACGGCGGAGGCGCCGCGGCGCATCGGTCTCGGCATCATGCGTGCGAAGTCCGTCCGCGTGTCGGGGTACGATGGATTCTGGCACAGATGGAAAGGCGCCGGCGGAGATGGAATTCCAAGCATGTTCACCCGGGAGCGCGATGCCGCCGCTTCCCGGGATCGTCGCGACGGACCGCGCATGAACCGGCTGCCCGCGGGCGCGAGCACGCGGTTCGGGGCGCTGCATCACGCGCCGTACCGGCGCTTCCTGCTGGGCTCCGCCGCCTCGGTGGGGGGGTACCAGCTCCTCATCATGGGCCAGGGATGGCTCGTCTACGAGCTGAGCGGCTCGCCGCTCCACCTCGGGTTCCTCGGCGCCGCCTCCTCGATTCCCACCATCGCGGTCGCCCTCGTCGGCGGGGTCATCGCCGACCGGGTGGACCGGCGCCGGATGCTGATCGCGACCTCCTCGATCATCGCCGGTCTCCTCGTCCTTCTCGCCGCCCTCGACGGCACCGGGGTGGTGGCGGTCTGGCACGTGCTTGCCATCGCCGCCGCCATCGCGCTGATCGCGGGCCTGGACTTCCCCGCCCGGCAGGCGTTCTTCCCGAGCCTGATCCCGCGCGAGCAGATGATGAGCGCGGTCGCGCTGAACTCCATGCTCTGGCAGGGCTCGCGCATCGTCCTCCCCGGACTCGGCGGCGTGGTGATCGCGCTCGCCGACACCTGGGCCGTCTTCGCCGCCGGGGCGTTCGGCTTCATGGTCATGGCCCGGGTGATGGCGAGCGTCGCGCCGGCGGCGGACGTGCCGCTGGCGACGGGGCACTCCGGCCGGCAGTTCGTGGACGGCTTCCGGTTCATCGCCTCGCACCGGCTCTTCTGGGTGCTGATCCTGCTCACCTACGCCACCACCTTCCTCGGCATCTCCTACATCCAGCTCATGCCCGCGTTCGCCCGGCTCCTCGGCGCCGGCGAGGCCGGCTACGGCCTGCTCCTGTCCGCCACGGGGGTCGGGGCGATCGCCGGGAACCTGATCGTGGTCCCGCTGCAACGGAGCCCGCGGCTCGGGCGCGTGATGCTGGCGGCGCCGATGGGCGGAGCCGCCGCGATCGTCGCCTTCGCCCTCTGCGTCGCCCTGCTGCCCGGCGCGACGATCGGCTACGTGCTGGCGCTCGGCTGCGGGATGCTCACCGCGGTGTGCATGTCGATGTACTTCGTCGCCTCGATGACCCAGCTTCAGCTCGCGGTGCCGGACGCGCTGCGCGGCCGGGTGATGGGGATCTACACCATCTGCTTCAGCCTGGTTCCGCTCGGGGGGCTCCTGGGCGGAGTGGTGGCGGCCGCGACGTCGCCGCCGTTCGCCGCCGCGCTCAACGCCGGCGTGCTCGCGGCCGTCGTCGCGGTGATGGCCGTCACCCAGCCCTTCCTGCGGCGGCTCGACGGAGGCGTGGCGGTCTCGGCGGAGCCGGACGAACGCGGGACCGCACGCGGGTAGTAGCGCGCGGCGGCGCCAGGGGTGCGGCATCGTCGGAGCCCCGGCGGAGGCGTGGAGGGGTAGCGCGCGCCGGTGCTGGGGGTGCGGCAGCCCGGGCAGCGTGAAGTGCCCCGGAGCGGCGGGCTGGACCGGGGAGCGGGAGAAGCCGTTCAGTCGAGGGGATCGACCCGCAGCCCGGTGTGCCGTGCCAGCACGTCGAAGTCGCTGTCGTTGTGAAGCACCGCTGCGCCGGCGCGGATGGCAATCGAGCCGATGAGGCAGTCGATCAGCTTGCGAACGGTCTCCCCCTCGCGGCGGCAGGCACGATACAGGGCGGCTGCTTCGTCGTAGTCGGCGGGACTGGTCGGGAGAAGGGTCGCCCGCGCGAGCAACCCGCGAAGGCGTCTCAGGTGGTGTTCGTTCCTGGCGCCGGCGAGCACCTCCATGCGAATCGGATCGCAGACGGCAATCTCGCCCTCGATCAGCACCTCGACGCGGTTGCAAACCGTGGACCCGGTGTCGCGAAGGAACTCGATCCACGCCGAAGTGTCGACCAGGATCACCTCACGCGGCCGCGACGCATCTCGTCGAGGTCGCCGTCCCAGCCCGAACCCCGAAGTCCTCGGGCCTCGTCGAGCCCGAGAGGCTCGGCCGCCACCATGCGCAATGCCAGGTTGACCGCTTCGCGTTTCGTCGAGAGCCGGTAGCGACGCATGACCTCGGTGCAAGCCTCGTCGTCGATGTCGATGTTGGTGCGCGTCATGTGTATCGTATACACCACAAGAGATTGAAATCCAAGTCCGCGTGTCGCGGGGGCAGGGTCATTTCACGCTACGGCGCGAAGAGAAACTTCGATGCCCCGGCACTGCGACCTACCCGACCGATGTCCCGTCGGAACCGTAGCGTGAAATGGCCCTGGTCGCGGGGGGCGCAATCCGGCCTTCGAGACTCCACGCGCAGCGAGCTACAGCGCCGCGATGACCGCCCGCGCGACGGTCTCGGTGCCGTCGGTGCCGCCGAGGTCCGCCGGCCGGGGGCTTCCGGCGGCCAGGACCGCGGCCACCGCGGCGTCGATCCGCCGGCCGGCCTCGGCGCATGCCTCGACGCCGTGACGCTCGGCGAGCCAGTCGAGCATCATCGCCGCGGTCTGGATCGCGGCCAGCGGGTTCGCGATCCCGCGGCCGGCGATGTCGGGCGCGCTGCCGTGGGCGGGCTGGAACACCCCGTGCCCGTCGCCGATGTCGGCCGACGGCGCCATCCCCATCCCGCCGACCAGGGCGGCGGTGAGGTCGGAGAGGATGTCTCCGAACATGTTCTCGGTCACCATCACGTCGAACTCCCAGGGCTTTCGCACCAGGTCGAGGGCGGCGGCGTCGACGTAGTGGTGCGCGGCCTCGATGTCCGGGTGGCGGGCCGCGCACTCGTCGAAGATCCGGCGGAAGAAGGCCATGGAGGCGAATACGTTGGACTTGTCCACGCAGGTGACCCTGCCCCGGCCGCCGCGTGCCCTGCGTCGCCGGGCGAGATGGAAGCTCGCGTCGAACAGGCGCTCGCAGGTCTCGCGGGTGATGACCATGGTGTCGCGGGCGACCCGGTCGTCCTCCACCACCCCCTTTCCGCGCGAGGCGAACAGGCCCTCGGTGGACTCGCGCACGATGACGAGGTCGATGTCCGCGCCGCGCGGGTCGGCGAGCGGCCGGGCGCCGCCCGGAAGCGCCCGGACCGGACGCACCCCGGCGTACAGCCCGAGCCGGAACCGCAGGTCGAGCTGCGGCGCGATCTCGGTGCCGTCGGGGTAGCGGACGTCCGGCAGGCCCATCGCTCCGAGCAGGATCGCGTCCGCCGCCTTCGCCCGCTCGAACGTCTGCTCGGACATTGCGGTGCCGGTGTCGCGCCATGCGCCGGCCCCGGCCGCCAGGTGCTCGAAGTCGAGCGCGAACCCGGCGCCGTCGCCGGTCGCCGCCCCCAGCACGGCCAGGGCGGCGTCGATCACTTCCGGTCCGATGCCGTCGCCCGGCATCACCGCGATGTGGAACCGGCGGTTGCTTGTCATCCGCATGTCTCCTCGAGGACCGGACCCCGACGCGGGCCTCGGGTGCGCATCACGTCCCGTTTGCGATGTTCCCCGCGCTGCCGCATCCGTGGTCGGTGAACGAGCAAACAGGGCGATACCGCAACAAATTCACTGGATTCCCGCCTTCGCGGGAATTACGGCACCGACGCTTGTTCGTCATTCCCGCGAAGGCGGGAATCCAGTCGGCCTTATCCGGACACGGATGCGCGCTCCCGGGGAACCTCCGCAAGAAACCACGCTCGATCGCCGGGGTGACGGCGTGTCGTGAATCGCCGGGGACGGGACTACCCGTCCTCCCGCGCGTCCCCCTTCAGCTCCACCACGTTGCCTTCCGGGTCGGCGATGTAGACGGACGGGCCGTACCCGTCGGCGCCGTAGCGGGTCTCGGGCGGCTCGAACGCGATGCCGTGCGCGCGGAGGTGCCCGGCGAGCGCCTCCCAGTCGGGGCCCTCGACGCGCAGGCAGAAGTGGGCCATGTTGCCGCGCTCGGCGTCGGGGGGCTCGGTGCCCCCGAGCGGGCTCCCGATCGGCACCAGGTCGATGAGCGCCGAGCCCGCCCGGAGCTGGTGGAGCCCGAGGTCGGGCAGCTCGCGCTCGAAGGTGCAGCCGAGCACGTCGACGTAGAACGCCATCGTGGCGTCGAGGCGGGCGCAGCGCAGCACGACGTGGTCGAGCCCGGCGATGCGCAGCGGTGGCGGGTCGGATGGCATCGGTTCGCGGCCGGGAATGGTCGGGGTTGCGTGGGTGGGGGCTGCGTGGGTCAGGGCTGCGTGGGTCGGGGCTGCGTGGGTCGAGACCGCGTAGGTCGGGATCGCGTGGGTCGGGACCGCCCGGGTCAGCACTGCATGATGGTGCGCGAGTACGTCTCGATGTCCGTGACCACCGAGGTCGCGCCGGCGGGGCGCTGGATGTCGCTGGTCAGGTGCTCCAGGGCGAGGCGGAACGCGAACTTCTCGAAGTAGGCGTCGTACATCTCGCCGCCCATGGTGCCGAGCGCGTAGAGCGCTCCGGTCTCCGGCTCGGCCTGCAGCAGGATGGTGGCGAGCGGCTGCTTCGCCGGCCCGCCGAGCACCCGGGCGCCGTCGGCCGGGTCGTAGACGCTCTTCTCGGAGCAGCAGAAGATGACCCCGCTCCCCTCGCGCGCCCGGTCGCCGGAGTCGAGGTAGCGCACCTTTCCGTGGCGGTAGTTGATGAAGGTCACCTCCCGGGCCGGATGGGTCATCCGGTGGGCGCAGATCGCGGCGAACGCGACGATGGAGCGGCCCTCGCCCACCCCGCCGGGCCACGCGTAGGGGTCGCCGGCCTCGGTGGAAAGCTCGGCCGCGGCGCCGACCGGGCGGCCGAGATCGAGCAGGAAGCAGGGGGTGGTCGCGTAGGGGTAGTGGAAGAGGTAGGTGCGCCCGACGTCGAGTCTTCGGGCGGTGATCGGCGCGCCGTCGTCGTCCACCAGCGCGGTGCGGTCGTAGAGTCGCGCCGTCGTTCCCGCGGCGGCGAGCAGCGCGGGGTTCGCGCCCGCCGCGGCCGCGGCGGCGGCGCAGAGCTTGACGAAGCTGCGGCGTTCGACGGTTCGCTTCATCGCGGTCTCATGACGCATCGCGCATGACGGGGACCCGTTCGTCACGTGGGCGGCATTGGACGGTGCGCTTCATCGCGGTCTCAGGAGCCCGCGCGCAGCCCGCGCACCAGGGGAAGGATGATCTCGTCGAGCACGCGGGGCGTCACCGGTCCGATGTGCTTGTACGCGATGCGGCCGTTGCCGTCGACGACGAACGTCTCGGGCACTCCGTAGACGCCCCAGTCGAGGCCGACGCGGCCGTCGATGTCGGCGCCGATCCGCGTGTAGGGGTCGCCGAGGGCGTCGAGCCAGGCGGCGGCGTCGGGCGGCGCGTCCTTGTAGTTGAGGCCGTGGATCGGTATGACGCCCTCGCGTTCGAGGGCGAGGAACAGCGGATGCTCGTCGCGGCAGGCGACGCACCACGAGGCGAAGACGTTGACGAGCGTGACCTCTTCGCGCAGATCATCGGACGAGAGCCCGAGCGTGCGTCCCTGCACCGGCCCCAGCGCGAACTCCGGCACCGGCTTGCCGATGAGCGGCGACGGAACGAGGGAGGGATCGCGAAACAGCCCGAGGTACAGCAGCACCCCGATGCCGGCGAAGATCGCGATCGGCAGCAGGTAGGGCCACAGGCGGCGGGGCGCGGCAGGCCCGGCCGCCCCGGCGAGCGTCTCGTCCATGGCGGTGATTCTAGCGTCATTTTTCCGCTGGAACGCGCTCCCGGCTCGCAATCCGACCGGAGACGAACGTCGTCCGCCATCGGCCGGGAGTGCATCCGGCGGCCGGCTCGGGGCCGCGATTGCCCGCGACCGTATCGCGTGCGGCAGGCCGCGCGGTACCCGTGCGTCAAGCCGACTTCCGTTCTCCGGGGTATCATTCGCGCCCCGTACGTTCAAGGATCGGTTCCGCGGCGGATACGGAGTCGGGCGGCTTTCCTTCCCTCGACGCGGCAGCCGCCGGACACCATGCCGCTCTCCGACATTCGACTTCTGCACCCAGCGAGGACCCAGTCACCGTGATCGACCTCTACACCTGGAGCACCCCCAACGGCCGCAAGGTCTCCATCGCCCTCGAGGAGTTCGGGCTCGCGTACGAGACGCACCCGGTCAACATCGGCGCCGACGAGCAGTTCCACCCCGATTTCCTGAAGATCTCGCCCAACAACAAGATCCCCGCCATCGTCGACAGGGACAACGGACTCTCGCTGATGGAGTCGGGCGCGATTCTCGTCTACCTCGCGGAGAAGACCGGGCGGTTCATGCCGGCCGGCGGGGAGGGGCGCTGGCGGGTGCTGGAGTGGCTGATGTGGCAGATGGGCGGTGCGGGCCCCATGCTCGGGCAGGTGCACCACTTCGTGAAGTTCAATCCCGGCACGAGCGAGTACGCGGAGCGGCGCTTCCGCAACGAGGCGGACCGGCTCTACGGGGTGATGAACGAGCGCCTGGAGGACAATCCGTACCTCGCGGGCACGGAGTACAGCATCGCGGACATGGCGACCTGGCCCTGGGTCTCGCGCTACGAGTGGCAGGAGATCGACTTCGCGGACTTCCCGAACGTGCGGCGCTGGTACGTCGAGATCGCGAGCCGTCCCGCGGTGCAGCGCGGCTACCACGTGCCGAGGAGGACGAACGAGATCCCGATCCCGGAGTAGGCGCTGTCGCGCTCCGCCGCCGCGGTGCGCCGTCGCCGGACCGGAGTCCGGGTGAGTGAACATCGCCCGCGGACTCGGCGGTACACGGACCGCGAGGAATCGCCTCCTCGGGCGAGCACCTTACGAGTCCGTCGGCTCCATATCGGTGAGAAGCGCCTCCACGTCGCGCCACAGCGCCGGCCGGAGGGTCCGGGCGTCCTCCATCACAATGCGGAGCTGTCGCCCGTCGATCCCGGCGCTGTAGGCGTGCCGGACGACATGGCGGAAACGGCGCAGAGTGTCGAGAAGCGGCATGGATTCATCGGAGACGGCGGCGGGCCGAATGCCGGGTACCGCGACGCGCATGCGCCTGAGAAGCGACGTGTGATAGCTAGCGCCGGCCTCGACATGGTTCTCGCAGGCATCCGCAACCATCTCGAACAGTCCTTCCGCCGCGCTGTAGAGGTTGTGAAGCTGGAGGGCCAGGCTCTCGCGACCCGCGGGACCGGGTACCCGTTCCCGCGCGTCGATGCGATCGTAGATGGCGGCGATCTCGAGGAGCTGGGCTCGAACCTGCGCCGCGAACGTTACGTACCGGTCCGGTTCCACGTGAGCCCCATCCGTCGGATCGAGTCGGCGAAGTGACAGGTGTCGATCGGCACGAGGTCGATCTCGCGCCCCAGACCCTCTTCCAGGTGCCCCATGAGAGTGAAGAAGTCGCGGGGCTCGAGGTCGGGGACGGCGATGTCGATGTCGGAGCGAGCGTCGAAGCGACCCGGGCGCACGACCGAGCCGAACAGGATCGCCTCGTCCAGCGCGACCGGTGATTCGTCGAGCAGTTGCAGCGCTCGTGCCTGCACCGCGAGGCGAAGCGCCTCGCGTTCCCGCCGCTGCCGCGCGAGCGCCCGGTCCAGGACGTCGGTGTTGAATCTGCCCGCCATGCGAAGAGTATACGTGCGTGGGACAGGATCATCGCGACTTGACGAGAACGAGGTCCCGATCCCGGAGTGAGCGCCGCATTGGCAATGCGGGCAGGCGGCGCGCACAATCGAGCGCATGAACACGCCGTCGCGACGACTCATCCGGCGCCGCAGACTGGAGTTGATGGCGCTCGCGGGCGCGATCGTGTTCTTCGGTTACGACCTCGCGGCGGATGTGCTGCTCGAAGGCGAGTTCGGATCCCTTCACTTCGTCATCGAGTCGATCGTCTTCGTCGGAATATCGGTGGCGCTCGTCATCGGCACGCGCGACCTGCGCAGCCTGAGGGAGAGCCTGCGGCGCGAGGCGGAACGAAACAGGGCGTTCTCCGGCGAGCTCGCCGCCGTCATCGACGAACGGATGGAGGAGTGGCGGCTGACCCGCAGCGAGAAGGACGTCGCCTGGATGATCATCAAGGGGTATCGATTCACCGAGATCGCCGATGCGCGCGGCGTCAAGGAAAGCACCTGCCGGCTGCAGGCCACGTCGCTGTACGCGAAGGCCGGTGTCAGCGGACGAGCGGAGTTCGTCGCCGAGATCATCCAGCCGCTGCTGATGTCGATTCCGAGCGAATCCTCGACTCGCAAGGAGAAGCCGCCGGTCCGGCTCGTGTCGCATTGAAGCCCCGTCACGGTCCGGGCGGCAGTACCTGGTTCCGTGTTCGGAGAAATGGCGCGGCGCAGCGCAGTGGCTGGATGGACACCGCCCCCCTGGCCGAGCTGCGAGAGCGGATCGGTGCGCTCCCCGACGAGGTGGTCGAAGTCTGCGTCGCCGATGACTTTCGCTGCGTCGCCGCGAACCGGTTCTCGCGGGTCTTCTTCAATCGCGCCCGCGGGATCGTCGGCATCGAGATCGCGTTTGGCGGAGAGGTGGAACGGCTCTCACCGACGCGGATGCTCGCCGCGAACCTCGGATTCGGACGGGCGCTCCAGAAGTTCCTGGACGGCCGCGGGATCGATACCGAAGAATTCCGCGCCCGCGGCACCTTGCGGGCGTTCTCCGCCCGGCAGTTCCTGCTGCCCGGCGAGACCGGCCACGCGCCGGTGGAGCTCTATCGCGGCTCGACGCTGATCGACCCGGTTCCGTCGGCGGACGAAGACCGCGCGGGCGATCTGGCAACGGGTATCGGCCGGTGGATGACCGGCAACCTGTCGGCCGATGGAGCGCTGCCCTACAAGTACTGGCCGAGCCGGGGCGAGGAATCGCCCGCCGACAACGCCATTCGCCGGTGCCTGGCGTCGCTGGCCCTGGCCCGCCTGGGAGAGCTGCGCGGGAGCGCGGAGATTCGCGACGCGGCGCGGCGGAATCTCCGCTTCAACCTGAGGCGCTACTTCCGCGACATCGGCAACGGGCGGGGGGCCATCGTCGAGCGCACGGGCGCGAAGCTCGGCGCCGCCGCCCTGGCCGCGCTCGCGATCCTGGAAAGTCCCGCCCGGGAGGAGTTCCTCGAAGAGCTGCGCATGCTCGCGGCGGGAGTCGACTCGCTCGTGGACGACGAGCTCGGATTCCGCACCTTCTTCTCCCCCCGCGAGCGCGACGGCGAGAACTGGAACTTCTACTCGGGGGAAGCTCTGCTGTTCCAGGCCGAGGCGGCGCGCCGGGGACTCGCCGCCGCGTCTTCGCTGGAGCGTTGCGCGGCGGCGTTCGAGCGCTGCCGGGCACGACACCGTCGCAGGCGAAATCCCGCATTCGTGCCGTGGCACACCCAGGCATGCGCGTCGCTGTACGCGCAGACGGGGCGGCGGGAATTCGCGGACTTCGTCTTCGAGATCAACGACTGGCTCCTGCCGATGCAGCAGTGGGACGGGCTGGCGCCGGACCTGAGGGGACGGTTCTACAACCCGCGCCGGCCCGACTTCGGGCCGCCGCATGCGGCCTCCACCGGCGCGTACCTGGAAGGGCTCGCCGATGCGGCGGCGCTGGCTCGCGCGACGGGTGATCGGACCCGTGCCGAAGTTTACGAGCGCGCCGTCGCTCGCGGCCTTCGCTCCCTGCGACAACTGCAGTTTCGCGACGAGCGCGACGCGTTCTACGTCTCGAAACGGAAGCGCGTGCTCGGAGCGCTCCGCACGGAGGTCTACGACAACGCCGTGCGCGTGGATTCCGCCGCCCATGCGCTCGCGGCGGCCGTGAAGATTCTCCGGCCGATGGAATTCGGCATTCGTCAATGCGTCCTGGCGTCCTGAGCGGAGCCGCAGGCTCCCGCGGCGGACTGCGGGGAGCGGACCTCTGGCGCGACCGCGGCGCCGATTACCATCCAGGGTCACGCCATGGCGCGAGGAAGAGCTTCGGTGCTCCGGCACTCCGACCTGCCCGACTGGTCCGAGCCCTCCAGGGGGAGCACGTGGAACCCGCGTCCCGGAGCGGGGAGGACATCGAAGATCAGGTGCACGCGCGGCTCTTCGGACGGATTGTCCGCCCAGTGCCGTGCCTTGTTGTCGAACGCCCACAGCTCGCCCGGGCGCATCACGACCCGTTCGTCGCCCGCCGCCAGCGGGCTTCCTTCGGCACTCCTCAGGACAAGGTGGAAGCGGTCCCGGATCCGGTAGTAGGCGCCGGCATCGACGTGCGGGAACACCCGGCCGTGCGGCAGCAGGGCCACCAGGGTCGCGCGACCGAGGGTTCCACCCAGTCGGTCGGCAACGCTCTCGCAATACGCCAGCGTGCGCGGGAACTTCCTGGCTGATCGTGCGACGCGGCTCTCGTGGACGTCGTTCGCGTTCTTCGCTCCGGGCGGCAGCGGTTTGCGGGGAGCGCGCAGAAAGATGTTGCGCGTGTTGCGCTGGCAGCGGATCCTGCGCTGGCGGCTCGTGTCCACGAACCACATCCCGGGAGCCGCGTCCAGCTCCGCCAGCAACGGCCGGGTGTCCACCCCCTGGGCGATTTTCGTGAAGTGCAGCATGAGGATTGAAGCTCCGGAGTCGGATGTTGCCGGGCGATTCGATTCGAACCTTCAGGTCACGGTCCGGCCCCGCCTGCATTCGCGGGTCTGCTCCCGCACCACCGCGTAGTCGCTCGGCATCCTGACGATCGCCGAGTCTTCGGCAAGCTGTTCGATCTCGCCGGCAGCTCGCTCTCGAAATGTCGCCGCGTAGTGGAAGAGCGTCGGACAGGCGCCCTCGGCAGCCGCCTCAGAATCGACCCTCGCGCAGCCTGCGAGCGAGGTCGCCGGGGCCACCAGTAGGACCCTTCGCGTCGTCGTCATCCCCGTCGCCGTCGCCGTCCCCATCGCCATCCCCATCGCCGTCCCCGTCGCCGTCGCCGTCCCCGTCGCCGTCTCCGTCCCCGTCTCCGTCGCCATCGCCGCTACTGGCGCGGGCTTCTTGGAAATGAAGGAAGGGTGCTTTTCCGCTCAAATGCTGGAGTCCATTTCCCAACAGCAATAGCACCGCTATCACAAGGCCGCCCATGGCCAGTCTCAAGCGCCGCAAGTAAATGGCCGTTTTTGTATGAACGTCCCTCGAATTCATGCGTCTGCTCCCGAGAATGGCACCGTCCGGTAGTTTCCAACTTCCGGACAAGTCGCACAGTGGAGATTTGTAATGAACCGAGCTTTCTATGACATTTGCCATATCAGAACGTGAGGTGTCGCAAGCCCGGCGCCGTGGTCAATCTTGTCGCTGTGAGCGGCATATCCACATGGCCCGATTCAGTCCGCAGGGAGAGGCTGCGGTGGCGAAGGGAAAGTGCCCTGCGGGCTGGTGGTCTGGCATCGCTTTCGGGGAAACGGACCACGACACTCCGACGCGAACCGGGAGGGGTGTTGATCTGCTTCGCCGCAGGTCGCACAAGGATAGCGCCCGGGCGATTTCGGGATCCGAACCGTGCCCCGGTGAGGCTGGTCAGACTGCGCGCGCGGCCTTGACAAGACTCCGGAGCTTGGCGCGCACGAGGTCCGCGCCCAGCATGATGAGACCGCAGTCGGGGGCGGCCATCAAGCGCCCGGCATCGATGTGGTCGAGTGCTTCCCGGAGGCGAGAAACGATCTCCTCGAACGTCTCGACGCGACTTGAAGCTATCTCGACAACTCCGAGAATGACCGTGGTGTCGGCGAAGGTTTCGAGCAGGCGGAGATCATTGTGGCGGTGGGCGTCCTCGATCGAGACCGCGTCGACGAGACTGGCGTTCACCGCGCCGGCCAGTTTCGTGTAGACCTCCGGATCGGCCTTCACGTAGTCAGTCTCGTCAAGCCTGTCGGGATAGCCGCAACACATGTGCATCGTACGGGTTACGCCGTCGGGGACACCGTGAAAGCACCGTTCGAGGTTCTCGATTCCGAACTCAAGGGCTTCGTCCGGCAGACGTGCAAAGAGCGGTTCGTCAACCTGGATGTGCCGGCAGCCAGCCTCTGCCAGGCGACGGATCTCCACGTTGAGCGCTTCGGCGAGGTCGGCGCACCACGAACGGCGATCTGGGTAGAAGAGATTGGCCGTTGAGTCCGAGACCGTCAGAGGTCCTGGCACCGTGATCTTGACGGGCTTTGAGGTCGCACTCTGCGCGACGGTCCAGTCCCGCACCAGGAACGGCGCGCCTGAGCTGATCCGGCCGGTGAAGGTGGGCACTTCGGCCGTCCAGGCTCCGTTGCGCATCGTGCACTCGGTCAGCGTGTCGAGTTCGAAGCCTTCGAGGTGGGCACAGTGGTAGTGGATGTAGTTCGCCCTTCGGATCTCGCCGTCCGTCGGAATGTCGATGCCGAACGAGTCCTGCTCGGCCACCACCTCTCGTGTTGCGCGATCTAGGATGGCCTGCCGCTCCCCGGGCGACAACTCCGCCGCGTCCGCCTCTCCGGTCTGTGCGTCACCGTGGAACCATGCCGCGTGTGGCACGTAAGCCGGTTTGGGATAAGCCCCGATACAGGTGGTCGCGACAGGCATGGATGGCCTCCGGTGCTGCGGCCGGTGACAGGGTTGAGTTTGGTGACGTCACCGTCAAGCCACCGGCTGCATGCTGGCATCCCCCGCAGTTCTCAGGAGGCTCGCCTGCGTGAATCCTGGCTCGCCCCTGCGGACACAATCAACACATCCAGACTGAGAGAACGGAACGCACTGCGCCAATTCTGTGGGCCGGGCACTATCGACAACTGGAGGCAGAGGTCCCTTTCAGTGAGAACCTGGCAGGGTTCGTCATCGCTCGCGGCGGCCGAGACTGGCGCCACCATCGATGGTGAAGATGCTGCCGGTGATCCAGTCACCGGCGGGGGAGAGGAGGTAGGCGACCATCCAGGCGATGTCGTCAGGCGTGCCGAGACGCGGTATCGGGAAGGCTTGGCTTGCCGTCTCGCCACTGTCGGACGCGTCGTACTGACGCATGCCCTCGGTCATGACGGCACCGGGGCCCACTGCGTTGACGAGGATCCGGTGATCGCTCCATTCAAGGGCCAGGGTGCGCGTCAGGTTTACGACTGCGGCGCGGGCCGCCGCGCCGTGGGCAAAGCGTTCCATCGCTTCTGTGTGGGCGAAGACGATGTTGACGATGCGCCCCGGGGTGCCGCTGGCGCGATGCGCCCGGGCAAAGGCGCTGCTCATCTGCCAGGTGCCCTGGACGTTGAGATCCATCACGGCCCGGAAACCGTTGGCAGAGATGTCTTGCGCCCTGGCCGAAAACTGGCCACCGGCGTTGTTGACGAGATGGTCGGGAAGGCCGCGCTCCTGGATGGTGTTCCGGAGGACCTCCTGACAGGCCGAGTCGTCGCGGATGTTGAGGACCCGGTAGGCAGCATCGATGCCTTGTTCGGCAAGTTCGCCGCAGGCTTCCTCGAGAACCTGCTGCCTGCGCGCTGCGATCGTGACTTTCGCGCCAAGCAGGCCAAGCTCCCGGGCGCAAGCGAAGCCGATGCCGGTGCCGCCGCCGGTGATGAACACATGACTCCCTTCAAGGAGTCCGGAACGGAATATGCAGGATGAGGCCACTTGGCACCTCTATTCCCGGTTCAGGCCCCGGGAGAGCCGTTTGCGCATGCCGTTCCGGTTGGTGCTGTGGAAGACATGGTCGCGCTGCGCCGCGGCCTCGTCGAGATTGAGATTGCGAAAGTCGGGCATGACGCATCCACCTTCAGCCATGGCCTCCAGGCGAGCGTTGATCGCCTGTTTCTTCTCCACTTGGTGGGGCTGGACCTCATGCATGAGAGAAATGTCGTGTTCCTCGACGACGAGGACGCCTGCATCGATGGCGTCTTGCATCAGAACGTCGCCGCGTTTGGTGCGGCTGATGAACGTGCTCCATCCACCTTCCTCGTTTGTTTCCGGCGCTCCGCCGGGCCAGGCATCCGCCACCGTGACATCCGTCGTCTCCCCGGTGGGATCGGCGCAGATCCGGCAGCGGAACTGGAACGTCCAGCCCTGTGGCCCATACCAGAAATCGAGATAGTCCTCGTCATAGACTGTGCCATCAAGATCAACCGCCCGGGTGGGACCGGGACAGCCATGACCGCGATAGCGAAAGAGCGAGAGATTCTCCTCACCACCGGCGCCCCCCGGAAACCCCACGCGTTCCAGCATCTGACGCGAACAGTCGAGGTCTGCAAAGGTGCCGCATGAAAACGCCAGAGTCGCATGGACCAGTTCTTCGACCCGGGGGTCGTGCCGGGCGAAATTGTGGACGCCGGATATGTCGCAAGGCTTGCCGATGACTGCGAAGGGGCGACCCTCATCGAGGAGATCCGTGAAGCGGTCGAGGGGCGCCACCGGACCATAGCGCGATCCTGCTGCCGCCAGCACGTCATCGCGTGTCCGCGAGACATGACTGCGGGAACGCATGGGGCGGTTCTCGTCGGCGCTGACGTGGCTGATGAAGTCGACCGCGCCACTCTCGAGGAGGTGGATGGCAAGGCCTGTCAGCGCTCCACCCGAAGACGCCAGGTCACGGATGGAGGGGTCACGGGCGTGGCCCTTCCAGACACGGATGTAGGGTCCGAATGCCGGATCCACGGACACCGTGTCGCCATGCCGTAGAAGATCGGGGGCGCCGTCAAGTCGCATGCCGGGGCAGGTTTCGAGAATGGCGCGCTCGCTCGCCTCGTCCAGGTGCTGGCGAATGACCGGACGCAGACGCCCCGGCGGATCAACCCAGTCCATCGCGACCTTGTCCCGTCCGGCGATGGCCTGGCACAGGCCACAACCCAGGCACAGTCCGTGGTCGACGATCTCGCCGAGCGATCGCGGGTGACGCATGTCAGGTCCAGCCGGCGTAGGGATCGAGGCCACGCTTCATGATTTGGCCTGCCATGATGACCTTCTGGATCTCGGAGGTGCCCTCCCAGATCCGTTCGAGACGGACATCGCGGGTCAACCGCTCGACGGGATTTTCGCACATCATGCCGCGTCCCCCGAAGACCTGTGCCGCACGGTCGACGACCCGGAACGCGGCTTCCGAACAGTAGTACTTGATGGCGCTCGCCTTGGCATGGGCCGTCCGGCGGTCGAGGCCGGAGTCGATTTCCTGGGCGGTGCGGTAGATCATCGACTTGCCGGCCATGATCTCCGTCGCCATCTCGGCGAACATGAATCCGATTCCCTGAAACTCGATGATGGCCCGGCCGAACTGCTGGCGCTCCCGGGCCCATTCAAGCGCCAGTTCCGAGGCGCGGATTGCCATGCCGATACTGCGCGCCGCAATTGCCAGGCGGGCCTCGACGAACCAGTCCTTGGTGAGTTCGAATCCTTCGCCGACGTCACCCAGCATCTGGGTCGCCGGGATCCGCACGTCAACTAGATCGACCTCGGGGTGTTCGTGACCCGAGCGCTGGGAGAATCGGGGCATGCGTCGCATGTCGAACCCCCTCGTTCCCTTGTCGACGAGAAACAGGGTCGGGCGTGCCGGATCGCCATCCATGATGGTGGTCACAAGATTGGCCTCGGCACTGTCTGAGTGGCTGGCGAAGCATTTCTCGCCGTTGATGACGTAGTGGTTTCCGTCGAGGCTTGCCGATGTCCTGATGCCGCCGGCATCCGAGCCGGCTCCGGGCTCCGTGACGCAGAACGACACCGTGATGTCGCCACGGCATGCCGGCACCAGATAGGCCGCGATCTGTTCGGGCGTTCCCTGCTTCAGGCAGATGGGTGGCTGCCAGACCCGTCCCCAGAGACCATTGGTTGCCGAACCGACCTCCTCGTTGACGATGCACTGCTGGACAATCGTCATGCCCTGGCCGCCATGCTCGGGGTCGTGGTTGATGGCATTGAGACGGTAGTCGAGGACCCCCTGGCGTATACCGGCTTCCGTCGCCTCATCGAGTGATCCGTTCTCGTCGAGCGTGATTTCGTGGGGCCAGAGATGCTGGCGGGCAAAGCTGCGTGCCCGTTCGCGGACGTCGAGGTCCTCGCGCGTGAATGCCATGTCCATGGGGTGCCTCCTTCCTTATGGGTGATCAGTGACCGTCTATGGACGCCCCCTGTGATGCAAGCATTTGTTGGTAGGGTTTTGTGCATGTGGTCAGGTGCTGTCGTCTATCCGGCCTCATGATGCGGCTGTTTCAGCGCCGCGGGCCTGTATGGAAGCACGCGGATTGGGTCCAATTCGGATACGCGAGCTCAAGAGCCCTACGGTCACTTCTGGTTTTCCCAACCCGGTCTCATTGACCTTTGCCCTTACCCGTCCTGCGATCTGCCCACATCCCCGACGGCTGCCCGCCCGTCGCCGTTCTCTCAGGCGGCGGCGGGAGCCCGGTAACTCTCCTTCCTTGTCATCAGCGCCCAGATGATGCGCGCCATCCTGTTGGCCAGCGCCACCGCGACAAGCATCTTCGGCTTGCGCGCCAGCATCCCGGCCAGCCAGGAGTCCTTCGTCTCGCCGCGACGGACCGCATGGCGGACGACCGCCATGGCGCCCGTGATCAACAGCCGCCGGAGATCGCGCTGGCCCATCTTCGATACTTTGCCCAGCCTTGGCTTGCCGCCGGTCGTGTGCTGACGCGGCACCAGGCCCAGCCAGGCGGAGAAGTCCCGGCCTCGCCGGAAGCTCTCCATCGGCGGGGCGAAGGCCTGCAGCGCCATCGCGGTGATCGGCCCAACCCCTGGAATGGTCATCATGCGGGCCGCCTCGTCGTCATGCCGGGCACAGTCACGAAGCTCTTTCTCCAGGCGTGCGATCTCGGCACCGAGGGCCACGATCCGATCGAACAGGAGTGTGCCCAACTCGCGAACCCGGTCCGGCAGCGCCACCGTCGGATCCTCCAGAGCCTGCGCCAGCCGCGTGACGTGAGCCGGTCCCTGTGGCGCAACGACCCCGAACTCCGCCAGGTGACCCCTCAGCGCGTTGATGGTCTGCGTGCGCTGACGCACCAGAAGGTCTCGCGTGCGGAACAGCATCCCTTGGGCCTGCTGCTCTGCCGTCTTCACGGCCACGAAGCTCATGGTGGGACGCTGCGCAGCCTCAACGATAGCCTCCGCGTCCGTCGTGTCATTCTTCTGGCGCTTCACGAACGGCTTCACGTAGATCGGCGGAATCAGCCTGACCTCGTGGCCGAGCTCGCCGATCTCCCGTCCCCAGAAGTGGGCGCTCGCACACGCCTCCATCGCCACCACACAGCTCGGCTGCGAGGCCAGAAAATCAAGCACTCTCCCCCGGCTCAGCTTCCTGCGGAAGGAAACCGATCCGTCCGCACCCGCGCCGTGCAGCTGAAAGCTGTTCTTCGCCAGATCAATCCCGATCATGTTAACCTGTTCCATGGATGCCTTCTCCTATGCCGTGGCGTTGTTCACACCGTCACCTTGGCACATCGCGATGCCGTCGGGAGGGGGCGTCCATTCCATCGGATATGGCGGCTCTGTATTGATCAGTGGATTTCGGCGTGTCGAATATTCCTGGTTCGTGATGGCCGAATTATGACGATTCATCGGGACATTCGGGTGTCATGACGGAGGCGTTTCCTCTTATCGAGGCGGCGGGCCCGCCGTTCGAGCGCGGGGTGGCGATCGGGCGCCAGAGCGGTGACAGGATCTCCCGGAGTGTCGCGATTTACAGCCGCCTGCTGGAACAACGTTCCCTTGCGTGGTCCGAGGTCCGTCTCCTGGCCGGTCGCTATCTGCCGCGTCTCGTTGCCTTCAATGCGACTGTCGTCGAAGAGATTCGCGGCATCGCCGCGGGATCCGAGAGACCGGTCGAGGATATCGTCGCTCTCAATGCGCGAACCGAACTGCTCTATGACAGGAACGGCGACACCGAACTCCATGCCGATGGCTGCACGGGGGCCATTGCGTTGCCGGAGGCGACGGCCGACGGTCACCTCATCCATGGCCAGAACTGGGACTGGTTCGACGCCTGCAAGGATACTGCGGTTGTCATGCGCCTCGAACAGGAGGACGGCCTGCGCCTGCTGATCTTCGTCGAGGCGGGAATCGTCGCCCGCGCCGGCATGAACAGCCATGGCATCGCTGTCACCGGCAACTTTCTCGACTGCCCCGAACCCCCGGCTCAGGACGCGGTGCCGATTCCGTTCATCCGCCGCCGGATCCTGGAATCAGCGGGTCTCGCGGAAGCTGTCGGCGGTGTTCTCAACGCCAGGCGTTCCTTCTCCGTCAACCTGATGATCTCCGACGCGGCGGGAGAGGCCATCGACCTCGAGACGACGCCCGCGGAGGTCTTCTGGGAAAAGCCGGACCGCGGCATTCTCGTCCACGCCAATCACTTTCGCACCGCCGCCGCCCGGGCACGGGTGGTCGACACCGGTCTCGCCAGCGCGCCCAGTTCGATCTATCGCGACAGCCGGGTGGAAAGCCGTCTTGCCCAGTGCATCGGTCACGTGACCCCGACGGACATGGAGGACGCCTTCGCCGATACCTACGGCACGCCTTCCGCCGTCCTGGCGTCTCCGGGAGCGGACAGTGCGGGTGCCGCCGAACCGTCATCGACCGTGGCCACGGTGATCATGGACACCACGGAGCGCGTGATGCGAGTGGCCCGGGCGCCCTACGCCGGAGACATCACGTTCAGCGAGTATCGCCTCGACGCCTGACGCCCGTCGGGTCCGGCGTCCATCGGGCTACGGGCCTCAGCCGCCACGTCCGCACTCGAGGCCACGTGTCGCATTCACCAGGCGAGTCGACGGGACGCGGGACGTCGCACATTTCTGGATCCGCAAGGGGCGCGCCCGGCTTTCATGGCAATCCGATGGATTGGCCGAAGGGAGGGTTCCTGTCAGCGGTAGGGATCGGCGGCGTCGCGCAGTCCGTCGCCGAGGAAGTTGAAGGCGAGAACGACAATGATGACGGGAACGACGGGGAGCATGAGCCAGGGGTAGAGCGCCACGATGTTGATGTTCTGGGCCTCGTTCAGGAGAACGCCCCAGCTCGTGATCGGAGGCCTCAGGCCCAGGCCCAGGAAGGAAAGCGCCGTCTCGCCCAGGATCATGCCGGGAATGGAGAGCGTCGCCGAGGCAATGAGATGGCTCGTGAAGCCGGGAAGCAGGTGACGGAAGATGACCCGTGACGGCTTCGCGCCCATGAGCACGGCGGCAGTGGCGAAGTCCTCCTCCCGCAGGGCCAGCAGTTTCGAGCGCACGGCCCGCGCCAGTCCGGTCCAGTCGAAGAGGCCGAGAATGATGGTGATGCCGAAGTAGACCAGGACCGGGCTCCAGGTGATCGGCAGGGCCGCCGACAACGCCATCCACAGAGGCAATTCCGGGAAGCTGCGAATGATCTCGATCATGCGCTGCACGAGACCGTCGACCCAGCCGCCGTAGTAGCCCGAAAGCCCACCCAGGACGATGCCTAAGAGGAAGCTGATGGCGATGCCGATGAGGCCCACCGTGAGCGATATCCGCGCGCCCATGAGAATTCTGGACAGGAGATCGCGTCCCAGCCTGTCGGTCCCCAGCAGGAAGAGCGTGCCGCCCTCGGCCGGACAGACGACGTGGAACCGCATCTCGACCATGCCCCAGAACGTGTATTCATCGCCCAGGCAGAAGAACCGCAGACGTTCGACCCGGGTCCGGTCCGGGGTGTAGACCCGCTGCAGGTTGGACATGTCGAGGTGGTAGTCGTAGCCGTAGACGAAGGGTCCGACAAACCGGCCTTCGTGAAACAGCCGCACCATCTGCGGCGGCGCATAGATGTGGTCGGTATTGCGCGTGTGGAGATTGTAGGGGGCGAGAATCTCCGATATGGCGATGGAAAGGAACGTGGCCAGAAGGATGATGCCGGAGATGACGGCAAGGCGGTGGCGGCGGAATTTCCACCACATCAGCGTCCACTGGTTGGCGAGATAGAAGCGCTCGAGTTCCGGCGTCAGCGTGTCGACGTCATGGGGATCCCAGTGCCCGGTATCGGTCCAGTGGTCGAGATGGCCGGGTGCGTCGCGCATCACCGGCTCCCGCTGCTGCCGAGGCGAATCCGTGGATCGAGCACGGCCAGCAACAGATCCGAGACCAGCACCCCGAGGACGGTGAGCAGCGCCAGGCACATCAGAAACGATCCGGCGAGATACATGTCCTGGGTCTGCAGCGCACGCAGCAGAATCGGCCCGGTGGTGGGGAGCGACAGCACCACCGACACGATCACCGCACCGGAGATGACCTGGGGAAGCAGATTGCCGATATCCGCGATGAAGGGATTGAGGGCCATGCGCAGCGGATAGCGCACGAGCACTCTCGCCGGATGCAGCCCCTTGGCCTTCGCCGTGACGACATACTGCTTGTGGAGTTCGTCAAGCAGGTTGGCGCGCAGGCGGCGAATCATGCCCGCCGTGCCGGACGTGCCGATCACCACAACCGGAATCCACAGGTGTTCCAGAATCGAGAGGAACTTCCCCCAGGTCCAGGGCTGATCGATATAGACGGGATCCATCAGCCCGCCAATCGACGTTCCGAACCACACGTTCCCGAGGAACAGCAGCACCAGGGCCAGCAGGAAGTTGGGCGTGGCCAGGCCCAGAAAACCGAGGAAGGTGAGCCCGTGATCTCCCCAGGAGTACTGGTGGGTCGCCGAGTAGACCCCGATGGGAAAGGCGACGACCCAGGTGAAGATGATGGTCGCGCCGGACACGATGATGGTGAGCCAGAGGCTTTCGCCTATGACCTCGGCCACCGGCTTGTTGTATTCGAAGCTGATTCCCATGTCGCCCTGGACAAGGTCGGCGACCCAGATCACGTACTGCTGCCACATGGGCCGGTCGAGACCGAACTCCTGGCGGTAGATGCCGATCTGTTCCATGCAGCCCGATTCACCCTGGGCCTCGCATTCGGCGATCATGGTCGACAGGAAGTCGCCGGGTGGCAGCTGGATGATGATGAACGTGATGAGGCTGATGCCGATCAGCGTCGGCACCATGATGATAAGCCGGTGAACGGTGAAGGCGATCATGGCCGGCCGTCGTCGCCATCGACGAAGAAGAACGTATCGGGCTGCCACACACCGAGCTGGGCTCCGGGATCCCAGTTGTAGATGGCTTCCTCCGGCACGTTCCTCATCCGGTTCGAGACGGCAAGGGGCTGAAGGATTCCGGCAACCAGGCCGATGGAATAGACGCCGTCGCAGTAAAGCTCCAGCATCTCTTCCCAGATGGTCCGGCGTTCATCAACGGTCCGGCTCTTGCGCCATGCGAGATAGAGATCCATGAGGCGGCGGGGCGCCTCCATGTCGATGGGCTCCCCGGCGGCGCCACTGGTTTCGTGGTACTGGCCCCACCGCGGCCACATCAGCAGCTGCTGGGTGGTGGGCGCGAACTCGCCGGGGCTCATGTCCGCCACCGGCACGCCGTTCTCGTTGCCGAACCACATGGCCATCACCGTCTTTCCGGCGAAGATGCGGTTGCGCAGGACCTCGCGCTGCAGGGGCTTGGGGTAGAGCTTGATTCCGGCCGCGGCCCAGGAATCGTGGATCAGTTCGAGGATGTCGGTCTCTTCGGGGTTCTCGCCGGCGGTCTCGACAATGACCTCGAGGGGTCTGCCGTCGGGAAGCAGGCGCATGCCGTCTTCGACGACAAGCCCCATGTCGTCGAGCAGCCGATTGGCCTTCTCGAGATCGAACCGGGCCCAGGCATCGCGAAACTCGGCCCGATAGAGGGGCGATGCGGGAAGAACGGTGTTCTGCCCTTCAAGGCCAAGACCGAAGTAGATGACCTGGTTGATCTCCCGGCGGTTGATGGCGAGCGAAAGGGCGCGCCGGAAGCGGAGGTCCCGCAGCACCCTGCGCCACACCGGATCGGCCACGTTGAGATTGGGATAGAGGGCAAGCTGGCTCCCCCTCGCCGTCTGCCACAGCCGTACCCGGTAGTCGTTGTGTTCCTCTCCCTCCTTGAGAAAGGTGTAGTCGTTGAAGGCAAGTCCCCGCACCTGAAGGTCGGCTTCCCCGGCCCACGTCTTGAGCGGAATGAGCTTGCTGTCGACCACCGTCATGACGACGCGGTCCATGTAGGGGAGTTGCCGGCCCCGGGCGTCCACCTTGTGATAGAAGGCATTGCGCTCGCCGATGAACCGCTGGGCCGGAGCCTCGTTGGTGATGGTCCACGGCTGCAGGGTGGGAAGGTCGGGGTTGTCGAAGCGATAGAGGTTGTCGAGGGCGTTGTGGAGCGATGCCCAGCCCGGTTTGCCGGCTTCGGCGGCCTGACGCGCAATCGCTTGCGAATCACCATGATCCACATGGAACTGCTTCATGTAGTGGGCCGGACGGTAGATGAAGAGCGGAGCTGCGCCGGCCAGCGCCGGCAGGAAATCGGGGTTGGGAGTGGGCCAGGTGTAGCGCACGACCTCGTCGCTGATGACTTCGAAGAGCGGCAGGACGCCGCCGGCACGCATCACCGTGGGCGGGCCCGACGGTGAAAGTTCCGGGTTTCCCGCAACATCCTCCCACCAGTAGCGAAAGTCCTCTGAGGTAAAGGGATGGCCATCCGACCAACGGTGGCCGCGGCGCAACCGGAAGGTGAAGATGCGCCCGTCCTCGACGGTGAAGGAGTCGAGGATGTCGGGCACCAGGGAGAAGGACGCGTCGTATCCGACCAGCCGGGCGTAGCCGAAGACAACGAGGATCCTCGTGTCCTTGGCTCGGCTGATCAGCATGTTCCAGTCACCGCCGTAGTCGCCGGTCGCCCGGCCGTCGTCGACGACGAGCGGCTCATCCGGCAGGCGCTCGTGAAGGGGCGGCAGATCGCCGGCAGCGACCCGCTCCGCAAGCCACGTCACCTCTTCCGCGAGGGCCGGCATGGCAAGAAACGCCACGAGGAGCGCCACGACGGCCCGACCGATCAAGACAGGACATCCCCCGGAGCGGCCGCAGCCCGCACCCAGTGACCGTCACCGACGCGTACCGTGCCGAGGCCACCGGTCTCCGTGAAGGGCTCCGGCCACTCGCCCGGAACGGAGGCGCGGCCTTCCATGAGCAGCGACAGGTCAAGCCGGCGATGCGGGTCGGGCTCCGGAACGGCGGCCAGCAGGGCCCTGGTGTAGGGATGCACCGGATTGCTGAAGAGTTCCTTGCGGCCTGCCTGTTCGACGAGTCGCCCGGCGCACATGACGGCGATGCGGTCCGCCATGTAGTCGACCACGGCGAGATTGTGCGAAATGAAGATGTAGGTGAGACCCAGCTCCCGCTGCAGGTCCTTCAGCAGGTTGAGAACCTGCGCCTGGATCGAGACGTCGAGAGCCGATACCGGTTCGTCGCAGATCAACAGTTCCGGTTCGAGGGCAAGGGCCCGGGCGATGCCGATCCTTTGGCGTTGCCCGCCGGAAAAACTGTGCGGATAGCGCCGCAGGTGGCGGACATCCAGGCCGACGACACTGATGAGATCCTTGACCCTTTCGGCGCGTTCTTCGGCGCTGCCCACACCGTGAATCAGCAGCGGTTCGACGATGATGTCGAACACCGTCATGCGCGGATTGAGCGATCCGAAGGGATCCTGGAAGATGAACTGCACCTTTCTGCGGTAGGCGAAGAGTTCCGTGTCCTTCAGCGCCGCAACATCCCGTGGCCTGCCGTCGTCAACGAAGGTGATGGTTCCCGCATCGGGTTCCAGGGCCTTCAGTATGAGCTTGCTCGTTGTGGTCTTGCCACACCCCGATTCTCCGACCAGGCCAAGGCACTCGCCGCGCCGCACCTCGAAGCTGACATCGTTCACCGCAACATGCCGGGTCCTGGCGCGGGACGGAAACCCGGACTTGCGGGTGGTGAAGGTCTTCGTCAGTCCCTCGACCGAGAGTAGCGTTTCGCCGGTTTTCCCGCGAGCCTCCGCGCGGCCCATGGCGGCGATGTTCGCCATCGGTATCTCGCGCAGCGGAACCAGCCGCTCCCCGGGGCCCAGTCCGAAGCGCGGCACGGCCCCCAGCAGGCCCTTGAGATAGGGATGACGGGCCCGACGGAAGATGTCATCGAGGGAGCCCCGTTCCATGATCCTGCCGTGGTACATGACGACGATGTCCTCGGCGACGTTGGCGACGACACCCAGATCGTGGGTGATCATCAGCACTGCCATCGAGAGTTCGTCCTTGAGGTCGTTCACCAGTTTGAGGATCTGAGCCTGGATGGTGACATCAAGCGCGGTGGTCGGTTCATCGGCAATCAGCAATGCCGGGCGGCAGACCAGCGCCATGGCGATCATGGCGCGCTGGCGCAGGCCGCCGGACAATTCGAAGGGGTAGCTGTTGAAGGCGGCGCGTGCATCCGGAAAACCGGCGAGGCGCAGCATGTCGATGGTCAGTTCACGCCCCTCCCCCCTCGTGCAGCGGCGGTGGAGATGGAGCGCCTCGCTGACCTGGTCACCCACCGTGTGCAACGGCGACAGGGATGTCATCGGCTCCTGGAAGATCACCGATATGCGTCCGCCGCGAATGGCTCTCATCGCCCGGCCGTTCTCCTCGAGAGAGATGATGTCGACCGGCGCCTCGCAACTTTTGAGGGGATCGTGAAACAGGATGCGGCCCGACGTGATCTCGGCTGCCTGCGGCAGAATGCGCATGATCGCCTGGGAAATCACGGTCTTGCCGGAGCCCGATTCACCGACCAGCGCCAGGGTGCGCGCCGGCCACATGGTCAGCGACGCTCCCTTGACAGCCTCGACGGTGCCGTCTCCGACCCGGAAGCGGATGTGGAGATCCTCGACCTCGACGAGGGGGGTCACGACAGGACCTCCTCCCCGTCTCCCGACGTCTGGACGAATCCCATGGCCGACAGGTTGGCGAGAGTGACCGGATTGAGTGTCAATCCGCGCTCCCGGGCGACCCGGGCGGCCTCGCCGACGACATCATCGAATCCTTCAAGGGAGGAATCGATCTTGATGGCCTGCGGCCCTTCGCGAAGGGTGAGCTCCATCCAGCCGCCCGGGGACCTTGCGATGATCTTGCGCCTCGGGCGCGTCTGGAAGTAAGCGAGATTGATGGCTGTCAGACCCTTCCAGGAGACCGTGGCGCCGAGCGGTCCCGTGGCCCTCATCCCATCCTGTGAGAGTTCATAGGTGGTCAGGTGGCGGAGCATGGTTCTCAGGCCAAAGGCCACGAACAGCGCGCCCACTGCCACCAGGACCCATGCCAGCAAGGCCGCCACATCCATGAACACAGGCGGGGCGAGGCACACCACCGCTCCGAACGCCGCACGCACGTAGTCGGCCGCGATGCTCCGGGTGT
>JAJDVW010000093.1 GCA_022825925.1 Pseudomonadales bacterium | reverse complement strand
CGCCGCCCGCGACAACGGCAAGCGCGAGATCAGTGCCGGCGCCGTCCGCGAGGACGAAACAGGGTGCGAACAGGATGACCGGAGTAGTGACCCGCGATTCCGCTCAGCACCGACCGATCGCAAGCATCGGCCGAATGCGAGGTTTTTCTTACAGCCACATCGTTGATGCTTGCGCCGCCCGTTCGCGTACGGTCGTTCGTCTCGGACACGGGCGGTCCCGAACCCGGGATCCCCTCACACCGCAACATCTCATAGCGGCGCACGATCAAAGCGCTCCGAGAACGCGGCAAGATCTTCAGCCGCTGCTACATCTCCCATCAGGTCGAACAACTCAAGGCCGCTGCGAAGCTGGATTTCTATCGAACTCACGAGCAACCATTCCACGTCTTGTTCAGCATAGTTTGGCTCAATCGTGCCTGCGCGCACTCGACCCAATACGTGCAGCCGTCCGCCATGTGTCAGGTCGTGAAGTGCTTCGAGATCCGCTTCCCTCCGCCTTATCCACTGAGCCTCGGCCGCAGCACTGTCTTCGAGCACTGCGACCAGATCCTGAAATCGCCATGCCCTCGGACGTCCGGTTTCCAGGAAGCCATCAATGTCTCCTTCGTCAGCACACCGCAGTGCCCAAATGGCCCGCGCGTACGCTTCGAGGAGTGGCCTTCCGAGCGCCAAAGCAGGTCCCGGAAGATTTCTTTCGACTAGCACGATTACGGCGTCGCAAAGATCCTGCGCGTGCTGGAGCAGCGCTACGCCGACCCGGTGTTGGTCACTCGCCGCCGGCATCGCTCTTCCATGGAGTCTCGCATGCAACCAACGACTGAGAGCCTCGGCGTTCCGGAGCAGTAGAACTTTAGACATGCCTTTCCCCAATCCTCGGCATGCCAGGCGCCGACCCGATTGTCGGACGAAGGCGATGCTCACCGTGCACGATGCAGTTCCGCATCACGTACCAGCCCTGTCGCGACCAGCTTTGGCCGTCCGATATTCCGAGAGCCTTGTGCAATCCACCAGCCGTCCAATGTTGTTGAGCGTAAACACCTTGCCTCGCGTGGCCCGGAGCAGCTTCTTCATTTCCTCCCGTCGCACGCCGAATCCGCGGCCTGCTATACAGGCCACGACTTGAAACCCGTGTGCCGCGCCGCCCGCTTGTTCACTCAAATCCGCCAAGTGCTGTATCCGGGTGACCTTGTCGCGCGCCGTGCCATCGTCCTCGCTCAGCTTCGCCTCGATAACCACCTGTACGTTGTGTTGGTTTGGTATCACGAAATCCGGCGTCTGGTCGAATCCGGGAAGTTGATCTGCTCGCTTCGTCTTCGTGTAGCTGATCTTGGCTCGCGACAGCGCTTCCTCGATCGCGTTCTCCAACAAATCGCCGACGAGTTCGCTGACGGAATCCCGGTGACTCGCAAATGGCCGGCCCAAGAGTCGCTCGTAGAGCAGCACCGAGTAGGGTGCACCGAGATCCGCTGCGGCCGCCACACTTGCCAACCCCTCCTCGGTGTCGGCCTTGTCCAGGCGGTGGATCAGTCCCTCTCCACTCGACTGCGGAGAGCCACCTTCCAGCAGGCGACACGCCGACTCCACGAGCGCCCCGATCCGCTTCCGCTTCACCTTCGCGTTCTTTGACACTGGCGTGTTGGGAGCCATGCGGCTGGCCCGGTCCAAGGACCGGGCTGCGCTCTGCGAGATCGCCACAGTGGAGTGACGACTCGCGTGGTATGCCCACTCCGATGGCGTGAACCCGAGCATGCAACGCAGAACCACCAAGCACAACGGCTTCTCGAGTGCGACAGTAACCACAGTGTCCGCGTTCATCCCGCGAAAACCCCCTGTCGCCTGCTTGAGTGCTTCGTATGCATCGTCGAAAGTTGCGAATTCGACGAAGCCATCGCCCTTTGGCATTACGAGGAACTCAGACTCCAGCGCGCCGAACACGGCGTCAACGTAGCTGTCGAGATCTGCCTGAACTTCGCTGAACGCCGCCTCAAATGGATAGCGCAACCTGTTGCTCCTTCGGAATCTCCACGGGCGCCTCGTCCTTCCGCGATCGCTCTATCTCGATCCCTTCTCGACGCGCCTGGGCAGCGAGTTCATCGGTGCCACCGAAACTGCCGACTTCGACTTCCACCATGCGGACCCTCTGTGCCGTGGAGGCTGCGAAGTCCCATCCGTCGCGCAAACGCGCAATGGCAGCCCGCGTGGCGTGTCCAAGTACGATGCACCGGGCGTCCCCGAGGCTTGGCCTCCGACCTGCCACCGTCAGCGAGGCGATGTCCTCTGCCGCAACTCCGATCAGGGCGTTCCCGTCCAGAGGTACCGACCGCGCATCAGCCGGCCACCGCTCTCTGCACACGAAAACTGTGTCGACAATCGACGATCCAGTACCGTGTATGTGGATGGAGCCCCCCATCTCTGCTGGACACGGAAGCGCCGACGTGCACACCAGTCCGGCATCGAGCACGGCCACACCCACCGCCGCGTATGCCTCCGGTTTGTTATGGTGGTACGTGAAGGCCAACGGTGCCCCCGGCTTCAGTGCCGCCACCATGCGCCGCCACACTTTAGACAGCCCTTCCGTGAACTCCTCGATACCCCGGGAGGCGGTTTCGTTGCCGGTCAGCTCGTCAGGCGAGCGCGTCGATTCACTTTCGAATCCCGCCGCATCCCTGCCCGCCAGTCTGCGCAGCCACACATAGCAGAAGTCCATTAGTTCGCCGTACTGAACATTCCCGAAATAGGGCGGGTCCGTGAACACGGCATCTAGGCTCTTGGGCGAGAATTCGCACTCGGTCCCGCTCGCACACTGGATCGAAACGCGGCTTCGCCTTCCCGGCCCATCGCCGATCCGTTCCCCCGCGATCACGATCTGTCGGTTTCGCCCTCCTTCGCGTCGTACCTCGTAGGGTCGCTCGCAGTACATTTTCGCTTTCAGGTACTTCCGAGCGATATTCGACCACCCGCCGGACCCCACGTTCGAAACCCGACCGCTCGCGATCCCGAGCAGGTTGGACTCGCATTGCACCAGCCCGACGGGGAATCCGTGCACGGAGAAGACATCCAGCGCCTTTAGCGCCATTGTGTCGTATCGGCACAGCATGTTCTGGTACCGGAGTAGGTCTGACAAGTTCGTCGCCAGCGCACGCCGGGTGCGTTCGTCCGTTACGGCCGCGATCCGCCTGCAACTCAGTTCAAGCCCGAGTAGCTGGCGTTCATTGAACAGATCGCGGTACTTCGTGTAACCCCACCGATGGAGACGCGTGGTCTCGTCCCCGGCGGGAATCGTCTCATCAGGAACGAAGACAGTGTCCAACCGATCATAGTGTTGCTTCGCCGCCTCGAACCGTTGCCGATCTTTGGCGTCCGGCTTCTTGAAAAACCGACCACGATGCTCGCCTTTGCGATGTGGATTGTAGTATTCGATCGCGAAGAGCCGGTGCCTCGGCGGCTGATCGGCAGTGCCCGGATAAGCGTTCTCGTGGCCGCAATGCGGACAACTGCAACGACCGCGGCGCGCGGGTCCTCGAACGCGAAGCTCCCCTCGGCACGATCCGCAAGCTCCGGGTCTTCCCGTATCCGCCACTTCGTTGAGCTCCCCACACTCGGGGCATACCAGCACGTTCATCGCGTGGCGCACGTCCCTTGCTACTAGGTAGCCAGGGAACAGGTCGATGAGCCCGTTGCAGCGTATGCATCGAAGCGTTTTGATCCAGAGGAACGACTTCACTGGTACGTTCGCGTCACCGTATATCGGGCAACGCGTCCGGTAGTACCTGCTCACGTCATCCGCCAGTCCCGCCATCAAACTGTCTGCAGCGTGCTCGTAGGCTGGCAAATCGATGCGCTCGATCTCCTCGCGGACTATCCATGCAGACATCGGGTTCACGTCGCACCCTTCCACATCGCAGCCGACCCGGTTCGCTTCAATCAACGGCGTTCCCCCGCCCATGAACGGGTCTGCCACACGAACGCCTGGCAGGTAGTTGGACTGATAGAACGAGTCTCGGAGGTCCCCCGTGCCGAATTCGGCTAGGACTAGCCCTCGAAACAGCGTCCCAGGGCGCCTCGCGAACCACTTATGTACCGCGATTACTGGCCGATAGCTTTGCTGAATCTGCTTCTCGCGTAGCGCGAGACCTGCGATGAACGGGATGTCGAAGCGGCTCTCTATGCTCACGAACGCGCGATCTCCTTATCGCTGCTGGTCATTCCGCCACCCGGGAATTCCCACATACTGTAACTGCCATTCTCGCGACATTCATCCCTCCATCCGCCGCCCGCTCCGAATTCCGCCCCGCTGCCGCCGAGGGTTTCGGCCGTGTTTCCGCCACCTCCGAGCTTGACACCAAAGGCGCACTGTATCAGAGACGTCAGACGGAGACGCAAAGCCTCTCACAGTCTCACCTGCAAAGCAGTACGGGCGACAGTAACCGCCCTAGACACAACGATTAAAATGTAGTTAAATCAGCGACTTGATGGCAGTATGTCTCGGACCAGTGGACGCTGCAGCTCTCCAATCCGGTGTCGGTGGCCGTGGCCAACTACGCCCTGGTCGACTACAAGCGCGACCTCGGTGCGTTCGCCGTGGTCCCGGGGAGCAACCAGTGGCTGCGCCGTCCCGTCTCCGAGGAGGAGCGCAGCGTCGAGACCAACCCGGACTGCATCCCGCTGGAGATGAAGGCCGGCTCGGTGGTGGTCTGCGCAGGATCCACCTGGCACGCCGCTTATGAGCGCAAGGCGCCGGGACTCCGGGTCAATGCCGCGGTGGCCTACTGCCGCCCCTACATCCGCACGCAGGAGCTGATTCGGGAAGGCGTGACCCAGGAGATGCTCGACCGCAACCCGCCGGAGTTCGCCGACCTGCTCGGCGTCAACAATTTCCTCGGTTTCGGCCGCGAGGGGCCGGACTTCGCGAAGCGGAAGCCGCTGCTCGGGCGATTCGACTAGGAACTCGCGAGAGCGGCGTGGAGACCGCGTCGTGACTCAAGACCGTCAGTCGACGTCAAGCGGCAGGACCCGCCGCAGATACGCATCGAACAGCGGCACGGTGAAAGCCGTGTCCCCGCGTGCCGGGCTGTAGATCATGCCCTTGGCGATGAGCTTGGCACGGGTCGGCGCAACTGCGCGAACGTGGCGGCCAAGGGTCTCGGCGACTTCGCCAGAGCGGTGCGGCCCCGACCCACGGGTCGCCATCGCTCGCAGGTAGCGCTTCTCGGAACGCGTCAGACGGTCGAAGCGCGCACGAAAGAAGCCGGCGTCAAGCTCGGCATTGGCGGTCGCACTCGCCATCTCGGCGTCCGCCGACGTCACGGTGGGAGACTCCGCGCAGTCCCAGCAGTGCTTGCCCCACTCCTGCAGGAAATAGGGGTAGCGGGCCGTCTCCTTGAGAATCGTCGCCAGCGCTTCCGCCTCGAAAGTCACGCCGAGACGATTGGCGGGCGCCTCTACCGCACGGCATGCGGCGTCGGGCGACAGTGGGCCGATCTCCGGGAAAAGGAACAGTCGCTCCGCATAGGACTTGGCGGCGGCCGTGCGCGCCACGAGTTGCGGCAGACCAGCCCCGAGCAGCGCCACGGGGAGCTGCCGCTGCGCAGTCCGATGCAACGCCATGATGAGCGCCGCCAGATCCTGCTCCCGAACGTACTGCAGTTCGTCTACAAAGAGCGCGAGCGCGGTGTCCTGTTCCCGCGCCGCCTCCCCAACCGACTCCAAGAGCGCCGTCAGGTCCGCGTCCAGAACGCCGCTGTCCGCCAACCCCGGCTCCGGCGGCACCTGCAGGCTGATATTGAAGTCCTGATTGCCGACCTTGACGGCGCCGACCAGGCCCGCCAAGGCGCTCAAAGCCCGCTTGACTGCACGGCTCGCGGCGGCCCGCCGGCTCAGCCGCACCAGCGCGGCGTGAAGCGGAGGGACGAGGAGGCCCGGCAAGGACTGTTCTTCGGGTGCTTCGAGAAGGACCGTGGTGAAGCCTCGGCAACGCGCGTCTTCGCTGATGCGATTCAGCAGAACGGTCTTGCCGACGCCCCGCAGCCCGACCATCAACATGCTCTTGGCCGATAGACCGTTGCGGATGCGATCAAGCGCGACGGACGCGGACTCGAGCAACGTGTCGCGCCCGGCGAGTTCCGGTGGCGGCGTTCCCGCACCCGGGGCGTAAGGATTGCGCCTGGGATCCATGTCAAGCGAAGTTAACCAAAGTTATTCAAACCCGCAAACTTTGCCTGCGGAGCGAAGACTCGTACGCCCCAGTCGGCTTCAACCAGAGTTATCCTATATTATCCAAGATCGATAACTCGATGTGGCAGGCGGGCAACTAACCAGATCGTTCGATAGTCCTCACCAGAAGAGGTGGTATCGTGGCCATCCGGGACCGGTGCAGCTGTGAATCGGGCGGGAGAACTTCATGAGAATCTTGCAGTGGATCGGGGCCGTGCTCGGCATGATCGTCATCCTGGCGGGCGCGCTCTACCTGTTCCGCACCGACCCCATTCTCATGGTCAGCGGCAAGCGTCTCTCCGGCGACGAACTGCCCTACCCGGGTGACTGGTCGATGTGCAACGACCACCAGACCGTGGCCGTCGAGACCCGGGTGGACGATCCGCATTCCGTCACCACGATCTGTTTCGTCCACGACGGCGACCTCATCATCCCGGCGATGAACGGCAGCGAGAAAGAGTGGCCGGCGCACGTGGTCCGCGACCCGCGCGTCCGCGTGAAGATCGGCCAGCACGTCTACCCGGCGCAGGCGGAACGCATGACCGACGTCGCGATGGAGGACCTCGCCGCGTCCATCGCCGTCAAGTACCCGCAGATCACCGAGCGGGATCCGGCGGACGCGCCGCAGGACGTCTGGCTATTCCGGATCTCGGCTCGCGCAGAAATACGTTGACAGCCGCCAAATCGGCGCTATAGTCGCGCGCCCTTGCCGGGACCGCGGCATTCGACGGACAAGACAGGTGCTTTCGGAAACATCCAGACCAGCAGGCTTCACGAGCGCGTTGCCGACGGCGTGGCCGTTGCCGCACGCTCGCGCGTCCCGCTGCGGGGACGCGCCTGCCAAAGACGGCGAGGCGAGCATGCGCTGACCTTCCACGATCTCCTGGAAGGGACGCGCAAGGCATCCTTCCAGGCACCGAGAAAGCCCTGGTCGGATTGCCGAACAGGGCTTTTTTTGTGAACGGAGGAAAGCGAATCGAGAGGCGGTGACGGGACAATCGCAGTCATCGCCACCACGCCAAGACGGAGGGCGGGGAAACCCGCCAAACGAAGGTTGGGCGGCGTGCGGCGTTCCATGGTTCGGGTTCGAAAGGCCCGTCTGGCGCACTCACGCTACCCATCGCACGGTGTGTACCGAGCGTTTTGTGCGCACCCAACCTGCCTGGAATTAGCTCAGTGGGTAGAGCACCAGCCAAGGGAGCTGGGAGCGCCGGTTCGAATCCGGCATTCCTTTGATCGGCTTGACTGCAAATCAGGCAACACGGCTCATAACCGTGCAGCGGTGGTGACGACCGCCAATCGTCACACGGGGCGTCCGTTCCCCGCGCGTTCTGGCTCCGTGGCAAGCGCTTCGCGACAGCGATTGCGCAGGCCCGGTCGGGAACGCGCAGCAACGGCGCAGCCGGTCGAGGGCGCCGGCGCGACTTTCGTCGTGCCGGCCGCCAGGCGATCCGGCGCATCGTCCGCTCCCCGCGCGGCGCGACCGGCTCTGACGAGTGGGTGCGCCGCCGGATGGGCACGCGTTGCGTCCGATCGTCCGGCGCCGTCGATCCGCTCGACGTTGTGGGAACGGACGCATTTTTCTCGATCACCGAGGTCAAGAAGAGTCGAGAAGAGGAGAACGTGATGCTGTTTTCTCAAAAGTTCATCGTGCGCAAGCACGAACGCGGACTCCTGTTCAGGGACGCCGACTTTGTCCGCTTCCTGGAACCGGGGACTTACCGCTTCAACACCCTGCGCCGGCGTTACGACGTGGAGCGCTTCGACGTGACGGAGCCGGCGTTCACGCACGCGCTGGCCGACTACCTCGTCGAAGCCGAGCCCGAGGACGTCGAACGCCTGTTCACGGTCGTCGCGACCGGCGAGCGCGAGGTCGCCGTCGTGTACTGGAACGACCGGATCGCCGAGGTCGTCCGCCCGGCCGAGCGCAGGCTCTACTGGAACGGACCGGTGACGGTCCGCGTGGAGCGGTTCGACCTCGACCAGGGGCCCGCCATCGACGCCAGGCTCGCCAAGCGGCTCCTGGCCGAGCCGGGCCTCGCTGCGGGCGCGGACGGCCTCCTCGGTCTGCGCGGCGTCGGGCGCCACGCCATCCACGCCGAGGAGATTCCCCACGGGCACGTGGGCCTCCTCTACGTCGACGGCGAACTCGCCGGGTCGCTGGAGCCGGGACTGCACGCCTACTGGACGCTCGGTCCGAGCGTACGCGTCGACGCGGTCGACCTGCGCGTGAAGACGCTGGAGGTCCAGGGCCAGGAGATCCTCACCCGCGACAAGGTGAGCCTGCGCATCAACCTGACGGCCACCTACCGGTTCGCCGATGCAGCGCGGGCGGTGAGCGCGGCCAAGGATCCGCTGGACCACCTGTACAAGGAGATCCAGTTCGGGCTGCGCGCGGCGGTCGGGACGCGCACGCTCGACGCGCTCCTGGAGGACAAGTCCGCCATCGACCGGGCCGTCGCCGAGCGGGTCGGGCCGCGGTTCGCCGAGATCGGCATCGCCGTGGACAGCGTCGGCGTCAAGGACATCATCCTGCCGGGCGACATGAAGGAACTGCTCGGCAAGGTGGTGGAGGCGGAGAAGGCGGCGCAAGCCAACGTGATCCGCCGTCGCGAGGAAACCAACGCCACGCGTTCGCTCCTCAACACGGCCAAGGTCATGGAGAGCAACACCGTCGCGCTGCGTCTCAAGGAGTTGGAGACGCTGGAGAAGGTCACCGAGAAGGTCGGCAACCTGTCGGTTTACGGCGGCCTCGACGGGCTGCTGAACGAACTGGTTCGGCTGAAGCAGTGAAGCGGCGCCGGGAGGGGCGGCGGGCGGTGACACGTCCGCCGCTCCTCTCCCGTTCGCCGTTACCGGTGCACGCCGGAGATCGAACGCGAGACTGTACCATCACGCCTTTCATGACCATATAATTCGTCAACAAAGATGTGATTTAGTCCGACATGCAGGTCGAAAAGCTCGTAGAGAACCATATCTTCTCGCCAGCCCTGATCGCCGACGAACTCCGCACTACCAGGCGCGAACTCGCCGGGACGCTCGGGCTCGGTGCCGACGCGTTCACGCGCTCCACGAGAATTCGGGCACGCAAGTCCCAGACTCGGCTGCGCCAGATGGTCGAGATCATGAACCGCATTGAACCGGAGCTCGACTCGCCGATAGCGGCTTACGCCTGGTTCCGCAGCGCCAGGCTTCCCGGTTTCGGGGGCGCGACGCCGCACATGCTGGTGCGCGACGGGAAGAGCGAGCACGTACACGCCTACCTCGACCGCGTTGCGGCCGGCGGGTATGCTTGACCGGCGGTACCGGCATGCGCCGACTAAGGTGAAGCAGCTACTCATGATCGTCGCCGCGCTGGCGCTGTGCCAAGTTGCCCCGGCCCAAGATCAAGAGACGGACGAGGAGTGGTGGACGAGCTATTGGGCTACCGCCCGCGACATGTTCGATTTCTTCAATTCTTGCGAAGGCATGGCCTACAACGTCGGGATTTCAGGCAAAGCGTCGAACGACTCGGCCCTTAGCGAATCCGACATAGCAAACGCTGTAGAAAGTAGACTTCGCGCCGCACGGATGTTTCAGAAGGGTTCCCAGGCAGCAAAGAGCCACTTCAACGTTTACCTCACTTTCGTGGGAAACACTGCCTCGCTACGGGTTGGTTTTGAAAAGCCCGGTTTCACGGACCCTTATTCGACTCATCGGTTTCTTCAGCTCACCCGGGGTATGGAAACGTGGACAAAGAGCTGGCTTGTTCAAGGTGACTTCGGCTCGGGAGACATTCTCGCCCAGCTATCCAAGTACTTGGACGAGTTCATCGTCAACTACCTACGTATCAACAGCGATGAAGCGTGCGAAGAGTACCGGCTCGCCGAACAAGAGCGCAGGGCCGAAAGGGAAGCAGAACGCGCCGCAGCAAAGGCCGAACGTGATGCCCGTGCGAGCCGCTGGAACGGCTGGACAGCCGAGCAATGCGAAAGCCTAGAGGACGCCTCCGACCGAGTATCTTGTACCTTTGATGCCACCTTCGGCTCGAGCGACTTCTGACGCTGCGTCAAGTAGATCGAGAGCTTCTGCCCTCCGGTGGCAAGATGAGGTGGAGAAACACAGCGCGCTTTGCTCGCCAACAGATGGTGGCCGACGGCCTTCTGAAGTCATCCCCCCCGGCACCCTTGTGGGAACTCACTGACCTGGGGACGTCTTTTCTCCGCTCTTGACCGGAGCGACTTCCAGCCGGCAGTCCGTGGCGCGGGCCGTCGAAGGCCCGGCGCGACCGCCCACAACGTCAGGAGGCGCTCAAGCCAGCTGAACTAGCCGGCGGAGAATCGTGCCAACAGTCCGACACACGTCGCGGGCTTTGTCCGGCGTCTCTCCGTAGTGATTGCCGTGCGCGAGCGAGTCGCGTAGCCGTTCAATCGCCCGGAACTCTTTACCCACCTTCCGTTTTGTGCCGGGCACCAGCCCTTGCTTTTGGATGATGGTCCACTTGTCAACGAACTGCGTCAGGAGGATGTCACTGACGAACGTGTCGTCCTCCCTGGCTTGCTGGACAGCCAGTTCATGCTTCTTGCGCCGACGTTCGTTCAGTAGCCCGAGCCACCCGGCGGGGTCGTCCCGCCAGCTCGCCTCGATACGGTTCGCCATCGCCATCTCCAAGGCAGTGATGGCGCTGAAGATGGCGGCCCGTACCGGCAGTTTCTGAATGTCTGAAAGACAGACCAGCCCAACCACCCGAGCCCCGGAAACCACCAAACGCGTCGGGTGCTCGAGGGCGCCCGTCAGGAATTCGAGGATGCTGGCGTCGATCCCGATGAGGTCGCCCTCGCGCAGCCGCTCGAAGTCGTCGCCGATCAGCCGACTCGGTACGTCCTGCTTGTCGAACCACTGATCTGCTCGATAGAGTCCGCAAATCCGGTCTTCACTCTCCACCGGAAGCACACTGAACTGCCTTACATTTCCCGCCACGACGGCATCGATCGGATCGTCCCGCTTACAGGTCATCACCGCAGAGCGTTCCGTCATCAGGAGTCTGACGGTCAGATCGGCCTGAATGGCATTCACCGCCTCTGGGGTCACGTCGGGAACGTTGGCCCAAGTCAGCATCTCGCTTCCCTCCGTTGGCCCACGTTCTGAATCCGGGTCCACGCTGCCGACTCCAATCAGTGACCAAACGGCTTTCGCGCGACGGTCCTCGCCTCACCGCGACACTAATGATGTTCGCCAAACATCTTGCGGGCAAGGTGCGTCAGGCTTGAGGATCGCCACTCAGCCGAGCCGAGAAGGCAGACCAGAGCGCCCTTCGACACGCTCGCCCCCCCCAACGTGTCAGCCCTCAGGGCGCGCACGATGCCGCCTCGGCCACACCCAAATGCCCATTGTACGCAAGTGGGAAGCGCGCAATTCACCCTGCTCGTTGATCCAGTGGAAATGGTCAAGTCCGTTTTCTTTCTTCCCGAACTCCCAGAAGTCGGTCAAGAGATGTACTGCGGCCTCCGTCCTCGTCGCCTGCACACAGGGCACGTACCCGACCACCGACCAGTTCCACTCTCCCCAGTTATCGTCGTACAACGCAAGCCATAGCATCCAATATCGCCGCCCCCTATGCAGGTAGTAGGCGTCCACGCGCGTGTGCATGGGCGACCACGCCCATTCGACCTGCCCGAGATATGCCGGCTTCCTCGGCTTGTCGTATCGCACCCCCGGCGGTCTCCGGTCATAGCCGATGACGCTTTCGAACGGTCGGGGCCGCTCCGGAAGGTCGGCCATGGCAACGACCCGCTGCTGCGGCAACTGTTCGGGCGACATCGGGATGGTAGGTTTGGTCATGCCTGCTCCCAGCTTCCGGAATCCGGTGTTTGCACGGCTTGTGCCGACATGGCGTGAGCCTCCGTCCGGCCCTCCCGCGTCAGTAGCGCCCCATCACCTGTTCGGCAAAGTCCGTCAGCATCTCCTCGGCGAACTCCATCGGCGGGAGCAGCAACGTCTCCTTCAGGCCGGCGCGCTCGCGCTCCCGCAGCATCTCCACGATCTCGTCCGGCTCCCCGACGAGGCCGCAACCCACGCGAATCGCCTCCGGGGTGACGAACTGACGCTCGTCCTCGAGGAGGTAAGTGCAGTGCCCGAGGTGCAGGACCTGGCCGGCGCGCTCGCGCGGGAGGTCCTTCGCGGCGATGAAGTCCCGGTACGCCTCCCACGTCGGACGGATCGCTTCGGGTACCAACTCTTCCGTGCCCGCGAGCTGCACTGCCTCCCACAGGGCGTGCAGCATGTTGGCCACCATCGAGCCGCAGCGGTCCACCACGCGCTCGGAGTCCAGCCGCTCTCCGGGCTTCAGCACGCAGAAGCCGGTCAGTCCGGTCGTGTGGAACGTGCCCGGGTCGAGGGTGCGGCCCACTGCGGCCGCGCCCTGTTCGATACGCTCCATGCGGCGGCGGAACCCCTGCGGCGATTCGAGCCCGCCTCCCACGCGTCCGTCGCCGTAGGCGCCCGCCACGCGCAGCGCCAGCGGCCCGTTGGCCGCCACGTAGATCGGGATCGGGTGGTCAAGGTCGATGAAGCGGAGATCCCGGTGGAGGAAACGAATCAGGCGCGTCTCGCCGTTCAGCGTGTACTCGACTTCCTCGCCGGTCAGCAGCTCGCGCACCACGCGGACGTATTCGCGAAACGCCGGCGCCTTGACGGGGTCGAAGCTCATCACGCGCATGGCCGTGTGGCCGGAGCCTATCCCTAAGAACGTGCGTCCCGGCGCGATGCGGTTGATGGTGGCAATGGAGTGGGCGGTGACCGGGGCGATCCGGGTGCCCACGATCGCGACGCCCGTGCCGAGCCGGATGCGCGATGTCCGCTCGGCCGCCCGCGCGAGGGTCGCGTAGCAGTCGGACCAGATCATCTGCGAGTCCGGCACCCACGCGCGGTCGAACCCGAGCCGCTCCGCGTGCTCGATGAGCTCGATGTTGTCGATATGCGTCGCTACGCAGAGACCGAACTGCATGAGCCCCTACCCCCGGGCCAAGGACAACGCCGCACGAGTTGCGAAGCAACTCGCAACGCGTGCCGCAGGCACGCGCGTTCGCATGCTCAATCCCACCAGGACTTGCCGGGCGTCTTCAGCACCTTCGCCATGTCGTACCCTTCCTCCTTGAAGCTGTACTGGTAGATGTCCTTGCCCATCAGGTCCGCGAAACGCGGCGGGTTGCGCTCCAGGATCTCCGGGGTGACCTCTTCGCGATAGCGCTCCTGCGGCACGACGAAGGGCCGCGTGTAGATGGTGACGAGCGTCAGCCTGAGCCCGGGGTCGGTCCGCGGAAACGATCCGTGCCAGATGCTGCCGCTCCAGACCACCATGGAACCGGCCGGCGCCTCGATGGCGACCGGCGCGGTCACCTCGTCCGCGCCCGGGCCGTGCCCGAGCGAGTGGGTTCCCGGCACGAGGCACAGCGCCCCGCCCGACTTCGAGTAGTCGGTCAGCACCCACGTGCAGTTCAGCAGCATCGGGTACGCCGGGTACGGTGCGGGAATCCCCAGGGCGCCGTTGTCGGTGTGCAGTCCGAGCGGGCTCGGGCCGGGACCCTTCACCAGGCCGATGCACGTGGAGAACATGCAGCTCCGGCCCACCGTGTAGTCCGCGAGGGCGAGCGGGACGGGGTTCAGGATCGCCTCCTGGAACACCGGGTCCTCGAACAGCAGGAACGTGAACGGCGCCCAGGCGCCGGCTCCCTGCCCTTCCAGGGCACCGGTGCGCTCGAGATCCAGCGCCTTGCCGGTCCGGCGCTCGACGGTCGCGCAGAAGGCGCCGCGCAGCCGCTCGAGGAACGCCGGCGTCGTCAGTGTCTCGGGCGGAATGACCGTGTAGCCGACGGCCTCGAGTTCGGCCACGTGCTTCTCGAGTCCGAGCCTCTGAATCTCGGCCCAGACCCGCGCGAAATCCTCCTGCGCCTTGCCCGTCGGCGGCCGGGGCGCACTCGGAATCCCGTCGTCCGACGCGTCCGTCCGAGGGGACACGTCCTCCAGTACCTGCTCGGCCATCCTCTCCTCCTCCCGTCAGCAAGGGCTTCCCTACGTCCCGGAGCTTACCAAACCCGCCCGCCGCTGCCGCCCCGGGACACTGTTTGTGCATAATGCCGGCGACCACTTCGGGGAGGGGAACGGTGGCTTACGAGATCAAGCGCTTTCCGTACGACGGCACGGTGGACGCCGACGGGCACATCCTCGAGCCGCCCGACCTCTGGGAGACCTACCTCGAGGACCGCTACAAGCCGCGGGCGCTGCGCATCGGCGTGGACGACGACGGCCTGGAGTACCTGGAGATCGACCGGCGCCCCTCCCTGGCCACCAACAAGGGCTCCCTCGGCATCATGGGCGCCATGGGCGCCGAGGACATGCGCCCGAGCCCCGAACGGCGCTATGCCGACAGCATGCCCTTCGGCGCCTGCAACGCCGCGGAGCGCCTCGAACTCATGGAACGGGAGAACCTCGAGTACTGCCTCCTCTATCCCACCATCGGCCTCCTCTGGGAGACGGAACTCACCGATCCCGAGCTGAGCCTCGCGTACTGCCGGGCCTACAACCGCTGGATCGCGGATTTCTGCCGGGACGGCGCCGGCAAGCTGGTCCCGATCGCGCAACTCACCTTGCTCGACGTCGAAGGCTCCGTGACCGAACTTGAACGCGCCGTCCGGGACGGCTGCAAGGGCGCCTGGGTGAACCCGTTCAACCACAACCGGGTGATCCACGGGAGCCCGCAACACGACGCGCTCTTCGCCAAGTGCTGCGAACTGGACGTGCCGCTCGCGATCCACCCGACGTTCATGCCGCACCGCGCCGCGGAGGGCATCTTCGACTTGCCCGGGCAGGGGCGCGTCTGGGGCGAGATGATCTGGCTGCGCTCGATCGTCCAGCAGGCCCTCATCTCGTTCTTCAGCCTCGGCACCCTCGAACGCTTCCCGGAGCTGCGGCTCGGCGTGCTCGAGGCCGGGTCCGGCTGGATCGGCGCGATGCTCGACCGCCTCGACGCCTACGGCGAGTCGATGAACACGGCCCGCTTCAGCGCCAGCGAACTGTTCCGCCGCCAGTGCTTCATCTCCGGCGACCCGGACGAGACCATCGCGCCCTACACCATCGAGCACGTCGGCGACGACTGCTTCATGTGGGCGACCGACTACCCGCATCCGGACCACCCCCACACCTGGGTCGACAACCTGATCGTCTACGCGAACAAGCTGCCCGAGACGACCCGGGAGAAGGTCCTCGGCGGCAACGTAAAGCGCATCTACCGCTTGTAAGGGCGACCCATGAAACCGAAGCTCACACTCCCCATCCTCGCCGCACTGCTCTGCCTGCCCGGCCATGCCCAACCGGCGGACGGGACGGACCGATTGTTGCTGCCGGCCGCGGCGCCGATGCGGACAGAAGGCCTGGCCGAGCGTCCGAACGTCCTGCTCATCATGGCGGACGACCTGAACGTCGCCCTCGGCTCGTACCTCGAGTCCACGCCCGCCCCGCATTACGCCGGCGTGAAGACCCCGAACCTGGACCGTCTTGCGGCGGAGGGGGTCCGTTTCGACCGCGCCTACGTGCAGAACCCGCTCTGCAGTCCGTCGCGGATATCGATCCTGAGCGGACTGCGGCCGCCCACGACGGGTGTCTACGACAACGGCACGGCGCCGCGCGAGCGGATCGGAGACGCCCTGCGCCTGCTGCCCGAGCACTTCCACGACCAGGGGTACTTCACGGCCCGGGTGGGCAAGATCGGACACAACTCCTACGAGCACGTCGTGTCCTGGGATTCGTCGAACTTCGCCCTGTCGAGGGAGCCGGAGGTCCGCTTCCACCTGCCGGGATACCTGCCGGGCATCGACCTGTCCGGGCAGCGCGACAACACCTGGACCGAGGGTTCCGAGGACGGCATGTCGCGCGCGGACGTCCTCGCACCGCTCGGGCGGACCGGCGGCCTGCCCCTGTCCTGGCGCGCGACGACCGAATCGCCGCGCATGACGCCCGACGGGACCACGGCGACGCGCGTCATCCAGTTGATGGCCGACCACCGCGACAAGCCGTTCTTCATCGGCGCCGGCTTCCACAAGCCGCACCAGCCGTGGGTCGGTCCGGCGCAGTTCTTCGCCCAGCACCCGGCCGACGAAGTGCAACTGCCCGAGACCCCGCCGGACGACCAGGACGACTTGCCGGACGCCGCTTTCGGGCCGCACGCCGACGATCTCGACCACAGCGACAGGCAGCTCAAGCAGGCCGTCGCCGCGTATCACTCCATGGTCACCATGACCGATTTCTACGTCGGCCAGCTACTCGCGGCCCTCGAGGTCCTCGATCTCGCCGAGTCCACCATCGTCGTGTTCACCAGCGACCACGGCTTCCTGCTGAACGAGCACGGCGGGCTGTGGCGCAAGCGATACCAGTTCGAGGAGTCCACGCGCGTGCCCCTCATCGTGCGGCGGCCCGACGGCCAGCAGGCGGGGCAGGTCGTGCGCGGGCTCGTCGAACTGGTCGATCTGTACCCGACACTCGTCGAACTGTCCCACCTGCCGCAACCCGCCCATGCGCTCGAAGGCACCAGCTTCCGGCCGCTGCTCGACGATCCGGGTTTGCAGTGGAAGTCGGCGGCCTTCTCGGAGAGCGTGCTCGAGGGGTTCCATGGCCGCACCCTGCGCACCGCCCGCTATCGCTACACCGAGTGGACGCGCATGGACGCGCCCGTGGACGCGCCCGAGAACGAGCCCGAGCGCGAGCTCTACGATCACCAGGATGACCCGTTCGAATACGACAACCTCGCCACCGACCCGGACCGCCGGGCGCTGGTCGACGAGCTCCCCGAACAACTGCACGCGGGGTGGCAGGCGGCCCGGCCGGACTCCGTCTGACGGCCGCGGGACACTACGAAGCCGAAGCCCCACATGACTGTCCGCTGGGGCATCCTCGCCACTGGCCGTATCGCCGGGACGTTCGCCGACGCCGTAGCCGCCTCCGACACGGCGGTACTGGCCGCGGTCGGCAGCCGTAGCGCGGAAGCCGCCGAACGGTTCGTCCACGAGCGCGACGGCGTCACGCCACACGGCAGCTACGAAGCGCTGCTCGCAGACCCGGACGTGGACGCCGTCTACGTCGCGACGCCCCATCCCCAGCACGCGGAGTGGTCCATAGGGGCGCTCGAGGCGGGCAAGGCCGTGCTCTGCGAGAAGCCCATGGGTGTGAACCACGCCCAGGTCATGGCGATGGTGGAAACCGCCCGCGTGCACGACGTCTTCCTGATGGAAGCCTTCATGTACCGCACGCATCCCATGACCGCGCGCGTAGTCCAAACGGTGCGCGACGGCGCCATCGGCGAGGTGCGGCACATCGACGCGAGCTTCGGTTTCGGCGCGCCCTTCCGGGCCGACAGCCGCCTGTACCGCAACGACCTCGCCGGGGGCGGGATCATGGACGTGGGCTGCTACGCGGTGTCGATGTGCCGCCTGATCGCGGCCGCGGCGGCAGGCGTGGCGCCGGGCGCGGAGGAGCCCGAGGAGGTGCGCGCGGTCGCGAGCTTCGCCGAAACCGGCGTCGACGCCTGGTCCGCCGCGGTGCTGCGCTTTCCTTCGGGAATCGTCGCGCAGGTCTCGACGGCAGTGTCCGTCGCCCTGCCCAACCGGGTGACGATCTCGGGTTCGGAGGGTTCGATCCGCGTCGCGCGGCCGTGGTTCTGCGCCGACGCGGACGGGGTCTGGCGGTTCGAGATCGCGCGCGGCGCCGAGATCGAAGTCGTCGAAGGCCACTCCGCGCCGCTCTACGTGCACGAGGTGGACGCGGTATCGGAGGCCCTCGCCCAGGGTGCGCGCGAGTCCCCCTGCATGTCGTGGGCCGACAGTCTCGGCAACGCCCGGAGCCTCGACGCATGGCGCGACGGCATCGGCCTCGTGTTCGAGCCGGAGCAGCCCGCGCGGCAGACGGTGCCGGTCCACGGACGCCCCCTGGCCGTGACCGAGCCCGTCATGCGCCACGGCACGGTCCCCGGCGTCGACAAGCCCGTGTCCCGCCTCGTGATGGGGTGCGACAACCAGCCGGACATGCGCCACGCGGCCGTCATGTTCGACCACTACTTCGAGCGCGGTGGCAACACCTTCGATACCGCGCACATCTATGGCGGCGGCCGGATGGAGTCCCTGCTCGGGGCGTGGATCGCGAACCGGGGCGTGCGGGACGACGTCGTCATCATCGGCAAGGGCGCCCATACGCCGGCGAACCATCCGGACCGCGTCGCCCCCCAACTCGACGTGTCGCTGGAGCGCCTGGGCACGGATCACGTCGACCTCTACTTCCTGCACCGCGACAACCCCGACGTCGACGTCGGCGAGTGGATAGACGCGCTGAACCGCGAGTGCGACGCCGACAGGATGCACGCCTTCGGCGCTTCGAACTGGTCGCTCGCCCGCGTGCGCGAAGCCAACGCCTACGCCCGCGCAAACGGCCTGCGCCCCTTCGCCGCCGTCTCCAACCAGTTCAGCCTGGCGCGCATGGTGGACGCGGTCTGGCCGGGCTGCGTCTCCGCGTCCACGCCGGAGTGGCGCGCGTGGCTTGCGGCCGAGGGCCTGGCGCTGTTCCCCTGGTCCAGCCAGGCGCGCGGGTTCTTCACGCCCCGCTTCGACGCGGTCCGCGCCCGGGCCTCGTCAGGCGTGGACCACCGCCACGGCAACCAGCCGAGCGACGCCGAGATGCGTCGCTGCTGGTTCGCCGAGGACAACTTCGCCCGCCGCGAACGGGCCGTCGCGATGGCCGGCGAACGCGGTGTCTCTCCCATCGTCGTCGCGCTCGCCTGGGTACTGTGCCAGCCGTTCCCGTGCTTCCCGCTCATCGGACCGCGCGTGCTCGCGGAGACGGCCGAATCCGTCTCGGCGCTGGGCCTCGAACTCACGCCAGGCGAACTGCAAGAACTCCACCGGGCTTGAAGGGGCGTCCGCACGCACGACGGAGCCGGCCGCTATCCGATCCCGAGTTCCCGCGCCTGGTCCTCGAGGAACCGCACGATCGTGTCCTCGGCCTCCCTGCTCGGAGGGATACTCGTCTCGAACGGGTCGCGCACGACGACCAGCCGATCAACCCCAAGGTCCTCGTAGCGCTTCGCCGTGTCGGCGTCGATCGGACCGTGCGGGCTGATGATGATCTCGAGGCGGCCGAGGGACGCCGGGCGCTCCGTGGTCTTCGCCGCCTCCTCGAGCGCCTTGAGCATCGCCGCCGTCTCCTCGACGCCGTGGAAGCTGTACCAGCCGTCCGCCTGCGCCACCGCACGGCGCAGCGCCGGGGCCGAGTCCCCGCCCAGGATGATCGGCGGGTGGGGCTTCTGGACGGGCAGCGGACGCGACTGGACTCCCGAGAACTTCGTGAACCGCCCGTCGAACGCCGGCTGCTCCTCGGTCCAGAGCGTACGCAGCACCTCGATGTGCTCGCTCGTGCGCGCACCGCGCTCCTCCCAGGGCACGCCGAGGGTCTCGAACTCCCGGGGCACGAAGCCGACGCCGAAGCCGGCGAGAAGGCGCCCCCCGGAAAGGACGTCGACGGCGGCCAGTTCCTTGGCCAGCATGATCGGGTCGCGCAGGGCGATCAGGATGATGCCCGAGCCGATCATGATGCGCTCCGTCTTCGCGGCGGCGAACGCGAGGCTCGCGACGGAGCCGACGAGGTTCGCCTTCGGGGGCACGGGCAGGACAGGGTCCTCCGGGTCCATCATGACCAAGTGCTCGGCGGACCACACCGACTCGTACCCAAGCTGCTCGGCGGACACGACGACGCGCCCGATGGCGCCGGCGTTGCTGAGCGGACCGGTATTGAACCCAAAGAAACCGTATTCCATCGTGCTTCCCGTCTTGACCCGGCCCGGCGCAGCATAGTCGAAGCCCCGTGCTCGCCGCGCCCCGCGCCGATCGACGGCTTGCCGAACCGCCGCAACGCGGGGATCATCGGCCCGGATGAGCGAGCAAGTCACGGAAGGCGTTCTCCTCACCGGTGCAAACGGCCACCTGGGCCGCCTGGTGATCCGCGCCCTGGCCCATGGCCCGGACGCCGCGCCCGTGCGGGCCGTGGTCCGGTCCGAGCGCGCCGCGAAGAGCCTCGAGGACCTGCCGCAGCCCGAGCGGCGCGACGTGCGCATCGTGGACTACCGCGACCGCGCGGGCCTCGAGGAGGCGGCGCGCGGATGCGGCACCGCCATCCACCTCGTGGGGATCCTCAAGCAGACTCGGATCAATAGATACGAGGACGCGCACGAGCGGCCCGCCGAAGCACTGTCGGTGGCCTGCGCGGAAGCGGGCGTATCGCGCATCGTGCACACGAGCATCCTCGGAGCCGACCCCGCTTCGTGCAACGGCTGCCTCGCCTCGCGGGGACGGACCGACGAGATCCTGCTGGCGTCACCCGTTTCCACAGTGATCCTGCGGGTTCCCATGGTGCTCGGCCCCGGAGACCCCGCCACCGACGCACTGCGGCGCCAGGCGACCTCCGGCCGCACGTCACTGGTCCGGGGCGGCGCCACGCTCGAGCAGCCGATCGCCGCCGCCGACGTGGTGGCGGCCCTGCTCGCCGCGACGCGCCCCGCCGTTACCGGTGACACGGTAGTCGAACTCGGCGGCCCGGAGTCCCTGACGCACCGCGCGCTCGTCGAACGCACCGCCGCCATCCTCGGCGCCGATGTCAGACTCGGCAGCACGCCCCTTTTTGCCGCGCGCGCGTTCGCCTGGCTGGCGGAGACCCTCTTCGCCGACCCGCCACTTACCCGTGACATGCTTGGCGTCCTCGAGCAGGACGACACGATCGATCCCGAGCCGGCCCGCGCCATGCTCGGCATCGAACTCACGCCCCTCGACGCCGCCTTGCGCACTGCGTTCCAGGAGCCCTCAGCCGGGGAGCGCGAGGGGGTACCCCTCGCAAGAAAAGAGCCCTCAGCCGGGGAGCGCGAGGGGGAACCCCTCGCCAACAAGGAGCCCGAACCGTGACGACAGCCGACACCGACCACGCGCCGTCCGGCGCCCCCTCCGGGCCGCCCCTCTGGCAGCGCGCGCTGCTCTGGCTCATCACGATCGCGTGCTTCGCGTGGCTGTACACGCGCATCGACGCCGCCGCCGCGCGCGAGGGCGAGACGATGGCGAACTACCTGCTGCAGGTGTTCGCCAGCGTTTCCTGGGGGACCTGGCTCGCGCTGATGATCCCCTACTCAGCCTTCTTCTTCCTCGTCGACTCCGCGGTCGTGTGGCGCGTCGTCTCGTGGTTCAACGCACGGGTGCCCTACCGCGACATCCTGCCGGTCCGCGCGAGCGCCTACATCATCTCGATCGTGAACGAGCAGGTGGGCAAGGGCGCGATGGCCCTCTACCTGAACCGCCGGCACGGCACTCCCGGCTGGGAGGTCGGTTCGTCGATGCTCTTCATCATGTTCTGCGAGCTTCTCTACCTGACGTTCTGGGCGAACGTCGGTTACGCGATCGCGTCAGACACGCTGCCGCCCCAGTTCGAACTCGTGCCCTGGATCGGGATCGGGGTGCTGGTGCTGTTCGTCCTCTGGGTGGCCTTCTTCCGGGGCGTCATCCCGCTGGGCAGGAACCTCAAGGAGCGGGCGCTCCTGAAGGCGTTCCGCGAGGCGTCGCCGCTGCGCTACGTCATCGTGGCCGCGATCCGCTCGCCCGCCCTGCTCGGCGCGGTCGTGGTGTACACGCTGGCGCTCCGGCTGTTCGGCGTCGAGGCGTCGTTCTTCGACATGCTGGGGGTGCTGCCGGTGATCTTCTTCGCGGCCGCCATCCCGACCCCGATGCGCGCCGCGGCCATCACGATCTGGGTGGTGCTTTATTCGGACAACGCGGCCCAGCTCTCGGCCTTCGGGCTCGTGATGCACAACTTCTTCATCTTCTTCAACGCGGCGATCGGCCTGATGTTCCTGCGCCGCGCCAACCGCGAACTGTTCGGATAGCCGTCGATGCGAACCGTGGTCTGCGAAGCGTTCGGCCCGCCGGCCTCCCTCCGGGAGGTCGACATCGAACGCCCCGTGCCCGGCCGGCGCGAAGTGCTCGTGCGTGTCGAGGCCACCGGGATCGGGTTCGTCGACGGGCTGACGATCCAGGGGAAGTACCAGGTCAAGCCCTCGCTGCCCCACCATCCCGGCAGCGAGTTCGCGGGCACCGTCGAGGCCATCGGCGACGACGTCACCGAGTTCGCGCCCGGCGACGCGGTGTTCGGCACCGCCAGCGGCGCGCTCTCGGACTACGTCTGCACGGAGACCGGCCGCTGCTACCGGACCCCGGCCGGGCTCGCGGCCGCACAGGCGGCGAGCCTGTACACCAACTACCTCACCGCCGTGTTCGGCCTGCGGGACCGCGCGCACCTGCGTTCCGACGAAACCCTGTTGGTGCTGGGGGCCGCCGGCGGCGTCGGCACCGCGGCCATCGCGGTCGCGAAGGCGATGGGCGCACGCGTCATCGGCGCGGCGTCCACGCCGGACAAGCGCGCCACGGCCGAGGCCGCCGGCGCGGACGCCACGGTCGACTACTCCCGGGACGACTGGCGCGATGCCTTGCGGGCGGTGACGCCGGAGGGCCTGAACGTCGTCTACGACCCCGTCGGCGGCGATGTCGCCGAGCCGGCATTCCGCTCCCTCGCGCCCGGCGGCCGGTTCCTGGTGGTCGGTTTCGCGAGCGGCACCATTCCCCGGCTGCCGCTGAACCTGGCCCTGCTCAAGCGTTCCGCCGTCGTGGGCGTGGACTGGGGCGGCGAGGTCCGTGCGCGGCCCGGAATGAACGCCGAACTCGCCGCCACCCTGATCGACTGGATCGAGCAGGACAGGCTTCGGGTCGCGCCGGTCACCGAACGGCCGGCGGGCGAGTACGTACGGGCACTCGAAGACCAGCTCGCCGGCCGCATCCTCGGCAAGCTGGTTCTCACCCGCTGACTCCGCGGGCGCGTATAGTGCTTCCTGTGTCCCTGTCGGCCCATGGCATGACCTTTCTCAGAACGCTCCCCTGGCTGCTGACCATCGGCCTCGGTTGTGCGGCCGGCGCGGCGGACCCCGCCCGCATGAATGTCCTGTTCATCATCGCCGACGACCTGAACGTCGCCCTCGGCGCCTATGCAGAATCCCCGCCGCGTCCCAACTACGCGACCGCGAAGACGCCCAACCTCGACCGGCTCGCCGCCGAGGGCGTCCGCTTCGACCGCGCGTACGTGCAGAACCCGCTCTGCAACCCGTCGCGCACCTCCTTCCTGAGCGGGCTGCGGCCCGCGTCCACCGACGTCTACGACGGCCAGACCTGGCCGCGGCACAAGATCGGCGATATCGCGACGCTGCCCGAACACTTCAGCGCGCACGGCTACTTCACGGCACGCGTCGGCAAGATCGGCCACAACAGCTTCGAGCACGCTTTCCGTTGGGACGTCTCCCGCTACGCCCTGTCGCGCGAGCCGGCGAGACGCCATCACGGTCCGGGCTACCTGCCGGGCGTCGACCTCTCCGACGTGCGCGACAACACCTGGACCGAGGGCTCCGAGCACGGCATGTCGCGCGCGGAGGTGCTTGCACCGCTGGGGCGGCCCACCGGCCTGCCCCTTTCCTGGCGGGCAACCCACGAGTCCCCGCGCATGACGCCCGACGGGACGACGGCCACGCGCATCATCGAACTCCTGGCCGACCACCGCGACGAGCCGTTCCTGATCGCCGCCGGCTTCCACAAGCCGCACCAGCCGTGGGTCGGGCCCGTCGAGTTCTTCGAGCAGCATCCCGTCGACGAGATCGAGTTGCCGCCCGCGCGGGACGGCGACCTGGACGATGTCCCCGCCGCGGGCTGGGAGATACGGCCGGACGACGCCGCGCACGACGACCGGCAGCGGCGGCAGGCGATCGCGGCCTACCATGCCATGGTGACCATGGTGGACTCGTACGTCGGCCAGGTCCTCGAAGCGCTGGCCGAACTCGAGCTCGAGGACTCCACGATCGTGGTCTTCACGAGCGATCACGGTTTCCTGCTGAACGAGCACCTCGGGCTCTGGCGCAAGACGCAGCAGTTCGAGGAATCGACTCGGGTCCCCCTCATCGTGCGCGTGCCCGGGACATCGCACGGGGGACAGGTGGCGGCCGGCTTCGTCGAACTCGTGGACCTCTATCCGACGCTGCTGGACTTCTGCGGATTGCCGGCCCCGGAGCACGCCCTGGAGGGAACGAGCTTCCGGCCGGTGCTCGAAGCCCCCGGACGTCCCTGGAAGACGGCGGCGTTCTCCGAGTCGAAACGCGAGGGGTATCACGGCCGCACCATCCGTACGGACGCCTATCGCTACACCGAGTGGTCGCCCCTGGACGATGCAGGCCCGGTCGAGCGAGAGTTCTACGACATGCGAACCGATCCCGGCGAGTTCCAGAACCTCGCCCGGGACCCGGCCAGCGCCGCCGCCGTCGAGGCCGCCGCGGCACGGCTGCGCGCCGGCTGGCGCGGGGCACTCCCGCAACCCATCACATAACCAAGGAAGAAAGCCAAGGACGATGACCAGGAAGATGAACAGGACGACGATGGCCCTGGCAGCATCCGTGCTGACGCTGGGTCTTGCCGCGGAAGGCCCGGAGCGCAACGCCTACTTCGGGGACACCCACATCCACACGGCGTTCTCGATGGATGCCTTCATGGCCATGGGGGTGCGGACCACCCCGGACGACGCCTACGACTACGCCAAGGGCAAGGCGATCCCGCACACGGACGGCACGATGCTCCAGCTCTCCGACGCGCCGCTCGACTTCCTGATGGTGAGCGACCATGCCGAATACCTGGGCGTGAACCGCTCGCAGATCGATCCGACGAGCCCGACCCACGGCCATCCCGATGCGGAGCTCCTCACGCCCGCCTCGTCGTCGCTCGCCGACGTACTCGATAGCATCCGAAGTCTGGCAGCGCAGGATCACGAACTGATTGGGGCCGAGGTGATCACGGACGCCTGGCAGAAGATCGTCGCCAGCGCGGAGCGTCACAACGACCCGGGCACGTTCACCACCTTCAGCGGTTACGAGTACACCCTGTCCGTAGGGGGGCGCCATCTGCACCGCAACGTGGTGTTCCGGGGCCCGGTACCCGACCGCCCCTTCAGCGCCCGGGACTCCGACGACCCGGAAGACCTGTGGACCTGGCTCGACGGCCAGCGCGAGCAAGGCATCGAGGCCCTCGCCATCCCGCACAACATGAACCAGAGCGACGGCCTCGCCTTCATGGAAACCACCTGGAAGGGCATTCCCATCGACGCCGCGTGGGCCGAGAAACGCATGCGCAACGAACCCATCGCGGAGATGACGCAGCAGAAAGGCACTTCGGAGACACATCCGTCGCTCTCTCCCAACGACGAGTGGGCCGACTTCCAGATCGTGCGGTACTACCTGAACCGGCGCGACAACACGGACCCGATCTCGGTGTTCAAGGGCGGCTACTGGCGCGACGCGCTGCTGAGCGGCCTCGAGATGCAGGCCAGCAGCGGCTTCAACCCCTTCCAGCTCGGCGCCATCGGCGCTTCCGACAGCCATTCCACCGGCGCCCCGTACAGGGAGGACAGCCACTTCTCCAGCCGCCCGAACACCCCCGTCTCCAGGGGCTCGGCATACCCCGAGCACGCCGACCCGAACGCGAGCTGGGAGGGCTTCTGGACGCCCCGCCAGGCGACCCACGGCACCGGCGGACTGGCCGGCGTGTGGGCCGAGGAGAACACGCGCGAGTCGCTCTACGACGCCATGCGCCGGCGCGAGACCTTCGGGACCTCCGGGCCCAGGATCCGCGTGCGGTTCTTCGGCGGGTTCGGCCTGCCGGAGGACATCGCGGAGGCTTCGGACTCGATAGCGCAGGCCTACGCCCACGGCGTGCCGATGGGCGGCATGCTGCCGGATGTCACCGAAGGCGCCCCGAGCTTCCTGGTCTGGGCGGCGCGGGACCCCCACGAAGGCTGGCTGCAGCGCACGCAGGTGATCAAGGGTTGGGTCGAGGACGGCGAAGCGCACGAGGCCGTCTATGACGTGGCGTGTTCGGACGGCCTGAGCCCGGATCCGGCGACCCACCGCTGCCCCGACAACGGCGCACGGGTGAACCTCGCCGACTGCAGCATCACCCGGGACAAGGGCGCCGTCGAGCTGACGAGCCACTGGCGCGACCCGGACTTCGACCCCGGCGAGCACGCGTTCTACTACGTCCGAGTGCTCGAGAACCCGAGCTGCCGCTGGTCGACGTGGGATACCCTGCGGCTCGGCATTCCGCCCAACCCGGACCTCCAGGCGACACACCAGGAACGCGCCTGGAGTTCGCCGATCTGGTACGAGCCGGGACCGTAATGCTGCAGTCCGGGGAACGGGACGAAAAAGGAACGCCCCCCGCAAGTCGAACGCCGACCAGGTGCATGCGGAGCGACGGGAGCGTCTGAGTTTCGCGCGCAAGCTCTCCTACGCGGTTTTCGGTGCCGCAGGGCTGGTCGTGGCTCTCCTACTTGGAATGGTGTTTTGGGGAAGCGATGACCAAGCTGCCGCAGCCCGCGAAATGCTCACCTACGTTTTCGTAGGAGTCGGCGGGGCCGGGTTGTACGCGATCGGCAGAACGGCACTCAGGTTTCTCCTCCGTGGCGATGGTGAGTGAGGTTCGGTCCTGACGGGCGCGGCGATCTCTCACTGGGAGCGTACGACGCCATGCGCCGGCGCGAGACCTTCGGGACCTCCGGTCCCAGGATCCGCGTGCGGTTCTTCGGTGGGTTCGGCCTCCCGGAGGACATAATCACCCTGGCGAGCAGGCGTTCTACTACGTCCGCGTGCTCGAGAACCCGAGCTGCCGCTGGTCGATGTGGGACGCCCTGCGCCTCGGCATCCCGCCGAACCTCGATCTGCAGGCGACGCACCAGGAACGCGCCCCGAGTTCGCCGATCTGGTACCAGCCGGGACCGTAGCGCTCGGCTCGATCGGGCGCCCACACGGGACGGTCGGGTAGGGACTCGCCAGCTCGATGTGACGAGTGCAAAATCACGCTTGTAAACCGTCGACCGAGGAAGGAGGGCTGATGGTATGGATTTCATGAAGATGATCGCCGATTGGCGGCTGGTCGTGGCGCGTTCGGTGCTGGTGCTCCATGTGGTGTGCGCGGCGATCGGTCTGGCCACGATGCTCGGCGTGATCGCCGCGCCCTACGTGTCGGACACGGCTCCGAGTGGCGCTGCGCTCGCTACGGCCGCCGTAACCGGGCTGCTCGGTTTGCTGGCGTGGTGTGCGCTCGGGGGTGGAGTCCGCTACGCGATTTACGGCGACTTCAAGCTGCTGCCGGGCCGGAGTTTCCGCAGCTATTTCCCCGGGGAGGACGACGCTGACTCCGCAGCATATGTCCCGCCGCCGCTTCCCGAGCGCACCCAGCGCGCAAGCGACGACGAAGTGATCGATCAGGCGGGCGAACTCCTGCTGACGAATCCAGGGAAGATCGGCGACCTCTTCGATCGGCTCCAGGGACGCCAATGTACTCCGCCCGGGGAGATCGCCGAGGAACTTGCTCCCCGTATCCGTGCGCTCGGCCTCGAGGAAAAGTGCCGCGAGTTGTGGGAGCAGGGCTACACCGTCCTCGAAGATGTCGCTTCGCCCGAGTTCCTGCGCGAGCTGCGCGCCCAGGCCTTGGCCGCGGATCCGGGCGCCCTTCACGTTCTCCCGAAACACGCGGTGTTCGCCCAGGCGGCGCTCAACGAGAAGCTGATGGCTATCGCGGAGTTCTCGGTCGGAGCCGGATTCATCTTGAGCAACATGGCTACGTCCGTGAAACGGAAAGGCGAACCGGACCTCGGCATACACGCCGACCAGACCTGGATGCCGGCCCCCTTTCCGGAACACAACCTCATGCTGACAGCCTGTTGGGCTCTGGACGATTACACCGCCGAATCCGGGGCGACGATCATCGTTCCGGGGAGCGCGGCCCTTCGGCGGTATCCCACCCACGAGGAGATCAACTCGACACCGAGCGAGCCGATTCTCTGCAAGGCGGGCTCGGTGGCCTTGTGGGACGGCCGGGTCTGGCACGGCAACGGTCCCCGCACGATCGATGGCGAACGTGCCGTCCTGCACGTCACCTACACGCGGCTGGCGATGCGGCAGATGGAGACCTATCCCCGATCCGTCGAGGATCGGATGATCGAACGCTACGGCGAGCCGATGGCCCAGCTCATGGGTCGCTACGACTACCTGGCCAAGCCCGCCGGCAAGGAAGACCTGCAGGGCTTCATGCGCGCGGTGGCGTACGCGCGCAGATAGGGCTTTCGGCCTCTGCCAACCAACTCCATGAAGAACATCATGAGCCAAACCCCTTTCACCGCCCTCGTCGAGTTCGAGATCCGCAAGGAGAACACCACCGCCGAGCAATGGGTGGCCAGGTGGGCAGAGAGAGCCCTCGACGCCTGGCATCACGAGCCTGAGACCCTGGCCTACGAAGCCATGGTCTCGGTGGAGGACGACTCACGGATCCTCATCTTCGAGCGCTACGCCAACGGCAGTGCCAGCGCGGAGGCCCACAGGGCGCGCCCCTCCCACCAGGAGCTCGAGTCGGCGATGGGTGAGGCCCGGATGACTCGCCGACTGGTTCGGAGTACCGCGGCCGCCGACATTCCCGACTACGGCTGGTGGATGCGACCCGACCGCCCGCGACAGGCCGATGGACGGACAATGGGCGGCACCCTGGTCGCGATCATCTGCTCACGCTTCGGTAACACGGCGATGAGAGACTCGTTCGTCGAACTGACCGGGGGACACGCAAAATACTGCTGGGACGCCGAGCCCGACACCTTGACCTATAGCTGCGGTCTCACCACACCCAGAGGATCCCAGGCGGAAGACGTCGAACCGGGAGACCTGATCTTCGTGATGGAGGCCACCGACGAGGCAGCAATGACAAAACACGGTGAGGACCCTGCGCACTTGGCGCTCGGGCCGGTCATGGCCGAACGGGGTGTCGAAGCGGAGCAGATCTTC
>JAJDVW010000068.1 GCA_022825925.1 Pseudomonadales bacterium | reverse complement strand
GGGCTGAAACTCAAGCTGCGTGTCGTTACACTGTGCGTCCAAGGCTGCTTCCTCTTCGTCTGGCGTAAACGATTGATCTCACAACCTTTATGCCATAGGAGGCAGCCTTCTTCCACTCCTTCGGTGAGCGATCCGGGCTAGGGCTCGACGCCGAGGATCTAGCCCAGTCCGCGAAGGGCGCCGCCCTCGCCACCCTTGCACCGGAAGATGTCGTCCACCGCATGGCCGCGCGCAGGTGTGAGCGGCGTGTTCGCGACCGCGTCCTCGGCCAGCTGCCGGACTGGAGCGCGATCCTGACGGGGACCGGCCCCACCATCGACCTCCACGTTCCGTCCACCCTCCCCGACGAGCTTGCCGAGTTCCGCCGCCTCCTCGCCGACGGCGACTTTGATGCGCTGCTCGCGAGATATCCGCTCCGCGAAACCAGGGATCTCGGTACGATAAGCAAGATGCTCAGGTGCGCCTCGACGCGCGATTACGAGCAGATGGTCGTGGTGCGTGCAGCCAAGGACGACGTACTAGCGACCGCCCTCAGGAGTCGTCTCCACCCATTGGCGGAGGCGATCACCACGCCTGCGGCCGAGTCGTAGGGGGCGCCGTCATCGAGTCTGCCTGCACTCCAGCGTCAAGGCGCAGAGACCCTGCTCATCGCCATTCTCCGGTCGCCCCCACAGCCCCTCCATGTCTTCAAGAGCCGCTGCAATAGCCCGAGGACAACAGCGGCTCCTGAGTCGGGTGAGTGAATTCAGCTATCGTCGCAGACCTGTTCCTGTAGCGAGCGAGCGAACTCCAACGCTTGATCCAGGGGAGTCGTTCGAAGAGGGCTGTTCTGCAGCTTGCGGAGCACTTCGGGGCAACCGGCGGCAGCAAGACGGTTTGCCAGTTCGATGATCCGTCGGCTTTCCGTCACGCTTGGATCGTCCAGACCGATCTTGGCTACGGCGACGATGGCAAGCAGGGACGCGAGGTCGTTGTCGATGATGCCCTGATTGGTGTAGATGAAGTTCTTGCCCCAACTGGACAGTGAGCCGTCCCGAGGTTCGAGCTTCAACGCCAGTGCGGTCGCGATGCAAAAGGCCCAGAAGTCCACTTGCCTGGGGAACGGACGGCTCTCGACGTTCGTACGGTCGCCGGCGTGCATCGCCACATAACGACTGATGGCGTCTTCGTCTTCTCGGGGCAGCACGAGGCCGTGGCTCGTTCGGCGAAACAAGTCTGAGAAGAACTCGCTCATTGCGGTGCCTCCGATTCTTGGCGTCGGGTCCACCGGTCGTCCTGGGCTTGGCCTAGACGTTCGCAGATGTCGCAGTACTCGCGCGGCCCGCAGCCACAAAGCAACGAAACTTGGCGGTTGTCGGTCAGGCGAACCACGTCGCCGCCTTGGTCGACGTGCTGCCACTGACCCGTCAGCGTGTAGGTGGCGCCCGCGTGGCGATCAACGAGGTCGATCTCGTTCTGCGACTCCATGTCCGAACCCGTCAGGAGCAGTATGGGCTGGCTCGCTGTTTCGGCAGTTATCCGCAAGGTGTTTGTGCGAACGGAGCCGGACGTGAAGTTCAGCAATGAGTCTGCAATGAGGGGAGCGACGGTGCGGCTGACCTTGCAGAGACCGAGCACGAACGAGAGCGCCAGGATTCTGCGCGACGCCCCGTTGATTTCGGTCGGTGGCATCGACCTGCCGCGGCTGTTGTGCGCGAATATCTCGTATTCCGCCGATGTGTCTTCCAAGGGCCGGAGTCCGACTTTCGCGATCATCCTGAGCGTCGCCTTGTGCTGATTGTCCTCGACAGCTTCGTCGTCGAACACGTTCGCAGCCATGCTTGCGAACAGGGAATTCATCTCGGCATCCAGTTCGCGCACCTGCTCGTCCTGTATGCGAGCGTAGGCCTGCCGAAGTACCTGAACGAGCATGGCTGCGGTCTCTTCGTAGCGCTCCAAGTCCCGGGCCTGCGCTTCCTGTCGCCGCGCGGCGCGTATGTCGCCTTCCAGCTTGTTCGAGTCCTTCCCGAATTGCTCCCGCGCCTCTTGGTCGCTCGCTATTTCGCGATCAATCTTGCTTAGGCTCTGCTCTAGCATGCCGATGCGTCCCCGGGCGTTCTCCACTTCGTCGTCGTCGATGTTGTCGAGCTGCGAGTCGATGTCGAGGCGCGTCCGTGTCAGGTTGTTGATCTCTTCGTCGAGGACCGCAACAGCCTTCGCGTGATCGTCCGTGCGGTCCCCCCACTCCTTGCCAGCGGCGTCTCGACCCAAGGCAGTCGCCGCATCCAGCGCCTCGGCGAGGTGATCCGCGTGGTCCTTCTGTTCGGTCGAACGGTCGATCACGTCCCGGATGTGGCTGGCGTGATCGCTTGGCAGGGTGAGGTCCTGGCCGCAGACGCACGTGCCGGTTTCAAGTAGTCGTTTGACGAAGGGCAGATGTCGAACCGGGATGGAACCATCGTCATAGAGCGGCTGCAGAAGTTGCTCGACAAATCGGACCTCTCGCGCAGCGAGCGAGGCAAGCATTTCGACTCGGGTGAGGTCGCTGGAGAGTTCTCGGACGGCGCCGCGCCGTTCCTCCTGGGCCCTCCGGGTGTTCTGCTCGTTGTCGGCCAGACGTTCTCGCAGCGCATCGTGGGCGCCGAGGCTGCCGATGAGAGCTTCCAGCCGGCCGCGTGCTTGGGCCAAGCGCTCGTCGGTGTCGGCCCTCTCATGGCGGTTTCGCTCGAGTCGGTCCTCGATCTCGTCTAGCTTGCCTCGGACATGATCCAATTCCTCCTGCTTTCCGGCCAACTCGGCGTTGCGGGTGGCCTTGGTCGCAGCCCGTTCGAAATCTCGGCGTAGTGTTGCGACGCGCCCGGCGGCGCCATCGAAAACTTCAAGACCCAATAGGGCTCGAACCGCGTACGAAGTCTTGCCGATGACCTCGTGGCGCTGGATCTCCTTGTTTTCGCTTCCCCCGACGAAGTCCGCAGCTTCGTCGGCATCCATGACGAAAAAGTCCCGCAGGCTCCAGGGCAGCAGTTCCTCGATCACGCGCCCAACGCCGTGTACGTTGGGAACCCAGGAGCCGTCGGGTTCCCTCTCCAGAAGCTGCGGGTCCTCGTGGACACGCTGAAAGTCCGGATCGCCCTTGGTGCTTGGCTCCCTGTGGATCGTCGTCACAGCCCGGCGCAGCTCGTATTCGATGTTGGTCGGGTTGCCTTCGAGGTGGACGCGGCTCGATCCGTCGGTCTCGAACAGGATGGAGACCTTGGTCTCGATGCCGTGAGAGTCCGGTTGCCATGCGGCCGGATGGAGAGAGAAGCTGCCGGGGTTACCGGGAAGCCCTTGCTCACCATACATGCCCCAGCGGATCGCGCGAAGAAGGGTGGTCTTGCCCGATCCGTTCTCTGCCCGAATGACGGTCAGGGGCTTTTCGGGGTTTGCTGACGGCCGGATCTCGATTTGGTCGAAGCAAGCGAAGTTGGTGATCTCGATTCGTCGAATGAGGAGCATCTAGCGAACCTCCGAGCCCTGAACGGCTGCGGTCTCGATCATCTGCCGAATCTTTCTGTTGATGCCATGCTGAGCCTTGACCCGGTGCTGATCCTCCAAGTCGACTATGTCCATGATTAGGTTCACGACCGACTCGGGGGCGAGCCGGTAGCTCGGTGCGATCTGGCCGGCCTCCTTCCTGATCTCGGCGAGAATCCGCTCGAAGTTGCTCACCATAGCTTTCCTCCTGGTGTTGCACTGGCCACTCTAAGGTCGCCGGGATTGTCTAGTTGTGCCGCGGCTACGGACGATCTCGGCCAGAACGCCTCGCTCAGTTGGGATAGGTCCGAGTCTAGGCCGTCTTGGCCGACAACGTTCTGCGCGTGTCGCCCGAACGCTTGCGCGCGACCGAACTCAGTTCTAACGATACCTACCACGGACGGGTTCGGCCCGCGGCGAAACCAAAGGGGCGGCGGGAGCGCAAGGAAATCGTGAACGACGGCCCACGGTTTGCCCGGGTGCATGCGCAGAACTCGGCCTCTCCTCTGCACCCATTCGCGCTCGACGGTGGACGAGGCGATGATGAAGGCCTCGCGGATCGTTGGAATGTCGACTCCTTCGTCGAGGACCTTTTTTGCCAGCAGCACTTGGATGGCGCCCTTGCCGAAGGAGTCCAGTATCTGCGTAAGACCCTTCGGGTTCCTGGTTGTCTCCTGCGTCACGGGGGCCCACTTCACCTCAAGCTCAGTTAGCAGCGAGCCGATCCTGTCGAACTGTTCGGGGTTCTTGGCGGAGGCATAGATCAGCGCGTGGGCGAGATCCCTTGGTCGTCGGCGACGAAGGACGGCGCGCAGAAGATCGAGCTTACTGGTCGCTGTCTCTATGATTCGGCGCCGGGCGATGAGGAGCGCGAGGGGTGAGTCTTCGCCCTCGTCTGATTCGGCGGCCATAGCGGCCCCGATTCGCCGAGAGAGCGCCTCGAACTCGGCGAGCTCTTCGCCATCGAGCGTGCAGGCGTGGACGTAGTAACGGTACGGGACGAGACAGAATCCGATGGCACGGTCGAGGCCGAATTCGTACACCGTAGGGCCGAAAAACTCGAATATCTCTTCCGTCCCGTCCGGGTCGTATTGACGTTCTGGCGTCGCAGAGAGCGCAAGGCGTTTGTCGAAGAAGGATGGTTTGTTCCGGATGAACGACTCCGCGCCGAGCGTATGGGCCTCGTCCGCGATCAGGAGTGTCGGGATGGGGCCGTTCCTCGTCTGTAGCTTCTGTTTGACGGTTGCCTGAAAGGCTGAGTCGCACAACATGTTGTTGGTGACGATCGCAACATGTGTGCCTCCGCCTCGAAGTGCGCGAAAGAGGCTTGTGAGCTTCGTGTCAGCTCTGGACCCGAGAGTCGGAGTGATCGGGCTCACGCCGAACTTCCTCACCTCTTCCTCCCACTGCATGATGAGAGGAACGGACGGTGCCGAAACCACGATCAGGAACGGCTGGTTCGTTAGTCGGTCCTGACATCGGCTGGCGCAGATCAACGCCGTAAGGGTCTTGCCAGCGCCCGTTGCCATCGCGACTACCCCTCTCTCTCGAGGGTCGCCCTGCTCCCAGGCCTCGACCGCATCGCCCTGATGGGCGTACCGACCGGTGCGCCACTCCAGGTGGTCTGGTATTCGGAGCCGGTGCGGCGGCGGAGGCGCCGCCCGCCGAAGCACGGCCCGGTTCCGGATGGCGAGAGCATCGTATTCGCCCGGGGGTGGCGCGTTCTCGGGGGCGGTCTGGATGATCTGCCGGGCGACGGCCTCGGGGAGATCGAAGACCCTCGTGATTCCGGGACTGCGGCCGGTGGACCAGTTGTCTAGCATGGCTATGCCGGCTGGCACGCGGCTGTCGCGCTGCCAAGAGACGTCCACGTCGAGATGCTCGACGCCGGCGGCCACCCCTTTGCCTGTTGCGTTGCCGGACCCGCGCGCAAGAACCTGATTCTCGCCATCGTCGAAGAGCCAGAGCTTGGGATGGTAGTTGGACTCGGGCGTCGGTACCGCGATACGCAACTGAAGGGAGTCCGAGGCGATCATCCACGACAGGCAGTCGAGCGCATGACGGGCGAGCGGTCCGGCGTCGACGCGTCCCTCTACAAAGACGTCCGCCACGAGCTGGGCTGCCTCTTCTTCCGTCATTTGAGCGCCGCGCTCTACGGCGCGTCGTTCGGCAGGGAACAGGGCTGGCGCGACCGTGAATTCCATCGGCTCGGTATCGTCGCGAGTTAAGTAGACGGCCAACCCCGGGGCGAGCTGTTGGATCCAGCCTGCGGTGAACCAGCCGAAAGCGCCCCGGATGGTGGTAGCCGCTCGGAATCCAGGTATCAGGATGTTCCGGGCGACGCGGACATCCGGCAAAGGGAACAGGCCGGGTTTCAGAGTTCTTTCGTCGGTCAGCACGGCTAGATCGCTCGGCGGCGCCTGAGGATGCGCTCCAATGTCGCGTCCGCCTCAGGAAAAGCGCTTGTCGGGGTGGTTGCGTCGTGGAGGCCGAGCACCACGGCTCGACCCGAGGCGATGGTTAGTCTGGCCCTCTCTCCGGGCTGCAAGCCAAGCAGTCGCAACGGCTGAGCCAAGTAGCCGAGAGAAGCGCCGGTCAGGCTCGAGAGACGCCAGTTCAAAGAGAGAGCGCGACAATCGGGGAGGTTCCGGATCTCGACATCGACGCCTGAGTCCGGCTCGCAGCCGAGGGCTTTCGCAAACTCGGGCGGCATGCCGACCACGCTGTATCCCTGGAAGTAGCGGTCGTCAACAACGAATGTCCAATATGGCGCGCCGTCCTGGTCCCGTCCGTCGATCACGTCATCAAGGTCGCGAAGGCGAATCGAAGCAGGGTTCGCCAAGCGGATCGACCCATTGCGGATCTCGAATCGAGCGCTGTACATGTACGCACGCACGCTTTGGGGGCTGACGTTGAACTTGGCGGGAATTTCGGTGAGCACCCGCTCGGTGGTCGTAACTCCACCGTCCTCTTCGATGCGCTGGACGATCTCTCCGACGATGCCGTCGTACTCGTCGTCGATCCAGTGGTCGAGCGCCCAACGGTCCCGATCGGCTTTCACGACGCTGGGGATGTTGGACAAGTTCGCCCCGACCCGATTGGCTTCCTGTCCACACACAGCACCAATTTCGTCGCGTGTGGCAGGACGCCCGAGGGAAAGCAGCGCCGCTTTCGCCCGGGCCTTCGCGCTGTCACGAAGGGCCAATGAGCCGTAGAAACTGTGAAGCCGGCTGCGTCGGCGGAGCCATGGCCAGAAACGCCGCCACTTGTCGTCTGGCAGGCTCGGGAAGAGATCCCGCTCCTGAACGAGGCCGACGTCGTCCGCGAGTTCTTGGGCTTGGGCCCGGACATCACGGATAACTTGCTCGGCGTGGTCGGTGGTGTACAGGCCACCATTCAGCGTGAGGCCCATTGCCCGGATCAGGGCGTTGCGAAACAGCGTCGTGGCGGTCTCGGAAGCGTCGGGAGTGATCTGGTCGATCTGCCGTGCCAGCTCATCTGCCGGAGTCAGGGGATCGAGACGCTCCTGCAACGTGGATGCAATGACGTCAAGCTCTTGGCCGAACGCGGCCTCGATCTTCGGCTCGAGCTTTACCTGTATCTGACGAACGCGCTCTCGGGTTACACCAAGCTGGAGACCGACGTTCTCGAGCGTTGCTGGGGGCGCTTGAGCGAGTCGAGTCCGGACTACGGTGTACTGCCTCTCGTCGAGAGCGTTCAAGGTATCTCGGAGGCGCCGGGCGATGAGGGCCGGAAGACTGGGGATGCCGAGCGTCGCTTCAGGAAGCCCGACAGATCGGAGGGCGTCATCGAGGCCCATGCGGCGTGCTAGGCGCATCAATTCAGGTCGTAGCGCGTCGGCAAGCGTCGCGGTCCCGATGACGTCCGCCGATGTGGCGAGCAGCGACTTGAGGCCTTCGGTAGCAATGCTCCACCGTCTAGATGGGGTGGTGAGGCGGTCGATGGTAGTAGTTAGGAACATGAGGCTCTCGGTAGCCGAGAGCTCCTCATCGCTGCCGTGCTGGGCGTCAACCCTGTTGGAGGCATCATGGGAAGGAACTGGTCCGGGTAAGTCATCCGTGGGGACGTCAGGGGTGAGCGTTCGGCCAATTAGGTACTTCTCAAGCGTGAGCAGGAGGTCGGCGAGCGACGTGTGGCCGAAGCCCGAAATCCGCATCAGGTCGAGAACGGCAAGCTGAGACTGGCCATTCGTCAGCTTCGCGCGGCTGAGGCGGTTCCAGGTCCGGGTCGACAAGGGGAGTTCGGACAGGAGCGCCCGATTGAAACCGGAGGGCCAAGCGATGGCGTCTGCGGGAGGGAGGACATCCTTGCGCACGGCATCAAGGGTGCGCTCTAGCTGTGCGAGATGCGCCTTCGCTTCCGCCGGTGAGGGTGGTCTTGAGGCGATCATCCCATCATGTCCCAGCATTCGGCGGTGAACGGTCGCTCGACGGAGGGACTCGATGCACTAGCCGGTGTCCCTTGAGGGCGAAGCCGCAGTCCCGGAGACGCTGGTCCCAACCGTTTCGAGTACCGATTCGAGAACTGTCTTCGAAGAGGCCCTTCGATTCCTCGTGACGAGTAAGGCGGGCGAACTTACCGCGAAGTGGATGGTCGGGGCGGAGAAAGAGCTCCTTTCTGTGCAGGATCGGCGGGTTCTTCGACGCAGTATAGCGCCGCTCCCGAACGCGAAAGGTCTGCAGGTGAACGGTGGTCGCCTCGGCAAGCGAAGGATGGGGGTCGGATTCGAAATCGGGGTACGACAGATAGGAGACCATCGGCTCGTCGGTGTGGAGCTTGACCAGGTTCGCGCCATCGACCCTGCCGATGTAGCTGCGGGCACATCCCTCGTAGAGCCGGAGCAACGGTGGAAGCGCATCGAGGGCGCTTTCGTGGACGTAGAGTGCGGAGGGGGTTCGCTTGCCGACCGTCGATCGTTCGGTGGCCCTTGCGACTCGGGGCAGATCGCCCACGGCCCGCAATGCGACGTCGGCCTCGGCGCACGCTTGCCGGTACGACGGAAAGAGGCCCTTGATGTCGCGCCGAAGCGTGAGCGGTAGCTGGCCGAATCGTGGTCGCCCGTTGAATCGGGAGAGTGCGAGAAAAAGCAGCAGATCGTGGCCTCGGCTGGTGATGATGCCATGCCATTGATCCGGATCATGTGCGCGTTGGATTAGCCGAAGTGCTCGGCGAAGACTCCCGAGTCGCTCGCGAATCTCGGCGGCGTTGGTAATCTCGTCGTCGAGGGGGGCACGGCCATGGGCGCGGAAGAACGTGAACAGCGGTTGCACAAGTTCCTTGTGGGCATCGATGCTCGATGCGACCGATGGCGGCGGGGCACTGGTGTCGCCGCGGAAACGGCTGGCGAGGTATCCCATCCGGTCGCCAGGATCGCGAAAGACGTAGAAGACGCCCGGGCCGCCCGCGACCGCCGGCTCGCCGAGTTGGGCCTCGATCCATGTTTTGAGCTCGTTCTGGTAGTAGAGCTTCTGGAAGGTCGGTACGGACGTCACGAACCCATCGGCGTACCTCCCGACAGGCGCGAAGTCCCGAGTCTGCGAGGCGAGGCGGGCAGAGACAATGAGTACTCGCTCGGCGCAGGCCCAGGCGCACTCGAGACACTTGGCTCTCTCGTCCGCATCTTCGATCACGTTGACGACGTAGCCCAGATTGACGACCTGGGCGGCAGAGCGGCTGCCGTCGGGAAGGTGTACAGGATCCCATCCCCAGCTATCCGTGCCGCGGAGGCGGAGGTGCCGCATGTCGTCCCCGAGTCCGCAGCCGTAGTCGAGGACCGTGGCATCCGGCCCTATGACGCCGTCCAGAAGCGCCAGCCTGATGGGGCGCGAGTAGTCGGTGCGCACAATCGCCGTCCGGTGGCGGTTCTCGGCGAGGGTGACTCGAAGCGGGCTTGCTCCGACGCCGCTATCTCGTGGGGCTGTTTGTTGCTTGCGCGCTGCGTTCATGGCTGTTCCCGGTGCGCTACCCGGTGATGCCAGCGGCGTTGATCACGACGCTGGCCATTAGATCATCCAACTCGGTGTCGCTCAGAACGCTCATTTCGAGCGTTCCCTGGTACGCAGTGGTGCGCCGGCAGAGTCGCTGAAAGCTCTGATAGTTCGTCAGATCGGAGTCGGGGTTATCGCGCAGGAAATGTGCCAGTGCGCGTAGGAGCGCGTTTCGAATGTTCGTCGAACCGAAAGTGGAGTTTCGGAACACGATGCGATCAACGAGCTTTTCCCAGTACGTTTGATGGATGCGGACCACCCTGCGTACATGGCGCGCCGACCGGTCGTCTCCCCCGGCAGCCTGGGCGACGATGCGTTCGCGCCACCAGGCGCGGGCGAACGGACAGTCGACGTACACCGAGCGGTTTCCGCGAACTTCGGGCAATCCTCCGAGACGTCGCAGCACGGTGCGAACGCAGGAGTCGATCCGTCTGGGCGCTTCGAGAGTCTTGTCCTGCAGCGCGGCGTCGATGCGCTCCGCTCCGCCCGGAAGGCTACCTCCGTTCGCGGCGAGATAGACGGATTGAATGCGTCCAGTACGGATGTGGTCGAGTGTCACCTTGGCCCAGAACGCGCAGCGGCACGCGACCGATGGCGTTAGTGCCGACCATGCCGCATAGAGATCCTCTTCGGTGTCTCCCGGCGGATCCTTGTACTCGCTCTCTGTCATGGGATAGGGGGAGAGTTGGACCGACGTGGTTCCGCGTAGAGGTAGGTCGGCGAACACCTCGAGAAACTCGGCGCTGTCGCGAACTTGGCTTAGGAACGCGCGTTGCTGGTCGCTTCCCTTGGTACGCAGCAGGTCGAGGCGCCGCCGGGTGTAGGCGCTGTCGTCGAGCTCCAGGAATGTGGACGGGGATTCGGTCACGCCTTGTGATCATCTGGCAATGCAAGCGGATAGATCGCGGTGGCGACCTGCTCCGGACGAAACATGTCGTCGGTCCACTGGGGTTGTCCGTGGGTGGCCAGGTAGTCGGCCAACGCTCGGAGGTTTCGATGCGACTGCCAACCTGTGTCGTCGTCATCGTCATCGCTGTAGTCGTGCTGAAGGCGCGCCAAGCAGGCCGTAACGATGTGCGTCATGATGTTGTGGCGCGTGGCCCCGGTTGAGAAGCGCAGACACCTGTATAGGCCGGTGCCGACGTTGGCCCGGAAGCGGAACGGCTCGGATTCGATCTCCACATGGAACTGGCGGTCTTCCAACCGATCGTCCTGGTGCAGGGACAACAGGTGGAGGAGGGAGGACTGCAGTTGCACGACCTCGCCAAGCGCCAGCCGAGAACCTTTGCGCAACGTGATCGATTGCTTGTCCCAGATGGAATGTACGTCGTCGCGTGTAGAGCTGAGCTTGAGCTTTCGCGACGTCACGCAAAGGATTGCAGGGGTGAACAAGGGCGCTTCGCCGAGGTCGGCAACATCCCAACGGACTTCGTGCTCCAAGGACTCGGCCAGATGGAGATGCCGATAGCCCGATTTGGGTGACGAGACGATGCACGCGCATCGCGCTTCGCCGGACTCGAGAAGCCGCGTGACGAGTGCGGCGCCGTCTATGTGGTGGCTGACGGAGAAGGAGCATCGGTCGTCCCCTGGCACGAGTGTGAGCCGGTAACGGCCGCGAGGAAACGATGGATTGCCCTTCTCAAGCATGGGATGCTCGTGGGCGCGCGCGGCGTTGGAGGGCCCCGGAGAGACTACTTCGACGGTGTGTGGCTGACTCATTCCTCCTGGCCTCGGGAAGTGCTCGATCAGTTTGTGTCCGCGTCTCGATCAGCCCTGCAAACTTCGACCCGAAGTGAAGGGTTCGGCAGGTCGGAGAAGTCCCCAGTGAAGCGGTAGGTCGCGTCGATGCGCACGGAAGCTCCGGCCTTCAGGCGGCCAATGCGGACTCCATAGACATCGCCGTTGGCCCGTCGGAGGGCGCTTTGGGGTGCTTTCTTGCCATCGATACGAACGTCGCTGAGCGCAGCCGGAGTGTAGACGTCCTGGCCGTGTCTCTCGCAGGTCGCATCCAACGCTTCGTCGACGACCAAGCGAAGTTCCGCGTCCTCGAAGTCCCTTGTGGACTCGACCAGGATGCGTTGCCGGCTCTCGCCGGCGGGGCGCGAGACAACCTGGAAGTGCGCGGGGAGCGTCGGTCGTCGGCGATGGCGTGGAGGATTGAAGGGTTTGGGCGGATCGGGGACGGGAGGGCGTGGGCCGTCGGGCCGGGGTTTGATGGGAAAGACCGGGAGTTCTCGCACGGGATTGCGGGTGATCGGTACTGGTACGCCCCAGTAACCTGCGACGGGCTTGCCGCGACCCGTTCCGGCATCGTCACCGAAATCGAGAGAGAGGAAGTCGTCCGGAACGTAGGCATCCGACTTGACTGTGGCGGTGTTGCGCAGTAGCCAGTCTCGAATCTCCCCGAGAGCCTCGCGGCACGCTTTCCGGTCCTCGGAACCGAGACGCTTCTGCAACGAGATGGAATCGTGAAGTGGCCCTTCGGCTTCCCTGATGTAGTCATGCAGTCGCCGCCCTTCGTGTGCGTTGAGCGTGAGGACAGCTTGGAAAGGGACGCGGTCGGTGAAAGCTTGATAGAAACCCGGAAGGTTGTCGGTGATCCACATGCCGTTGCGGCATAAATCGACGCGGGTTGTGCCGCTGACGCTCTCAATCAGGCGAACGCCGATGCGACCCGCGCGCGTGGTGATCGAGTGCTTTGCTCCGCTCCGATAGGCTTTGTGGGCCTCGAAGGCGCGCTGGCCGTTGAGGAAGGCGGCGGCACGTCTTCTTTCGGAGTGCTCCTCCAAGACGCCGGACAGCGTTGTGCGTTTGAGCGTGCGAGTAGCGGCATCGGAGTCCGGGCGCCGGTCAATGACGGTGACCTCAAGCTTGCGTTCTTCGATCGCGACGAAGAAATTGGCTGAAGCCGCATGCGCGACCATGCTCCAAAGCGATTGATCTTCCAGGAAGTTGTTGAACGCGGGGATGATCACGGCGGTGCCGTGCGCAGTCTGCCGCTTGATCTGAGCGAGTGCCTGCGAGATGACGCCGGAGAGTCCCGGTCCCCTGGAGTATGCGAACAGCTCTCCCTTTCGGCCTGCCCGGAAATCGCGGATGAAGAAACCGTCGCCACCCCGCAGGTGTTTTTCGCCGGTAGCGTGGTGGGATGCCAGAACAGCGTGTCCCGAGCCGATTCTCCGGCCATCCTCGGTAACGCCGGCATAGAGTACGTAGCGGAGGTCGGATGCTGGAATGGCAGTGGCGTGCCCGTTGCCGTAGGTACCCGTGGCGGCGCCATCCTTGACGCTGACGCCGTCGCTTAACAGGGCGTTCATGCGCGATTCGTCGAGGCCGATGCCGTTGTCGAACACGGTTAGAACGTCGACCTCATCCTGATCGAGGGCGCGCCGGATGCGTTCGACCACGAGCTGTGCCTGTCTGGCCAGCGAGCCCTGCGACATCTGACGCTGCGTCTCGATCGCCTTTGCGAATGTTTGCTCGTAGTGGTGCATGCCCGGGATCGCGTCCCGGCGGACTCGCGTGAGTTCGAAGCGCACCCTTGCGTTACGGGCTTTGGCGGCCCTTGCAGCATCGAGAGCGTTCTGGATGAGTTCGCGCACGACAGCCGCAGGACGCAGATTGTCGAAAGCGGCGATGCCGGTTGGGGTAAAGCCGGAGCTTGCGCCAGGTCCGAAGTGTAGGTCGGGCTTGCGTTGGGCCATCGGTGTCAACCTCGCTCTAAGGCGACCGGTCGTGCGGATCGGATACCGCAGAAGGTCTCGATAGCCTGGTCGATGTCCGCCTCAGTGGTGAAGCGTCCCAGACTGACGCGAACCGATGTTGCTGCGGTCTCGGGTTCGAGGCCGAGGGCGAGCAGCACATGGGAGGGTTCTGAAGACGCGGAGGAACACGCCGATCCGGTCGAGATGGCGACGTGCGCCGCCGTGTTGCGGATGAGCTCGTCGGCGGGGACGCCAGGGAGTCCGATGTTGAGATTGCCCGGCACCCTTCGCTCAGGGTGCCCGAAGAGGCGAAGTTGCGGGTGGGCATCTAGGAGGCGGTCGTAAAGCCGCTGGCAAAGCGCCGTCATTCGGTAGCCATCACTATGCTGGTTTTCGGTCGCCAGCTTGCAGGCAGCCCCGAGTCCAACGATCAAGGCCGTCGGCAGTGTGCCGCCGCGCAGGCCTCTTTCCTGCCCGCCTCCTGAGATCATGGGCTTCAGGTCCACACCGGGACGTACGTACAACGCGCCGACGCCTTTCGGCCCGTAGACCTTGTGGCCGGAAATGCTGAGCAGGTCGACGCCCCAAGCGTCGACGTCGATGGGCAGGCGGCCGGCGGCTTGGGTGGCGTCGGTATGCAGATGGGCGCCGACGGCACGGCAGCGGGAGGCTATGTCCGCGAGTGGTTGGACGACGCCGATCTCGTTGTTCACCGCCATCACCGACACGAGGAGCGTGCGGTCGTCGAGTGCCGCTTCGAGGACCCTTAGATCGACGAGACCGTTGTGATCCACGGGCAGTACGTCGACGTGGTAGCCCGAGGCCGCGATGTCGCGAACCGTTTCGAGGACGGCGGGATGCTCTGTCGCAAGCGTGACGATTCGGTTCCGCCGGGCATCGTGCGCATGACCGGTCACGCCCCGAAGAGCGAGGTTGCACGATTCGGTCGCTCCCGACGTGAAGACGATCTCGTCGTCTCCCGCATTGATGAAGTCTGCGACCTGTGCTCGGGCTGCCCTGATGGCAGCGGACGCGTCCCAGCCGAAGCGGTGGTCGCTGGAATGCGGGTTGCCGAAGTGCTCCGTGAGGTATGGCCACATTGCGTCGCGAACCGCAGGGTCGAGTGGGGTCGTGGCTTGATTGTCGAGGTAGACGGGTATCGGGGTCATTCGGTGCAGTCGCACGGCAGTATCGACTCGGCGAATTCGCCGAGTTCGGCACCGCTCCCGACATCGCCGTAGGAGAACCGGTTGTTGCCGAAGAAACCGATGTGAGTGACGTCGGCGCGAGTCGAGCGTCCCTCGGCTTTCAAATCGCGACCGTAGGTCGCCTCCAGGCGGTTCCACCACGCCAAGTCGCTGGGCGTCTCGGCGAGCGGGCCGAATTCGTCGTCAACGATGCCAGGTTCGGCTTCTTTGGTCATGCGCGCGTGGACATCGCGCAAGTTGACCGCCCCCTTGAGGAAACAGTAGACGCAGTTGGACAGGCTGGCGTCTTGCGGCAGGGAAAGATCCCACGTCTGTTGGCGCCAGAAGTCGTTGACGTCGTCTCGGGTGACGTACATGTCGGCAAGCGGCATGTAGACGTGTTCGCCCTCATAGCCCTTGGTGGTGTCGTTGCGGTCACGGACCCGTTGGACTCGGTGGGACTCATCGTCGCGCAGGCCGATGAACGCTACGTACTCGACGCCGCGCTTCCCGAAAACGGCCTGGTCGCCAAGGGTCTTCCCCTCTAGGGCAGGGTTGTCAAAGGACTGCCACCCTGGCCAGAAGTCGGCGTAGCACTGGTCGGGCCGGACATGAGGCCGTTGCCAGACGTACTCGCGCTTGCGGAGGAAGATTTCCCTTGGTACGCCGCCCTGGCTATCCAGGTGCCGTCGGTAGGCCGCATCGTCGTCCATCCGCGGGTTGTCGCCGTAGTGGCCGAGCCTGGGGATACCCGGCTTGGCGGCCAGCCAGTCCTTGAGGAAAGCGCGAGTGACATCGAGCTTCAGGTGACGTGTGCAGATGCGATTGAACTGGTTTGGCACGTAGCCGGTCCAGGAGAGCAGCTCCTCGAAAACCTCGCCATGCCAGTGGAATCCGTCTGGATTGGCACTGGATTTCGGGATGTCGTTGACGAGGCGATAGGTGGGAAGGCGAGTCCACTCACCTCGTCGCGCGTCCTCGTAGGTCTGGAACTCGATCTGGTAGAACGGTATTCCGTACGGTCGGGCTGCGGCCATGCAATCGCGAACGAAACGGTAGGTTGCCGGGTGCTCCGCGGACGTATTGTTGAACACAATGACATCGCCTCTGTCCCGATCTAACAGGTCGTTCTCCAACAGGAGAAAGAGCAGCATGGCGCTTGATCGACCCCCGGAGAACTTGACGACATGGGGCATTGAGGCGTGCCGCTTCGATCTGTAGCGGAAGCTGTCTTTCCCGGAACGGCTAGGCTGCTTGCGTTGCATCTGTCCCGCCCCCAAGGCGACGAGCGGGGGTACGTCCCGGACCGTCGGCGCGGGGGTCCCGCTGGACCTCATCGGGTAGTCCGGCGCGTGGTCCGTGGCGATGACCGAAGGTTCGGTGGGCACTAGGACATCGATCCATCTGTAGCGGTGGACCGTAGTCTAGTAGGCGCTGAGTCCAAATGGGAGTCGCCGTGTGTCAGGAGTCGTCGTTTCCCTGATCTTCTGATTCGCCGAAGGGACGGCACACGGGCGAATGGCGGGACAGCATCGGTCGCAGCCCAGTTCGGCATGAGAGCCGAGGCGAACAAGGCGCAGAAGGTCGCGACCGGCTTTCCCATAGATCAGGATGAGGTCGGGCGAACGTGGCAGTCGCGGAAGTCCGCCCAGGAGCCGCTCAGTGCGTGGTCGTGATGGTGGCGGGCAAGTGGGATGTCGTTGGCCAATGCGGTCACGACGGGGACCAGCCGCTCGTCGAGGCGACTGCCGTCCCTGCCACGGGACTCCCCCTGCAGTCGCGCTTGACCGCACGCGTACGCTCAATGCTCCGCATGGAGATCGTCGAACAGGCTCTCTACATCGTCGAACTGGGCCAAGTTGCCTGCGCGAGCTTCCTTCATGGCGGCGATGGTTTCGGCGTTCGGCACGAGGGGAGCGAACGGCAGAGCCCCATCCCTGGCCACGCGGGTGAGCAGGAGCCGGATCGCGTCGGAGACGGTGAGCCCCATGGCGGCCAGAACGGTGGCGGCCTCCTCCTTGATCTCCTTGTCGATGCGCGCCTGAACGAGGTGGTTCGCGATGGTTTGGTCAACCGGTCAAAGTCGGGTTGTGCACCATATCGTAACGCACCGTCATTGGCCGTCCCGTGATGCCGGGGAACACCAGGCCGTTTGGATCGGCAATGGGGCGCGCCTCGTCGAGCACGGCGAGCCCGGCATCGCTCAGCGGCACTCGGTGTCCGACCGCGACCTTCATCCGCAAGGCAGCCGCTCGCCCTTGGGCTCCGGTATCGGCTTGCCCAACTCGCGCGCGGTGTCGATCCAAAGCCGCATGGCCTCGTTCACGTTCCTCAAGGCGTCCTCATGGCTGTCGCCGTGGACCATGCAGCCCGGCAGTTCCGGTACCTTCGCGATGAAGACCGCATCGACGTTGCTCCAGTACAGGATGATCTCGTACTTGTATATCGCCGGTTACCTTCCCGGTGGGCGTTTCGGCGCCAGCCGCCCGAGCCGCCCCGACGTGCGCCCGTGCTTGGACATCGCCGGATCGTTTGGAAGGACGGTCGCGGACGTCGTAATCCGTACGGTGTTCGCGCCCCGGCGATAGGCCTCGTGGTGCTTGCCCCTGACGCCACGCGAGAAATCGTACTCGCGCCGCATCGCACTCGTGTCCTCGTCGCGCATGCACGCATTCTGCACTCTCGTCGCTTGAGATTCACATCGTAGAACATCCTATTGAATAAAATTATTCAGAACGGTATTTTGCGGACATGGAGGTCTTTCATCGCACTCAAGTCCAGACGCTGCTGAACCGGCTCGCGGAGCCCCCACTCCATCTCGTCGCCGTGTTCGGCCCGCGCCAGAGCGGCAAGACGACGCTCGTGCGCCAGGCGCTACGTCGTGCCGACCGGCCCCACCACCATGCCCGGCTGGACGAGGTCGACACCGACGACGGTAGCTCGCCGGACGCGGAAGTCACGTTCCGCGCACCGCGTCAACCGGACACCGAGTGGCTGGTCGGGACGTGGCGTCAGGCACGGGACGAGGCCGACCGCGACCCGCGCGGCTTCGTGCTCGCGCTGGACGAGATCCAGACGATCCCCGGGTGGTCGTCCACGGTCAAGGGGCTGTGGGACGCGGACCGGGCGGAACATCGCCAGTTGCACGTGATCCTCCTCGGGTCGGCGCCGCTCCTGATGCAGTCCGGGCTGACCGAGAGCCTTGCGGGCCGCTTCGAGCCGGTTCGCGTCACGCACTGGTCCTTTGACGAGATGGCCGACGCCTTCGATTTCCACCTGGCCGAGTTTGTCTATTTCGGCGGCTATCCCGGCGGCGCACGCTTCATTCGCGACGAGGCGCGGTGGCGGGATTACGTTCTCGGCGCCCTCGTCGCCCCGAACATCGAGAAGGACATCCTCGCCATGACGCGGGTCGACAAGCCCGCGTTGCTCAAGCAACTGTTCGAACTCGGCACGGAGTACTCCGGGCAGATCCTCCCGTACTCCAAGATGCTCGGCCAGCTCCAGGATGCGGGCAACGCCACGACGCTCGCCCGGTACCTGGACCTCCTCTCCCAGGCTGGCTTGCTGGCGGGCCTGCCGAAGTACTCGCCGTCCCGGCAGCGCGTCCGCGTGTCGAGTCCCAAGCTCAACGTCTTCAACACGGCCCTCATGACCGCCGGTTCGGGCTACACGTTCGCGCAGGCCCGGGCCGACCGCTCGTTCTGGGGGCGGCTGGTCGAGAGCGCGGTAGGCGCCCACATTCTCAACACCGCCTCCAGCATCGTCCAACCCCACTACTGGAGGGAAGGGCAACTGGAGGTGGATTTCGTCCTGCGTCGGGGACCCCGAACGATCGCGATCGAGGTCAAGAGCGGCCAGCGAACAAGGCGGCTGCAGGGACTGAAGGCGTTCGAGCAGCAGTTCAACCCGGAGCGCGCGATGATCGTCGGCGAAGGCGGCACGTCGTTGGCCGAATTCCTGAGTACGCCGGCGGACCGGTGGTTCGACGAGCCGTGACCACCGTCGCACGCACCTGTACGGAACTCCGCGACCCCGCGGCGGAAGAGGCGCGGAGCACGTCTCCACGACCGATCTCCGCGTTCCGGGAGTGCGGCGCGTACGTCCTCCTCGGCGAACCCGGCATGGGCAAGACGACGGAGTTCGAGCAGGAAGCAAGAGCCCTCGGCGACGCCGCCTGCTTCGTCGACGCTCGCGACTTCGCGAACCTCGATGCTGCCCGGCATCCCGAGTGGAAGGGCAAGACCCTGTTTATCGACGCTCTCGACGAAATCCGGGCGGGGCACCCTGATCCGCGCACGCCGCTCGACGGCATCAGGCGCAATCTCGACGAACTCGGCAGGCCGCGCTTCCGGCTTTCGTGCCGGCATGCCGACTGGCTCACTACCGACCAGAGGCGCCTGGAGGCCGTGTCCCCATCCGGCGAAGTGACGGTTTTGCGTCTCGACCCCCTCGACGCCGAGGGCTCCACCGAGCTCCTGAGGAGCAAGGACGGCGTCCGCGACGTGAACGCCTTTCTCGCGGAAACGACCAAGCGAGGCCTGGAGGGCCTGCTCGCCAATCCCCAGTCCCTGGACCTGCTCGCGCGCGCGGTCCATGACGGAACGTGGCCCGCCGGTCGCACGGAGACGTTCGAGAAAGCCTGCCTCGCCATGGCACGAGAGCACAACGTAGAACACCTGAGCATCCCGCCCCCCAGGGACCCGCGCCAAGTCCTCGACACCGCCGGGCGCCTGTGCGCGGCACTGCTGATCTCGGGCGAACCCGGCCTCGCGACGACCCCGGCCAGATCCGACGGCCACCATCCCTACATGACGACGAGTGGACGTCCGGAGCCCGAGTGTCGCGATGCCACCCGGTCGATGCTGTTCCGCTATCGGGAGGAAGGCCGGGCGGAACCCGTCCATCGTCACATCGCCGAGTACGTGGCCGGACGCCACGTCGCGTCACTCATTCACCGCGGACTTCCCGCGGCTCGAGTGCTCGCGCTCATGTCCGGCCCGGACGGAGAGATCGTCTCCGAGCTGCGCGGGCTGTCCGCATGGCTCGCGGTGCACTCGCCGTCCGCCCGACGCCACCTGATCGAACGTGACCCGACAGGGCTAGCGCTCTACGGGGACATCGAGGCGTTCTCTTCCGACGATCGGGACGCCCTGTTCCAGGCGCTGGTCCGCGAGCCGCGCCGGCTGGAGCCCACGTACAGGACGGCGGCGGCCTTCGCGTCGTTGGCCACACCCGCCATGCGCGACGTGTTCAGGCGTACGCTCGTGAACCCGCCGGAAGGACCCGACGGCCCGCTCGTGGCGGACTTCGTCCTCCGCCTGCTCGCCCACGCCCCGCCGTTGCCGGACCTTGCGCCGACCTTCCTCGAGATTGCGCGGGACGGTACCCGGTGGCCCCGGGTCCGCGAAGCGGCCCTCGACGCCTTCATCCAATACGGGGGAGGTGACGACGGCGAGGCGGATCTCGTCGCGTTGCTCCACGACGTTCGAGCCCGGCGAGTGGACGACCCGGACGATCAGTTCCTCGGCAAACTCCTGTCCGCGCTCTATCCCGGGTCCATTTCCCCATCGATGCTCTGGAACTACTTCAAGGAGAGCAACGAGTCGTTCGGCGGCGCCTACCTGCAATTCTGGGTCTACGGACTCCCGTCGAAGGCGTCGGACGCTGAAGTCGCCGAACTCCTCGACAGGTGCCACACGCGGTTGCCCGAACTGGAGCAGGCGAGCGACTCCCGATTGGAGTCCTGCGTGGCCCGCCTGTTGGCCCGTGGCCTGGAAGCCCACGGAGACGACCTGGACGACTCCAGGCTCTATGACTGGCTCGATGCCGCGGTCCGCCTTCAGGTGGCCCAGCGCCGCGGTCGGGACGACGGCGCCCGGATACGCGGCTGGATCGAAGGCCGCCCCGACCGGCATCTCGACCTGCTGCTCGAAGGCGTCCGACGACTTCCTGAGGACCACTGGTACGCACCGTACGAGGCGAGCAAGCGGTTGTTCGGCGCCACGCTGTCCGCCGATGTCCACGAGGCGCTCGTTCGCAAGGCGAAACCCCTGTCCGAGCCGCGCCAGGGCGTCGCCGAATCACTGGTGCGGTTCGCCGTGCAATCCGGGGGCATCGATCCCCAGCGGGCCCGCGACCTGGTAGCCGACGATGCGCGGCTGCGCGACTTCGTGAACAGCCTGCTCGAACCAACCCCCTCCCCGCCGGAACGCCTCCAACTCGAAGAGCGGCAGCAGGCGCGCGTCGAAGAGCGGCGGCGCGAGGAACGCCGCGGCCTTGAGACCCTGAAGGCAAACCAGGCCGCGCTGGGAGAGAACCGGGCGCCCCCGGCCATGCTGCACGGCCTGGCACGCACCTACTTCGGCGTCTACGTCAACTTCACCGCCTCCGACGGCCCAGGAAATCTTGCAAAGCTCGCCGGGTCGGACGACGAGTTGCTGGGGGCGATGCTGACCGGCCTGCGGCTGACCAGGACCCGCGACGGCGTGCCGGATGAGGACGCGATTCTGGAACAGTATCTCCAGGGCAGGAGGCACTACCTCTGCGAACCGTATCTCGCCAGCCTCGCGGAGGCCGAACGTACCGGTTCCCTGGCGCCTTCCTGGTGGACGGAGGCGCACATCGGCCAGGCGCTCGCGGCCTATTTCGCGTGCGCGCATGGGAACTACGAACCGGACTGGTACAGGCACCTGCTCTGCGCACACCCGCGGACTTTCGCCGCAGTACAAGTCCGGTTCGCGACCGCGCTGATCCGGGCAGGCACCGAGACCGCCAACACGAACCTGTGGCAGCTGGCCTTCGACCCCGCCCACGCCGAAGTGGCAAGACACGCCGCTCTGCCGTTGCTCCGTGCGTTTCCGCCGCGCGCCAGCGACGCGCAACTCCAGACGCTCGAGTACTTCCTCCTGGCGGCGCTGCAACATGTCGACGGAGATGACTTCAAGCGGCTGATCACCGACAAGCTCTCCCAACAGAGCATGCCTCCCCGCCAACGCGGCCGTTGGCTGGCCGCCGGTTGCGCCTTGGCGACCCCGGAGTTCGCCGATGCCGCCAGGGAGTTCGTCCAGGCCGGCCGCCGGCAGGCGCGCACGCTCCATCTCGCCAGTCTCTTCTGCCCCGAAGAACGCACGGTCTTCCCGGTCGAGCGGGGCGGCGCCGATCTAGCCGCGCTGCTGGTCCGGCTCGTCGGGCGATTCGCCGATCCAGACGGGTTCGGCGACGGCTTCGTGACACGCGAGTTGAAGGCGTCCTTTCTCGTGCGGCACTGCATCCGCGTCCTTGCGGGCCATCCCGACCCTGAAACCACTAGCGAGTTGGCGAATCTTGCCGGAGATTCCCGACTCTCGCGTTGGCGCCACGCGCTGGCACGCGCCGCCGACGACCAGCGCGTGAACCGCCGGGAGCATGAATACCGCCACCCGACCTTCGAACAGGCAGTGGAGGCCCTCGACGACGGCGCACCCGCCGGGCCCGCCGACCTCGCAGCCCTGGTGGCGGATCGCCTCGACACGATAGCCGCTGGAGTCCGACACGGGAACACGGACGACTGGAAGCAGTACTGGAACGAGGACGGCCACGGCAGGGCAACGGACCCGAAGCCCGAGCGGTCCTGCACGCAGGCGCTGCTACGGGACCTCCGCCGTGACCTGCCTCCAGGCGCGAACTGCGAGCCAGAGGCACACCACGCCGACAACAAGAGGGCCGACATCGGCGTCACGCACGAGCGCCACCGCGTCCCCATCGAGGTGAAGCGCAACGACAGCCGCGATCTTTGGCATGCGGCGAGCACCCAGCTCATCGCGAGGTACGCGAGCGACCCGGCCGCGGGCGGCCACGGCATCTATGTCGTCCTGTGGTTCGGCCACGGTCGCACGCAACGCTCGCCAGACGGCAGGCGACCTGCCGCCCCGAACGATCTGAAACAACAGCTCGAGGCCGCGCTCGCCGATCGGGAGCGACGCACGGTTCGCGTGCTCGTGATCGATGTCACCAGGCCATCGGCAACGTCGGGGTAACACTCGCGCCCCGGGGCAACGCCCGCCTGTCCCTGCGGTGGGCCATGCAGACCGTGCGGGAGGGACGCAGCAGGTCGGAGCGCGGCGAGGTGCCTGAGTTCCAGCCCGCTGTTCCGGCCGGCGCCGGCAACGCCTCGGGTCAGGACTCCCGGAACCGACCGGGGTCGTAGGGCGTCAGGTCCAGGTCCGTCTCTCCGGACACGACGAGGTCCGCGCATGCGGCGCCCATCGCCGGACCATGCAGGATGCCCTTGCGCCCGCCTCCCGTGGCGACGAAGACACGAGGGGCGCCCGGCACCCCGCCGAGAACCACGTGCCCATCACCGCTCATCGGCCGCAGGCAGGCGGTGTGCGCGACCACGTTCCCCGGCGCGACGCCGGGCAGCATCCGGGCCAGGTTCGCCAATACCGCCGCCTTCCCCGCCGCCGTCGGGCGGTCATCGAACCCGGCTTCGTCCTCGGTCGTGCCGACCCAGAGCAGTCCGTCCGGCTTCGGCGTCGCTGAAAGCCAGACCTACCGTCGGCCGCAGGCGAAAGCCGACGTCGATGCCGGTCTCCCCGGGCAGTGTCTCGGCCAACGCCCGGTGCAGGGAGAAGCTCCTCTTTGCGAGGGGGGACGCGCGGGGGAACATCGGACCGCGAATGCCGGCGCCCGAGAGCGGATAAAGCCCGCCGTAGGCGAACCCCGACGCGTGACGCGCCACGCCGTCACGGTCCACCAGGACCGACTTCACCCCGGCCTTCGCCAGGTAGTACGCCGTCGCGCATCCCGCGATGCCGGCGCCCACGATCACCACGTCGGCGCTGCCGCGGGTCATGGGTCAGGAGGCGCCCAGCGCCGCGAACACCAGGTCCCAGGCCTCATCGGCGTAGATCCCGTAGGCGACCCGAACATTGTCCGGGTCGCGCCGCCGGGAGACCCTGGCATCGACCACCGTCATCCCACGGGTCAGCGCCCCTTCGGTTTCGACGTCCACCGCCCGCATCCGGGTCTCGAGCAACTCCGGGTGGGTCACGGCGATCACGGCGCACGGGTCGTGCAGCGCCGCGTCCCGGCTGCCGATGAACTCCGCCATCCGCGCGTGCAGGTAGTCGAACGACTCGGCCGCGAGGGCGGCCAGGGGGTTGTCCACGCCGCGCAGCCGCTCGGTGACGGCGTCCGACGAGCGGAACTGGTGCGTCAGGTTGAGCCCGCACATCGTGAGGTCGGCGCCGGCGCGGAACACCCGGGCGGCGGCTTCCGGATCCGCCCAGATGTTGAACTCGGCGACGCGCGTCACGTTGCCCACGGTCGCGCTGCCGCCCATGATCGAGATGCCGGCGATCCGGTCCACCCAGCCGGGGTCCCGTTCGATCGCGAGCGCCAGGTTCGTAAGGGGTCCGAGCGCGACGATCCAGTCGTCCGGCTCCGGTGCGTCGAGCAGGAAGCCGACGGCATCGGTGCTCGCGACCACGCGGTCGTGCTCGAGCCGCGTGACGCCGCCGAGCCCCGAACTGCCGTGCACGGCCTGGGCGTGCGGGGCCGGTCCGGCGAGGGCTTCCGCGGCGCCGGAGTGCACGGGAGTATCGGCGCCAAGCAATGCGGTCATCATGAGCGCATTGGCGGTGGTCGCCGCCAGGGGGGCATTCCCGGCCACGGTGGTCACGCCGAGCACCTCGGCGTACTCGTGCGCCAGGATCAGCGCGATGGCGTCATCGTGGCCGGGATCGCAGTCGACGATCATGCGGGGCATGGCGACAGGTTACCAATGCCGCGCAAGAGGCGCAGTGACGGCCTGCGCTTCCCTCGACATGGTACACTTGGTGTACTTGGTCGACCTAAGTCACGACGGGCCATGGAACACAAAGTTCGCGTCGCGGACGAGGTCTGGATCGCTACGGCATCGCTCCACCGCAGGCGTCCCGATCAGGCTGATTTCACGATCGCGGAGATCGTCGCCCAGGCAGAGTCGGCGAACATCACCGGGGTAAGGCCCCTGCGGCCCGGGGTGAAGGTGCACATTTACCTGCACTGCGTCGCGAACAGGCCGCCCAACCCCGGTCGATACCGCATGCTTTTCGAGACCACCACGGGGCGGCGGCGCCTGTTCCGGCCCGGGGATCCCTGTCATCCGCTGCGGGTGGCGGGCAAGGTCAGCCCGAAGCCCGATGAGATCCCACCGGACCTTCAACACCTCATCGACTGGTACCGTGGCGAGTATGTCCCCGCGGCTGCCCACCCCGAGGACCCGATCCTCTCGCTGCGCGGAACGGGCAGAGCGCTTTGGCGGGACGAGGACGCCGACGCCTACGTCCGCCGACTGCGATCCGAATGGCGATGAGCCGGATCTTCTGGGACACCAACCTGTTCGTGTACCTGCTCGAGGACAGGGGCGAGAGGGGCGATCGCATGCTCTCGCTACGCAAACGCATGATCGAGCGCCAGGACGACCTGATCACATCCGCCCTGACCCTCGGCGAGATCCTGGTCAAGCCCCTGGAAGCGGGCGACGAAACGCTCGCGCGCGACTACGAGCGAACGATTGCGGCAGCCGCTACCGTCGTACCCTTCGATCAGGTCACGGCGCGATCATTCGCCGCGATCCGCCAGGACCGGTCGATCCGAGCGCCGGACGCCATCCAGCTCGCCTGCGCCTCGGCGGCACGCGTGGACCTGTTCATCACCAACGACGAGCGGCTCAGCCGCAAAGTCGTGCCAGGGGTGCACTTCATCCAGTCCCTCGCAACGGCGGCGATCTGAGCACCCGAGCCCGTGTCGCGCCTACCTGTTCTCCCCTCCTGGGCAACCCGCGCACCCGTGGCCCGGCTCGCAACGGTCGACAACGGCCAGCCGCATCTCGTGCCGGTGGTCTTCTGCGAGCACGGCGGCGCCCTGTTCATCCCCATCGACGGCAAGCCGAAGAGCGGACGCAAGCTGCGACGCGTCCGGAACATCGAGGCCAACCCGGCGGTTTCCCTATTGGTGGACGAGTACGAGGACGACTGGTCCCGCCTGCGGTGGGCGCGCGCCGACGGCACGGCCACGGTCGTCCCCCTGCAGCCGGCGGTCCGCGCGGCGCTGCTCGAGAAGTACCCGCAGTACGAGACGACGGCGATGGGATCCACGGCGATCCGCGTCGCGATCGAGCGCATCCGGTCCTGGTCCGCCGGCGGCGGCCGCCACCGGCGGTGGGCAACCGGCGGCCCGTAGGTAACGCGGCCATGGCGTGATAGCCTCCGGCCTTCCGCATCCGGAGGAGCGTCCATGCCCTACGATCTCGTCATCCGCAACGGTTCCATCGTCGACGGCTCCGGCGCGCCCGCCCATCGCGCGGACCTCGGCATCACGGACGGCAGGATCGCCGCCATCGGCCGCATCCGGGAGCGCGGCACGGACAACATCGACGCCGAAGGCCACGTCGTGACGCCCGGCTTCGTCGACGGGCACACGCACATGGACGCCCAGGTGTTCTGGGACCCGATCGGCTCCTGCTCCTGCTACCACGGCGTGACGAGCGTCGTCATGGGCAACTGCGGCTTCACGCTGGCGCCCTGCCGCGAGGAGGAAGCGGACCTGGTGTTCCGGAATCTCGAACGCGCCGAGGACATCGCCCGCGAGTCCATGCTGGAGGGCATCCGCTGGCGCTGGGAGACCTACCCCGAGTACCTCGACGTGCTCGACGCGTTGCCGAAGGGCATCAACTACGCCGGCTACGTCGGGCACTCGGCCCTGCGCACGTACGTGATGGGCGAGCGGGCCTTCACGGAAGCCGCCACCGAGAACGACCTGGCCCGCATGCAGGTCATCGTGCGGGAGGCCGTACAGGCCGGCGCGATGGGCTTCACCACGTCGCGCTCCCCCAACCACCAGACCTCGGACCACCGGCCGGTGGCCAGCCGCGTGGCGAGCTGGGACGAAGTCCGCGCGATCGTGCACGCGATGGGAGAGACCGGCGCCGGCATGTTCGAGATCGCGGGCGAGCGGACGGGGCCGGACCCCGACCGCATTCGCGAGTACCACGAGCGGCTCCGCGACCTCTCCGTCGAAACGGGCGTGCCGGTCACCTGGGGCATGTTCGCATCAAGGCATGCGCCGGACCTGTGGCGCCGCTACTTCGACCTGCTCGACGAGACCGCCGCGGCCGGCGGACGGATGTTCGCGCAGGTGCACTCGCGCTCGCTCAACGTGCTGTACACCTTCGAGTCCTACACCCCCTTCGACGGCTGGGACGCCTGGCGCGACCTGCGCGCACTGCCGCTCGAGGAGCAGCGCGCGAAGCTCGCCGACCCGGCGCTGCAGGCGAAGCTCGTCGACGTTGCGAGCCGCCCGAGCGAACGTCACGCGGCGCGGGGCGTCACCCTGGCCCCGCCGGACTGGGACTGGCTGTTCGTGATGGACTCGATGACGGAGCCCTCGGCCCCCGCCGCAAAGCGCAACCGCTCCATCGCCGAGATCGCCGCGGAACGCGGCGTCGCGCCGGCGCAGGCGTTCATCGACCTCGCGCTCGAAGGCGACCTCAAGACGCTCTTCCGCCACCCGATCAACAACGAGGTCGACGCGGACGTGCTCGCCATGATGAAGCACCCGCGCTCCGTCGTGACTTTCTCCGACTCCGGGGCCCATGTCTCGCAGATCATGGACAGCTCGCTGCAGACCCACATCTTCAGCCACTGGGTCCGCGAGAAGCAGGCCCTGACGCTCGAGGAAGCCGTCCGCATGGTCACCCTCGAACCGGCGACGCACTGGGGGCTCCACGACCGGGGCCTGTTGCGCGTCGGCTTTGCGGGCGACGTGACCGTGTTCGATCCCGAGAGGATCGGACCGCGCATGCCCGAAGTCGTGCACGACCTGCCCGGCGGCGCCAAACGCTTCAGGCAGACGGCGGACGGCATCGCGGCCACGGTCGTGAACGGCGAGGTGCTCCTGCGCGACAACGAGCACACGGGCGCGCAGTCCGGACAGCTGCTGCGCGGTCCGCTGGCGCGCGCCGCCCACTAGCAGTCCGAAGTGTCAGACGATCGCAAGCGGCGTGGGCTGACATCGCAGCGCATCCTGGCGCTCGCGATGCTGTTCATCCTGATCTCGATGGGCGCGCTGTTGTGGAACATGCCGTTCCCGTAACGCCGCCTCCCTGAATGGGAGCCGCGTCGGAAACGGAGCCGCGACCGGTCAACGCACCGTCAGCCGCGCCAGCGCCCCTTCGTTGAGATCGATCCCGAAGCCCGGCCCGTCGGTCAGCACCATCGCCCCGTCCCGCGGCAGGACATCCTCCCCGTAGAGGTCCGCCACGTCGTCGAGGGGCCCGGAGAACTCGATCGAGAACTCGTGCGGCCGCGTCGCGTTCTGCACCGTCGCGTAGACGTGCAGCGACGCCATCGAGTTGATGCCCGCCTGGGGGCTGTGCGGCATGACCGGCTTGTCGAGCGTCGTCGCCATCTCGAAGATGCGCTTGACCTCGCTCGGCCCGCCGGCGTTGAGGATGTCGGGTTGCAGGATGTCCGGATCGCCGAGCAGCACGAGGTTCTGGAACCACCAGCGGAACGCGTCCTGCTCTCCGGCGGAGACCGCGACGTCGAGCGCGTCGCTCACCTGCTTCAGTCCCGGCAGGTCGTAGTGCGGAATCGGCTCCTCGAAGTGGTCGATGCCGAGCGCCTCGAAACGCCGGCCCTGCTGGATGGCCGTGGACACCGAGTAGCCGTTGTTCGTATCGAACCCCAGGTACTCCCCGCCGCCCAGGAACTCGCGCGCCAGCCGGAAGAGCTGGAAGTCCTTCTCGGGATCGATGTCCTGCCGCCAGCCGCGCCAGTCCATGCGGATCTTGAAGGCGCGGAAACCGCGTTCCCGGCCGTCCTGCACGAGCGCGAGCATCTCCTCCGGCTGCATGCGCCAGCCCGAGCCCGTGCTCCAGTACAGCGGGATCGTCCTGCGCCGGGCGCCGCCCATGAGCGTGTGCACGGGCAGCCCGGTGTCCTTGCCGAGGATGTCCCAGAGCGCCACGTCGACGACGCCGACCACCCAGCCCGGCAGCTTGAAGAAGCGTTCCTCGCGGCCAAGCGCCAGGGTCTCCCAGTGCCGGTCGATGAGGCGCGGGTCCTCTCCGACGAGAACGGGGGCGATGACGCCCTCGAGGTAGCCATCGAAAACCCGGTTGTTGCGGCCCGGGACCTCCGCCCAGCCCTCGACCCCGGCGTCGGTCTCTACCCGCAGCAGGCTCTTGCCCAGCGTCAGCGGGGTCGTCGTGAGCCGGGTGATCTTCACGGCTTGTACTTGACGCGTTCGCCTTCGACGGCGATGTAGTTGCGGCCCTTCAGGCCCTGCACCAGAGACTCGAGCTGCTCGTCCGACAGGCTCTTGCCGAAGAGGTTGTTGATCGTGGTCTTCACGGTGCGCACCTTGCGGGGACGGGATTTGCCCTGCAGGTCGAAGTTCTGGACGATCTTGTCGATCTGCTCGGCGAAGGGATCGGTCTCGGCGACCTCGAGCCAGGGAATCTCGAACAACCCCTTCCGCCGCTCGACGTGAACTCCGCTTGCCTGCATGTGCCTGATCAACGGGTCGAATCCCGTGTCTCTCGACACGACGTGGAAGTGGTCTTCCGAACTGTCGCGGGCGAGCGCGCCCAGGTAGTAGGCGATGTGGAAGTCGAGCGCGTTCTTGCCGCTCCCGGAGATCTCGATGTAGTCGGCGTCGCTGCCGAAGGACTGCATCTCGAAGACGAGGTCCTTCGGGATCTTGCCCTGGTTGGCGCCGACGAAAACCATGACCTGGAACGAGCGGCCCTTCGCGTCGTCCTTCAGCGCCGCCAGGTTCTTCGGCTGGACGTTCTCGTAGTCGATCAGTACGTAGTGGGTTGCCAAGGTCGGGCCTCCTGCCTTCCTCCCGCAAGTGCCGCGTATCCCGGACGGCGGGGATGGACGGTGCGATTGTAGCGCCCCATGGTCGGCCTCAGCGGGCCTCCAGCTCCCGGACCAGCGCCGGCGTCGCCACCCGGCGCCAGCCGTGCTCGAGAATCCCGGGCATCGCCTCCCAGCGCACGGTCTCCAGGTTGACCAGCACCATCGGGTAGTCCGCGTAGTGGTCGGTGATGTAGAACGTCTCCGGGGCCGCCTGCAGCAGCATCTCGCGCTCCATGAAATCGCACTGGATGGCGAGCCCGCCTTCCGCCTCGGACCGGAGCCGCGCCAGCAGACGGCGCTTCACCTTGATCGACGGCGTGCCGTAGCTCCTGCTCTCGACGACGCCGGGGAGTTCCTTCGCAAGTTCCACGACGCGCGCGTAGAGCCCGGCGAGCTTCTCGTCCGGGGGGAACTTGATCGGTACCGGCTCCCTCTGGGCCATGGCCTGCTCCGCGTTATCGGCTGCGCGGAATTCTACCGGCCGGCGGGCGGGCTTGACGCTCTGGCGCGTTACCCCATACTCGGATCGAACCTCCCATCGCAGCCCGGTGCGAACCGCGAGGAGCAGCGGCCGCGCGTGCCCATGGATACCCGAACCGCCACCGCACGGGCCTTGACGGAGGCGCTCGAGAAGCGCCCGGAGATCCGGCTGGGTTACCTCTTTGGCTCGCTCGCCGAGCGCGGCGCGACCAGCGCGGCCGTCTCCGCACGAAAGGGTCCGAGGCCGGACAGTGACGTGGACGTCGCGGTCGCCGCCGCGGGACCGATCGACGCCGCGGTGCGCCTCGCCCTGATGGACGACATTGCCCTGGCGACGGGCCGCCCGGTGGATCTCGTTGACTTGCACACAGCGGGCCCGCTCATCCTGACCCAGGTCCTGACGCGCGGCACCTGCCTGGTGAAGCGTGACCGCGAACTGCTTGCCCGGCTGATCGCGAAGATGTGGTACCTGAACGCGGACTTCATGCCCCTGGTACGGCGCATGCAGGACAGCCGGCGTCAACGGTTCCTGCATGGATAGCGCCGTCGTGACGGCAAAACTCGATTCGCTGCGTCGTTGCGTGAGTCGCGTACGGGACAAGACGCCCGCATCCTCCGCCGCGCTCAGCACGGACCACGACGCGCAGGACATCGTCTGCCTGAATCTCGAGCGCGCCGTCCAAGTGCGCGTCGACATCGCGGCCCACATCGTCTCCGACACCGAATCGATGGTGCCCGAGACCATGGGGGCAAGCTTCGACGCGCTGGAGAGCGAGGGGCTCATCTCGACGGAGCTGGCCAGCCGCATGCGTCGCGCCGTGGGGTTCCGCAACATCTCCGTGCATGCCTACCAGACGCTCGACTGGGACATCGTCTACGCCATCGCGACGGAACGCCTGGAGGACTTCGTCGCGTTTGGGGCGGCGGTCGAACCGTTGCTCCAGACCCAGGAGCCTCCGCCCTGACGCCAGACCCGTCGACGCCGTGGCCCAGGTCGCCATAGGCGGGGCCGGACCGGCCGGCGCCACGCTGGCCCTCCTCCTCGCCGAGCGCGGTATCGACGTCACGCTGCTCGAGCGCCGGGCCGACTTCGCCCGGGAGTTCCGCGACGAGGTGCTGATGCCGGGCTGCGTCGACGCCCTGGCGCAGATGGCCTGGCGGGGCTCTTGGACCGCATTCCCAGCCATCCGCAACGGGTTCGTGAACCATGACCTTTCAAACGGCCGGCAGATAGCCAGTGGCTCCCTCGACCCCGACCCACGCGTCGCGGTATCGCTACCGGCTTTGCTCAATGGTGTCGTCGAGTTGGCCCACCTGAACGTGTGACAGGAGGTTCTCAGTCCGGTCCGTTCACCTGCGGCAGCATGGCCCTGGCCGCCTCGACGATGTGCTCCGGCCACGCCGCGGGACGCCGCCGGGCCTTGTCGAGCTGGACGCCCACCTGGGACAGCCGCGCCACCTCGGCACCGTCGGCGACGCGCGACAGGCGGTGTTCGATGGCGAGCGAGGTCCGTCCCACCCGGGCGACGCACGACCGCGTCACGAGCGGCACGCCGGGCGTCGCGTCGCCCTTGTGGCGGAAATCGAACCGTACCGTCGAGAAGCCGACGTTCCGCTCGCGCGCGTAGCCGGGCGTCATGCCAATCCGCGTGCGCAGGTGCTCTCCCGCCGCCGAGAAGCGGAGGACGCAGACGTGGGCGCTCATCCTGCTCGTGAGCGCCAGATCGGCCGCCGTCACGATGTCCCGCCCGGTGTCGAGCCAGAACCCGTCCCGAGCCCGCGGCGCATCGACCTCATCCGCGCCGCCTTCCGCCCAGTCCCAGGCCACGTCGACCGGCGTGGGCGCTCCGGTGGGCATGGGCAGCGGCGGGACGGGCTGCGAGAGCGACTGGTGGAAGCGCGTGCAGACCGCCTCCGTCTCCGCGTTCACCAGGGCGTGACCGAGCAGGTTCGACCCGAGCTGCGCCGTCTCGATGCGATAGACGTCCCCCTTGCGCAACTCGGCATCGAAACGCGTCTGGCAGCGCGTCATGCGCGGCCCGCCGGGATCCGTGGGGTCCAGCCCGCGGGCCGCCAGGGCGGTGGCAGTCGCGTACTCGAGCTTCTGGAAGTAGAAGCCGACCGTGAAGTGGTCCACCGCGTCGCACTCCCAGGGCGGCACGGTGCTCATGAACGTGGTGCGTGCCTGCGTCACTCGACCTCCCCCGGTGGACGCCAGCCGCTGGCCCGGCCTAACTCACGAACGGGTGGGACGGTTCAAGCCGCAGCCTTGAGCACCGGGCGGTTGTAGATGTCCTTCTCGGCAATACGCCCGTCGCGAAACGTATAGCGCTCGACGCCTGCGCGCTCGAATGGCTCACCGGTGGCGACGTCCGTTCCGGTCACCCGGCAGGTCATGAACGTCGCATCGTGCGCGTGGTGAAACACGATGTCCTCGAAACGGAGGTCCTTCTCGATCCCCCGGCGCTCCTCGAAGAACGCCGCAACCTGCTCGCGCGAGGTCATTCGCCGTGGCAGGCCGTTGAGCATGATGGAATAGGTGAAGTCTTCGGTCACGACCCGGTACATCGCGTCCAGATCCTGCTTGAAGAAAGCGCGACCGAACGCCCTGAACAGGGCATCTCGTTCTTCCGGCGTCGGGGCCATGTTCACTTCCTCGGACTTCGCTGTGGCTTGCCACGCGCTGGCGCGCGGCTCGACCCGTCCGATGATGCCACGCGGCGGATTGATACCCCAAGTGACACCACACATTAGAATGCGCCCGCCAACGCTCACTCAGGGTGCGCCGATGACGCTCGGCACCGTGCAACAGCTCTATCGCTACCCGGTCAAGAGCATGGGCGGCGAGGCCATACGCACGGCCGTACTGGGCAAACTCGGCATCGAGGGCGACCGCGCCTGGGCGCTCCGCGACGAAGAGACCGGCCACATGACGGGCGGCAAGCGCATCCCGGCGCTGATGCGGTTCGCGGCCCGCACCTCGGGAGACGCGGCCGAAATCACGCTGCCCGACGGCACGACGATCTCGACGGACGCGGCGGACGCCTCCGAGGCGATCTCGGATGCGCTCGGCCGCAAGGTCTCGCTCCAGGCGCTGCGCCCGCCTGAAGATCTCGACTTCTACCGCCAGCGGGCGACGCCTCCCGAGGACATCGAACGGTATCTGCGCGACCTGTTCGCGCGCACGCCCGACGAGCCGCTGCCCGACATGGGCAAGTTCCCGAAGGAGATCTTCAGGTTCAGCTCTCCGCCGGGCAGCTTCGTCGACGTCGCCCCGCTGATGGTGATGAGCCAGGCCGGGCTCGACCACCTGCAGGCACGCGCCCCGCGGTCGCGGTTCGACGTGCGGCGCTTCCGCCCGAGCTTCCTGGTCGACGACGCGCAGGGCGAAGGCGCGATCCCCGAGTACGATTGGACGGGCCGCCGGGTCCGCGTGGGCGGCGCGGTGCTCGAGATCACGACGGACTGCCCGCGTTGCGTGATGGCGACGGTCGGCTTCGCGGACCTGCCGAAGGACCCGAAGGTCATGCGCACGATCGTGGCCGAGGCGGGCGGAAGCCTCGGCGTCTACGCGAACGTGGTCGAGCCCGGCACGGTCTCCGTCGGCGACACGCTCGAGTGCGCGGACTGAGCCTCCGCGTAGCGGGTCAAGGCCCGACATGAGAACCGCGGAGCCCGGTCACCCGTCCGCAATCGGTCGCCGCGTGCACGTCATCGGCAACAGCACGTCCGGCAAGAGCACGCTTGCCGAGCGGCTGGCCAAGGCGCTGCAAGCGGATTTCGTGGAGCTGGACGCGCTCAACTGGCTGCCGGGCTGGATCGGACTGAACGAGACGGATCCGGAGGAACTGCACCGGCGCATTCTCCACGCCACCCGCGGCGACGCCTGGATCGTGGCCGGCTCCTACTCGGCCCTCTCGCAGCGGGCCTTCTGGTCCCGGCTGGAGACGGTGATCTGGCTCGACCTGCCGCTGCGGGTGCTGCTCGCCCGCTTCTTCCGCCGGTCGTGGCGACGCTGGCGGCGGCGCGAACTGCTGTGGGGCACGAACATCGAGCGGTTCTGGCCGCAGTTCGCGCTCTGGCGGGGGAGCGACTCCCTCCTCTACTGGATCCTGTTCCACCACCACCGCAAGCGCCGGGACATGCTCGGATGGATGCAGGATCCGCGCTGGTCGCACATCCGTTTCGTGCGCCTGACGTCCGCCGCCGAGGTCGAGACGTTCGCCCGGATCGTCGAAGCGGGCGCCGGGCCAGCCGTTCGCGTATTGCCGCACGAAACCGTACCCTAGCCGGGTCCCCATCAAGGGCGCAGTGCATGGCCGGCCCGGCGACCGAGTCCGGACCTTACGAGAGCGAGACCGGAAAGACCGCCGCACCCGGCATCGACCGCATCCTGTTCGCGGCCTGCGTCGTTCTGATCGTCGGCGCCTGCGTGCCGATGGCGCTCTTTCCGGAACAGGCGTCCGTCGTCGTGACCGGCCTCTACGACTGGATCGCCGGCGAGATCGGGCTCCTCTACCAGTGGATGACCCTGGCCGCGACCATCGTCCTGGCGGTGCTCGCGTTCGGGAAGTACGGCGGGCGCCGGCTCGGCGGAGACGATGCCGTCCCGGAGTTCAACAACGTGTCCTGGATGGCCATGCTCTTCTGCGCCGGCATCGGGGCGGGGCTCCTCTACTGGTCGGCCATCGAGTGGGCCTTCTACCTCGACACGCCGCCCTTCGGCCTCGAAGGCGGTTCGCCCGAAGCGCGGGAGTGGTCCGCGACGTATGGCATCTTTCACTGGGGGCTGTCGGCGTGGTGCCTGTACTGCCTGCCCACGGTGGCCATCGCCTGGCCCTACTACCAGCGCCGCATCGCGTCGCTGCGGCTCTCGACGGCGCTGGTGGGCCTGTGCGGCGACGACGTGGTGCATCGGCCCCTCGGGCGCGTCGTGGACTTCGTGTTCATCATCGCGCTCGTCGGCGGCACGGGCACCTCGCTGGGGCTCGGGACGCCGATGATCGCCGCGAGTGTCTCGGCGCTCTTCGGCATCGCGGAGTCCCACACGCTCGACGTCGCGATCGTGTTCCTCGCCGTCGCCCTGTTCGCCTTCAGCGTGTACCGCGGCCTCGAACGGGGCATCCGGCGCCTGTCCGACATCAACCTCTGGATCGCCGGCGGCTTCGCCCTGTTCGTGCTGGTGGTGGGTCCCACCGGCTTCCAGCTCGAACTCGGCACGAACAGCCTCGGGCTGATGCTGCAGGAATTCGTCCGGCTCAACACCTGGACGGATCCCATCATGGAGACCGGCTTCGTCGAGGACTGGAGCATCTTCTACTGGGCCTGGTGGCTGGCGTACGGCCCGTACATGGGCCTCTTCGTCACGCGCATCTCCCGCGGGCGCACGCTGAAGCAGCTCATCCTGGGCATGGTCGGCTTCGGCACCCTGGGATGCGCGCTGTTCTACGTCACGGTGGGCAACGCCGCGATGTGGATGGACATGGAGGGCATCGTCGCGGTGCGCGAACTGGTCGCGGCGGGGAGCGCGGACACGGCCATCGCGCAGGTCGTCGCGGCGCTGCCGCTGCACCCGCTGCCGCTCATCGCGTTCATCGTCATGGCGCTGATCTTCGTGGCCACGACCTACGACTCCGCTTCCTACGCCATCGCCGCGTCCGTAACCCGGCAACTGCCGGCCGGGATGAACCCGCACCGCGCCAACCGGGTGTTCTGGGCCTTCGCCCTGGCCGTGCTGCCGATCACGCTGCTCATCGTGGGAGGCCTGCGGGCCATCCAGTCGGCGGTGCTGGTGGTATCGCTGCCCCTGCTCGCCATCGGGGTGGCGATGACGGTGTCGCTGTTCCGCTCGCTCCGGACGGGGTAGCCCGGGGACCCTCCGCGGCGTCGGCCCGATGAGCGAAGAGCGCCTCCTGCGTGACGCGGCCGGCCGCGACCCGGTAACGCCGGCGCGCCTCGCAGCCCAACTCGGCGAGCTCGGACTCCGGCGCGGCGCGGTCGTGATCGTGCACACGTCGCTGAGCAGGATCGGCTGGGTTCCCGGTGGCGCGCAAGGGGTCATCGCGGCGCTCCTGGAAGTGCTCGGAGACACCGGTACCCTCGTGATGCCCACCCACACCGGGCACCTCACCGATCCCGCGGGCTGGCAGGCTCCGCCCGTGCCCGAGTCCTGGTGGGAGACGATTCGCGACCAGATGCCGGCGTACGACCCGGCCATGACGCCCACCCGACGGATGGGCGCCGTCGCCGAGGCGTTCCGCGCGTATCCCGGCGCGCGGCGCAGCGCCCACCCGCACGTCTCCTTCGCGGCCCTCGGGCCCGAGGCCGACGCCGTCGTCGGGGAACACCCGCTCGGCTCCATGTTCGGCGAGCGTTCGCCGCTGGCGAGACTCTACGATCTCGACGCGCAGGTGCTGCTCGCCGGCGTCGGCCACGGCAACAACACGTCGATACACCTCGGCGAGTACCGGGCCGACTTCCCGGGCAAGCGCAGCGGGACGGAAGGCGCGCCGATGCTGGTGGACGGGCGGCGACGCTGGGTGCGCTTCACGGAAACGCTGCCCAACGACGACGACTTCGACGAACTCGGCCGCGACTTCGCGCGGGACACCGGCCAGGAGCGCCTGGGGCCGCTCGGATGGGGGGAGGGGCGACTGATGCGGGTGCGGGCGATCGTGGACTACGCCGAACGCTGGATCGCGACGCACCGTAGGGCTTGACCAAGACCCTGTCGTTACGGACCGAGGTCCCACCACCACTGGTCCGGCAACGGTTCGCGCTCCGGCCAGATCTTGTCGAGGGTGTCCGCGTCGAACACCTCGCCGTTCTTCACCACGTAGGCGATGTCGTCGGAGTTCCGGATGTCGGCGAGGGGGTCGGCCTCCAGGATGACGAGGTCCGCAAGCTTCCCCGGCGTGACCGTGCCCACGTCCCGCGACACGCCGATCATCTCCGCCCCGTGACGCGTTGCCGCGCGGAGGGCCTCTGCGGGCGTCAGGCCGCCGCTCGCGAGCGCCCAGAGCTCCCAGTGCCAGGAGAGGCCCTGCAGTTGCCCGTGGGAGCCGACCCCCACGCGTCCGCCCGCCCGGATGATCTTCGCGGCCTGTGCCGCGGCCCGCGAGTACACGTGCTCCTCCTCGGCGAACCAGGAACGCCGCTGCGTGCGGGCCAGCACGAAGGGCCGCGGGGTGAACCGGGCGAGCTTCGGGTCGTCCCGCGGCGACTCGTGGATGTAGAAGTGGTCCTCCCCGGCGGGCCCGCCGTAGGAGACGACCAGCGTCGGGGTATAGCCGATGCCTGAGCGCGCCACCATCTCGACGACGTCGCGATGCAGGTCGAGCACCGGGAAGTTGTGCTCGGCGCCGCTGAAACCGTCGATGACGTGGGTCATGTCGAGCTTCATGTCGAGGGCGCCTTCCGTGGTGGGCATGAGCCCGAGTTCCTTCGAAGCCTGGACGAGCCACTGCCGCTGCCGGCGGCTGCCGGCGATGTACGCCTTGAGGTTCCGGACCCGGTAGTGCTCCTTGTAGCGCCGCAGGACGCCGAGGGCGTGTTCGCGCGAGCGGAAGCGGTTGTTGTTGAAGATGCCCGGGCCCGTCGACAGGGCTCTCGGGCCGAGCAGCGTCCCTGCATCGATCAGGTCCTGGTAGTCGAGCACGTCCACGGTGCTTGGCTGCACGTCCAGCGCCGTGGTGACGCCGTAGGCGAGGTTCGCGAGGAAGGACCAGTTGTCGAGATCCAGGACCCGCCGCGCGATCCGGAAGTGGGCGTGCGTGTCCACGTAGCCGGGAACTACGAAGTGCCCGGCGACATCGATCACTTCCGCGTCACCCGGGATCTCGACGACATCGCGGGGACCTACCGCGGCGATCCGGTCGTCCCGGATCAGGACCACCGCGTCCTCGATCAGGCGGCCGGCGTCGTCGACCGGCGTACCCGGCAAAGCGGCCGGGACATCCACTCCCTCCGGAGCGGCTTCCATCGTGAGCACGCTCGCACCGACCAGCGCGACCGCACCCCGCGGCTCGTAACGCGGACGATAGATCTCGATCGCGACGCTCGTGACCGCCTCGTGGTCCTCGGCCAGTTCCGGGTCCTCCGCGCCATCCTCCTCGGCCGCCGCGTCGGACGTATGTGCGGGTTCCTCCGCTCCCTCGTCCGCATTCGCGGCCACTTGCCTCGCGCCGCTCCCTTCTTCCCCGGCTTCGCCCTGCGCCGCGCCGTCGGCCCGGTCTCCGGCCGCGTCGTCTTCCTCGTCCGCCCGGAAGTCGACCGAGTCGAGCGGACGGGAGTAGACGCGGTTTCCCACGCTCCAGTGGATCGTGCTGCCGTCCGCGCTCCACGCCGCCTCGTCGACCCCCACGTCCGTCAACCGGGCCAGCGGCACGGACGGGCTCGTGACGGTCGTCTGCAGGTTCGCCAGGTGGCGGTTGAGCAGGCGCAGGACGTAAAGCTGCTGCGCATGGACGACGAGGGCGTGGCCGCCGTCCGGCGCCAGCCGGATGTCCTCCGCCGGCACGTCCTCTTCCGCGAAATAGATGCCCGGCCCCTTGACGCCAAGGTGGACGCGACGGTCCGTGCCGTCGTAACGCAGGGACGTGAGCGCAGAAGGGCCGCTGCGGGTAAACGGACCCTCCGAGGCGTAGAGGTAGATGCGGTCCGCCTCCGGCCCGAAGTGCGGCGCGCGCAGACCGCGGGCCGGGAGCACCAGGCGTGCCTCGCCCCCGTTCGCCGGCAGCCAGACCACGTCGGAGCCGAACGGTGTCCCGGAGTCCCACTCCCGGTACAGCCGGTCGTGCCTCGTGCCGCGCAGCGCGACGATGCGCTCGCCGTCCGGCGACCACGCCGGATCGCTGTAGAACGCCGCATGTTCGGTGAGCCGGCGAGGCGCGCCCCGGCCGTTGGACCGTATCCGCCAGAGGTGCCCGCCGGCGCTCGACCAGGTCACGTAGGCGATCCACCTGCCGTCCGGTGACCAGGCCGGGTGCACGGCCGGCGGCCCGCCCTCGACGATGGAACGGTTCCCTCCGTCGTCGACATCGTGGAGGTACAGCGCTCCCAGCGCCGAGAAGGCCAACGCGCCACCATCGGGCGCCGGCGAGAGACCGCGCACCAGGCGCGCCTTGACCGGACCCAACCCGAGGCGCCCCGGCGCCCGAAGCTCCGGCCCGAGCGACTGCTCCACCTCCAGCTCGAACGGAATCCGTACGGTCTCGCCCGACGCGATGTCCACGCGCCAGATGCCCCCGTCCCGCGTGTACACGACGGACCGCCCGTCCGGGGTGAAGGCGTAACCGGGGAACAGGTCGCGGGTGAAACGGGACTCCTGCTCGTCGCGCTGGACCGGCCACGCGAGCCACCGGTCCGTGCCGGCGTTCAGGTCCCGGATGCGCAGTCCCGTCTTCGTTTCGTGCCGCGTCGCGTACACGAGCCGCGCGCCGTCCGGCGACAGGAGCGGGCGCATCGCGCTGCCCGCGGCGTCGGTCAGCGTGTCTTCGGTCCCCTCGCGCAGGTCCCTGCGCGCGACCTGCCAGAGCGGCAGCCGCAGGCCATACCCGAAGCCGCCGTTCTTGCGCGAGTAGTAGAGGTAACGGCCGTCCGGCGAATAGACCGCTCCCAGCGTATTGGGACGCTGGGGCACGGGCACGTTGCCGCCGGATTTCGCCCGGGTGATCCGCACGCCCTTGCCCCCGTCGACGTGGTACGCCCAGATCTCGAAGGTGCCGAGCCCCCACTCCGTCTTCGATACGACAACATGGGACCCGTCGGGCGACCAGGCGGGGGAAGCGAACTCGGTCGGGGCGCCTCCGCTGCCGATCTTGCGGGGCTCGCCGCCGTCCGCGTCGGACACCCAGACCGCTTCGCGGCCGTCCCGGTCGCTGATGAAGACGATGCGCTCGCCGTCCGGCGAGAAGCGCGGCTGCGAGTCGAACGCCATGCCGCTCGTGATGCGCTCCGCGCGACCGCCCTCGATGGGGAGGGTGTAGAGGTCGCCGACCGCCTCCAGGACGATGCGGGACCCGTCCGGCGACACGTCGAGAGACAGCCACGTGACCGCATCCGTCTCGAACCGGACCGTGCGCTCCCCCTCGAGGGGGAGGTCCGCGGCCGCCGCACACGTCGCGAGGAGGGCGACGAGCGCCCAGCGGCCGTCAGCGCACCGCATCGTCGCCCGCCAGGCGGCGCTCGAGCCGCGCGAGGGACTCCCGCGTGGCCCGCAGCTCCCGCAGCAGTTCTTCCCGGGAGGGGGTGTCGGTCATCGCGGCCAGGCGCTCGGCCTTCGCCTCGTCGAGGTTGTTCAGCACCACCGCGATGAAGAGGTTGATGACGACGAAGGTCCCGACTACGACGAAGCTCACGAAGTACGCCCAGGCCCACCAGTGGTGGTCCATGGCCGCGTACATCACGTCCGTCCAGTCCTCGAGGGTGACGATGCGGAACAGCGTGATGAGGGAGATGCCGAGCGTGCTCCAGTGGGTCGGATCGATCTCGTGGAACAGGTGATAGCCCGCGACCGCGTAGATGTAGAAGATGATCGACATCAGGCAGATCACGTTGAACATGCTCGGCACCGAGCGCACCAGCGTCGTGACGATCAGCCGCAACTCCGGCAACGCCGACACCAGGCGCAGGACGCGCAGCAGCCGTGCGAGCCGGGCGAGCGTCGCGAGTTCGCCGGTCGCGGGCAGCAGGCTGATCGCGACGATCGTGAAGTCGAACAGGTTCCATCCGTCGCGGAAGTAGCGCGACGGCCGCGGATGCACCGCCACGAGCTTGACGATCACCTCGAGCACGAAGATGCCGAGGAAGACCTGGTTCGCCAGTTCGAAGACGTCGTGGAAGCCCGCTCGAAGCGTCGCCGAGGTATCGAGCCCGATGACCACCGCGTTCAGCGAGATCACCCCGATGATGCCCCACTGGAACCAGCGCGCCTCCGAGATCTTCCGTGCGAGATCCACCATGCTTCCAGTCAGTCCAGTTCCCGAAATCCCTGCTCGGCCATGCGCGCCGCCCGGAAGATGGCGCGCCCCTTGTTCATGCTCTCCTTCCACTCGAGCCGCGGTACCGAGTCCGCGACGATGCCGCCGCCCGCCTCGATGTAGAGCACGCCGTCCTGGATGACCGCCGTGCGGATCGCGATGGCCATGTCCATGTTCCCGTTCCACGACAGGTAGCCCACGGCGCCCCCGTACACCCCCCGCTTCACCGGTTCGAGCTCGTCGATGATCTCCATGGCGCGGATCTTGGGGGCGCCGGAGAGCGTACCCACGGGGAGCGTGGCGCGCAGCACGTCCATGGCCGTCCTGTCCGGCCGCAACCGTCCCTCGACGTTCGAGGAGATGTGCATGACGTGCGAGTACCGTTCGATGACGAACTGCTCGGTCACTTTCACCGAACCCGTCTCCGCCACCCGGCCGACGTCGTTGCGGCCGAGGTCGATGAGCATGAGATGCTCGGCGATCTCCTTGGGATCGTTCAGCAGCTCCCGCTCCATCGCGAGGTCCTCGGCCTCGGTGTGGCCGCGGCGGCGCGTCCCGGCGAGCGGCCGGTTGACGATGCGGCCGTTCTCGACCCGCGCGAGGATCTCCGGCGAAGACCCGACGACGTGGAAGTCGTCGAGATGCATGTAATACATGTAGGGCGAGGGGTTCAGGCTGCGCAGCGCCCGGTACAGGTCGATCGGAGCCGCGCCGAAGGGCACCGACATGCGCTGCGCGAGCACCACCTGCATCACGTCGCCGGCGCGGGTGTACTCCCGTATGCGGTCGACCGCCGCCATGAAGCTCTCCCGGCCGAATCCGGAGACGAAGTCCGCCTCCTCCGGCGGCCGGTTCGCATGCGTCCGCGCAAGCTCCGGCACGGGCTCCGAGAGGCGGGCCGCGAGCTTCGCCAGCCGCTCCCGGGCGTCCTCCCGCGCCCTGGACCGCTCCGGATCGACCATGCTGATGAGCTGCATCCGGCCCCGCACGTTGTCGAAGACGATCACGTCGTTGGAGACCATCAGCAGGACGTCCGGCGTGCCCAGGGGATCGGGCGGCGTGGAGTCCGCGAGCCGGCGCTCGATGAAGCGGACGGTGTCGTACCCGAAATATCCCACGAGCCCGCCCGTGAACCGCGGCAACGCGCCGCCGCCCTCCAGCGCCGCGTCCGGAATCTCGAACTGCCTGCCGTAGGCCTCGATGAACTCGAGCGGATCGTCGGCGTCGTCCTCGTCCACGACCTGCCCGTCGGTCTCCACGGTGACCCGGTGGCCACGGACGCGAATGACCGTGCTGCACGGCAGGCCGATGATCGAATAGCGGCCCCACTTCTCGCCGCCTTCGGCCGACTCGAGGAGATAGCTGTACGGCGCGTCGGCAAGCTTGAGGTAGACGGAGAGCGGCGTGTCGAGGTCGGCGAGCACCTCGTGGACCACGGGGACGCGGCGGCTTGCGCCGGGCGACGCATGGGTCGGCTTGTTCATCGAAATGGCACCCGAAAGGCGAGTGGGCAGCGCACGGGCTGGCGAACGGTTCCGGTGGAACCGGGAAGGATCATCGCCAGCGTGGGTATGCCTGCTCGCTCGGCACGGGATGCTCCCGCGAGGACTCGCTCGGGTGAACGCCGCGAGGCTATATCAGGGCGGTAAGCGAATCAACGACCCGGTCCGCGCCGAGGTCCTCCGCCCGCGCGCCCGCCCGGTAGCCGTAGGAAACACAGACCACGTCGCAACCCGCCGCCCGGGCGCACGCCACGTCCGTCGCCGAGTCGCCCACGAAGAGCGCCCGGCCGGCGTCGACGCCGAGGGCCTCGCAGGCATGGAACGCGGGGTCGGGCGCCGGTTTCGCGACCGGGAGCGTATCGCCGGCGACGACCACGCCGAAGTACCGGGACAGGTCCAGCGCATCCAGCAGCAGCCCCGTGAGCCGTCCGGGCTTGTTGGTGACGACGCCGAGGGCGGCCCGGCCGTGGAGTCCGTCGAGCGCCTCGCGAACGCCCGGATAGGGTCCGCCGCGGTCCGCGATGTGCCGTGCGTAGTAATCGCGGAACCGTTCGATCATCGCGTCCGTGACGTCCTCGGGCGGCTCCGGTTGCCCATGATGGCGGAGCGCAAGCCGGATCAGGGGGCCCACCCCGCGGCCGACCCAGTCCCGGGTGCGCGCCTCGTCGACGGCGCCGTGGCCGTACTCCGTCAGGGCGACGTTGAGCCCGGCCATGATGTCGGGCGCCGTGTCCACCAGCGTCCCGTCCAGGTCGAACAGGTAGGCGTCGTAGCCGGCCGCCGGCGAGAGGGGGTCAGCCAATCTGCGCGCGCATCGCCGCGATCATGGCGGCGTAGTCGTCCGAACCGAAGATCGCGGAACCCGCGACGAACGTATCCGCGCCCGCTTCCCGGGCGGCGCCGATGTTGTCGACCTTGATGCCTCCGTCGATCTCCAGGCGCACCTCCCGGTCGAGGCCGTCGAGCCGCTCCCGCACCGCGCGCACCGCGTCGAGGCTGCGCGGGATGAACGCCTGCCCCCCGAAACCTGGGTTCACCGACATCACGAGCACGAGGTCGACCAGGTCGAGGACCGGGTCGAGCACCGTCACCGACGTTCCCGGATTCAGCGACAGGCCGGCCCCGGCGCCGCCCTCGCGAATCAGCGACAGCGAGCGGTGCACGTGCTCGGTCGCCTCCGGGTGGATCGTCACGTAGTCGGCACCGGCCTCGATGAAGTCCCCGACGATGCGGTCCACCGGCTTCACCATGAGGTGTACGTCCACCGGGGCCGTGACGCCGTGTCCCCGCAGGGCCTTCAGGACGAGCGGGCCGACCGTGAGGTTCGGCACGTAGTGGTTGTCCATGACGTCGAAGTGGACGAGGTCCGCGCCGGCCGCGAGCACGGCGTCGACTTCCTCGCCGAGACGCGCGAAGTCGGCCGAGAGTATCGACGGGGCGATCCAGGGGGTCAGGGGCATCGGCGCATTCTACCTTCCCACCCGGAGTCAGTCGGTGAGCCGCCGCGCCGCGCGCAGCTGATCGGGGGAGCCGATGTCGAACCACGTCCCCTCAAAGAGTTCGCCGGTGAGACGGCCCGCGTGCGCCGCGTCGAAGTAGATCTCCCGCGCCAGGTCGAACGGGCCGTTCGGCGTGCCGTCGAAAGTGCGCGGATCGAGCACGGCGATCCCGCAGAACACCAGGTCGTCCCCGGCGCCGCCGTGGCGCCGCACCAGGCCGTCGGCCAGGGCGAAGTCCGCGTGCGTCCGGTGCGGCGGGCACGGCGTCAGCACCAGGTGCGCCGTGGCGGGCGCCGCGCCGAGGAGCTCCCGGAAGGGGAAGTTGGTCCAGATGTCGCCGTTCAGGACAACGAAGGGATCCTTGCCGAGCAGCGGCAGGGCGCGCCGGACGCCGCCACCCGTGCCGAGCAGGGTCTCCTCGCGGCTGTACCGGACCCGCAGGCCGAGGTCCCGGCCGTTGCCCACGTGACGCTCCAGTTGTTCCCCGAGGTGGTGCAGGTTGACCACCACCTCCTCGATCCCGGCGCGCCGCAGCCAGCGGAGCTGATGCACGATCAGGGGCTCGCCGGCGATCGGGATCATCGGCTTCGGCACGCGCTCCGTGAGCGGACGCAGCCGCTCCCCGCGGCCGGCGGCCAGGATCATCGCGCGCAAACCGCCACCCTCGCCCGCGGCAGCACGTCGCCGCCGATCCACTCGGCCAGACGCCGGGTCTCGGGATGCATGGCGCCGACCGCGACGACCCGGTCGAGCGTCGGAACGATGTCCGCCAGGTGGCTGTCCCGGCCGTCCCGCAGCTTCAGCCGCACGAAGATCCCCGCCGCCTTCAGGTGGCGCTGCATCCCGGTGAGGTCGAACGCCCGCACGAACTCCGCGTCGCCCATCCCGCAATCCGTCAACGCCCGGTAGCGGGTGCGCCAGCGGGCCACGTCCGGTTCCGGAAAGACGTGATAGCAGTCGCGCAGCAGGGAGACGAGGTCGTAGGTGACCGGACCCGCCAGCGCGTCCTGGAAGTCGACGATGCCGAGTTCGCCGTCGTCCCGCAGCAGGAGGTTGCGGCTGTGGTAGTCGCGGTGGACGGTCACCGTCGGCTGCGCCTGGGTAGCCTCCACCAGGGTTCGCCAGATGTCTGTGAGGAAGGCCGGAGGGCTGCCGTCGAGCAGGGCTCCGACGAGCCACTCCGTGAAGATCTCGAGTTCGTCGCGGAAGCGCTGTGCCGTGTAGGGCGGCACGGCCTCCACCGGGACCGCCTGGATGCGCACCAGCGCCCGCAGGGCGAGTTCCAGCACGTCTTCCGCCCCGCCCTCCGCGCCGCCCTCCGCGTAAACCGTCGAGAACAGCCGGTCGCCGAAGTCGGTCACCAGGAAGAACCCGCGGTCGTCGAAGGCTTCCACTTCCGGTACGGGTACGCCGTGGGCCCGGAAGCGTTCGGACAGCCTGCGGAACTGCGTGTTGTTCTCGGTCGCCGGCGGCGCATCCATGGCCACGTGCGGACCCGCCGCTGTGTACACCCGGTAGAAACGCCTCGTGCTGGCCTCGACGGGGAGGGCCTCGAACCCCGAGACGGGCCCGAGCTGCGCCTCGCACCACGTCTCGAGCTGCCGGCGACGGTCGTCCACGGGCGGCCATTGTACGCAGACCCCGCGCGTCCCGAAGCCGCGTGGCATCCCCAATCATCTATCATCCTCCCTGCGTGAAATCGCGTACGCCAAAAACGCCCGGACGCACGCTGTGGGTGGCCTCCGCCCTCGCCCTCGGCCTCGCATCGCCGCCGGTGTACGGCCAGGGCTCCAAAGCCGGTGCCGACCTCGCCCGCTCGTACTGGAAACCCCGTGCGGAACTGCCCGCGCGACGGGCCGGCGTGCTCCCGACGTGGTGTCGCGGCGCGTACGTGGAGCCGGCTTATCCGGAGCCGCGCAACTCCGACCCGTCGCTGTTTCCCGTCCGCGCCACCGCCGACCGGACGCGCTACGTCGTCGGCGATTCCGCGGAACTGTTCGGCGACGTGGTCATCACGCAGGGCAACCGCCTGATCCAGGGACCGCGCGCCACGCTGCGCCAGGATCCCGGCCGGATCGAGCTTTCGGAAGGGGGCCTGCTGTCGGAGCCCGGGGTTGCGCTCACCGGGGCCCGGACCCGCGTCTGGGTCGATGCCGCGCGGGCCAGCATGACGGACGTCGACTTCCTGCTCTTCGACACGGAGTTCCGCGGGTCCGCGCGGACGGTGGAGCGCCAGGGCGACACCTGGAGTTTCTCCGGCGCGCGCCTCACGCGCTGCGGTCCCGACAGCGGCGCCTGGGAAGTGGCCGCGGGATACCTGGCCATCGACGAGGACGCCGGTTTCGCGCGGGCGCGCGACGCCACGGTCCGGGTGCGGGGCGTGCCGGTCTTCCATGCGCCACGGCTGCGCATCCCGCTGTCCGCCGAACGCCAGTCCGGCTTCCTCTTTCCCAGCGCCGGGACCTCGAAGGACGCCGGCCTCCGGCTGGAACTCCCCTACTACCTGAACCTCGCCCCGAGCTACGACGCCACCGTCACGGCCCGTTACGCCTCGAAACGCGGTACGGGAGCGGAGGTCGAGGCCCGCCATCTCTCCCGCTCCTCCCGCACCACGGCGACGGGCGCCTTCCTCGCGGCCGACCGCCGGTACGACGGGCGCTTCGACCGGGACGACTTCAGGTCGCTCGGGCTGCCGGGGCGCTTCGAGCCGGCGGACCGATGGCTGATGGGCCTCGACCACACCGGCTACTTCGGCGCCGCCACCACGCGCATCGACGGCGTCGCCGCCAGCGACGACGACTACTTCCGGGACATGGGGACGGGGCTCGCCGTGACGAGCCGCGCCTACCTCACGCGCTTCGCGGAGGCACGTTACGCCCGAGGGGGGCTCTCCGCGGGCATCAGCGGACTGGGGTTCCAGATGCTGGAGGAACGCCGCGGGCCCTACCGGCGCCTCCCGGAGATCGATGTCGGCTACGCCGCCGCGGGGGCCGGCCCGTTCGAGTGGTCTCTCGCCACGGTCTGGACGGCCTTCGATCACCCGACGCCGGGCGATGTCGCCATCCCCGGCGGGCAGCGCATCCACGTCGAGCCGCGGGTCGAGCTGCCCGTGCTCCGCTCCTGGGGGTTCCTGAACGTTGGCGCCGGCTACCGCTACACCGGGTACGACCTCGACGACGCACCGCGCCGCATCGACGGCACGCCCGAGCGCGGCATCGCCTTCGGGGACATCGACGCGGGCCTGTTCTTCGAGCGCGACACCGGCATCGGCGGCACCCCGCTTATCCAGACCCTCGAGCCGCGCGTCCACTACCTGCGCCAGCAGTTCGCGGACCAGGCCGATCTGCCGCGCTTCGAGGCCAGCGTGCCGAGCTTCTCGATCCCGCAACTGTTCCGGCGCAACCGTTTCTCGGGACTCGACCGCATCGGCGACGCCGACCGGGTGGCCGTCGGCGTCACGTCACGCTTCCTGCACACCGATACGGGACGGGAGTACGTGCGGGCGAGCATCGGCACGATCGCCCACTTCGACGACCGCCGCGTGACGCTGCGGGGCGCTCCGACGGACGGCGACCGCCACCTCACCTCCCCCGTCGCGGCCGAGTTCGCGGGCACCCTCGGACGTTTCTCGGCCGCCGCCGGGGTCACCTGGGACCCCGCCGACGCCGAGGAGGACGAACTCGGCGTCTCGTTCCAGTACCGCGGCGACAACCGCCGGATCGTCAACGTCGGGCACCGCAAGCGCCGCCTCTCGCGCATCGACCAGGGCGACGTGTCGTTCGTGTGGCCGCTCGGCACGCGCGTCTCGGCGCTCGGCAAGTGGAACTACGACTTCGAGATCGACCGCACGAACGAGGCGCTGCTGGGGTTCGAGTACGCCGACTGCTGCTGGCAGGTCCGGCTGCTGTACCACCGTCACGTCGAGCCGCGCTCGATCTACACGGTCACCGAGGCGGACGACGACGAAGGCATCCTGCTACAGTTCGTGTTCCGCGGCCTCGCGGGTTTCGGCGCCGGTGTGGAGCGCGTGCTGTCGCGGGGCATCAAGGGCTACCGGGAGGAGACGGGATGGTGATTGGGCTGCGGACCGTGGCGGTCGCGGTCGCGATGGCGGCCCCGGCCTGGGCGCAGGTCGAACGGCTCGACGGCATCGTGGCCGTGGTCGACGACGACGTCGTGCTCGCTTCCGAACTCGTCGAGCGGCGCGACGGGGTGCACGAGCGCCTGCGGGCCCAGGGCGCCACCGAGATGCCGCCCCTGGACGCGCTCATGAGCCAGCTCATGGAGCGCCTGGTCATCGAGAACATCCAGCTCCAGATGGCGAACCAGCGCGGCATCGTCATCGACGACGAGACGCTCACCGAGGCCGTCAACAACTTCGCGCGCCAGGGCAACATGTCCCTCGACGAGTTTCGCGAGTCTCTCGAACGGGAGGGCAGCAGCTACCGGAAGCTCCGCGAGGACGTCCGCCGCGAACTGCAGTTGCAGCGCGTGCAGCGACTGCTCGTCAACCGCCGCATCACCATCACGGACCAGGACCTCGACGACCTCGTCGCCTCGCCGTTCTTCCAGGAGATGATCTCCGACGAGTACCGGGTCGGGCACATCCTGCTCGCCGTGGACGGGTCCGAGCCGGACACCGTCGAACGCGCGGCCCGGGCCGCCGACGACATCGTGGCGAAACTGCGCGACGGCGCCGACTTCGCGCAGATGGCCATGGAGCACTCGGCGGCTTCGACGGCCCTCGAAGGCGGGGACCTCGGCTGGCGCGGCGCCGGCGAACTGCCGAGCCTGTTCGCCGAACAGATCATCCTCATGTCGCCCGGCGAGACGGCGGACCCCATCCGCAACAGCCTCGGGTTCCATGTCGTCCAGTTGCTCGAACAGCGCGGGGTCAGCCGGCAGCGCCAGATGCAGTCGCTGGTGCGGCACATCCTGGTGCAGCCCTCCGCGATCCGCAGTCCCGAGGAGACCCGGGACCTGATCTTCGAACTGCGCCGGCGGATCGGGGACGGCGAGGACTTCGCGGCGCTCTCGAAGGAGTTCTCCGACGATCCCGGCAGCGCGCTGGCCGGGGGCGAACTCGGATGGTCCGACGGCAGCGACTTCGTGCCCGAGTTCCGCGACGTCATGAGGTCCCTGGACGTGGGCGAGGTCAGCCAGCCGTTCGAGAGCGTGCACGGCTGGCACGTGCTCGAGATACTCGACCGCCGCGACCGCGACATGTCCGACGAGGCGCGCCGCAACATGGCCATGCAGGTGCTGCACAGCCGCCGTTTCGAGGAAGAACTGCAGGAGTGGCTGCAGGAGATCAGGGACGAGGCGTACGTCGAGATGCGCATCGGGGAATAGCCTCGTGGCCCGCGCCGCCGGACCCCGCATCGCCATCACGCCGGGGGAGCCGGCCGGCATCGGTCCCGACATCGTCATCGAGGCGTTCCAGGAGCCTCGCGATTTCGACGGCGTGGTGATCGCCGATCCCGACGTGATGCGCGGACGGGCCGAGCAGCTCCGGCTGCCGCTAGCGATCGAGGCGGGCGACACGCGCGCCGCCGGGCGGATGACCATCCTTCCCCTGTGCGCCGACGCGCCGGTGACGCCGGGCGTGCTCGAGGCGGCGAACGCGGACCACGTGCTGCACGCGCTCCGAACCGCCGTCGACGGATGCCTGGCGGCGGACTTCGGGGCCCTCGTCACCGGTCCCGTCCAGAAGTCCATCCTCGACCGAAGCGACGCTCCGTTCACGGGACACACGGGGTTCCTGCGTGACGCCTGCGGCGTGGAGGATGTCGTGATGATGCTCGTGGGCGGCGCGCTCCGCGTGGCCTTCGCCACGACGCACGTACCGCTCGCCGCCGTGCCCGCCCTGATCACGCGCGAACGGATCGACCGCAAGCTGCGCATCCTGATGGACGGCCTGCGCTCCGCGTTCGGCATCGACGCGCCCCGCGTCGCGGTCGCCGGACTGAACCCGCACGCGGGAGAGGCGGGGCACCTCGGCCGCGAGGAGGTCGAGGTGCTCGAGCCGGTGTGCCGCGCCTGGCGCGCCCGGGGCGCGGCGGTCGAAGGTCCGCTGCCGGCCGATACGATCTACCAGCGCGCGAACGAGGTCGACGCCATCCTCGCGATGTACCACGACCAGGGTCTCCCGGTCCTGAAATACGCTTCGTTCGGAACGGCGGTCAACGTGACGCTCGGACTCCCCTTCCCGCGCACCTCCGTCGATCACGGCACCGCGCTCGACCTCGCCGGCAAGGGGGCCGCGGACGCCGGCAGCCTCCTCAACGCACTCGCGACGGCGGTCGGCCTTGCCGCGCGCGCGTAAACGGTTCGGGCAGCACTTCCTGGCCGACCCGTCGGTGGTGGACGCCATCGTTTCCGCGCTGGGCCCCCGCGAGGGCGACCGGCTCGTCGAGATCGGCCCCGGGCGCGGAGCGCTCACCGGCACGCTGGCGGCGTCCGGGGCGCGCGTGACCGCCGTCGAACTCGATCGGGACCTCGTCGGCCCGCTGCGGCGGCGACTCCCGGATGTCACCGTGGTTCAGGCCGACGCGCTCGCCGTCGATCTCTCCGCACTGGCCGGCGGCGAAGCCTTTCGTCTCGTCGGCAACCTCCCCTACAACATCTCCACACCGCTGCTGAACCGCCTGTTCGACGCATGCGCGGCCGGCCTGCCGCTGGTCGACATGCACTTCATGCTGCAGGCCGAAGTCGTGGAGCGGCTGTGCGCCAGGCCCGGCACCAAGGCATGGGGAAGGCTGTCGGTCATCGCGCAGTACCATTGCGAGGTTGCGCCGCTGTTCACGGTCCCGCCCGACGCGTTCGCGCCGCCCCCGCGCGTCATGTCGCGGTTCGCGCGCCTGGCGCCGCGCCCGCCGGACCCGGCCGCCGACGACGTCGAGGCGCTCCGGACGGTGCTCCGGGTGGCGTTCGGCGCCCGCCGCAAGCGGCTGGGCAATGCCGTACAATCGCTCGGACTCGACGTCGCCGCCCTCGGCCTGGATCCCGGGACCCGTCCGGACGCGGTCGGCCTTGGCGGCTTCGTCGCCATGGCAAACCGGCTGGCGCGCAACGGATGAACACGGACGACAGCGGCGGCAGCGACGCGTACGCCTTCACCGTGCACGTCGAACCCCGCTACATCCCGGGCGAGTCCGCGCCCGAGCAGGGCCGGCACGTGTTCGCCTACACCATCGTGGTCGAAAACACCGGCGAGCATGCGGCCCGCCTGATGAGCCGTCGGTGGCTCATCACGGACGGCGACGGACGCAAGCAGGAAGTGCAGGGACCCGGCGTGGTCGGCAAGCAGCCCCGCATCCCGCCCGGGGAGTCGTTCCGCTACACGAGCGCCGCCGTGCTGGAAACGGCGGTAGGCTGCATGGAAGGCCACTACGAGTTCCATGCCGACGACGGCGCCGCGTTCAAGGTGCCGATCCCCGCGTTCACCCTGGCGATGCCGAATGCGGTGCACTGAGGGCCGCCGGCAGGCCGCCCGCTGAGCGTATCCAGCCCGGTGTCCACCTACGTCATCGGCGACGTGCAGGGTTGTTTCGCCCAACTCGAGGCGCTGCTCCACAAAGTACGCTACCGACGCAAAAGGGACCGGCTCTGGTTCGTGGGGGACCTCATCAATCGCGGCCCCGACTCGCTTGCGACCCTGCGTTTCGTGCGCAAGCTCGGCGAGCGGGCCGTCACGGTCCTCGGCAACCACGACCTGCACTTCCTGGCGATCGTGTTCGGGAAACACCCCACGCGGTCGTCGGACACCCTGGACGAACTACTCGGCGCCCCGGACTGCCTGAAGCTCGCGCACTGGCTGCGCGGACTCCCGCTGCTGCACAAGGGCCGCGGCGTCGTCATGACCCACGCCGGCATACCGCACATCTGGAGCCTCAAGCAGGCCAGGCGACGCGCCCGCGAAGTGGAGGCGGTCCTCGGCGGAGACCGCTACCGCAAGTTCTTCCGCGCCATGTACGGCAACGAACCGGCCGTCTGGTCGAAGTCGCTCGAAGGGATCGCCCGGCAGCGGGTCATCGTGAACTACTTCACCCGCATGCGCTTCGTGAATGCCGCGGGGGAACTCGAGTTCCTGCACAAGGGGCCCCTGGAGAACGCGCCGCGCGGCTTCAGGCCGTGGTTCGACTTCCCCCCGCACATCCGCCGCCCCATCGTCTTCGGGCACTGGGCGTCCCTCGAGGGCGTCCATCGCAAGCGCGCCATCGGCGTCGACACGGGGTGCGTGTGGGGGCGATCCCTGACGGCGCTGCGTCTCGAGGACGGCAAACTCCTGTGCGTGGGGTGTGAGACCAACGCGCCGAAGGGCGTCCCAATCGCGCTTCCTGACCGCTCAACCCGTCGGGCCATGAAAGCCGTTTTGCGACCGGCATTTAGCCCGAGCGGCGCTTGAGCGGCAGCGCCCGCCGCGCACTTGCGGAGACAATCCCCGAACCGCCGCGCGGCTTCCAGGCGGCACTATAGGAAGCAGGAGGTAACAGATCAATGTGCGAAATCTCGTTGACCGTCAGCGTGTCGCCGGACGCGACGACAGGGCGAGCGCTTGCGGCGTGTAACGTGGCGCGCTACAGTGAATCATGAAGATCAGGCACAAGGGATTGCGGGCGCTGCACGAGCGCGGTGACGTCGCGAGACTGCCTGCCGGTCTCGCGCCACGACTCCGGCGCATCCTGTTCCGTCTGCAAGAGGCGACGCATCCGGGCAGCGCCGACGCGCCGGGCTTCCGGCTGCATCCCCTCAAGGGCGACCGCGCGGGCCAGTGGAGCGTCCGTGTCTCTGGCAACTGGCGCGTGGTGTTCCGCTTCGAGGACGGCGAGGCCGTGGCCGTGGACCTGATCGACTATCACTGACAGAAGGGGAGCGATGACCATGAACGATGTTGCAGGCGATCGGGTCGGCCCGATGCAGAACCCGCCGCACCTGGGCGAACTGATCCGCGAGAGCATGGACGATGTGGGCTGGAACGTGACGGAGACTGCGGCTCGGCTCGGGTGCGAGCGCGGAACGCTGTCGCGCCTGCTGAACGGCAAGGCGGGCGTGTCGGCGAACATGGCGCTGGCGCTGGAGGATATCGGCTGGGGCACCGCCGAGCACTGGATGAGGATGCAGGCTGCTTACGAGCTTGCGCAGGCGCGCCGCGACCGAACCGCCGCCGCGCGGCGCGTGGAGGCGTTGCACGCATGACCGGGCCTGCTGCCTGCCCTGCGGAACGGGGCGCTGTCCCGCCTGTTGCCGCTCGCCCATCTCGGGCCAGCGGCACGCGGCACAAGGCGGACGGCGCGGCCTGATGCGCCTGTCGTGGAACGAGGTCCGCGCCCGCGCCGCCGCCTTCGCCGAAGACTGGAAGGACGCGGCCTACGAGAAGGGCGAGACGCAGAGCTTCTACAACGAGTTCTTCGAGGTCTTCGGGAAGCGCCGCCGTGAGGTTGCCCGCTACGAGCAACACGTCTCCAAGCTGGACAATCGCTCCGGGTGTATCGACCTGTTCTGGCCCGGCGTACTGCTCGTCGAACAGAAGAGCGCGGGGCGCGACCTGACGGCGGCATACGAACAGGCCGGGGAGTATTTCGATGCGCTGCCCGAGCGCGAGCGCCCGCGCTACATTCTGGTGAGCGACTTCCAGACCTTCGAGCTTCACGATCTGGACGAGCGCGAGACCGTTGCCTTCCCGCTCGCGGACCTGCCGGCGCATGTCGAGGCGTTCGGCTTCATCCTCGGCGTGCAGCGTCGGACCTTCCGCGACCAGGACCCGGCGAACATCGAAGCCGCCGAGCTGGTCGGGCGGTTGCACGACGCGCTCGCCGATGCCGGGCACCGTGGGCATGATCTGGAACGCTTCCTCGTGCGCGTCGTGTTCTGCATGTTCGCCGACGACACGGGGGTGTTCGAGCCGCACGACATCTTCCTCGACTTCATCGAGACGCGCACCGGCGAGGACGGGGCCGATCTCGGGCCGTGGCTTGCGCAACTGTTCGAGATTCTCGACACGCCGGAGGACGGGCGCGCAGCGACGCTCGACGAGGACCTTGCCCGGTTCCCCTACGTCAATGGCGATCTCTTCAAGGGGCGTTTGCGGACGTTCTCGTTCGAAGCGGCGATGCGTGGGGCGCTGCTGGATGCCTGCCGCTTCGATTGGTCAAGCATCTCGCCCGCGATCTTCGGCGCGCTGTTCCAGTCGGTGATGGAGCCGGTGGAGCGTCGGGCGCAGGGGGCGCACTACACGACCGAGAAGAACATCCTCAAGGTGATCGAGCCGCTGTTCATGGACGACCTGCGGGCGGAGTTCGAACGCGTGAAAGCGCGCCGGGGCCGGGGCCGCCTCGCGGCGCTGCGGCAGTTCCAAGCGAAGCTCGGCGGCCTGACGTTCTTCGACCCGGCCTGCGGGTGCGGCAACTTCCTCATCATCGCCTACCGGGAATTGCGGACGCTGGAAATCGAGGTCATCCGCGAGATTCGGGAGGCGACCGCCGAAACCGGCCAAGCGGTGCTCGATGCCGCATGGCAGTCCGTGGTGGATGTGGACCAGTTCTACGGGATCGAGCTTGGCGAGTTCCCGGCCCGCATCGCGGAGACGGCATTGTGGATGATGGACCACATCATGAACAATCGGCTGAGCTTGGAGTTAGGCCAGACCTTCGTTCGCATCCCGCTGGAAAAGTCGCCGCACATCGTCCACGGCGACGCGCTGGAACGGATTGGTCCGAATTGCTGCCGCCGGGCGATTGCTCCTTCGTGCTGGGCAATCCGCCGTTCGTGGGTGCGAAGTTCCAGACGGCGGAGCAGCGGGCGCAGGTGCGCGGGATCGCGGCGCTCGGCAAAAGCGGCGGGACGCTCGATTACGTCGCCGCATGGTTCATCAAGGCGGGGGAGTTCGTGAAGGGCGGCGATGCCCGGATCGGCTTCGTCGCAACCAACTCGATCACGCAGGGCGAGCAGGTCGCGCAACTCTGGCCGGTCCTGTTCGGGCGCTGCAAGCTGGAGATCGCCTTCGCGCATCGGACCTTCGCATGGGGGTCGGATGCGCGCGGCAAGGCGCATGTCCATGTCGTCATTCTCGGCCTCGACCGGCGCGAGGCCGCGCGGGCGGAGAAGCGGCTGTTCGGCTATCCCGACCTCAACGGCGACCCGGAGGAAAGCCGACATGGGTCGCTGTCCCCGTATCTGTTCGATGCGGGCGGGTTGTCGAACCCGCATCTGGTGGTGCGGGAGGAAGGAGCGCAGCCCCACCAGGGATGTTCCCAGACTTCGAGAGGGCGGAATTGTACGATGCAGGAATTGAGCGATCAGGCAATCTGGGAGCTGATCTCGACCATCACATCGATCTTTCGCCTCGGCAAAAGGAATGGTTGGCGTCGGACCCAGAACAAGTTGAAGCCTACCTGTCTACGTTTTGCGACATTTTCGATTTTTCGGCATCCCTCTATTCCTTTGATGGGTATAGCGAGCCACCGGACGCCGCGATGCATTTGCTCGGTCTCGCGGCTCTTCAGCTTCAAGGTGCCAGTGCGACGCTTTGTACAGCTCTCGACGAGCGAGGCGCTATTCGGAGTTCATTGGTCGGCGTTGAGCTTGCACTGAAGGCGGCACTTGCAGGCAATGGTGCAAACGATGCAGACCTCAAGGGATACGGTCACGACCTTGAACGCCTCGCAAATGCTGTCACCGATGTTTACGAGAGTTTTGAGTTAACCTCGGTGAAGGCACGAATGCGTGTATTACCGAAGTTAGTTGAAAACCGGTATTCGTCAGCACAGCCGAGCCGAACGGAGACAGGGGAAATCGTAATGGCGAGTCAATACATTGCTGGTGCCGTGGCGCGTGCGTTAACCGGTGGTAGTCTTCGGGCAAGGCTCCGGGGTACATGACTGTGCGCTTGTCAGAAATTGCCCTTTCTTCGGGCTTCGTGCGACAGACGCTCGGAGCCATCATTATGGACTGGCAATAGGTCTATTCTGCATCGCTTCAGATATTATCTCTCCAACCTTTTCTGCCGCTTCGACGAGGTGCACATCGTCAAGGTGAGCGTAGCCTGCCGTGGTCCGGTGCCTTCGATGGCCGAGCAGCTTGCCGACCAGCGGCAAGTTCTCGCCCGCCATGACCGCTTGGCTGGCTGCCGTATGCCGGAGGTCGTGCAGGCGAAGCCTGCCGAGCTTCGCATCCGCGCACGCCGTCCGCCAGCAAGTCGTCAGAATCCAGAGACCCCGGCCTTCGGCATGGCGCGGAAACAGGAACGCGTCCTGGTCGCGGGGACCGGGCAACGCCTCGATGAGCGCCCGCGCGGACGCGCCGAGCGGGACCGTGCGCGGGCCAGTCTTGGAATCCTCAAGGTTCAACGCATCGTCGCCGATGTTCCGCCAGCGCAGATCGAGCACTTCGCTGCGGCGGCATCCGGTGAGCGCCAGCAGCCGGATCGCGGCGACGGCCTCGGGCCAGCGAGCTTCGCTGGCATCGAGCGCGCGCCCGAGCCGGGCCAGCTCGTCCATGTCGAGGAACCGGGCGACCTTGTTCCTCGGGTTCCTTGCGATGCCGAGACAGGGGTTGGTGCCACGGTCGCGCAATCCCCATTCCTCGGCGCGGAACATCATCGCGCGCAGGATTTCGAGTGCGCGGTTGGCAGCGCCCGGCTTGTCCCTGCTCGCCGCGTCGAACCACGCGGCCACGTCCTCGGGGCCGATGCGGTCGAGCGGCATCCTGCCGAACGCGGGCAGGATGCGGGCCTTGAGATAGATGCGCATGGTCTTGCGCCCGGAGGGCTTCCAGAGCGGATCGCAGCGCCGCAGATACTCGTCCGCGAACTCCCGCAGGGTCGGAGTCTCCTTCTCCCTGCGGATGTCGTCGGCGGGATTGTCGCCCGCGCGAATGCGCGCGAGCACGTCGCGGGCGCGGCGGCGGGCTTGCGCCAACTCCATCTCGCCATGCCGGGCGATGACGATGCGTCGGCTCCGCTCCTCAATGCGCGCCTGCACGATCCAGACCTTGCGGCCCGACGGGTGGATACGTAGCCCGAAGCCGGGCAACGCCTTGTCGAACAGAATGGCGTCTTTCGGACCGGGCTTGCTCTGCCGGGCCAGCTTGGCGGTAAGATCAACCCTGGGCATGGTCGAAGCCTCCCTCGCGCTCCGCGCCCCTTCCGGCCAGGGCGGCACCGATACGCCCCGACACCCGGTCGGCGGCGTCGGCAACGGACTGGTCGGACAGATGGACGTAGCGTTCTGTGGTCTCGACAAGCGCATGGCCGAGCAGCTTGGCGATGGTCACCATGTCCACGCCGTTCATGGCGGCGGTGGACGCCCAAGAATGCCGCAAATCATGCAGTCGCAGGCCGGGCAATCCGGCCTCGTCGCGGATGCGGTCCCACTGGAAGGCGATGTTGTCGATGGGCCGCGTCGGCGGACGGGCGGGAAAGAGATACGGGCAATCCGCGCCGTATCGCGGGATGGCGTCGATCACGGCCCGCGCGGCGCTCGACAGCCAGACCGTGCGCGGCCCGGATTTCGAGTCGGGAAGGTGGATGCGCCTGTCCCTGATCCAGTCCCATTCGAGCGCGGCGATCTCGCCGAAGCGGCAGCCGGTCAGCATCATCAGCAGGCGGACGATGGCGACGATGTGCGGGCACCAGAACTCGTCGCGGGTCAGCACGGCGTTGAGGCGGGCCATCTCGTCCGCCGTCAGGAACCGCTCTACGGGCTTCATCCGATAACGCCGTGTGTTCCTGCACGGGCTGGAGTTGTGGGCGCGGTATCCCCAAGGCTCGGCCATGTGCATCATCATGGACAGCACCGGCATGGCGCGGTTGGCGATGCCGGGCCGGTCGCTCATGGACGCGAACCAGTCGCGGACCTGCTCGACCGTGATGGCGTCCACGGTCAGACCGCCGAAGGCGGGCAGGATGTCCTTGCGGACGATCCGGGCGTTGGTTTCCCTGGGTTGCGGGCTTCCAGTGCCGGGCCTGCCGGTCGAGGAACTCGGCGGCGAAGGCTGTCATCGGGTGCCCCGGCGTGCGGGGGCCGCCGTCGTTCCTGACCGTTTCGGTGAAGGCGGCAATCAGCCTGCGGGCCTCGCGCCGCGCCTCGGGGATGGTCATGGCGTCGGCGTCGCCAAGGGTGGCGAAGCGCCTGCGCCCGCACGCCGCGCGGTCGAGGGCGAAGCTGCGCGCGCCGCTGGGGAAGACGCGCAGGAACAGGCCGGGAATCACGTCGTCGCGGATATCGTAGCGCTTGGCGCGCGGCTTGGCACCCGGACGCGCCGGGCGAAGGTGGATTTGGTCTGGTCGCTCATGGTCGCGGCTCCCGTTTGGGCCGCGCGGCCGGGTGTGAGCACAGGAAGCAGCCGCGGCGGCGTTTCGTTGTGGAAGCCGCTTGGCGGTGCGGGACGGGACGGGCCGTAAGGCCCCGTAGTCATGGGATTTTCTGTCCGTTCATGCGATAGCGGACGCTGGCAGAATGGGCACCATCGGTGCGTGGGGTGCGACGGGCAAACCGCCGAAAGGGGTAAGGCGTAAAGCGCTCGGTTGCGCACAGCTCACGGCCTCGAGCCAGATAGTCGTTCCAGGACAACGGCTTAACCCGAACGGCGTCTGAGCGAGGCTGCTCGCCGCGCTTGTGATGGAACGGTTCCGAACCCGTTGCGCGGCTTCCGTTGGCCATGTAGAACGGCCAACGCCCGTGCTCTGTCGAGGTTCGTGTCCGCGCTCGAGCCTGCGCTCCAGCGTCGCCGGCTTCCGGTGCCGGGCGTAGCGACTTCAGCGATTACCCGGCCCGAGAAACTCCTCGATCCGCCGCTGGAGC
>JAJDVW010000084.1 GCA_022825925.1 Pseudomonadales bacterium | reverse complement strand
GGTCATGGGATCGTGGCCGGCCGCGATGGCGTCTTCGTCGCCCAAGGCGGCCAGCACCCGCATCCAGCGCCGGGCGTGGTCGCTGTCGGAAGCCTGCTCGCCGGCGTAGCCCTGTATCTTCGCCTTCAGGGCGCTGTAGTCCGGTTGCTGCGGCGTATTGCCGGTCTCCGTGCCCCCATCGTCCTCTACGCTGTCCGTGGAATCGCTGCTGCCAATGGAATCGCCGTCCCTGAAACCGGTGCCCGACGAGACCTCGAACACCGGGGACAGGGCCAGCATGCGCCGCCCGCCGCTGCCGACGTCCGTTCCGTTACTGATCGGATCCGTGCTTGCTCCCCACTCACCGTAGCGGACGTTGCTTGATCCCAGCGAGTTGGCATGGATGCCGCCGTTCGTTCGGGTGCCGGTCCAGACCCTCAGGGCGCCGGATACGGCCATACCATCCGCTCCGCGGGTGTCGCTTGACATCTGCGCTTCCCAGGAGCCGTCCCAGAAGTCGTTGTAGTCGTCCGCGACCTTGTCCCCGTTCAGCCAATAGATGGGTATGCCGTCGCCGGCGCCGGTGGTTTCGGTGTTGTCGCGGGCGCTGACCGAGGCGGTCGAGCCCACCACCCTGAACTGGCTGCTGTAGGACTGGATGGCGGCATGGCCGCTCGCGGCCTGGGTCTGCACGAAGGTGTTGTAGGTGGCGATGTCGCTGGCGCTCGCGTTGCGCGACCCGGTCAGGAACAGCAGCCGGAAATAGTCCCCGGCGCCGAGGCCGGAAGGCTTCAGCGCCCAGTTGTCGGGAACGGACTGGGCTGGCGCCGGGGGCGGAGGGTTGTCCACCACGCCGACCCGCATGGTGCCGCTGACTCCGCCGTAGCCGCCGCCCGACGCTGTGTGCACCAGCGAGAAGCGGTCGTTCTCGTAGCCGGCGTCGCTTTCCGAAAAAACGTCGATCCGCTGCGGTATGTGCCAGTCGTCCTGGGTGAAGGTCAGGCTCAGGATCTGGCTCTCGCTCAGGCTCTGCCTCTGGCTCTGGCTCTGGCTCTGGCTCTTTACCCTGACGTTGCTCCAGTCCCCGTCCCCGTCCCCGTCGTCGCGCGCCGTCACCGAAACGGTCACGGTACCCGTGGGCGGCGATGCGAGCCGCACCGTGTAGCCGCCCCCGCCGCCCTCGGCCATGGTCAGCCCGCCGAACATCGGGGTGCTGGAGGTCAGTATCAGGCTGCGGGGCTCATCGTTGTCGGCCACTTCCACCGTCGCCTGATAGTGGACCGGATCCACCGCGTAGTCGTTCGTGGGCACCAGCGTCACCGTGACGGCGCCGTCGGCCTCCCTGACGCTGTCAGTCGCCGTGGCGACCTGGTACACCTTCGCCGCGCCGTCCCGCCAAGGATGGATGGTCATCGTCTGCGTGCCTTCGTTACCGGACGCCACGAAATCCTGACCCTCGCTCGTGTCCTCCAAGACTTTGAGGGAGACCGTCAACTCTTCGGGCGAGGCCCAGTCCGTGCCTACCGTCACCGAGAAGCTCGCCGGGTTCCCCTCGACCACCGCGTAGCTCATGCCTAGCCCGGGCACCAACGTGCCCTGGCGGGCGATCTGGAGCCGCGGAATGCTCCCCGCGTCCTGGTCGTCGTCCTGGATGTGAACGTTGGCGGCCCACCAGCCGACAATTACGCTCTCGGGCAGCCCGGCATCAAGGATGGTCACCTGAAAATGTTCCGTGTCCTCCTTCAGCGCATCCTCCACGGTTTGAACCGTTAGCGTGGCGCGTGTCTGACCCGCCGGTATCGTGACCCTGTGTCGTTGGCCAACGTAATCGATGCCCTGTCCCGTCGCGGTGATGGGGAAAGCTGCGAATTGCACCGTCGTGGCTGCGGCGCGGGACGCGGACAGCACCACATCCAACTTCGCCGCATCGCCCTCCCACACAGGGTAGTCCGGCGACGAGAAGGAGACGGTCTGCGCGGCGCCCGGGGCGGCGAGCACGGCGCAGGAAAGGCCGATCAGCAGCGCCGCCCGGCTGCGCCAATCAGCTGCGGATGGGAAGCCCCTCCGTGCGGGGGAAGGGAGCCCGTGCGATGAGGCCAGCCTCATGGCTCGGCTCGGCTCGGCTCGGCTCGGCTCGGCTCGGCTCGGCTCGGCTCGGCTCGGCTCGGCTCGGCTCGGCTCGGCTCGGCTCGGCAGAGCATTGTATCGCATGGCCGTTTTTCGGATGTCAAGGGAAATCTACGGGCTTCGCGAACAAACCGCGCAATCAATTCAATCGTTCCCGCCGCCATGGTTTCCTCCTCTCATCGACTCCGGCGTCGGCGCGCGATCCGCTCACCATGCCATCCCCGAATCGGATTCCGGACCCCGACGGGGAGCGGCGCAACGCATGAGCCATCTCACGCAAGTATAAGCTGTCCTTGCCGCCGGAGTGGCTGACGGCGATCAGCGCGCCGGCGCGGATCATCTCGCGGCACCTGGGCGGTTGATGTTCCAGTGCCGGAAGGACGTGGCGGTCGAGCGTGTGCCGGCAGTGTCGGATCGTGGCCGGCTTGCAGCGCACGGCCGCGTGTTCCCGCATGAAGCGCTCCGCCACCTCCGCGACGGTGGGTCCGGCGTCGCGCCGGGCGGCCCCGTTGGCGGCGGCCGGCTCGCTGGCTCGAGGAGAACGATCAGCTCCTCGCGCTCCCGTCCGTAGCCTTGGCCGAGTTGCGTTACGGCATCGCCCGGCTGGCCCGGGCCGCAGACAATCGAGCCTGCTCCAGTTCTGGAGCGCAACACGCGAGCGTTTCGTCGCCCGTACCTTCGCGTTCGATGCGCGCGCCGCCGAAGCCCATGGCGACATCGCAGCAGCCGCCGAGCGGCGCGGGTCGCCCATCCACGTGGCCGACGGACAGATCGCGGCCATCGCGCGCGTCAACCGAATGAGCGTCGCGACCCGCGATGTCGGCGACTTCAGGGCCGCTGGTGCCGCGTCGTGAATCCGTGGGAAGAGGAGCCCTGACGGAGCCCCTCAGCCCGGGAGTGAAGCCCTCAGCCCGGGAGTGGAGCCCTCAGCCCGGGAGCGGAGCCCTCAGCCCGGCAGCTTCGCCACGATGCGGATCTCCGCCCGGGAACCCGGGAGCGCCAGGCCGGTGACCGTGATTCCGGTCCACGCCGGGAACGGCGGCTCCGCTCCCAGGTACTCGTCCTTGATCCTGCCGAACGCCGCCATGTTGGCGCCATGCTCCTCGGGGGTGGCGGCGGCGACGTGATAGGTGGTCATCTCGACCACGTCGTCGAACCCCGCGCCCGCCGCGCCGAGGAGTTCGCCGATGTTCCCGAAGGCGGCCCGGAACTCGTCCTCGGCCGAGTCGCAGGCCTGGCCGGTGGCCGGGTCGAAGCCGATGACCCCCGAGCAGAACAGGAAGCCGTTGGCCTTGACGCCCTGGGCAAAGTGCATTCGGTCGGCGATGCGGCCGAAACTCTCGGTGTTCACGGTCTCTCTGGACATGCGTTCTCCCTGAAGCGATCCGCGGCGGGCGCCGCGAGCGCGCGTAGTGTACGCGGCTTCATCGGTGGCGTGTCCGGGCTTCGCGTTGCATTGACTCCCTGCTCCGATACACTCGAACGGCAAGGGGGAAGCTGTCCTTGTCCGACGCATACCAGGAACGCGAGATTCAGCTCGCCACCGGGAAGGTGCACCTGCTCGAGGGCGGAGCCGGCGACGCGATCGTCTTCCTGCACCACTCGTGGGGCAGTCCCGGCTGGCTGCCCGTACACGACTCCCTCGCCGCGAACCACCGCGTGGTCGTCCCGGACCTGCCCGGCTGGGGCGGCTCGGAGCGCCCGGCCTGGGCTCGTGAACCCCGGGACCTGGCGATCCTCTCCGGGCGCATCCTGGATGCCCTGGACGCCGAGTCCCTGACGCTGGTCGGCGCCGGCTTCGGCGGCTTCGTCGCGGCGGAACTCGCCACCATGCGCTCGCTCGACGCGCTCGTGCTGATCGGGGCGGCCGGGATCCAGCCCGCCAGCGGCGAGATCCTCGACCAGATGCTCGTCTCCCACCGCGCGTACATCGAGGCCGGTTTCCGCGACCGGGACGCCTACGCCGCCTGGGTGGGCGAGGAGCCGGCGGACGACGTGCGGCAGCTCTGGGACTTCTCGCGCGAGATGACGGCGCGCGTCTGCTGGAAGCCGTACATGTTCAACCGGCGTCTCGCGCCCCTTCTCGGGGACGTCCCGACGCCGACACTCGCGGTCTGGGGCAGCGAGGACCGGGTCGTGCCGCCCGAGTGCGCGACTCTGTACGGCGAGGCCCTGCCGGACTGCAGCGTCGAGATCATCGAAGGGGCCGGCCATCTCGTCGAGATCGAGGAAGCGGAGCGCGTTGCCGCGCTGATCGCGGCGCACGTTCGCAATTCCGGGCTCCCTGGCAGGAACGGAGGCTAATCGCATGTTCATCGGCTACTTCACCGAGCGTCCGTACCAGGATCCGAGTTCCGGCTACTTCGGCGCCACGGGCCGGGACATCACCGACCTCGGCATGTCCAACGCGTCCTACGACCCGAGGCTCGGCGCGGACCTCTACAACCGCTACCTCGACGAGAAGCTCTACGCCGAGGAGATGGGGTTCGACGGACTCATGCTGAACGAACACCACTCGACGCCGTTCTGCATGGGCCAGGTGATGAACCTCGAGGCCGCGATCCTCGCCCGCATCACGCAGCGCGCGAAGATCGTGCTGCTCGGGAACATCCTGCCCATCTGGGACGACCCGCTGTGGCTGGCCGAGGACCTGGCCACCATCGACATGATCTCCCGCGGGCGCCTGGTCACCGGCTGGGTCCGCGGCACGGGCCGCGAGAGCGTCGCCCACAACGCCGCCGCGCCCTACAACTGGGAGCGGTTCCAGGAAGCCCACGACTTCATCATCGACGCCTGGACGCGCGAAGGGCCCTTCCGCTGGGAGGGAGACCATTACCACTACCGCTACGTGAACCCCTGGTCGCGCCCCTACCAGGCGCCGCATCCACCCATCTGGATCCCCGGGGTGATGAGCCGCAACACCGTGAAGTGGGCGGCGAGCCATCGTTATCCCTACATCATGCTCGCGACGGAACTCGGGCCCACGAAGGACTCCTACGCCTACTACGACGAGGTGGCCGGCCAAGAAGGATACGAGGCGGGCACGCAGCACCGGGGCTACCTGTTCAAGGTGCACGTGGACGAGACCGAGGAACTCGCGGAAGCCGCCGGGCGCAAGTACGTGCAGGGGCCGAGCAACCCGTTCCTCGAGGGCAACCAGGGTGTGGTGCGGCCGTTCATCCAGAACCTGCCGGGGCTGACGCAGCGCAACAACCTGCTGCCCACCATCAAGAGCTTCGCCGCGGCCGCGTCCCGCGGGCGGGCCGCGCAACACCTCGCCGCGGACAAGGCCAAGGGCGGCAAGGGCGAGGCGCCGCCCCCGCCGAGGGACACCTACGTCGACCAGACCGAGAAGTACAGCATCATCTCGGGCACGCCGAAGACCGTCATTCCGCGCGTGCGCCACGTCCTGGAGACGCTGCGCCCGGGCACCATCTTCTTCTGGGACGGCGACGGCGCGATGTCGCACGACGACACGATGCGCTCGCTGCGCCTGATGGGCGAAGAGGTGATCCCCGCGGTGCGCGAGATCGGCAAGGAACTGGATCTCAAGGGGCCCTTCGAGGTGGACCCGCAGACCAACGAGCCGGTGGAAGAGAGCGCCGCCCCCGAACCGGAATCGGTCCAGGCGGTCGCGGATTAAAGCGGACGTAGTCGTCGCCGGCGGCGGACCCGCCGGGAGCACGGCGGCCACCCTGCTCGCCCGGGCGGGCTTCGATGTCGTGCTGTTCGAGCGCGAGCGCTTCCCGCGCGCTCACGTGGGCGAGTCCCTGCTGCCCGCCACGCTTGCCGTGCTCGACGACATCGGCGTGCTGCCCTTCATCGAGGCCGAGGGCTTCGTGCGCAAGGCCGGCGCCACGATGTCGTGGGGCCGGGAAGCCGAGCCCTGGAGTTGGTACTTCGCGGAGACGAACCGGCGCTTCCCGCACTCCTACCAGGTGTGGCGACCGCGCTTCGACCAGATCCTGCTGGAGCACAGCGCGCGCTCGGGCGCCCGCGTGCGCCAGGGCGAGGCGGTCCGCTCCGTCCACGAAGGCGGCGTCGAACTCGCGAGCGGCGCCCGGGTGGAGGCCGCCATGGTCGTCGACGCGACGGGACAGGGCGCCCTCGTCGCCACCGCGCGCGACCTGCAGGAATGGGACCCCTTCTTCCGCAACCTGGCCGTCTACGGCTACTTCGCGGGCGGTCGCCACCTCGACCCGCCCGACGACGGCAACATCTTCATCGAGGCCTACGAACACGGGTGGCTGTGGAAGATCCCGCTGGCCGGCGGCGTATCCAGCGTGGGCGCCGTCGTGGACCGCGACTACGGCGCGGCGGAAATCCGCAACCGGGGCCGTGCACGGTTTTTCCGCGACCAGGTCGCCGCGGCCACCCGATCGAGCGCCATGCTCGAGGGCGCGGCACTGCGCGACGGACCGTTTGCGGTGCGCGACTGGTCCTGGTGCGCGAAGGCCATGACGGGACCGGGTTGCGTCCTGGTCGGCGACGCCGCGTGCTTCATCGATCCGCTGTTCTCCACGGGCGTGCACCTGGCGGTGAGCGGCGCGCACCTGGCGGCCTCGTACGTAACCACTGCCCTGCGCACGCCGTCGCTGGCCAGCGACGCGGCAGAGTCCTACGAGCGCCTCTACCGGACGCAGTACCGCCACTTCCATGAACTCGCGACCCTGTTCTACGCCTCGAACCGCGCCCGCGACTCCTACTTCTGGGAAGCGCGGCGGCTGACTGGCGCGAAGCGGGGAGACCCGCGCGCCGCGTTCGTGCGCGCCGTATCCGGACAGGCCGCCGCCGGATACGAGCGGTCCGTCCTCTCGCACGGCGTGCTGCCGGAGGAGTTCGTGACCGCACTCGACGGGGAACTCGCGGCACGGAACGCGCGGCGGATGCGTCCCACCGGAGCGACGCGAGTCCGCATGACCTCGGGCCTCGAGGTGCGCTCAGCAGCCGTCCTGGGAGACGGGTGCTTCGAGCCGGGTTACGTGATCGCGGGGCCGGACCGTGACGACTTGCCGGTCAGCACGCTGGTCGCGAGCCTCGGGCACCATGCGCGGGGTGACACGCTCGACGCCGTAGCGGCGCGCATCGCCCGCGACAACGCGGTGGACGTCGAGCCCGTTCGGCAGGCTGTCATCGCGGCGGCGGAGTTGCTGATCGCCGACGGGGCTCTCGAGGTGCTCGACGCCGCCCCGTAGCGGAGGAACTTGTCCCCTCCCCTACGAAAAGACGCAGGTCGGGCAGTCCGGATCCGCGAGGGCGGCGTCTTCCTCCGTCTGGTACTGCGGAGTGGGCAGCCGGTCGGAACGGTCGTCCGCGTGGTCGCCGCCACCGCCGGGCCGCGGGCGCATCACGCCGTCCTTCCAGTCGTCCGTGTCCGCCCAGCGGTAGGGCAGCTCGACCATCTCCCCCGGCTGCTTCGCGTCGCGCAAGGTTGCCAGCGCCGCCCGCATCACCGCGCGCTGCATCGCGACATCACCCGCCTTGCCGGCCGTGCGGCCGAGCGGGAAGTCCAGGTACACCGCGCGCGGGGCGAAGGCCGCGCGCGTGATCGAGAAGGCACTCGAGCAGCTCACGGTGGCGATGCCACGCCGCTCGACCTCCCGCGCGATCAGTCCGACGGACTGATGGCAGACGGGTCAGACCGGCACCATGATCGCGACGTCGACGCAGTCCGAAACGAGGCGTTCGGCCAGCGCCGGCGCGAGGATGTCCCGCACCTTGCGCACGGAGTAAATGCCCCCCATGAACGTGTAGGCCCGGGGCCCCACCGCGCCGATCTCGCCCCGGTCGCGCAGGTGGCGGAGCGTCTCCAGCGGAAACACGACGTTCGGATCTGCCCGCGCATCCGTCAGATCGTAGGCGAAGTGCGTGGCCCGCAGCCGCTCGACCGCCGTATCCGCCTCGATCTCGCGATAGCTGACGTCGTCCCGGTGGTGGAAGGCGATCTGCCCCTGGACGTAGACGCCCCCGGAGGCCACGAGCCCGACGCGCCATTCGTGCATCGGCTTGTCCAACCGCGTGAACGCCGGCGGTTCCGTCTCCTCCACCCAGCGATACGTTGGGTACCCGAGGGCCGAGTATTGCTCCCGCGTGCGCTCGATGTAGTCGACCGGGGGTTGCGTCATGCGGCCTGTCCTCCTCGCTCCGGCGCCGCGGCCGTTATTCCCGCCCTCGGCAGCCACCACATCCATATTGCCCCAGGCAGCAGCAGAAAGAGAAACGTCGCGAACGCGGGGAGGTAGCTCCCGGTGAGATCGAAGATCCAGCCCGAGTACACGGACCCCACGCTGCCCGCCGTCAGAAAGAGAACGACGAGCCCCATGACCCGACCGAAGGAGGACGCGCCGAAGCGCCCGGCGTAGATCAGGCCCATGAGGGGCAGCACGCCGCCGGTGGACAGTCCCTGCAGGGCGGCCGCCACCGCCAGCGCCGGGAACCCCGGCGCCAGGAGGTAGAAGATGAGCGCCACCGCCAGACAGGCGCCCATCGCCCAGAACAGCACGCGATGGTCCACGCGGTCGCCCAGGCTCCCGAACACGAACTTGCCGACGAGGTTGCTCACCGCCGTGATCGCGATCAGGGTCGCCGCGACCCCCTGGTCGAGGCCCAGGTCGAAGACGTACGCGCCGAGGTTGAACTGCACCCCGCCGAACGCAGCGTTGACCGGCACCAGCGCGACCACCGGGATCCAGAACGTCCGCGTCGAGAGCACCTCGCGCGTCGACCACCGCCGCGGCGGGGGACCGCCCGCGACGCGCAGGGCATCGCCCGGCGGCGAGCGCCGCAACACCAGGAGCGCCGCCGGCACCGTGAGCGCGACGGTCAGCGCGGCCAGGACCGCAAGCGTGTCCGCCCAGCCCACGTTCGAGATCAGCGGCGCGATCAGCAACGGGAACGCGAAGCCGCCGAGGGACGTGCCCATCGCGGAGATGCCCATCGCGACGCCGCGCCGTCCCGTGAACCACCGCGTGACGAGGGTCTGCGACGCCATGCTGCCCGCGAACGCCATGCCGAGGGGCATGAGCGTCGCGTACGCGACCACGACCTGCCAGAACGCCGTGGCGGCGGACATCATCAGGAGGCCGCCGGCCAGGCACGCGCAGCCGAGAACCACCAGCAGCCGGACCGGAAACCGGTCGAGCAGGCGCCCGCAGATCGGGCTCACCGCGCCGAGCCCGATCTGTGCGAGAAAGATGGCGAGCATCACCTGCGCCCGGTCCACGGCGAAGGCCTCCAGCCAGGGCACGACGAACAGGGCGAAGCTGTAGAAGGAGATACCGATAGTGACCGCCTGCAGGATCACCGTGAGCCCCACGACGTTCCAGCCGTAGTAGTACCGGCCGCCGCGGGCGGTCGCGTCCGTCGCCTCGGACATCGTCAGGCCTGCTCCCTGGTGGCGGGGGAAACCCCGCGCGGATTGGCCGGCACGGCATCAAAGGGGCGTTGCCGCGCCCCGTCGACACAAGGATACAATCACCGCGTCCCCGTCCCGACCAGGCACCACCCAGGCACCTCCATGACCGACCTGCAACCGACTCTCCAACCTACCCCGGAGGCGAAGATGATCTACCTCATCAAGCGCCGTCCAACCGCGTCCCGCGAGGAACTTCTCGTCCACTGGTACGGCAACCACATGTCCGCGGTGATCGAGGGCCAGCACGAGCGGGCCGCGCAGGGCAAGTGGCACGCGACGCGCTACGTCGTGACCCTGTTCGACGCCGACGCCGAGGGCCGCCATCCGTGGGACGGGATGGCGCAACTCTGGTTCGGCAAGCCCCTGCCCCGGCCGGAGACGCCGCAGGGCACGGTCCCCGCCGACACCTTCCAGGAAAAGGCCGAACCCTACGTGCCGTGGGCGACGCGGGAGTACGTCGTCATGGATGGGCAACTCCCGGTCGAACCGCTCACCCTGAACGCCCCGTTCCCGTGCACGCGCTCGGGGTTCTTCAAGGTGACCTTCCTCGTCGAGGCCCGGGACGGCACCGACTTCGACGCGTTCTTCGACCACTGGCTCGGCGTGCACGTGCCCAACGTGCGTTCGACGATGGAGCAGGTCGGCGGCTTCCGGTACGTGGTGAGCCACAGTCTCGACCCCGAGGGCGAGCCCAACGCCGGGATGGCGGAACTCTACTTCCCGGACGCCGACGGCTGGCGAGGGTACCGGGAACATATCCGGCCCGACGGGATGGAGCGCTGGGTGGAGGGCGCGACCGTGCTGCGCGCCGGCACGCAGATGATCGGGATCCCCTGACCCCTTCAGGCGCTGGACCGCACACAGCGGCCGTTGCTGAACTAGGGCACCCGGAGACGCGCACCCCCCCGCTCCAGGTCTCCCGCCGGCGGCAGGATCACGTACTTCGGCATCGTTCGTTCCCCTTGGCCGGCAGGCACGGCCGGACAGCCCCCGCGATGGCGCGGTATGCTGAACGGGAGCTTCCGCGAAAGCGGCCATCCAACAAGGAGCGTTCATGCCCACCGATCCGGCGACCCGTCACCGCAACGACATGTACGGCGAACTCGAGGTCGATCCGGCCAAGGCGCCGCCGCCCGTCCCCGCCGCCACCGTCGTGCTGCTGCGCGAGTCGCCGGACGTTGAAGTGCTGATGCTGCGCAAGAACTCGCGGATCGCCTTCGGCGGCATGTGGGTGTTCCCGGGCGGGCGCATCGACGCGGAAGACGCCGGGGACAACGGCGACCCCGAAGGCACCGCCCGCAACGCCGCGGCCCGCGAAACGCGCGAGGAGGCCGGCATCGCAGCCGCCCCGGCCGACTTCGTGTGGTTCGCCCACTGGACGCCGCCGCCGAGCACGCCCAAGCGCTTCGCGACCTGGTTCTTCGCGGCGCGCGCGGCGGAACAGTCCGTCAGCATCGACGGCGGCGAGATCCAGGAGCACCAATGGATCTCCCCGGCGGCCGCCCTCGAGCGTCACTCGGCCGGGGAGATCGACCTGGTTCCCCCGACGTGGGTGACGCTCTACCACCTGTCGCGGTACGCCAGCGTCGACGCCATCCTCGAGCGCTTTCGCTCCGCCGAAGCGACGGTCTACGAAACCCACATCGGCAAGCGCGCGGACGGCGTGCGGGTGGCGATGTGGGCCGGGGACGCCGGATACGAGGCGGGGGACGCCGACGCCGCCGGGTCGCGCCACCGCCTGGTGATGGCGCAGGGCGGCTTCGAGTTCCAGAACACCGTCATGGACTACTGAGCCGCCCATGGACACGGGACTCGACGGCCGGCGCGGCCTGGTCGTCGGCGGCAGCCGCGGCATCGGCAAGGCCATCGCCCTCGAACTGGCGCGCGAAGGCGTGGACCTCGTGCTGGTGGCCCGCACCCCCGGCCCCCTCGCCGATGCCGCCGCGGAGATCGCGGACGCCACCCGGCGCAAGGTGACGGCCATGGCGTGCGACGTGACGGACCGCGCGCGGGTCGAGGCCACGGTAGACGACGCGGCACGGGAACTCGGCGGCCTGCACATCCTCGTCAACAGCGGCTCCCACCCCGGCGGCTCGCCCACGGCCACCGGCCCCATCGACACCATCGTGGACGAGGACTTCCTCGAGGACTTCAACGTCAAGTACCTGGGCGCCCTGCGCTGCGCCCGGGCGGCCATTCCGCATCTCAAGGCCTCCGGCTGGGGCCGCATCGTCAACATCAGCGGCCTGAACGCGCGCATCGCCGGCAACCTGAGCGGCGGCGCCCGCAACGCCTCCCTGGTGCACTTCACGCGCACCCTCGCCATGCAGCTCGGGCGCGACGGGGTGACCGTGAACTGCATCCATCCCGGCCTCACCCGCACCGAGGGCGTCATGGAGATGCTGGCGGGGCGGGCCGCGAAGCGCGGCATCACGCCCGAGGAGCTCGAGGCGGCGGACTACGCCGAGGGGCGCGGGAACAGCATCGGCCGCATGGTGGATGCGCGGGAGATCGCCCACCTCGCCGTCTTCCTCTGCTCCGACAGGTCCTGGGCGATCAACGGCGAGACCATCGCCGCCGACGGCGGCGGCAGCCGTTCGGTGTACTACTGAGCAAGCCGCATCCGCCCGTAGCCAGGGAGGCAACACCATGATCCGAGTCAACGACGATGCCGGCGTGCGTACCATCGCCCTCAACCGCCCAGACACGTTGAACGCCTTCAACGGGCAACAGTTCGACGACCTCACCGAAGCGCTGCTCGCGGCGCGGGAGGACTCCGGGTGCCGGGTCGTCGTCCTGACCGGGACCGGACGCGCATTCAGCGCCGGCGCGGACCTCTCGGAGATGGCCGCCGCCGGGCCGCCTCCACGGCATGGCTTCGCCGGCATGCTCGACGTGGTCTTCGACTTCCCGAAACCCTTCGTCGTCGCGATCAACGGGCTCGGCGTGGGCGTCGGCGCCACGATCGTCGGGATCGCCGACTTCGCCTTCATGGCCGAGAGCGCGCGCCTCCGGTGCCCCTTCTCCGAACTAGGGCTGGTCGCGGAGGCCGCCAGCACGCATACGTTCCCGGCATTGATGGGACGTCAGCGGGCGATGTGGTTCCTGATGGCCGCGGAGTGGATGGACGCCGCCGCGTGCAAGGCCGCCGGGCTCGTGCTCGACGTGTTTCCCGACGACGGGTTCGCCGCGGCCGTCCAGGCAAGGGCGGCGCACCTGGCGGCGCTCCCCACCGAGTCGCTGGGCCACATGAAGCGCCTCATCGCGGGGCCGGGCCGAGAGCGCCTCCGGGAGGCCGCGGCCGCGGAGAACGCGACGCTCGCGAAGCTTGTCGGTGGACCGGCCAACCGAGAGGCGCTGGCCGCGTTCCGCGAGAAACGCAAACCCGACTTCTCGAACCTGTAACGCTTCGGGCCGGATGGCGCCACGTTCGAACAGGGCCTAAGCTACCGCCCTCCTCACGAGCATCCCGAGCCCGGCAAGCGCATGCACATCACGCCCATCCCCGAGAAGGTCTTCGGCGCGACGGTCACCGGCGTCTCGCTCGCCAGCCTCACCGACGCGGATTTCGCCCCCATCCACGCGGCCTTCCTGGACCACGGATTCCTGCTCTTCCCCGGGCAGTTCCTCTCCGACGAAGAGAACGTGGTCTTCGGCCGGCGGTTCGGCGAGCTCGAGTTCGCCGCCGCGCCCATGTCAAACCAGGAACGCCTCGACGACGGCAGCCTGGGCAGGGTCTACGACATCGACTCCCAGCGCATGCGCACCAATGTCGGCAACGAGGCTTGGCACACCGACTCGACCTACAAGCCCATCAGCAGCAAGTGCGCCATGCTGTCGGCCGTCGTCGTGCCCGAAGCCGACGGCGAGACCGAACTCGCGGACCTCCGCGCCGGTTACGCGGCCCTCGACCAGGCCACGAAGGACCGCATCGCGGGGTTGAGCGCCTACCACTCGACGCAGTATTCGCAGGCCAACGACGTCGGCGACTTCCCGCCCGAGGACGACGGCGGCATCTACCATGGCGAGGCGTACCTGCGGCCCTTGGTCAAGGTGCACCCGGAAACCGGCGTCCCGAACCTGTTCGTCGGGCGCCACGCCTTCGGCATACCGGGGCTCGACCGCGCCGAGAGCAGGCAGCTGATCCGGTCCCTGGTGGATTTCGTGGTCTCCGACCCCGCGCGGGTGTACACCCACCGGTGGCGGCCGGGAGACACCCTGCTCTGGGACAACCGCGCCATCGCGCACCGCGCCAGGCCTTATGACTACGCGGAGCCACGCGTGCTCATCGGCACCCGGGTCGCCGGCGAACCCGAGAGCGAACTGGCCTACTACCCGACGGATCGGGAAGCCGAGGCGGGTCGCGCGGCGCTCAAGGCGGAACTCGAACTGCTCCGCCAAGAGACCCGGGACCGGCGCTACGGAGGAACGACGGCCGCTCCGGTGGCGTAGCGATCCACAAGTCCTGACGCTTTGTGCACTGGGACTCATGATCGAGCGCGAGATCGCGGGGCGCGCCTGGTCGACCTGTTCCGCCAGTACCCATTCGTCACCGTGACCGGACCACGGCAGGCCGGAAAAACGACACTCTGTCGCGAGATTTTTCCACACCTCGCCTACGCCAATCTCGAGGCGCCCGACCAACGCCAGTTCGCGGTGTCCGACCCGCGCGGCTTTCTTGCTCGCCTTGAAGGAGGGGCCATCATAGACGAGGTGCAGCGCGTCCCCGACCTGCTGTCCTACCTCCAGGTGCACGCCGACGGACAGGCCCGCAACGGCCTCTTCGTACTGACCGGCAGCGAGAACTTCCAGCTTTCCGAGGCCATCAGCCAGTCGCTTGCGGGACGCACCGGTCTGCTGCGGCTGTTGCCGTTCACCATGGCGGAGCGGGAGCGTGCCGGCGCACCGGCGACGTTGGACGACATGCTCTACTCGGGTTTCTACCCGAGAGTGCACGACCGGGGCATCGAGCCGCGGCAAGCCCTCGGCGACTACTTCGGGACTTACGTCGAGCGGGACGTGCGGCGGCTCGGCGGTATCCGCGATCTGTCGAACTTCGAACGTTTCGTACGCCTGTGCGCCGGCAGGGTCGGGCGGCTGACGGACCTGATGGCCCTGGGCAGGGATGCGGGTGTCTCTCACACGAGCGCAAGGAACTGGCTCGGAGTGATGGAGGCGAGCTACATCGCCTTCCGCCTGCCCCCGTTCCATGCCAACGTCCGCAAGCGCCTGGTGAAATCGCCCAAGCTCTACTTCCATGACGTGGGGCTTGCCGCGCATCTCCTCGGCATCGAGGGAGCCGAGCAGATCGCTACGCATCCACTGCGCGGGGCCCTGTTCGAGAACATGATCGTGGTCGAGGCGCTCAAGTATCGGCTGAACCGTGGGCTACCTGACAACCTGTTCTTCTTCCGCGACAGCCGCGGGCTGGAGTGCGACCTGCTGTTCGAGACGGGAGGCGGACTGACCGCGCTCGAGATCAAGGCTGGCGCGACCGTCGCTTCGGGTGCTTTCGCTTCGCTCGATGCCGTGGCGCGCGCGATTCCGGACATCGCGGTCAAGGCGGTCGTCTACGGCGGGACGGTCCGTCAGTCGCGCACCAATGCCGAGGTGGTGCCGTTCGACGAGCTGAGCGACGCGCTCGAACGCCTCGAAGTCGGGCGCGAGAAGGCGGCGTTCGCCCGCGCCCGAGCCGTTCCGGTGGCCTCCGAGACCGACGTCGACCTGCTGGATACCGCGTACGGGAAGCACATTCGACCGACGGTCGAAGCACTTCGAGGCGCCCTGGAAGACTTGGCGACACTGTTCCAGCAAAGGGTCGAGGTCTCGTACGTCGCTTTCCGCAGCCTCGAGACAAACTCAAGCGATCTCTTGACGCCCGGTAGCTGGGAAGGCACGAAACGCGACCTCATCGTCGGCCCCGGGTTCGAGTTCTCGAACGAACGACCGCTCAGGATCAGGCATACGTATCGATTGAGTGGCTACCAGCACGGTGCTGCCGACCTCGATCTCGTCGTTTCGTGCACCTGGACCTTCGAGGCCGACGGCGTATCCAGAACGCTCGCCATCGACGACGAGCCCCTGGACGATCTCCATGCCGACCGTTTCGGCTATCCGGAACTCGCGACTCGAAGCCCGCGGGTCGACCGCGCCTGCGCCATCGTACTAAGGCAGGTCAGGAACGAGATCGAACGCCGAACCGAAGGCAGCGCGTAGCTATCCGAGTCCTACCGCTGCGGTTCGATCAGGTACTTCTCGCCCGTCGACATCCGTCCGTATGCGGCGACGGCCTCCGGCGTCACCGCGTCCCTCAAGGACACGCGCTTGCCGTAGCTGCTCGCGAACGTGGTCTTGATCTCGTCCGCGACGCGCTGTCGCAGCCGTTCCGACTCTTCCGGACCCACCCGGTTCAGGTAGATCGGCAGCAGCCAGCCGCCCAGGCCCCATGCCATGCCGAAGCCGCGGTCGAACACCGTCGGGCCGCGCTGCAGGCCGCCGTAGATGTAGACCTGCTTGTGGACCGCGGTGCCGTACGCCGTCGCGGCGCCGCCGAGCCGGGCCTGCGCCGCTTCCATGGCGGCCAGTATGCGTCCCGAGAGGCCGCCTCCGCCGGTCGCGTCGAACCCGAGCGTGGCGCCGGTGTCCGCCAGCGCTTCGACGAGGTCCGCCTCGAACGAGTCGAGGCTCGAGTTCACGACGTGCCGCGCACCGACGCCGCGCAGCAGCTCGGCGTGCTCCGCACGGCGCACGATGTTGACCAGGCCGATGCCTTCGGCGGTGCAGACCTTCTGCAGCATCTGGCCGAGGTTCGACGCGGCCGCCGTGTGCACCAGGGCCGTGTGGCCCTCGAGCCGCATCGTGCCGACCATGCCCAGTACGGTGAGCGGGTTCACGAAGCAGGACGCGGCCTCCGCGGGCGTCGTCCCGTCGTGCAGCACCAGGCACTCGTCCGCCCGGCTGCGCTTGAACTGGGAGTACATCGCCCCGCGCCAGGTGGCCACGGTCTTGCCGAGCAGCGCCTGTGCGGCTTCGCTCTCGCCGACGGCGACCACCACGCCGGCCCCCTCGTTGCCGCAGGGCGTGGCGCGGTTCAGCCGCGCGGCGAGCAGGGCCGACGCCTCGGGCGGCAGCTTGAGCCGCACGCCGCCCTCGGGGAGGGCCCTTGCCGCGGACGGGTCCGCGCCGGCGAGCAGCATGCCGAGGTCCGACGGATTGATCGGCGCCGCCTCGACGCGAATGACGACTTCGTCCGCGCCCGGTTCGGGCTGCGGCACGTCCACGACGACGAGGTCCATGTGACCGTCCGCCCGGACGGTCGATTGCATCTGCAGCATTGCGACAGCTTCCCTAAAGTACTTCTTCGGCCATGAGGCGCAGCGTGTCCCGATCCCCGGAGCCCACCATAAGCATGGTGACGGGGCTGTCGCGCCATGCCTGCAGCCGCTCGCGGATGCGTTCGCGCGGACCGAGCAGCGAGATCTCGTCGCAGAGTTCGTCCGGAACCGCGGCGATGGCCTCGTCCCGGCGTCCGGAGAGGAACAGTTCCTGGATGCGGTCGGCCGCCTCCCCGAAGCCCATGCGGGTCACGTGGTCCTTGTGGACGTTGAAGGTCTTCGCGCCCATGCCGCCCACGTAGAAGCCGACGTTCTGCTTGACCTGGTTGATGGCGCCCTGAACGTCGTCGGTGACGATCACCGTGGTGGACGCGGCGATCTCGAAGTCGCGGTTCCGGATCGCCATGGCGTCCTTGTACTGCTCCATCATGCGGTAAGGCGACAGGAACATCGGGATCCAGCCGTCGCAGATCTCCGCGCCCATGGCGACGTTCTTCGGGCCCTCGGCGCCGAGATACACCGGGATGTGGTCGCGTACGGGGTGCAGGATCAGCTTCAGCGGCTTGCCCAGGCCCGTGCCGCCGGGAAGGGGCATCTGGTAGTGGTCGCCCTCGAAGGCCACCGGCCCGTCCCGCGACACGATCTTCCGGAAGATGGACACCCATTCGCGCGTGCGCGCCAGGGGCTTGGGATACGGCTGTCCGTACCAGCCTTCCACCACCTGCGGGCCGGAGACGCCGATGCCGAGGATCAGCCGGCCGTTCGACAGGTAGTCGAGCGCCACGGCGTGCATGGCGGCGCTCGCAGGCGTGCGGGCCGAGATCTGCATGATCGACGTGCCGAGATTGATGCGCTCGGTGTTCGCGCCGATCCAGGTCAGCGGCGTGAAGCAGTCCGCGCCGTAGATCTCGGGCGCCCAGATGGTGTCGTAGCCGAGCGCTTCGGCCTCCTGCGCGAGTTCGACGATCCTGGCGCCGCCCGGCGGTCCGAACGGACCGATTCCCAATCCCAGTTTCATGCAGTCGTCCCCCGGCGGGAAAAAGGCGCAAGTGTACGCGTTTCCACCCTCGCCGGTCGCTCACTGGTTCCGGTTTCCGGCGACCGAGGTGGCGGGCCGGTCGCGGGTGCTACCAGGATGCCCACGGGCTCCCCCGATCACAAGAGACCATCGCGCGGGTTTGGCGACACGCGTTGCGGGGACTATCATCTGCGTCTGGGATCTCACCCTCGGGACGATGGTGAAGAAGCTTGACGGCAGCGTCAGGATCGTATCCGACAAGGAGACGCTCTCCGGCGCTCCACGATTCGAAAGCACTCGGATACCAGTTCATGATGTCGCGGCCATGGTCGCCAACGGTGCCCCGGTCAAGGCGATCCTGCAAACCTACCCGAGATTGACCGAGCGACACATCGACCGCGCTGTCGCGTTCGCCAAAAGCCACCCAACTCCCCCGCAACGCGACCCTTTCCGCGGCTGGCGGAAAAAGCGCGTTCAGAGGCGCGGGCCATCCGGGCCAGCCCCCTGAGGTCCGCGTCGCCAAAGGCAGTCGATGAAGTTCCTCGTGGACGAGTATCTAAGCCCCGAGCTCGTCCACATCGCCCGCCAGAGCGGCTACCACGAGTCGACGCACGTCAACTGGCTCGGTCTGACGTCAGCGGCAGACTGGGTCCTCATGGGACGGGCCGTTGACGGCGGCTACGTCCTCGTCACCAGCAACCGCACGGATTTCAGAGCGCTGGCGGCGCGCGAGCCGCTGCACGCCGGACTAATCTGCCCGAATGTCGAGGCTGGCGACATCGAACCAGAAACCTTCAACCGTCTGTTCGCATACGCACTGCCCCGCCTCCGGGGAATCGAACCGATCAACGAAGTCGTCGAAGTTACTCTCAGCCGTGATGGCGACGTGAGGATGAACCGGTACGACTGGCCGTCGGAGCCTTTCTGAAGCACCGTCCCTGACCTCGGAGGGGCGTCTTTCGTGACGGGCCCGTTCGGACTTCAGTCGGGACGTGCCAGCCGCGGTTCGATGATCCCGAGTTCGACGGACGTCTCCACCACGTCCCGGATCGTCTCCTCGACCGGCCGGATCGTGGCGCCGAGGACGGTCTTTGCCTTCTTGCAGTCGTTGACCCCGCGCGACTCCACCCGCACGGGCTCGCCACCGGTCGTCACCGTCGCCGGCGCGCCCAGCTCGAAACGCGGGAAGTGGGCCCGGATGACATCGATGACCTCCGTCCCCAGACGCACCGCGGAACGACCGCCGCTGCCGTGCATGATGTAACGCGGACCGCCATGGCCGGCGCGATGGTCCACGGTCGACTCCGCGGCGAGGCGTTGCGCCTTGACGAGGTCCCGAACGTCGATGATGTCGTAGTACGTGTCGTACCTGGACGGCCAGTTGGGCTCCATGCCCCCGGCCAGCCGCCCGATCTGCTCGATCCACTGCCCCACCTGCGCCCGGAACAGGACCGGCCCGCAGATCATCGCCGGGTTCATGGTGATGGCGTCCCACGCGCCGCCGCTCGCGTCCGCCGCGGCGTTGATGAACCGTTCCGTGTCCACCTTGCTGCGCGTGTAGGAGTTGCGCGGGTGATTCCAGGCCGCGTCGTCGGCGCCATCCGAGGCCCAGTCCGTCTCCGTCCACTCGTATCCGTCCGGCGCCGGGGCCTCGCGTGGCCGCACCGCCGCCATCGAACTGGTGTAGAGCAGGCGCCGCACCGTGCCGCTCGCGTTGACCGCGTCGATGACGTTGCGAGTACCCACGAGGCCGCCCTCGTAGACATCCTGCGCCACGTCGCCGCTGCCGAGCGGCTGCGACTTCCCGTCCGCCGAGTTGCCGAGTACGGCGGCGGTGTGGAAGACGCCGGCGCAGCCCGCGAAGGCCGCGTCGTAGGAACCCGGCACGAACAGGTCGCAGCCGTCGACGATCTCGACGTTCGGCACCCGTCCCAGGTAGGCCACGGCGTCCTGGCCGCGCCACGACGCCGCATCCCGGATGCAGGCGCGGACGCGATACCCGTGAATGGCGAGTTCGCGCACCATGTGCGCCCCGGTGAAGCCGGAGCAGCCGGTCACGGCGACCGGGCCGTCCGCTGGAGAGATCGCTGTCATGGGATTCTCGGGATCCTGCCTGCGCCACGAAACCTCGCATGGTAGCCCGCTCGGCGCCATCGCTGTAGCGCCCCGTGGCCGGGCGCTGGCCGGGCGCAGGCCGGGCGCTACCCGCCCATCGTGTTCGGCAGCCACAGGACGATGCCGGGCGCCGCGAGCAGGACCGCCACGGTCAGCACGTCCGCGACGAAGAACGGTCCGATCCCGCGGAAGACTTCCTGCAGCGGGATCTCCAGCGAACGGCCCGAGTCGTCCCGGAGCTCCCGGGCGACCCCGGCGACGACGAAGCAGTTGAGGCCGATGGGCGGCGTGATGAGGCAGATCTCGGCCATCTTGACGACGACGATGCCGAACCAGATGGGGTCGTAGCCCAGCGCCACGACCGCGGGGAACACCACCGGCAGCGTCAGCACGAGCATGCCGATCGCGTCCATGAACATGCCGAGCACGGCGTAGGCGAGGAGGATGCAGATGACGATGACGACCGGCGGCATGTCGAGGGTCACCACCCAGTCCGCGAACACTTCCGGCAGTCCCGCGAAACCGAGGAAGCGCACGAACAGGAAGACGCCCCACACCAGCGTGAAGATCATGACCGTGAGCTTCGCGGTCTCCATCAACGCTTCTTTGAGGCGCCCGCCGGCCTGCCTGAGGGACCGCTGCCGGTAGGCCCGGCCGATATACAGGCAGAAGACCACCATCGCCCCGAGGGCCCCCGCCTCCGTGGGCGTCGCCGCGCCCGTGTAGAGGGCCCCGAAGACGATCCCCACCACCAGGAAGATCGGCAGGGCGCCCGGGACGCTGGCGAAGCGCTGGCGCCAGGTGAATCCCGTGACGGGGCGCCCGAGTTCGGGCCGCCACGCGCACATGCCGACGATCAGCGCGGTATAGATGACGACGGACACGACGCCGGGGATCAGGCCCGCCAGCAGGAGCTTGCCGACGGACTCCTCGACGATGATGGCGTAAATCACGAGGATCGCCGACGGCGGGATGAGGGACGCCAGCGTGCCGCCCGCCGCGATCACCCCCGCAGTCAACCGCTTGCCGTAGCCGCTCCGCAGCATGTCCGGCACCGCGAGGCGCGAGAACACCGCGGCGGTCGCCGTCGAGGCGCCGGACACGGCGGCGAAGCCCGCGCTCGCGAAGACGGTCGCCACCGCCAGGCCGCCGGGCACCCATCCGACCCAGCGCCGCGCCGCCTCGAACAGCCGTGTCGTGAGGCCCGCGTGGAACGCGAGGAAGCCGATCAGGATGAAGAGCGGCAGCACGGAGAGCGGATAGGTCACCGTCTTCGAGTGCGGGATCGTCCCCGCGATGGCCCCCGCCACGCTCCAGCCCTTGAGCGCCAGCAGGCCGAGGAATCCCGTCAGCGCGGCCGCCACGTACACCCGGACGCCCAGCGCCACCAGCAGCACCAGCAGCCCGACCCCGAGGATGCCGATCCAGAAGTCGTCGAGGCCCGTCATGGCGGCCGCGCTCCGGCGTCGTCGCCTTCGGAGAGCAGGATCTCCTCCTGCGCCCGCTCCGCCGCGTCCTTGATGGAGGGCACCGCGACCGGTGCGAGTTCCGGCCCGGCGACGAGCCGCAGGTAGCCTCCGAACTGCAGGGCGAGGCGCAGCAGCAGGACCGACAGGGCCACGGGCACCACGAGTTTCGCGGGCCAGGTCGCGAGCTCGATGTCGATGGTGCTGTCGCCGAACTCGAACGCACGCCCGAAGTGGTCCCAAGAATACGGGATGAGCACGGCCACGATGAACGCAGCGACGCCCGTACCGAAGGCCTCCGCCAGCCACTTCACCCGGCCGGCCAGCCTGCCGACCAGCATCTCCATCCGCACGTGGCCGCCCACCCGCTGCACGAACGCGATGGACAGCACGGCGAAACCGACCATCGCCACCTCGACGACATCGATGTAGCCGAAGATCGGCGCGTCGAAGACCGTGCGCAGCACGATCTGCACCACCCCCAGGAGCATCAGGGCGAAGATCAGCACGCCCGCGCACAGGTTGAGGGCGTCCTCGACGCGGCCGACCAGCCGGTCGGCGCGATGGAGGATGCGCCCGGGCCGGTCCGTCACGGAGTCAATCGTAGGACTGCCCGACAGCGGCGAACACCGCCCGTACCAGGTCCCGCGCGTCGAAACGCCGGGCGTTGTCCTCGATCCAGGCCTCGATCACCGGTCGCCCCGCGCGTGCCCGGAACTCGGCGAGTTGCTCGTCCGTGTAGCGGATCTCCTCCAGCCGGCCGCGCAGCATGGGCAGGTTCTCCGCGTCGACGTCCCGGTAGGCCTGGAACTGGGCGGCGATGACCTCCTCCTTCAGCTCGTCGAGCAGGGCCCGGTACTGGGGCGGCAGCGCCCGGTACGCGGTGATGGAGAACGCGAGCGGACAGTCCGACGTCCCCGGCGCCAGGTTGCCGGTGAACCAGTCGGCCACCTCGTGGATGCGGTACGACACGTGTCCGTAGGTGAACGGGAACGACGCGGCGTCCATCGTCCCCTGCTGCACTCCCGTGTAGACCTCGGTCGCGGTCGAACTTGCCGGCGTCGCCCCGAGCAGCTTCATCGCCTGCCCAAGCCCGCCCCCGGCACGCACCGTCAGCCCCTCCCAGCCCGACAGTTCCCGGGGCGGGTCTCCCCGGCCCAGCAGTTCGTACTGCGGCAGGAACGTGGACGTGTAGACCATGGCGTTCCAGCGTGCCAGTTCCTTCTGCACGGCGGCGTGGGCATAGACGGCCTCCCGGACGCGCCGGTCCTGATCGGCGTCGTTCATGGGCAGGAACGGCATCGTGAGGACCATCAGCGCCGGGTTCTTCCGCGGGTGGTAGAAGTTGCAGAACATCGCCGCCTGAAACGCGTCGATCGCCAGGCCGTCGAGATTCTCGCGCGCCTTCGAGAGGGCCTCGCCGTACGCGAGGGACATGCGCCAGCGCCCACCGGTCCGGGCCTCGACCCGGGCGGCCAGTTCGTCGGCGACCGCGGTCCCGGCGCGCTGCTTCCCCCAGAGAGAGACGTCCCACTCGAGTTCGGGACCTTCGACCACCGCCTCGGCGGCCGCGGGCAGGGCGGCGGCAACCGCGACCAGGAGCGCCCACAGCGCGCCCCGGACAGGCTTGTCCGACGTGCCGTTCACCCGCCGACGGCGCGTATCGTGTCGGCGACCTGCGTTGCGCCGTCCTCGGCTTCGGCGCCCAGGTGATGCCGCACCAGGAACTCGAAGACGCGCCGCGTCTGCGCGTCGGTCGCCAGGTCCGACTTCGCGTAACGGGCGGCCTCCGCCGAGATCGGCCGCGGCGAACGGGCCTTCACGTGCGCTTCCGCGACCCGTTCCATCATCACGAACCAGGCCACGGCTTCCCGGACGGTCGCGCCCACCGCAAGCAGCCCGTGGTTCCGCATGATCGCCGCGCGGTTCCCGCCGAGCGCCGCCGCGATGCGCACGCCGCAGTCGAGCCCCTGGACCTGGACTTCCTCGTCGTCGAAGAGCGCATGGTCCTCGAAGAAGACGCACGCCTCCTGCGTGATCGGCTCGAGGAGCCGGGCCTCCGCGGAGAACGGCGTGCCGAAGGGCGTGTGCGTGTGGGCGACGCTCACGAGTTCCGCGCGTGCGGCGAGGATCGGCCAGTGGATGAAGAACGCGGGGCGGTTCGTGCCGCCGTCGCCCTCGACGATCGTCCCGTCGGGCCCGAGGAGCACGAGATCCTCGACCCCCGCGTCGGCGAACGCGACATCGCCCCGCAACAGCCAGAAGCAGTCGGTCCGCTCCGGGTCGCGGGCACTGATGTGGCCGTCGCCCAGATCGCCCCAGCCGAGCGCGCCGAAGATGCGGTACCCCAGCGCCACCTCGCGCTTGCGCGCGGCACGCAACTCGTCTGTCGTGAACGCGGTCATGTCGTCCCCCGCCCGTTCGCCTTCGCGTCGTGGCCAGCCAGCATAGTGAGGAACGGCGCCCGCTACCACCACGGCAGCGCGCCTCAGACGGCCCGGTCGTCCCCGTTCAGGAACCCTTCGATCGCCCCCCAGATCGGCGGAACGGTCATCGGCGCGTTGTGGTCTCCCGAGAACTCGACCACCCGCGGCTCGGACGCAAGCAGGCGGACGAACGCGCGGGACTCCGCCGTCGGCACCACGTTGTCGTGACGCGAGTACAACACGAGCAGACGTTCCGGCAGGCTGTCGGCCACCGTCGAGGCATCGATGTCGTGACGCAGCAGCCACCGTACCGGAAACACCGGGAAGCGCCGCGCGGCGATGCGCGCGATGCTGACGTAGGGGCTCAGCAGGATCAGCCCGTCCACCGGGACGGCGCCGGCCGCCAGGGCGGCGATGCCCGTGCCCAGGCTGCGCCCGAAGAGGATCAGCTCCCGGTCTCCGCCGAAACGCTCCCGCATCGTCTCCACGACCACCCCCGCGTCCCTGACCAGGTCGCTCGCCGTGGGGACGCCGTCGCTTCCCCCGTAGCCCCGGTAGCTGATCAGCACGGTCGTCGCATCGAGGGCCGCAAAGTCGCCGAGACGCCCGGAGATGTCCTCGGCATTGCCCCCGAAATAGATGAGGACCGGGCCCTCGGACGCCTCCTTGACGATCCAGCCGCGTAGCGTGACATCGTCCGCGTGGACGGCCGTCGGAACGAATTGCGGTCCGACGGGCACGTGACCGACGGGACGCGGATGAAAGATGAGCCGGTGCTGCATGAGGAAGAGGAAGGCGCAGAGCCCCACGTAGACCGTGACCACGAGCACGCCCAACTGGACCAAGCCTTTCAAGCGCGCGAACGCTCCAACGCTACGGACCAACGTCTCATCGGAAGACCCGCCGAAGCCAGTCCGCAAAGCTGACCGCCAACGGTTCGCTCGCCTGCAGATCCCCTGTGCCGATCGCCGATCCGATCCGACGCGGCTCCTTGCGGGCCGCCAACCAGACGTACAGTCTCGCCCTCATCGCCTTGCTCGAAGCGAACTTCCTTCGCTCCACCGGGATACCGTCGATGTAGCGACGCGCCTCTGGCCAAATCGGATCGTCGGCAGGTATGAGTCGGACGGCGAAGTCCTCCAGTTCCCCGGCCGATACGTTGTCCGGCATCAGCCAGACGCCAACCCGGGGGCTGCTCTCGGCGACGGTGCCACCGGGCTGGGCAGCAGGCGGCGTCACGATTCCTGCCCTCGTCAAACGGTCACTGATCGCTTGCCATCGCGAGTTCAGATCATCGTTGGCGTCGACGAGAACACCGACCGACCGCCGACCGGGAACCTTGACTTCGGGACCGATGGCACGCAGGACCTGCTCCACACTTCCCTTCGGCTCGACCGAGAACCCCGGCATCGATCCGTGGCGTGCGCAAATGTGCCTAACCACGTGAAGGTCGTCGTCGCCCTCCACCAGCAGGACGCGTTCCGCTACCGACTCGCCAACCGCCACGCCGTTACCTGACCTCGATCCCATGGTCGGCTACCGTCTCAAGGTCTTCCTCGGAGTACTCAACGGCTCGAAGGCCCTCTCCTCCCCGCTCGATCCGCACCAGGACGCCTTCGACGTCTGAACAGTCCGCGCAGGCGCGCGCGAAGCCGGTCACGCAATCCCACCCATGCGTGGTCGCAAGTACCTGCACGTCGTTCTCCTGTGCGGTGCGGAGCACCATGTTCCAGAAGTCTCGTTGCACCGAGTGATGTATCCCGTTCTCGGCCTCGTCAATCACGAGAAACCCGTTCCGGCTGTTCGCCAACGCAAGCGCGACGCCGAACATGCGGGTTGCGCCGTCGCCCAAGCTCTTCAGAGGCACCGGACGACGGTGCTCTGCCAACCTCACCACCACTCGCTGGCGAGCCCTTCCTGGAACCCGCGCGTCGTCTCCGACTACCGCAACCCCGTCGATGTCCCTTCCCAACGCCAACCGCAGGGCCTGTCTCGAGGCCGCCTCGTCGTCCGTCAGCGCGACCTCATCCCAAAGAGAGGCCAACTGACGGGTGCTCAGCAGTCCTGGGCCGAGCGATTGACACTCGATGCCGGTCGGCCAGTCGTCCTCGTCGAACAGTCGCTGCAACCGCCGCAGCGAGTAGCGCCATCTCGCCTCGAACGGGTTGCTTTCCTCCCCGGCGAGGGCCCAGGGGAACAACCGTTTGCGCGACCCGATCATGACACTCAGCAGCGTGAGCTCGGCGTCCACGGAGAGCCTGGAGAACAACTCCTGCTGGGCCGCCGTCCAGTCGTGGCTGTTTGACACGCCGAGCGGACTGCCTCCTCGTCGCCATCACTTGGGCCAATGCAGATCGTAGGGACCCGCTCGGGATTCCGCCCATGGAACAAGGCCGTGAAGTCCGGGACGATGATCGGATCGTGATCCTCGTCAAGCCCAGCGGCGAACTCCTCGCGTCCCTGGAGGAGTCCATGGATGACCATCGGTCGTCCCCGCGCCGCAAATATCCGGACAGAGTCAAGCACGGTCGTCTTGCCGATGCCGTTCCGGCCCGCGAGGAGTGTGACGCGCCCCAGTCGTGGAATCGACAGCCTGCCAATCCCCCGAAACCCTTCGACGTGGAGGCTAGGGAGGCGCAGGAGATCACGTTGCGTGTCGGCGGCCATGGACGAAGGTAGCCGGAAGCCTGTGTGCCCCATCTTACCAAGGCCCCCCGCACGAACGCTCGGGCGTTGACCGAGCGTTCGTGCGGAATTGGCACGGCCCACCGCGTTTCGGTAGGCTGCGCGTTTCGCATCCGGGGACTATAGCTTGTCCGCTCAGGAAATCCGGCATGACTGGACCGTTGACGAGGTGCTGGCGCTGTTCGACCGGCCCCTGAACGACCTTCTTTTCGAGGCCCAGGGCATCCACCGGCGCCGGCACCCGGCGAACGAAGTGCAGATCAGCACGCTGCTCAGCATCAAGACGGGCGGCTGCCCCGAGGACTGCAAGTACTGTCCGCAGAGCGTGCACTACGACACGGGCGTGGACACGCACAACGTGCTGCCCGTCGAGGATGTGGTCACCGCCGCTGGGCAGGCGCGCGCGGCCGGCGCCACGCGCTTCTGCATGGGGGCGGCCTGGCGGGCCCCGACCAACTCGCAGACCTCGAGAGTGTCGGAGCTGGTGCGCGCCGTGAAGGCGACCGGCATGGAGACCTGCGTGACCCTCGGCATGCTGACGGCCGAGCAGGCCCGGGAACTCGCCGACGCCGGCCTCGACTACTACAAGGAGATGTTCGAGGACCTCGGGCTCGCTGCCCAGTCGCCCTAGCGCTTCTCTCCGGATACGCATCCTCCTGCACCGGCCGCGCTCCATGCGCTTCTTCGACGACATCCCCGACGACTATCGCTCGGTCGTCGGGACGTGGACGCTGACCGACGACGCCATCGTCGACTTCGCCCGCGCCTGGGACCCGCAGCCCTTCCACACCGATCCCGCCGCCGCCGCGGACTCGGTCTTCGGCGGCCTGGTGGCGTCATCCGCCCATCTCTTCGCCGTCTGCACGCGGCTCTTCTTCGATCACGAGGACCGCATCGAGGTGGTGGCGATGCTCGGCAAGGACAAGCTGCGGCTGCCGAATCCCGCGCGCGCCGGCACGACGCTCACCTACGAGACGCGCTGCGTCGGCAAGCGGCCGTCGGGCAGTCGCCCTGACGCCGGTATCCTGACGCTCGCCGACACCGTCACCGACGCGGACGGCGCCCTGGTGCTCACGCAGGAAGTCACCCTCCTCGTGGCGCGCCGCTGAGTCCCGGAGACCGACCCCATGCTCCTGATGATCGACAACTACGACTCGTTCACCTACAACGTGGTGCAGTATCTCGGCGAACTCGGCGCCGAGGTCACCGTGCACCGCAACGACGAGATCGACGTCGCCGACATCGAACGCCTGGCGCCGGAGCGGATCGTCATCTCGCCCGGTCCGTGTACGCCCGACGAAGCGGGCATCTCCGTAGACGTGGTGCGCCGCTTCGGCGCAAGCGTCCCGATCCTCGGCATCTGCCTGGGGCACCAGAGCATCGGCCAGGCCTACGGCGGCGACATCGTTCGGGCGCGCGAGGTGATGCACGGCAAGCTCTCCTCCATCTCCCACGACGGCCGGGGCGTCCTGGCCGGGCTTCCGGACCGGTTCGAGGCGACGCGCTACCACTCCCTCGTGGTCGCCCGCGAGACCCTGCCGGAGTGCCTCGAGGTCACCGCCTGGACGACGCGCGCGGACGGGACGCCGGACGAGATCATGGGCGTCCGGCACCGCGAGCACGCCGTCGAGGGCGTGCAGTTCCATCCCGAGTCGATCATGACGCCGGTGGGCCACGACGTGCTCCGCAACTTCCTCGCCCGTGAGAGCGCCGCGGGAGATAATTGAGCCCTCACCGATCCGGCGGAGTCTGTCCATGAACATCCAGGACGCCCTCGAGCGGCTGACCGCCGGCGAACGGCTGACCCGCGACGAGGCGCGGGAGGTGTTCGGCATCGTGATGGCCGGCGAGGCGACTCCGGCCCAGATCGCCGGGCTGCTGATCGCCCTGCGCACGCGGGGCGAGTCCACCGACGAGATCGCCGGCGCCGCCCAGGCGATGCGCGCGGTCTCGACCAAGGTCGCCGTGGACGTGCCGCACCTCGTCGACACCTGCGGCACCGGCGGCAGCGGAGCGGCGAAACTCTTCAACATCTCGACGGCCGCGGCATTTGCCGCCGCGGCCGCCGGCGCCCACGTCGCCAAGCACGGCAACCGGGGCATGACGAGCAGGAGCGGCAGCGCCGACGTGCTCGAGGCCGCCGGGGTGTCCCTCGACCTCGCACCCGACGAGATCGCGCGCTGCATCACGGAGGTCGGCGTCGGCTTCCTGTTCGCGCAGGTGCACCACGGCGCCATGCGACATGCCGGCCCCGTACGCCGGGAACTCGGCGTGCGCACCGTGTTCAACGTGCTCGGTCCGCTGACCAACCCGGCCGGCGCGCGGCGCCAGGTCATCGGCGTGTTCGCCCGCGAGTGGCAGCGCCCCCTCGCCGAGGTGGCCGCGCTGCTCGGCGCGGAGCGCGTGCTGGTCGTGCACTCGGACGGCCTCGACGAACTGTCGATCGCCGGAGCGTCCCACGTGGTGGAACTCGATGCCGGCACGATCACCGAGTACGACGTCGAACCCGCGGACTTCGGTCTCGCCCGCCACGACGTCGACGGTCTCCGGGCCGATTCGCCGGCCGCGAGCCTCGCGCTGGTCGAGGCGGCGCTCGATGCGACCGACGAGGCGGCGGCCGACATCGTCGCCCTGAACGCCGGGGCCGCCATCTATGCCGCCGGCGTGACGCTCAGCCTCTCCGACGGCGTCACCATGGCGCAGGACGTCATCGCCTCCGGACAGGCACGCGAGGGGTTGAACGAACTCGTCAGGATGTGCCGCGTCATCGCCGACGGATGACGATTCTCGACGAGATCCTCGCCCACAAGACCGCGGAGGTGGCCCGGCGCGCGCGGGCTCTCCCCCTCGCGGAGATACGTTCGGCCGCCGAAGCGGCGCCCCCGCCCCGGGGGTTCGCCGCGGCCCTGCGGGATCGTCGCCCCGGCGTCATCGCGGAGATCAAGAAGGCGTCGCCGAGCCAGGGCGTGATCCGACCGGAGTTCGAGCCCGGCGGCATCGCCCGCGCCTACGAGGCCGCCGGGGCCGCCGGCCTTTCCGTCCTCACCGACGAGCGCTACTTCCAGGGCCACGACACGTACCTCGCGGCGGCCCGCGACGCCACCGCCCTGCCGGCGCTGCGCAAGGACTTCATCGTCGACGCCTGGCAGGTGTTCGAGTCGCGCACGCTCGGCGCGGACTGCATCCTGCTCATCGTCGCCGCGCTCGACCCGGGCGCGCTCGCCGAGTTCGACGCGCTCGCGCGGGACCTCGGCATGGACGTGCTGGTCGAGGTGCACGACGCGGCGGAGGTCGAGACCGCCCTCGCCCTCGCGCCGACCCTGCTCGGCATCAACAACCGCGACCTCAAGACGTTCGAGACGACGCTGGACACCACCCTCGCGCTGCTGCCCAAGATCCCGCCCGAGGTCACCGTCGTCACCGAGAGCGGCATCCATACGTCCGGGGACGTGCGGCGGATGCGCGACGCCGGCGTCGAGGCGTTCCTCGTGGGCGAGGCGTTCATGCGCGCGGAGGACCCCGGAGACGCCCTCGAGAGACTGTTCTTCCGCTAAGGGAGGTTGCCGCCCATGTCCATGCACGTGATCGTCGTCGGCGCCGGCCTGCAGGGGGTCTGCAGCGCGTTCTACCTCGCGCGTGCCGGCGCCCGGGTGACCGTGCTGGAGCGCAACTCCGGCCCGGCGCGGGAGGCGAGCTTCGGCAACGGCGGCTACCTGCAGTTCGAGTGTCCGGAGCCCTGGAACCGGCCAGGCGTCCTGCGCGCGTTGCCCGGGTGGTGGTGGGAGAGCCTGGGCGCGAACCGGAAGACCGCGCCCAAGCTCCTGCGCACGTCGCAGTTGCTGCGGCTGGTCCCCTGGGGTCTGCGGTTCCTGCGGGCGGCGAACACCGAGACGTTCCTCCGGAACACGACCCTCAACCGCGAACTCGCCCAGTACAGCCGGGCGTGCATGGCGCTACTGCGGGAAGACGAGCGCATCGACTACGCGGGGCGCTCGTGCGGATCGCTGTTCGTGTTCCGCGACCGCGCGGCGCTCGACGGGTACCTGCCAGTCCTCGAGCACATCGGGGAGGCCGGAGCGGTCTGGGAACGTCTCGACCGGGACACGCTGTTGCAGCACGAGCCGAGCCTCGGGCCGATCGCCGACCGGATCGAGGGCGCGATCCGGTTTCCGCGTGAAGAATCGGGCGACTCCTGGCGCTTCACGTGCGGCCTGGCCGCCAGGGCAGCGGCGCTCGGCGTCGCCTTCCGGTATGACACGCCCGTACTCGGCATCGAGAACCACGGCTCCGGCCTCTCCGTGCGGACGGCGGAGGAAGCGCTGCGGGCCGACGCGGTGGTCATCGCCGCCGCCACGTACTCCACGCACCTGGCCCGGCCGCTGGGCATTCGCCTGCCCGTCGCCCCTGCCAAGGGCTACGCGCTGACCATTCCGCTGGAAGACTGGCCGACGCGGCCGCGGCACGTCATTGCGGACATGGGCGTACACGCCGCCGTCAACGTCCTCGGCGACGCCCTGCGCGTCGCGGGCACCGTGGACTTCGCCGGGGCGGACACCCGCCTGCATCCGGACCGCGTCGCCTACATGATGGGGCTGGTGGAGGCGGTCCTGCCCGAGTTCGCCCGGTCGCTCGACCCGGCCACCGTCCAGCCGTTCACCGGCCTGCGGCCGCTGTCCGCCGACGGACTGCCGCTGATCGGGCCGACCGGCGTTGCCGGCGTCTACGTCAACACCGGGCACGGCGGGCTGGGGTGGACCCAGGCCGCCGGCTCCGCACGGCTACTCACCGACCAACTTTGCGGGCAGACCCCAGCGGTCGATCTCGAACCGTTCTCTCCGCAGCGACGTTGACGCCCACGGCTTCCGCCCCGGCATCATGGTCCGGTATCCCGGAGCGCCTTACGTCGTCGCGGGCGTCGAGCGACCGGCGACTTCAATCGGAACACGAGGTCAATCGCCGGTTGAAGGTCAGAATCCGGATCGTTGTCCCGGTCGACGAAGCTCGGCTGCAAGGTCAATGATCGAAACGCCCGCGAAGGAGTAGTTGGGACCCGTCGACTCCAGGAATCGCTCGGCCAAGCGCAGGACATCCGCCGAGCGGAGCAGGATTGCCGACCCCACGTTGGCGATAGTCCATGGACTCTCCCGATCAATGGAACTCCGGATGTCGTCCCGGAGCCTTTCGCCAAGTCTGCGCCGCCGACCACCGTCGCGTACGTGGGTGATGTGACTGGCAACCTCGAACAGCACGGGTACGGTGGCAAACAACTCATACCTCGCTTCGATGAGGTCGACGGTCTGCGTCTGCGATTCCTCGAAACAGCCCGGCACTCGATAAAGTTCGAGCAGCCACGACGTATCAAGAATCGCTGCGTCGCTCAAGACAGGGACGCGAGCCACTCCCGCGTTTGCTCGGAGCGTCTTTCCGCGAAATCCGGCGCAAGATGGTCGTCGAGAGCACCGCGCGTCACGAAATCCCCCAGACCGCCGCGCAGCCCGATCGTCCCGGCAATGTCCAATGCGCCAAGCCGGGTTACCCGCGACCCGGCGCCGGATTCGTGTCCGTGGCAAATGAGGACGCTATCCATCTGCGACTCATCCAGTGCGTCCATGAACGCTGGATTGTGTGTCGTCACGAGCACATTCAGCTTGCGGCGGCTCGCCGTCGCCGAAAGCGCTCCCACGAGCAACCCTGCGCGGCTCGGATGGAGGCCGTTGTCGAACTCCTCGACAACGATGCGCGATCCTTCCGGAACCGTCTCCAATGCCGTGACGATGGCGAGCATGCGCAAAGTCCCATCCGAGAGGATCCGCGCATCCACGAGCCTTCTGTCACCGGCCTCATGCTCTGCGTCCGCCACGAAGCCGGCCATGACGTCACCGAGGGAGGTCTCCTCGAACCCAATGCTGGCGAACGGCTCCTCGGGAATCTGTCGCACGACCTCCGCTATACGTTCCAAACGCTCATGGGCCGCGTTCTGCGGCCCACCCCGAAGCATGAAATGAGTGCATTGGTCGCCCGCGGGATTTCGGGCAGACTAGGGTCATCCTTGACGGCGTCAGGTTTGGCGAGGCCACAAACCGGGGCAGCCCGCC
>JAJDVW010000054.1 GCA_022825925.1 Pseudomonadales bacterium | reverse complement strand
TCGGCTCGGCTCGGCTCGGCTCGGCTCGGCTCGGCTCGGCTCGGCTCGGCTCGGCTCGGCTCGGCTCGGCTCGGCTCGGCTCGGCTCGGCTCGGCTCGGCTCGGCTCGGCTCGGCTCGGCTCGGCAGCGCATTGTATCAAGTGGCCGTTTTTCGGATGTCAAGGGAAATCTGCGGGCTTCGCGAACAAACCGCGCAATCAATTCAATCGTTCCCGCCGCCATGGTTTCCTCCTCTCATCGACTCCGGCGTCGGCGCGCAACCGGCAACTCGCGGCTTGCGATCAAGCGCCTACGGGCTGAGGGCTCGTCAAACGAGGCCTCGTCCGGCCCGGAAGGACTCGATCCGCTCACCATGCATCCCCGAATCGGATTCCAGACCCCGATGGGGAGCAGCGCAACGCATGAGCCATCTCACGCAAGTATAGTGCTTCAGCACCTCTTCACCACCGCCTCGATGGCCGCCGGATCGGCGCCCGCAACTGCGCGATCCAGCGGACGAGATGGTGTTGGAGACCGCCATCAACGGGAACGCCGACGCGCTGGTCACATTCAACCTCCGGGACTACGGCGACACGCCGCACCGTTTTGGCATCGAACTGATCCGCCCCCAGGAGGCATTGAGGAGGATTCGGCAATGAAGCAGACGAGTACCTACCCGCTCCGCCTACCCGCTTCGCTGAAGGCGGTGGTGGCGGAGATCAGTCGGGAAGAGGGCACGAGCATCAATCAGTTCGTTGCGATGGCCGTCGCCGAGAAGGTCTCCGCCATGAAAACGGCGGAGTTCTTCGCGCTGCGGCGTGACGAAGCGGATGTCGAGGCCGCATTGCGCATCCTGCGCCGCGCCGGCGGCGCGCCGGCGGACCCTGACGATGCGGTCCCCGAGGAACTTGGCTGACGCCGGGAACAACCTGGGTCCTGCGCCGAGCGCGGTTGGCGCTCATCCGGGACTCAGCCGGCCGCAGGGTCGAGGCGGGCGATGTCTCGCTCCGGCGGGAAACCCATGAGAAACCGAACGACGAAGCCCAGCGGGAACTCCGCGGCGATCCGTTCGAACTCTTCACCTTCGACGGCCACCGCCATGTACTCGGCGGCTACGCCATCGATCTCGACCGTGACCCGGGGATTGACCATCAGCCCGTGGTACCAGCCGCGGGGCCAGTGGTGAGCCGAGACGTAGGTGCTGCCGTTCTCCGACTCGAACCGCGCCAACCTGCGTACCCGGGCTTCGCCCCCGGCGTCCGTCGTCGTGATGTCCAGCATCGGAATCCCGGCTTCCTCGAAGCTGGGTTGCATGTACCCGAGATAGACGAACTCGAACAGTAGAACGAAAACCACGTAGATCCCGAACAGGACTCCCAACCACTTCAGTACCTTCATCGGCTAGTTGCTCCAGTAGGCGAACTCATCGCCTGGCTGGTCCTCCTGCGACAGGTCGCGGTCGACGTTGACGGCCGTCGTCACGGTCCAGGGCCAGCGCGGCTCGGCCTGCTCGCCGTTGTGGGCCTCGAGCACGCCGCGCAGCCGATCGGCCACCGCCGGGTGCTCTGCCAGGAGATCGGTCCATTCCCCTTCGCCGGTGAGGTCGAACAGCCATTCCTTGCGAGGCAGGCCTTGCGGTGCACTCACCACCAGCTTCCAGCGCGCATCCCGAACCGCCTGCGCGGCCCCGCTGCGGAAGAAGAGGTAGTCGTGTGGCGCCGCCGTCGTGTCGACGCCGGTCACGAATCCCGTCAGGTCAACGCCGTCCATCACCCGGTCCGTCGGCAGGTCGGCGCCGGCCGCTGCCGCGGCGGTGGCAAACATGTCGAAGTGATGGACCGGCGCATCGTAGGTCGCACCGGCGGGCAGTTTCGCCGGCCAACGCGCCAGGAAAGGGACCCGGATGCCGCCCTCGAACAAGGTGATCTTCCAACCGCGGTAGGGGTCGTTCACGTCGGGCAGGCCGATGTAGCCGGCGCCGCCGTTGTCGGAGGTGAACATCACCAGCGTGTTCTGGTCCAGGCCATTGGCTTGGAGGGCCTCCATCACCCGCCCCACGCCCCGGTCGAGGGACCGGATCATTGCGGCGTACACCCGCTCGCGGTGCAGTTCGATACCCGACAGCGCTTCATAGTCTTCTCGGGTCGCCTGCAGCGGCGTGTGGGGCGCCCAGTGCGCCAGGTACAGGAAGAACGGACGATCCCTGTTGGCCTCGATGACCTTGACCGCCTCGTCCGTGTAGTAATCCGTCAGGTACTTCGGCGGCTCAAAGAGGGGGCCACCGTTGAAACTGGCGGCAAAGCTCAGGGCAGCCCAGAGGAACCGGTCGATCGGGTCGAAGTCCTGCCTTGCCTGGATCACATCCTCGTCGTCACGCCGTCCGTACAGGCCACTGGCCATCAGCAGGCTTTCGGCGAATCCCTGGTCATGGGCGGCCATGCCGTTGGCGCCCCCCAGGTGCCACTTGCCGATGTGCGCCGTGTGATAGCCCCGTTCGGCCAGCAGCTCGGCCAGGGTGATCTCCGAGGGCGGCATGCCCATCTCGGTGAAGCCGAGGCCGGACGCCTCGGGGTTCGGCACCGCGGCCGGCAGTAGCGGCCGGTCGATCGTGCCGCCGACAAGGCTGACGATGGGCATGAAGCCTGAAGGCGTGGGCGTGAACTCGAAACCGAAGCGGGTGCCGTAGCGCCCCGACATCAGTGCCGCCCGTGAGGGCGCGCAGGTCCCGTTGGCGGCGTAGCCCTGCGAGAAGGTCACTCCCCCTGCCGCCAGCGCATCGATATGCGGGGTCGGGACGGTCGGGTTCGGGCCGTTCATGGATACATCGTTCCATCCCAGGTCATCGGCCAGTATCAGTACGATGTTGGGTGGGCGACTGGCGGGGTCGCGCCCCTCGCTATCCGTGCCGGTGGACCAGTTGATCTCCTGTGTCGGGCCGATGTCCTGCTGGGAGGTGGTCATGAGACCGATGCCGAAGAGGGCGATCTCCGCCCTGAAAATCCAGCCGGCGCCCAGCAGCACGACCAGCGCCAACGCAACTGCCACGATCCACTTCATTTCTTTCCGGCCCGCTCTGGTGGGGTCGTGATTCTGGCATATGGCGTGCTGATCGCCCTTGTCCGGGCGCGGAAGCAGCGCCGCTGGGGCCGGCAGGGCGCGTCGCTGCCTCCGTAGTACACTGGAGCGACGAGGGGACAAGAGGGAAAGAGAATGACGACGGCCTCCGCGCAGATCCGCGCCAAGCTCGATCATCCGCTGATCGACGGCGACTCGCACATCATCGAATACACGCCGGTCCTGATGGACTTCATCAAGGCCGCGGGCGGCGAGGACGCCGTCACCGATTTCGCCACCCACATGCGGGGCGGGCGTAGCGGCCCCGGCTGGTACCAGATGAACTGGGAAGAGCGGAAGGACAACCGGGCGATCCGCGGACCGTGGTGGGCGTTGCCGACGAAGAACACGCTGGACCGCTGCACCGCGATGCTGCCGAAGCTCTACCACGAGCGGATGGACGACTTCGGGCTCGATTACGCGGTCCTGTATCCGACCACGGGGTTGTTCTTCCACGGCATCCCCGACGACGAGTTCCGCCAACTGGTCTGCCATGCGTACAACGAGTACGCGGCCGCGGCGTACGCCGAGTACGGCGATCGCATGACGGTGGCGGCGGCCGTGCCGCTGCACACCCCGGAAGAGGGCATCCGGGAGCTGGAGCACGCCCGGGACCTCGGGCTCAAGGTGGCGATGATCCCGTCCTACGTCCGCCGGCCGGTCCCGCGGGTGGCGCGGGAGTATCCGGAGCTGGCGAACGAGGTGTTCTGGCTCGACAACCTGTCCGTCGACAGCGAGCACGACTACGACCCGTTCTGGGCGCGGTGCGTGGAACTCGGGTTCCCGGTGGCCGCGCACTCCGGCGGCATGGGATTCCACGAACGCAGTTCCATTTCGAACTACATGCACAACCACATGGGGCACTTTGCCGCGGCCGGCGAGGTGCTGGCGAAGAGCCTGCTGATGGGAGGCGTGACGTATCGCTTCCCCGACCTGCGGGTCGCCCTGCTCGAGGGCGGCGTCGTCAGCGGGACGCGCTTGTACGCGGACATCGTGGGCCGTTGGAAGAAACGCAACGTCCAGGCCCTCGAGAACCTGAATCCGGCCAACATCGACCTGGAGCAGGCGAAGGGTCTCTTCGAGCGGTACGGCGACGGAGGCACCCGGGCGACGCTCGAGCAGCTGCCGCGCGCGCTCGGCATGGACGGGCATGACATTCCGCCGGAGGTGCGGGACGACTTCGCCGCCATGGGCGTCTCGAAGGCGGAAGACATCCCGGAACGCTTCATCCCGAACTTCTACTTCGGCTGCGAGTCCGACGATCCGCACGCGTGCTTCGCCTTCAACCGCAAGGCCAACCCGTTCGGCGAGCAGGTACGCGCGATCATGAGCTTCGACCTCGGGCACTGGGACGTGACGGACATGGGGCACGCCGCCGCCGAAGCGTACGAGCAGTTGGAGTACGACCTGATCGACGAGGCGGACTTCCGCAACTTCGCGTTCACCCATTCGGTGCAGTTGTACGGCGGGCCGAACGCGGACTTCTTCAAGGGCACGCGCATCGAGGACGAGGCGCGGGTCGAGCTGGCGGCGTAATGCGTCGCGCGGGCTTCCGATGCCCGGGAGCCTTCAGCCGGGGAAGCTCCCTCGGCCGCTGACGCGTAAGGAAGTGTTGGCGTTCCCCCTTCGGCGGATGCGTACTTCCATGCAAGCGCATGACCACGGAACGACCCACGCTCATCATCGGGAACGGGCGCATGCCTCTCGGCCCCATCGAACCGGAACGCGGCGACCCGCCCGGCTGGCGCGTCAACACGCACAGCGACCGGATCCTGAACTACGACTTTCGTCAATCGATGACTTCGCCGCCATCCACGACGTGGGTGGCGCCGGTCACGAAACTCGCGAGATCCGAGGCGAGATACAGCACCGGACCGGCGATCTCGCTGGCGTCGGCAATGCGGCGCTGCGCCTTGGCGTCCTTCGCGAGAATCTCGTAGCCCGCCTCCACGGTGTCGGCGAAGCTGAGCGCGAGGCCGCGCAGCATGTCCGTGTCGACGCCCCCCGGAACGACCGCGTTGACGCGAATCTTCGCCCTGCCGAACTCGAGGGCGTGGGAGCGGGTCAGGCTGATGACGCCGGCCTTCGACGCCGAGTAGGGCGAGCCGTACGGGCTACCGACCAGCCCCAGCACCGAAGAGACGTTGATGATGTTGCCGCGCGACTCTCGCAGATGCGGGACCGCGTGCTTGGTCATGAAGAAGACGCCCTTGAGATTGATGTCGACGACCCGGTCCCAGTCCGCCTCCTCGGTCTTCTCCACGGGCCCGCCGCCTCCGACGCCGGCGTTGTTGACGAGCACGTCGAGCCCGCCGAGCCCGCCGACGGCGGCGTCGACGATCGACTTGCAGGCCGCTTCGGGCCCGACGGAGCCCGGCGCCGCGACGACGCGGTCGCCGCCGTCGAGTTCGGCCACGGCCTTGCCCGTGGTTTCCTCGGTGCTGCCGTTGACCGCGACCCGCGCGCCGGCCGCGAGGAAGGCTTCGACGATCGCACGGCCGATGCCGCGGGTGCCGCCGGTGACGAGGACGCGTTTGTCGGTGAAGTCGAGTTGCATGAGGTCTCCTTCTAGGTGGCGAGTTGGAGCGACCGGCTACTCGGCGGTCGCGTCCGCCTTGTACTCGCGGTCGAACGCCTGTCAGGCCGGTTCCGGGTATTCCGCCTCGAACCAGGCGCATCGAAGCGCAGCCGTTCCCTGGCCGACCGTGGAACGATGGACCGAGTCGTGGTGGTAGACCTTGAGGTAGCCGTCCATTGTCGCTTTCCTGTGCGTCTTGCGAGTTCGGTCGCGTCGTCGGTCCCTGTCATGTCCGGCGAGTCGTTCGCGAACCTGACGTTTGAAGGGTACTACACGCATGTCTACGGCATCCGCGTCAACTCGATCGCGCCGGAGTTCATCGGCGCGGGTGGCTGCTCGGTTCTACCGGGATCCCGCGATACGCGAGTTGCGCAGCAACGCGTTACCCCTCGGAGGGATCGGCTCGGCGGACAACGTGGCGGAGTGCGCGATGTTCCTGGCGTCGGACGCGGCGGGGTACATCTCCCGGCCAGAACAATGGTCATGGACGGGGGCGTGATCAACAGCGTGCTAATGTAGTTTGCTGCGCGAATGACGGCACCGCTACAGATGCCGGCGTGAGCCTGCCGAACCTCTTGGCTCGCGATGGCCGCTATGCCGCTCCCGCGGGTCGATCGCCGGCGGTCGGATCGTGGCGGTGCTTCCACAGACGCACGACGAAACGGCTTTCTTCCTCGACGAGATCGGGATCCGTGCCGTTGTGCGCTGCCATGCTTGCGACGATCTTGCGCGGCACGCCCAGACCGGTTGCCTCGACATACCGGTAGTCCCGCAACACCTCCTTGATCAGCTCGTTGCGGGAAGCGCGGTAGCCCGCGCGCATCTTCTCCACGGTGACGGTGTTAGGCAATCGGCCGGGGGAGATGATCTCCAGACGGTCCGAGTAGATCGAGAGCTCGATGTCCATCACGCTGATGGTGTAGTCGCGGTGCGCGACGGCGTTCACGATGGCCTCGCGAACGGCCTCGATCGGATAGTCCCAGCGCTCCACACGCCTGCCGCCACTGTCTATCGAGGCTTCGATCTCGATGTTGCGGCGTACGAAATCCATCGCTTGCCCGATGATCCCGTCTTCAACGGCGTTGTCGGCTTGCGAAAAGGAGGCCGGCAACTCCGACTGAAGGTGCCCGGGTTCGGTGTTCGGGGCCGGGTACAGGGAAACCGCGGGGCCCCGCAGGGTTGCCCGCGCCCTGGCGTCGTAGTCCTTTTCGGTCCCGGTGTAGGCGGCCGCGCTGATTCCGGCCTGAGGTAGGTGTCTTTGGGGCCGCGGGCCAAAGAGCAGCAGTCCGCCCGCACTGGGCATCGCGCGTCCGCGATCCACTTGCATGAGCTCGGTGTTGACGAGCAGCCGGGTCCATGCCGCGTGGTCGTGGGCAGCTGGGCAGGACTGCCTGCGCATGTCGCGGAAGTAGTTCACCAGCCTGCGCATGTCCAGGTCTTCGAGGCCGGCGCCTGGAACTGGCTTGCGGTCGTATTGCAGGCGTCCCGACTGCATGTACAGGCGTGCTTCTTCTTCGTCGGTTGCATCGCGTGACGTCGTACCGGCACGGATCTGCGTAACCCATGCCGAACCACGCTTGTACTTGTAGGGCTTGTCGGGCGCGTCGGCGGGAACGGAGACGATCCCTACCGTTGTGGAATCGGTCCAGGAGACGGTTTCCCAGAACGGGGTGGCCGATGGTCGCAGGTGGGTGCGCGCTGCCTCCATCACCCATTCCTCGCTTTTCCCGGGCTCCCGGGCCAGGCCGGAGACGCTGCCATCCGCCTCGACGCCCAGCAGGATACGGCCACCCTCGAGATTGAGTAGCGCGGCCATTTCCTTGGCCAGGCTGCGCGGCGTCAAGTCGTCGCGTTTGAACTCGGCGCCCGAGTTTTCGCCGTTCCGAATCAGTTCGGCGAGCTCAGTTCGGTTCATTCAATCCGTCCTGTCCCGCAACGGCGGTGAGGCCCCAATTCTAGCGTTCGGAGGTTGCTTGGCGACCGTGCCGGGTCGCGGTCCGGGGACTGCCTGTGGGCGCATGGGCTAGATTCCTTGAGCAGAGTTGTAGTTTACAGTCAGGTTGCGAGTCAGGCGGCGAGTTGGCGGCCCTCCCAGAGCCGATTGATCTCGTGATCGAAGGCGTCGAGCACGCGGCGGAGGCGGGCCGGACGCGCCGCGGGGTC
>JAJDVW010000137.1 GCA_022825925.1 Pseudomonadales bacterium | reverse complement strand
ATCAGGGGGGTCGCCTCGCTCTTGCCGAGCTTCTCCAGCCCGGGCTTCTCGGGGTCGATCCCGAGCTCGCGCGCGGTCTCGGGCTGCTGCTCGACGAGCCTGGCGAGCAGGTTCTTCTGCCTGGCGGTGATCGGGGGCCCGTCCGCGGCCGGCTTCGTCTTCTTCGCCGCGTCGTCTCCGTCCGCGGCCGGCTTCGTCTTCTTCGCCGCGTCGTCTCCGTTGTCCCCGGTCGCGTCGTCGAGGTCGAAGAGGCGCCGGTCGTGGGGGCGCTCGAGGGCCTGGATCTGGTTCTCGAGCCACCGGAGGCTGATCTCGGTGTCGGCCTCCCTGGCGGCGAGGACGAGGCTGCCGACGACGATCTTGCGCCGGGTGTCGCGCCTTCGTTCGGCCGCGGTCTCCCTGGCCTGGAGGGACCGCAGGCGGTCGAGGACCCGCTTGTCGGCTTTCTCGGCCCTGGCGGCGATCTGCTCGCGCTTCTGCTTGAGCTTCACGATCTTTCGCCGGGGGTGTTCGGCGGCGACCCCGGCATCGTCGGGCAGGCGCCTTGACATCACCGAGCAGAGCGCGAAGAATCGGTCTCCGTCATGACCGGCCCGCGCCAGCCGCCATCGAGACCCAAGCTGCAGGACGCAGTTCGTTGTCCCCTGTTGGAACGGGACCTCGAACGATGGGTCCGCTGTTGCACCTGCCGGTTTCTGCCGCTGGCTCGGCGCGTGGCCGGTGACGACGATGTCGCTCACGACGCGCTGCAAGAGAGCTGGATCATCGTGCTCGAAAAGCTCCATCAATATCGAGGCGAGCCCCCCGCGTGCGGGTGGGTCGGGGCGATCGTGCGCCACGAGGCGCTGCACGGCGCGGCCGTGCGGCAGCGCGACGCGCCCCTGGAGTCAGCCCGCGACGGTGAGGGAAGAGGCTCGGTCCCCGGTCGGACGGAGCCGGAAGGGGTCGTTTGGGCGTCTCCCGAAGCCGCGACGTATGCCCGCGAGTTGACCCGTCTGCTACTGGAAGTCATCGACGACTTGCCGCCGACCTTCCGCGAGGTGGTGCGGCTGCGGGATGTCGAAGACTGCCCGACCGACGAGGTGGCCCGCCGGCTGCACATCTCCACGCGGAACGTCAGAGTCCGCCTGCACCGCGCGCACCAGTTGCTGCGCCCGCGGCTCCTGCGTCGTCTCTCGTCCCCCGCTGCGGTCCCTCTCGGCAAAAAAAATCTGTAACACTTCGTCCCCTAAGACTCTCTTATAAAGAGACGGGGCGGCGCGGACCCGATTCAGCGGGTGTCATGAGGTACCCGGGTCGTCAGGAAAGCACCATGAGAAGCCCACGATTCGTCCGTTCGTGCAGCTTCGTCTTGACCGTCTTCCTGCTCGAGCCCCGGCTCGTCGAGGTGAAGGAGGTTGAGCGGTTCATCAAGATGACCGCGCACGACGGCGAGCCGGTGACTGACCTCGGCACGGACGATTGCACCATCGAGACGCACGGGAAGTCGATTGCTGCTATATACGCATGACTAATCAGAAGCGACCACATCATCCGGGACGCTGGCGTGGCACGTACGATTCGGAGGAGAACACCGTCAACCTTCATGGAGGAGACAGCATGCGAAAAGCGATCTACGTTCTTGTGGTCAGCGCCTTCATCGGCGTGTTGGCCGGTCTGCTGCTCAACGGCAGCCCCGTTGCCGCCGACACCTGCTCCAACGCGTACTGCGGGCCCGGGTACTCCAGTTGCGCGTACGCGGACAACTGGGACTGCATCCTGAACAGCAATGGCTGCACGGGCGCGTATTTTTGCTACTAACTTGACCCGCGCACCTGAACCGTGGCCTTGCGGTCCTTGCACGGACTCTCGTTTCGGCTCGTTCCGGAGGGGATCCCGTGCGGGCCGCAAGGCCCACCATTTTGAGTCAACACGACCTTCTTGTCCAAGGAGCGTCCACGATGTCCGCATTTCCGCACCACCATCCGAGCCTCGCGGTTTGGCTGCCGGCGCTCGTTTACGCCACAACGATTGCGTGCGGCGTCCCGAACGCAGACCCGCCCCAGCGTGCGGCGTTGCCCGCGGCCGAGGGAACCCACTTGGTCGTTCAGGAACGGCTTCCGGTATCTTTGATTGGGGAGCTCGGGGATCCTCTTGAGTCCATAAGCCACATCACGGCCGCCACCGACCGAGTGATCGTGCTCGAAGGCGAGATCAACTCCCTGCTCGTTCTCTCCCCCCGGGGTCAAGTCGTGTCGACCACGCCGAACACGGGCTCGCGGGGCGCGATGCTCGCGCATCCCATTTACATGGCGTGGAGAAACGCGACAACGCTCGTCGTCGCGGACGGTGACGTCCCGCAGTTGGCGCAGTTCGAGCTGCGCGACGATTCCCTCGTGTTGTCCTCGACTCTTCCGCTTCGAGACATCGCATCCCCGAGAGGAGTCTGCATCGTGGACGGCGCAATGTTCGTCCTCGGCAAGTCCGCTTCGAAGGACAATCGGCTGCTAATTCACGCCGTAGACGTCGACGGGCGCACGACGCAGAGTTTCGGGGACAGTTTCGGCCCGGCGGACGCCATGAACGACCTGTTCTATGGGCGAAATCAGCGGTTGCTGTGTCTACCGCAGCAGGGCTTGATGCTGATGGCGTCGCGATACTATCGCGCGGTACATGCCCTGGATGCCGAAGGTACCCTGTTGTGGGCCCAGGACATACCCGACTTCCGCGCGGTTACCTACACGGAGGCCGAACCCGGCGGCTTCCTCTACAACTACCCGAGCGACGACGTTTGGGACGAAGTGGTGTCGTTGTTCCAGGTGAGTGAGGCGATCACTGCCGTGCAGGTCCAGCGCTGGCAGGGGCGGGAGGCCCGAGGTCCCTCCGAAGGCATATATACGGTGCTGCTGGAGACGTCCACCGGACGTCCCATGGGAGTGCAGATCGACCTTCCAATCATAGCGGCAGCAGGCGCGCCGGACCGCCTGTTCGCGGTGGACGACTCGGGTGCGTTGTCGTTTCTGCGATACGTGCAGGGAGGAGCCTGACATGATGATGAAGATGGCTTCACGCGCTCGGTTCGTGACCGGCGCTCTCGGCGCTGTTGCTTTCGGCACCGCCTTCTTTGTGACCAACGTCGTGCAGACCCCGCGGCCTGTGGTGGAGTTCGACAATTTCGAAACGCTCGGCCCCAACCGGCACGTGCTGGCGGTTTTCGTTGCTTCGTCCACGTGTGGCGCGTCAGAGTTTCCCGGATTGCGGGAGGCCCTGAGGGACATCCGTCACACACTGCGGGCGCGTGCGAGGGACGACGCAACGCGCTTCGTCTCGGTCGGCGTGGCCTTGGATGACGACCCGTGGCGGGGGACGGAGTTCTTGAGGACGTTCGGACCGTTCGATGAGGTCCTGGCCGGCGGGAGTTGGTTGAACACGGGGGCGATCACCTTCATGCTGCGTGATTGGCCGAGTCCGCGAGCGATTCCGCAATTGGTGCTCGTCGAACGCGCGGTCGCAGGAACGGAACTGAGCGTCCTGTCGGTAACGGACCGCGTCGTGGGGCGCAAGATCGGTGCCGAGGCGATCGTCAACTACGCGCGAACCTTGTCGCGCAATGATGATCGAGGAGAGCCATCGGGGGTGCGGACGCCGTGAGGGCACTGGCTTACGATCTCCGCATCGCGCTGAGGGCGCTCCGGCGCCGGCCCGGGGCCTTTTGTGTCGGCGTGGTCGTCATCGGTGTCGCGGTGGGCGGCGGAGCGACGCTGTTGGGTGTCGTCGATGCCGCCCTTCTACGCCCCCCGGAGCACGTACGTGCCCCCGGAGAGGTGGTGCGGGTTGACGTGGCGGCCCGGGGAGTCGGGAGAGGGCCCGCATGGTTGAGCTTTCCGCTGTACGAGCTGGTTCGCGACGGCGTCGAGAGCCTGGACGGCGTTGCGGCGTATGGTGCGAGGAGCATCGTCATCGGGAGGGACGAAGCCGCCCGGCAGGTCCAGGCGGAGTTGGTCACCGCGAGTTACTTTCCGGTTCTCGGAGTCGAGCCCGCGGCCGGGCGCTTCTTTCTCCGCGAGGAAGACACCGCCCGACGGATTTCGTCGATGGTTGTCAGCTACGGTCTTGCCCAGACGTTCGGTGGAGTCGGAGACGCGCTGGGCCGGTCGGTGCAGGTCGGCAACGAGCGTTTGACCGTGGTGGGAGTGGCGCCGCGCGGGTTCACGGGCATCGATAGGGGCCGGGTCGATGTGTGGCTTCCGGTGGCGTGGGCCGAGGAACTGGTCGGGCGCGCGGCGCTGTCGTCCCCCTCGCTGTACTGGGTGAAGATCTTCGGGAGGACGGCGGCGGCGAGGAGCGTCGTCGGTGCCGAAGTGGCGGTGGTGTCCGCCGCCGCCGACTGGGGCCCGACGCGCGGAGACGTCGGGTTGACGTTGGGGTCGATGCGATCCGCGCGCGGCCCGGGCGGTGCACGGTCGCCGGAAGGGCGGTTGCTGATTTGGGTGACGCTGGCGGCCCTCATGGTGTTTTTCATCGCTTGCGCCAATGTTGCGGCGGTCGTACTGGTGCGGTTCGTCGCCGCGGCTCCGGACTTGGCTACGCGTGCGGCCCTGGGTGGTACCAGAGCGCGGCTGAGCCGGGACATACTGTCCGAGGTGGCGATCGTCGCGGGGCTCGGCGGGTTGGTGGGGCTGGGTGTAGCGCAGGTGTCGAGCGGGATGGCGCAGGCGTGGCTGGTTCCCGGACTCGACCTCGCCGAAGGTGGCGTGGGCGTGCGGACGGCGGGGCAGGTCGCGGCGCTGACGCTGATCGCGGGGTGCATCACCGGGTTGCCCGCTGTTGTGTCGGTGTGGACGGGTTACGGGCGGCGACAGCTCGACGGCCGGGCGCGCGCAGGATTCGCGAGGGGTGGGGGAACGCTGGTGGCCATACAGTGCGCGGCGGGCGTGGCCGTGTTAATTGGCGCGGGCTTGCTCGGGCGCAGTCTGGGGAACGCGCTGGATGTGGATCTCGGCGTGGATGCGAATGGCGTGCTCTATGCGAGCGCGCAGTTGCGGGGAGATTTGTCCCGGGCCGATGCGCTCGCCTTGCACAAGAGCTTCGCGGAGCGGATTGCGGAGATGCCCGGGGTGGAAGGGGTGACGGTGGCGATGGGGCGGCCCATGCGTGATGCGTGGGGGGTGGCCGTGGATCCGCCGGACGGGCGCGGCGGGGCGGCGGCCGAGCCGGTGGTCGCTCTGGGGCGTGCGGTGGACGGCGATTACTTCGAGGTCACCCGTGTCCCGATTGTGCGGGGACGGCCGTTCGAGCCGTGGGAGCACGACTCCGGCGCAAGGGTGGTCATCATCAACGACGCCTTCGCCGGGGAGTTCTGGCCGACGGCCGATCCGCTGGGCGGTTGTTTGCGGTTGGGTAACGAACCGGAGTGTAGGAGAGTGGTCGGGGTCAGCGGAGACGCGCGGCTGGCCGTGAGGTGGGGCGAGGAATACGAGGTGTACGTGCCGATCGAGGAGGGAGGGCTCGGCAGGAGGGAGAGCCTGGGGCTGGCCATCCGGGCGAGTGCGAACGCGGGTGGGCTCGTCGTTCCGGTTCGAACCGCGATCGAGACCTCCGATGTCGTGACGCAGGCGACGGTGATGCCGGTGGCGGAGATCTTGGCCCCACAGTTGCGGCCATGGCGGGTCGGGACCAGTGTTTTCGCCGGCTTCGGCTTCTTGGCCTTGATACTAGTCGGTTTGGGGCTGCACGGTCTTCTTGCGTTCATCGTGGCGCGTTCGAGGCGGGTGATCGGCGTCCGGGTCGCGCTGGGCGCCACGCCGGCGATGGTGCGACGCTCGATCGTGCTGCGGGGCGCTGGCGTGGGCGCGATTGGAACCGCGGTGGGGCTGCTGGTGGGGGTCATCGTCGCGCCGGTGGGGAGCTCGTTCCTGTTCGGAGTCGAGGCCCGGGACCCGGTGGTGTTTCTAGGCTCCGCGGGCGTGGTGCTGGTCACCGCCATGACGGCCGGGTGGCTGCCGGCGCGACAGGCAAGCCGTGTGGATGCCGCCGCGCTCTTGCGAGAGGACTGAGGAGCTGACGTGTCGAGGAGGTGCGGATCGCCCCGCGCCCGCACTGGTTCTTTTGACAATCTGAAGAACAAGTGCCAAGCTTCTCAGACTCGTGACCAGGGGCAACCTCGAGCTCCTGGAACCGGGGTCGGACGGACGAAATGAGCCTGCTTGCCAGCCTCGTTCGGCGACCGGTCGCGCGGCTGCGAAGTCTCTTTCGCCGCGGGCGCGACGACGCCGAAGCACAGAAAGAACTGCGGTTCCATCTGGAGATGGAGACCGAGAAGAACCTGCGAGGCGGCATGGATCCGCGCGAGGCCCGCCGGCGGGCGCACGTGCGGCTCGGCGGCGTCGACGCCATCCGCGAGGCAGTTCGGAACGCGCAGGGTTGGCGGCCGCTGGAGGACCTGCTTCGTGATCTCGGCTACGCGCTGCGGGGCGCGACGCGGAGGCCGGGCTTCACCCTCGCCGCCGCCATGTCGCTGGCCATCCCCATCGGCTTCAACACCACGGTCTTCTCGATAGTCGACTCGTTGCTGTTCGCGCCGCTGCCGGTTGCTCATCCCGCGCAGCTCGTCGACGTCTACACGAGCGACCCCGGTGTCGAGCGGTACTCGACGACCTCGTATCCGGACTACCTCGATCTGCGCACGGAGAACGACGTGTTCACGGACATGGCCGCGCATTCGCTGATGGTCGCGGCGGTCCGTGTGAACGACGACGTCGACCTCGTGTCGGGCGAGACGGTGACGGGGAACTACTTTCGGCTTCTCGGTCTGCGGGCGGCGCTGGGCCGGCTGCTGGTGCCGGAGGACGATCGACCTGGCGCTGCCCGCGTGGCCGTGATCTCCACCCGGCTCTGGGAGCGGGCCTTCGGACGGGATCCGGCGGTCGTCGGCCGGACCCTGCGCATCCGGTCCCAGCCGTATCTCGTAGTGGGTGTCGCGCCGCCCGGGTTCGCCGGCATGGTGCCCATATTCGCCGCAGACCTCTGGACTCCGATGACCCGGGTCGACGAAGTGTTGCCGACAGGCATCCTGTCATTCGTGGATTCCCCCGGCGAGACCAGGCTCGAACGCCGCGGACAGCGTTGGCTGTTCGTCAAGGGAAGGCTCCGCGATGGCGTCACGCCGGCCCGGGCGGCTGCGGGTCTGGACGTGATCATGGCCAATCTGGCCGCTGCCTATCCCGATTCGAACGAGGATCGGCAGGTATCTCTGACGCTGACCGCCGACGTGCGCCTGCCGCCGCAATGGGCAGGCCCGGCGGCCATCGTGTCGACCGGCCTGATGCTGGTGGTCGGGCTGGTTCTGCTGGTCGCGTGCGCGAACGTCATGGGCATGCTGCTGGCTCGCGCAGCGGCGCGGCGGCGGGAGATCGGCGTCCGGCTCGCCGTCGGGGCCGGGCGAGGACGCCTCGTGCGGCAGTTGTTGACCGAGTGCCTCGTGTTGTCGTCCTTCGGCGCCGTGGCGGGGCTGGCCCTGGCTTGGGGCCTGCTGCGCCTGCTCGCCGCGGCGCCTTCTCCCTTCGGCAATCAGTTTCCGTTCTCCTTCGAGTTCGTGCCCGGCGCACGTGCGTTTCTGTTCACGGCGGCACTGGCGGTCGGTGTGGGCGTGCTGGCGGGTCTCGTGCCGGCCTTCTGCGTCACGTGGATGAATCTCGTGCGAGACATGAACGGCGCTGTCGCGGTTGCTCGCGTCGGCGGTCGCCGCTGGGTCCTGCGCGATGCGTTGGTGGCGGCGCAGTTGGCGGCCACGGTCCCGCTGCTGGTGCTCGCGGGGTTCCTAGCCTTCCTAGCCTGGGACGCGGCCGGAGCGGTCGGCGGCTCGCCCGGGTTCGATCCGGACCGAGTTGCGGCAGTCGGCGTCGACCTGGATTGGATCGGCTACGAACACGACCCGGCGGATCGTTTCCTGCGTGACGCGCTCGAAAGGGTGCGGTCGATGCCGGGCGTGACGGCGGCGGCGCTGGCGTCGCGCGTTCCCCTCGACGTCTCGACCACTACGCAGAACGTCCTCGTCCCGGGTGTGCACGGTCCGGTCGACCGCGGCGCACCGGTGGACACGGCCGCCGTGTCGGCGGACTACTTCGACACGCTCGGCGTCCCGCTGCTGCGAGGGCGAAGCTTCACCACTGCCGACACGCTGGGGTCACCCCCGGTGGCCATTGTCAGCGAAGCCATGGCCGAGCGCTTCTGGCCCGCCGGGCCCGTGGTCGGGCGCCGGCTGCGGCTGTCGGAGCGGGACGGAAGGGAGTACGAGGTCGTCGGCGTGTCCGCCGACTACAAGGTGAATTCCCCGCAGGAGGACCCTGTAGCCTTCCTGCACTTCGCCGCGTCCCAGCGGCTCGCCCCCCGCGCGGTGCTGCTCGCCCGGACGGAGGGCGACGCGGCGGCGCTGGCCGGCGACATCCGCGGCGAGCTCCGCCGGATGGAGCCGGACGTCTTCTTCTTTCTCGAGGGCGACACGCTACGGGAGACGGCCGCCGTCAGGCTGCGCCCGACTCGAGCCGTAGCATCCCTGGTCATCGCCTCAGGAGTTGTTGCGCTGGTGCTGGGCGCGATCGGCCTCTACGGCGTGGTCGCCTATCTGGTCACGGAGCGATCGCGGGAGTTCGCGATCCGGGCGGCGCTGGGCGCCCGCTCCGGCACCCTGCTCCGCCTCGTGCTGGCCACTGGCGGCTGGGTGGTCGCCTTCGGCGTGGGTGCCGGCTCCGTCCTGGCGTTCGTCGCGACGCGTGTCATCGCCGGGATGATCTCCTCCGCCGGTGGGGACCCGCCAACTGCCCAGCCGCTGGTGTGGGTCGGTGCTATCCTCCTGATCGTCGGGGTCGGCGTGGCCGCCCACGTTGGACCTGCGCGCCGCGTCATGAGGCTCGACCTGACGCGGACTCTTCGGGTGGAGTGAACTGCTCCGGTCAACCGCTCTCCGGATAGGGTCGCGGCCGATGTGGCCACCTTCCCCCGGCCGCTACGCCCCGCTGAGTGCCCGCCGCAACGGGTCGTCATCCCCGCTCGCCCGGTCTCGCGTACCCGCGGCGGGCGGGGCGCGCCCGCCGCAGCGCCCGCCTTTGGGTCCGATAACGCGGCTCATGTCAACATCGGGGTGGTGCGTTTCCCGGAGCTGCCCGCGCCAGCTCGAGGCGGCGCTTCTCACCTGTTCGCTTCCGGAACGTCCGCCCCTCGGCCGCGGCGGCCCGTGACGGTTCGGGGGGTCCGTCGGGCGGCGTCGACGAGTTCGCTACGCCCTCGGCCGCTCGGGCCGGGACGCCGGCGTCGTGGCCGCCGCGCTCGCCTCGGCCGGTCCCTACCGGCGTCGAGGCGGAGACTTCAAGCCGGCCCGGAACCGCCGGGGCCGTCACCGGTCCCGATGTCGAACCGGACGGCATCCCGACCGCTTGGTCCGGCGTGCAGGTCCTCGCCGCAGCGATCCGGTCGAGGGCGTTCACGACGTCGCCGCCGGCGTGCAGGTCCCTCGCCGCGGCGATCTGGTCGAGGGCGTTCACGACGCCGCCGCCGGCGGGCTGGCCGAAGCGGCGCCCCGGTGTTCCCCGGCTTGCTCTTGCAGGCCAGGGGGGCACAGGCGCGGCGGCCGGCGGGTCGACGTCCCGGCCGCCGCCGCCCGCGCGAACCCGTCCACGCCGCCGCTCCGGCGGCTCGGCGGCCCCTTGGGAAAACCCCGGTGGCTGCTCTCCATCCCTGACGCCATCAACCAGCTCGAGCAGCTCGACCGGACCCTGCTCACCCGGCGCGACGCGGCGACGCTGCCGAGCTCGTCGGCAAACCAGGGGCGCTCCCGCGCACGAAGCTCCTGCAGCAGCTCAAGAAGCACCTCGCCCGGGCCGGGTTCCGCGTCGAGGAGTGGGAGACGCGCGCGCCTGGTCGCTTGCCCGAGACCATGAGCGTGAAGCTGGCAGACGTGCCCGATGGGGGTGTCGGTCGAGGGCGGGCGGATCGAGGTGCGGTTCGACGTCGGGCGTGGGTGGCGAGCTCGGCGGCGATCTCGTTTGCCGCGGGTGAATCGTCGACGCGGGCCGGGGGCTCCGCCTCGAGGCGGTCTCGCCGCTCCACGTAGCCGCCTACATCCGGACACACCCAGGGTCGGCGCCGACTGTTGGAGCGCGATGGGCGAGACGCTGCATATGATCGCGGCGCGGACCGAAAGCGGGGCGGATGGCGGAACCGGAGGGACGGACGATGTTGAGAGGCGTGCTGGCGATTCGCGGACAGGCGGCGGCGCGGGGCTACGGGTTCATCGCGGTCGAGGGGCGCGAGGACGACGTCTTCGTCCTCGGCTCCGAGGTAACCGACGAGCACGGCGGGCCGGCGACCCGTGGGGAATGGTCGGCACTGAATGGCCGAGCGGTGGAGATCGGCGATGTCATCACGACGGGCCGGGGCGACCAAGCGTCGAACGTGCGGCTGCTGCCGGTCGAGAACGCCTCGACGGATGGCGCCGAAGCCCCCACGACCGACGGCGATGCGGGGGTACCGGAGGATGCGACGAACGAGGAGCCATGGGCAGCCGGGATCCGCGCGCACCTTGAGCGTCGAGGCTGGACGCAGGACGAGTTGGCGGCGCGGTCCTCGTTGAAGCTGGATACGGTCGGCGCGGTCCTGCGGGGCGACCCGACCAGCACCCGCACCCTGACCGCGATCGCCGCCGGGTTCGGCGTCGGGGTCGCGGCGTCATGACCAGTGCCGCGTTATGACAAGTGACCGTCGACCGAGCGTTGTTTTCTGCTGACGGGGCGGGGGTTGGCATCGCGGCGAGCTTGACATAGTACGCGTGGTCTTCGGAGGGTCCCCAGACGGGGACCCGAGGAGGAGACCATGCTTGAAACCCTCTCGGTTCACCCACGCATCTGCGAGCGGATCCGGTCAGGACCGCTGGGCCGCTGGGTCGACGACTTCGTCGACGTACTCGCCGGGCGCGAGTACGCGAAGAGCACCATCCGCCGGCATGTTCAAGCCGCCGCGATCTTCAGCGATTGGCTGGATCAGCAGGACGTCGCGGCGACGGACATCGACGAGACGCTGGTCGGTCGGTTCGTCAGCGGGTTGTCCCGGCGACCGTCCTCGACGCGCCCGAGCGGCCGGGAGTCGGCTGTGGCTGGCGGCGTCCGTCTGCTGGCTGCACACCTGTGGGCGCGGGAAGTGGCAGCGCGCCGCCGGCCGGTCGCCGCCCGATGCGAAACCGACCAGTGGTTGGAGCGCTTCAACGATCACCTCGTGCATGTGCACGGCCTGGTCGTCGGGACCCGGCGGATATATCGGCGCTATGCCGCGGCCCTTCTTGCTGAGTGCGCGGGGACGCCGACGCCCGACTGGTCCCGGCTCACCGTGCCGGCGATCGCGGCGTTCGTGCAGACCCGGGCCAGCCGGCTCCGCCCGTCGGCCTGTCGGGCGCCCGTCACCGCGACCCGGGCGTTTCTTCGCTTCCTCGCCACCAGCGGCGTCGTTCCCGCCCGTATCGAAGGTGCCGTGCCGACCATCCGCGCATGGAAGCACGCGAGCCTGCCCCGTGCCCTCGCGGTTGATGACGTCCAGCGCGTGCTGGCCGCGGTGGACGAGACGCGCCCCGGCGGGCCTCGTGACCGCGCCATCCTGCTGCTTCTGACCCGGCTCGGCCTGCGGGCGGGAGAGGTTGCGGCCCTCACCGTGAACGACATCGACTGGCACGACGGGTCTGTCCGTGTAGCCGGCAAGGGGAGACGGGAGCGACGGCTGCCGCTGGCCGCCGATGTCGGGGCCGCCCTGGTCGCCGCGTTGCACTCGCGGCCTCCGACCAGCCCGCCGGCGGTGATTTTCGTCACCGCGCAGCCACCGTATCGGCAACTCGTCGGCCCGAGCGTGTCGGCCATCGCCAAGCGGGCGCTGCAGCGCGCCGGCATCACCGTCGGGCGGCTCGGCGCCCATGTCTTCCGGCACACCTTTGCGTCGCAGATGGTCCGCCGGGACGTGCCGATGAAGACCGTCTCGGATCTGCTCGGCCACGCCCGTCTGGAGACCACCGCCATCTACGCCAAGCTGGACCGCGAGACCCTGGCGACGATCGCCCTGCCGTGGCCGGGAGGTGCGCGATGACCGGCGGGGCTTGGCGCCGGCACTTGGAGTCCTACTTGTCGCTGCGCCGCGCCATCGGCTTCGCCATGCGACGGGAAGGGCCCCTCCTGCAGGACTTCGTCGATCATCTCGAACGGCGGGGCGACGACGCCCCGGTCTCGCAGGTCGCCGTCGAGTGGGCCTCGGCGGGCGCCGAGAGCCGGCACGCGCTACGGTTGAGCATCGTGCGTGGATTCCTCACGATGGTCCGCGCGGCCGAGCCCGGCGTCGACGTGCCCGGCGCTGGGCTGGTGCGCACGCGCAAGCGTCCCACCCCACGCATCCTGGCGCCCCACGAGATCCTCGCCCTGATGGAAGCCGCGCGGGCCCTCGGACCACGCGGTGCCCTGCGCCCGCACACGGTCGCCACCGTGATCGGGCTGCTGGCAAGCTGCGGGCTCCGGAGCGGCGAGGCGGTTCGCCTCGACGTCGGCCACGTCGATCTCGTCGGCGACCCGCCGTGCCTGGAGATTCAGCACACGAAGTTCCGGAAGTCGCGCCTCGTGCCGCTGCACCCCACGACCGCCGACGCGTTGCGGACCTACGCGCGGCAACGCCGTGACCTCGGCTACGACGGCCTGAGCAGCGCCTTCTTCGTCTCCGAACGCGGCGACAGACTCAACTACCACGTCCTCGCCCGGACCTTCGCGCAGTTGGCCCGCCGGCTCGGGCTGCGCGGGCCGGTGGGCACCCGCGGGGTCAGCCTGCACAAGCTGCGTCACAGCTTCGCCGTGGCCCGGCTCGCCGCCTGGGCCGAGCAGGGAGTCGCCGTCCGCGACCGGCTCCCCGCGCTCGCCGTCTATCTCGGCCACGTGCAGCCGGGAGATACCTACTGGTATCTGACCGCCACGCCGGCGGTGCTCGAACCGGCCGCCGCCCGTTTCGAGGCGTTCGTCGACGGGAAGGAGGCGCGCGATGACTGACCGCGCCCCCCTCGGCCCGTTGCTCCGTGCGTTCTTCGCCGACCATCTCGTGCAGCAGAAGGCCGCCAGCCCCCAGACCATCCACGCCTACCGCGACGCCTTCCGCCTGCTGCTCACGTTCCTCGATCAGCACCGTCACCGGAAGCCCGAGGCGCTCACCCTCGACGAC
>JAJDVW010000158.1 GCA_022825925.1 Pseudomonadales bacterium | reverse complement strand
ATCCAGCGGATCCTGCACCAGGCGCGAACCGTCGCCATCGTGGGTCTCTCATCGAACGAGTTGCGCGCGAGCAATTTCGTCGGCTTCTACGCCGACCGGCACGGCTATGAAGTGATCCCGGTCAACCCCCGCGAAGACGAGATCATGGGCTTCAAGTCCTATCCAACACTTACGGACATTCCGGGTACCGTGGACGTCGTCGACGTTTTCCGCGACCCGGCGGCTGCCGTGGAGGTCGCCCATCAGGCCGTCGCCATCAACGCCCGGGCCCTGTGGCTTCAGTTCGGCGTCATCAGCGACGAAGCCGCCGAAATCGCCAGGGCCGGCGGCCTCGCCGTCGTCATGGACCGGTGCTTCAAGATAGAGCACGCCCGCTATATCGGCCGTATGCATTGGCTCGGCTTCAACACCAGGGTCATCACCGGACGCCGACCCGGCCACCTCCTCTAGCCCGCATATCTCACCAAGAGATGGAAAGGGACCCCGATTTGCCGGATAATGTGAGTCAAGACAAACACTTACGTCATACGACAAGGAGGTCCCTTGAGCACACAGTGTACGCCCGCGCAACTCGAATTTCACGGCCTCGGACGACGCGAGGTGGTTGGTCGCTTCGACGGGGGCCGGCTGACGTCGGACGGCGGCGGCATTCTGCTGCGCGAGGTGGACCGGCGGCTGGGGCTGATGGACCGGGTGGCGCGCTGCTTCGCGGATCACCGCGACCCGCGCAAGGTCGAGCACGCGGTGTCGGAGCTGGTGGCGCAGCGGGTGTACGGTCTCGCGCTGGGCCACGAGGACCTCAACGACCACGACGCGCTGCGCGGCGACAGCCTGCTGGCGCTGCTGGCCGGCAAGGCGGACTTGACCGGCGAGCATCGCGCGCGCGAGCGCGACCGGGGCCATCCGCTGGCGGGGTCGAGCACGCTGAACCGGCTGGAGCTGGGGCGGCCGGAGAAGGCGGCGGGGGACCGGTACCGGCGCATCGTCGCGGACGCGGACGCGCTGGACGATGTGCTGCTGGACGTCTTCCTGGAATCGTTCGCCGAGGCGCCGGAGGAGTTGTGGCTGGACCTGGACGCCACCGACGATCCGCTGCACGGCGATCAGGAGGGCCGGTTCTATCACGGCTACTACAAGGGCTACTGCTATCTGCCGCTGTACATCTTCTGCGGCGAGCACCTGTTGCGCGCGCGGCTGCGGCCGTCGGACATCGACGCGGCCGAGGGGAGCGCGGAGGAGCTGGAGCGGATCGTCGCTCGGCTGCGCGGGCGCTGGCCCGGGGCGCGCATCGTGATCCGGGGCGACTCCGGGTTCTGCCGGGAGGAGATCATGCGCTGGTGCGAGGACAACGATGTGCACTACGTGCTCGGCCTGGCGCGCAACGCGCGTCTGGCGCGGCGGATCGGCAAGGCCCCGCGCAAGTCTCGCCGCCGTCACGCGGGCACCGGCGAGGCGTCGCGGCGGTTCCGGGAGTTCCGCCACCGCACGCGCGACACGTGGAGCCGGTCGCGGCGGGTGGTGGCGAAGGCGGAGCATCTGGCGAAGGGTCCGAACCCGAGGTTCGTGGTGACCAGCCTGGGCCGCGATGTCGCCGGGCCGCAACGCCTGTACGAGGAGCTGTACTGCGCCCGCGGCGACATGGAGAACCGCATCAAGGAGCAGCAGCTGGACATGTTCGCGGACCGCACCAGCGCGGCGACGATGCGCGCCAACCAGCTGCGGCTGCACTTCGCGTCGTTCGCCTATGTGCTGATGCACGGCCTGCGGCGGCCGGGCCTGGCGGGCACGCGCATGGCCCGGGCGCAATGCGGGACCCTCAGGGTCAAGCTCCTCAAGGTCGCCGCCCGGGTGCGGATCACCGCCCGCAGGATCCGGCTGTCGTTCGCCTCGGCATATCCGCACCGCGACGAGTTCGCGGCCGCGGCGGCGGCGCTGCGCCGCGGTCCCGCCCGCGCGCCGCCCGCGTAGCCGGGGTGCCGACGGCGAAACGACGACCGGCGCCCGCGCCGGGGACGACGCGCGCGCCGAGACCGCCCGACGAGCGCCGAATGCGCGTTCGCGACCCCTTCGAGGACGAAAATGGCGCAAGTTCAGCGCCGGTCTCACCATCCGCATGGGCGTTCACCGTCCAAAACGGGAAAAGACGCTCCAGACCGCCCCGCTTGACCCGGTCCGTCGAGTTGGTGAGCGATGCGGGCTAGGTACGCCGAAGGATTTTCTGTTCGGATTAGTCGGTGTCGAGGCGAAGGCACGCTCGCCGCAGAGATCGGAGGTCAGCATCTCATCGCTACATCAACTGGATGAGGAAGGAGCGACCCGACTGTTCCTTAGGAGTCTCGCCAAAATAAACTGTCCGTTATGATCGGTCTCTGCTATGCTCGCGGTCATGGCGAGTTCGGCGCGAGCGGCCTTGACGCGGACGTTGGAAAGGAAGTACGCGGTGCTGGCGCCGCTGCTGGACGAGCGCACGCGTCGTCTGTGGGCGGCGTCGGAGGCGCGCGCCATCGGGCGAGGCGGCGTGACGCGGGTCGCCGAGGCGACGGGCATGTCGCGGGTCACGGTGCGCGCGGGGCTCAGGGAGTTGGATTCGGGCGAGGCGGCGCCGTCGGGGTCGCCGGGCGGCGGGCGACGGCGGCGCCCCGGGGGCGGACGGAAGGCGTTGACGGCGCGGGACCCGGGTCTGGTGGGCGCGTTGGAGAGGGAGCTTGATCCGGTGACGCGGGGCGATCCGACGGGGCCGCTGCGGTGGACATGCAGCAGCGCCGCGCGCCTTTCGCAACGATTGCGGGACGCGGGGCACCCGGCGAGCGAACGGACGGTGAACCGCCTGCTTCATGAACTGGGCTACAGCCTTCAGGCCAACCGCAAGACGCTGGAAGGGCGTCAGCATCCGGATCGGGACGCGCAGTTCCGCCGCATCGACCGCCGCGTACGTGCGTTCCAGCGTCTGGGGCAGCCGGTGGTGTCGGTGGACACGAAGAAGAAGGAGCTGATCGGACCGTACCGCAACGGCGGTCGGGAGTGGCGGCCGAAGGGTCGTCCCGACGCGGTCAAGGTGCACGACTTCATCGACCGCGACCTCGGCAAGGCGATTCCCTACGGCGTCTACGACCTGACGGCCAATGCCGGCTGGGTGGGCGTCGGGGTCGACCACGACACGGCCGAGTTCGCAGTGGCGACGCTGCGCCGCTGGTGGCGGCAGATGGGCCGCCACACCCACCCGGGCGCCCGGCGCTTGCTGATCACCGCCGACGGCGGCGGCTCCAACGGCAGCCGCTCGCGGCTGTGGAAGTTCGAGTTGCAGAAGCTGGCCGACGCGCTCGGGCTGTGCGTCTCGGTGTGCCACTTTCCCCCGGGCACCAGCAAATGGAACAAGATCGAGCACCGGATGTTCTGCCACATCACGCAGAACTGGCGCGGCCGGCCGCTCGTGAGCCATGAGGTCGTCGTCAACCTGATCGGCGCCACCACCACGAAGGACGGCCTGGCCATCCGTTCCGAACTCGACGAAGGCATCTACCCCACCGGGCGCCAGATCACCGACGAGCAAATGAGCTCCCTCGCCATCAAGCGCGATCCCTTCCACGGCGAATGGAACTACAGCCTCTCGCCCAAGAGCCAATAATGGACAACTTAATTTGGCGAGAAACCTACCCTGGACGCGTACCTCAGCGAGCCGGCCTTCCGCACGGTCGTGCCCGAGGTCGTTTGGCGGAAGACGGAGTACATCCGGCAGGCGGGCAATATCGCGGTGCACAGCAACAAGACACCCACGCCGGAGCAAGCGCTGAACGTTGTGCGCGAGCTGGCGCACGTTCTCTACTGGGCGGGTCGCACCTATCTGCGGAAAGGGGCGGAGAGTCT
>JAJDVW010000047.1 GCA_022825925.1 Pseudomonadales bacterium | reverse complement strand
CTCCGCCACTAAAAGAACGTAACGAATTGTTTTTATTTGATAAAATTCTATATCTGAGATCTGGTTATCACTAGAAGTATCATATTCGTGGCTGGGCGCAGGTTGCTGCGATGGCGGCCAGCGTATACGCTTGACTGAGTTCGGAACATCTCGTTGAGTCATGGCATCAGTCAGGCATCCGTCGCCGAGCCGGTGGGTCGTCCATTTGGCATCGCAGTCTGCATCGGACAGCGAGGTCACCGTTGAATTGCGCATGAGCAAGGCGACGGCAGGGAACTTGGCTCATGCCGAGGCGTGTCGCATCGCGGCGCTCAACCCCGGGCGCAAAGATCTGCCAGCCGAAGATGTAGGTTCAGCCGTTCTCGGGATCCTGAGTTCGGTCGCAGCTATCAGCCGCGTCAAGGAACGGGTCGCAAGGTCCGACCAGCGGGAGGTCATGGAGCTGATAGATAGCGAGGTGGACGCCGCACGTGCGCGTCGTCCTTGACACGAACATTCTCGTTAGCGCGCTAATCACCAAGGGTACTCCGCCGGATCAGCTTTACCAGGCGTGGCTCCGCAACGAATTGGAACTGGTCACATCTCCCGCGCAGATCGATGAAGTCACCGATGTTCTGGCCCGGCCACGGTTGCGGAGATACATAGACTTGGGCGAAGCCACTCAGATGGTCGCTGCGATCCATCAGCACGCGACTGTGTTGAGCGAAGTCCCAGTGACGAGGCGGTCTCCAGACCCTAAGGACGATCCCATTCTGGCAGTGGCGGTCGTCGGCGATGTGGGGCTGGTGGTTTCCGGAGACAGGAGTGACATGCTCGCGCTGGGCGATGTCGAGGGCATCCCAATCCGGTCTGCGCGAGAGGCACTGGGGATCGTCCTCAACGCCAATGCGGACGACGACGCGTAGCGGATCGACGGAGGCTGAGGGTCGTGACGGAGAGGCACAACGATCAGGCGGGGGCGGATCGCCCCTTGGCTGTCATCGTCCAGCAGGGCAAGGTGCTGGACTACGTCGACGGTGTGACTCAGCGCACGGAGACACCTGAAGAGTACGTTCGGCAGGAAATCGCCAAGTCGCTGGTTCGCGAGTACGGCTATCGGAAACGGGACATCTCGGTCGAGTTCACGCTGCGACTCGGAACGCGCCGGCCACGCGCAGATCTGGTGATATTCGACGAAGACGACGCGCACGAACAAGACCGCGCGAGGGTCATCGTCGAGTGCAAGTCGAGGAAGATCAAGCCGGCTAGCCGCAAGGACGGCGTCGGACAGCTGCACAGCTACATGGCGGCCTGCCCAAATGCAGCCTACGGCATGTGGACCAACGGGGTCGAGCGGTTCTGTTATCGGCGCCGCGACGCCAGTGGCACGGTCCGGTTCGTCGAGATACCGGACATTCCGAGCAGCGGAAGCTCGGAGGACGAGGCCGAACGCCCCCGGTTCGACCAGTTGAAAGCCGCCTCGTCGGACGCGTTGCTCTTCGCCTTCCGCCGTTGCCACAACTACATCGCGGGTAATCAGGGCTTGCAAAAGCCGGAGGCGTTCTGGGAACTGCTCAAGATCATCTTCTGCAAGATCCACGACGAGCGAAGCTCGGACGAAATTCAGTTCTACGCGACGTCGAAGGAACGGGACGGACTCAACGGCCGACTCAAGGCGAAGAAGAGACTTGACCACCTATTCGATCAGGTGAAGGCGGAGTTCTACGCGATCTTCCGCCAGAACGAGGCGATCGAGCTAAACCCGGAGGTGTTGGCGTACATCGTCAGCCAGATGCAGATGTACTCGCTCCTGGAAAGTGACATAGACGTCAAGGGACGGGCCTACGAGGAGGTCGTCGGCTCGAACCTGCGTGGCGACCGGGGAGAGTTCTTCACGCCCCGAAACGTGTGCAAGATGACGGTCGCCATGCTGGATCCCGGCGAGCGGCAAATGATCCTCGACCCGGCTTGCGGTACGGGCGGCTTCTTGATTACAGCTATGAACTACGTGATCGAGAAGATCCGCGACGCTGAGGTCAGCAAGTGGGGAGACATCGACCGGGCCGAGACCGCGATACGAGGGCGCGTTCAGCGTGTCGCTAGGTCGTTCATCGTAGGGATGGACTTGAATCCGAACTTGGTGAAGGCCTCCAAGATGAACATGGTCATGAACAACGACGGCGCGGGCGGGCTGTTTCAGGCGAACTCTCTGAAAAGCCCTGTGACTTGGGAGGACGAGCTTCGGACGCGAGAGCTGCTCGGTCGCGTTGACTTGATCTTCACGAACCCACCGTTCGGGTCAAAGATTCCAATTGACGAGCCGACGGTTTTGGAGGCCTATGACCTGGGCCATGTCTGGCAGTACGATGACGAGGGGGACAATTGGCGACGTACCGAAGCCCTTCAAGCTTCGCAACCTCCAGAGATTCTGTTCATTGAACGTTGCGTGCGTTTTCTGAAACCGGGGACGGGACGCTGCGCGATCGTACTCCCGGACGGCATACTCGGGTCGCCGGGACTAGGCTACGTCCGGGAGTGGATACTGCGCAACACGCGCATTCTCGCGAGCATCGACTTGCACCCGGATACGTTCCAGCCACACGTGAGCGTGCAGACAAGCGTCCTCGTACTGGAGCGGAAGTCGGCAGAGGAAGTCGCTGTGGAGACTGCGGCCGGGCGGTTCAACGACTACGAGGTGTTCATGGCGGTCGCCAACCATGTTGGTCACGACAAGCGCGGCAACGTGATGTACGTGCGGGATCGTCAGGGCAATGAAATCGTCGAAGAGCTGGATGAGACCCTGAAGGAGTACGAGGACGGCAGGGCCATCTACACGAAGCAGCGTACGCAGAGGAAGGTCGTGGATGACAACACGCTGCAGATCGCTCAGGCATTCCGATCATGGCTGTACGAGCAAGGCTGAGCCCACCGCAGGAGCTCCGGACAGAGTGGCCTTGGCACTCGGTTCGGGCGGCGTCGCTGAAAGCCTCGTTACTGTTTCAGGCGGGCCGAAGACTCGAAGCGGGTGCCTATCTTGGAGAAGGGTATGCGACCAAGCTGGCGATCGAGTCGAAATCGACGGGCTGGACGTCGCTGAGCGCGGTGGCGCGAACGTGGCAGCCGTCGCGGCTCAAAGGGATCCAAATTGGGCCTCAGGAGGGCACACCGTTTCTTACGGCGACCCAAGTGTTCGACGTCCGCCCGACAGCCCGGAAGTGGCTGTCGTTGGACAAAACGCGCGACCATGCACAGCGCTTCGTGAGGGCCGGCCAGATTCTCTTGACCTGCTCCGGAAACGTTGGCCGCGCGACTCTGGCGCACGACACGACGAGTGGCGTTCTCGTATCACACGACCTGCTCCGGGTCGAGGCCAACGATCAAGACTGGTGGGGCTGGATCTACGCCTACCTGCGTGCTCCCACGGTGCGCAAGATGATGAAGGCTGCTGAATATGGTCACATCATCAAGCACCTTGAGACACATCACCTCGACTCCCTGCCCATTGTCTGGGTGAGCGACCGAGCACGGGCAGATTGCGGCTCAATGGCCAAGGAAATTCTCGATCTGCGAAGCACGGCTTACAAACTGACGGTCGAAGCGGAGGCCGCGTTCGGGGCCGCGTTTGGGCAGCTAACGGATGCGGTGGCAGACGAGAGCCAGTTCACGACTCGGGGTAGCCGGTTGTTCGCGGAACGGAGACGGCTTGATGCGGCTCACCATAGCCCGACCGTAAAGGCAATTGTCGAAAACCTGTCCCGGTGCGCGACCGCTTGGAGTTCACTCGCGGATCTCGGATTGGACGTGTGGTTGCCGGACCGGTTTCAACGGATCGCCGCCACGGAAGGTCCTCTCTTCGTCGATAGTTCGGGACTGTTCGAGATCAACCCGGACATCTCAAGGCGAATCGCCGAAAGGGACTTCGGTGACCGACACCGCGGGCGGGTGAAACGCGGGTGGATTCTCGTCGCGCGGTCTGGTCAGATCTACGGGCTGATCGGGTCCGCCATGCTCACTGGAATCCGTCACGAAGACAAGGTCATCTCCGACGACATCATTCGAGTAGCGCCGTCTCAAGCCGAGGGACGGGCGTGCCGTGTGGGCTATGTAGTCATGGCTATGACGCACCCCGAGTTCGGGCGTCCGCGGGTCAAAGCACTGCCTTACGGCTCCAGCATTCCTCACATCGAGGTGAACGACTTGCGCGAGTTCCAGATACCTCGGTTACAGGCATCGATCGAGAACGAGATTGCGGATCGTGTTGAGGAAGCCGCGCGCTTGCGTGATCGGGCGGATGAACTGGAAACGCGGCTGGGGGCGTCGGCGGAGGCGGAGGTTAGTCGCTTTGTTGGGAGCACGGGAGGTTCGGAACCACGACGCGGCGCTGGCTAGTTGGCCGAGGAACTGGTCAGAGATGATCTGGGCTACGGATGCCAATCGCACCTTTGCACGGTGTTGTCGTCGGGCGCGGTGACGAGCACCTAGCCGTTTGTTACTCGGCGGCCAGGTTGCTTGGGCAGGAGCGCCGCCCGGGCGGGTTCTGTAGCTGCAAACGGGGGGGAGCTACCCTGAATGCGCCCGCTAGGGCTGCCAGTTCGCCTCGACGTACTTCAAGGTTTCTTCGTGGTCCAAGGCACGCGAAGTGTTCCCGATGCGGATGTAGAACGCACGCCCCTTCGGTGTAGTCATGAACACCGGCTCGGGAGAGCGCTCGACGTCGACGACGCACACTGACCGTTCGTCGACATCCTCGAAACGCACTTTGAAATACGCGGCAGTACTGGGCCCCATGCTGTCGGCGATGAGTGTGGCTACGAGTTGTTCGAACCGGTCCGTTGAACCTCTGGTTAGGGAGAGGTCGCGGTCGAGGCCGTAGATGCTGCCGTCGTCTTCCACGCCGATGACGAGAGTGCCCCCCTGCGAGTTGAGTAGGGCGTTGACCGTCTTGAGCGAAGACTGCCTGAGGCCCTTGTTTGCCTCGTTTTTGACGGCGTCCCACTGCAGTGTGCTCTTGAACTCGAGGACATAGCTTTCGCCAAGGCTGATGAGGTCGGTGATCGGTCGCTGGTGTGTATGCTCGGGTTCGTCGATCAGGCTGCCCATGAACTCGTTGAGCTTCCGGGCCATGATCTCCCGTCGAGCGGCAAGGAAGTCCGGAAACCGTTCGATGCGCCACAGCTGCGGATCCATCGGCACAAACTGCGCCGCGAGTGCTCCGGGATATCGGTCCTCGATCGTCGGCAGGTAGTCTGCTGGCGGCGTTGCGGAAAGCTCCAGGTTGGTCTCCGCGGTGAGGAACGCGCGATTGGCTATCTCGTTGACAGCCTGTCGATGCATGTAATTGTCCGAATCCCACTCGTTCTGCGCGTACAAGCGGGCCTGGGGGAAGATGTGGTGGCTGTGGATGCCGTATCGAGCACCGTGGGTCTGCGCCAGAGGGAGTCCATTGAACCAGTCGACGGCGCCCTGCGCCTTGGCAAGTATGAAGATGGCCCGGTAGAGCGCGTGCTGGACGCCGCGCCCTTCGAAGTCCGCGGCCTTGACCTCTATGCGCCCGCGCTGCTCGGCGATGTTCGCTCGCAGCGCGTCCCAAGGCTCCGTCTCGCGCACGACGAGTTGCACGTCGGCTTCGAGGCGCTGGTCCGTCTGGCCGGTGTAACGCCCCCACATCAAGGCGGCATAGAGCCAGTTGGTGGCGTGGCGAATGGAAGACTCGTCGGCGAACCGACCACCGTTGATCGACAGGTGCGCAACCAACGGGATGAGAGCGTTCGTGGTGTTCAGGTCGCTCGTGGAGTGGATGAATGCCCGCGGCGGAAGGATCGTAAGCAGGTAGTCCAGGATCCGGACTAGGGTCGTCCACCCGGCTTCGAGTTCGTCGCGCGGACGGGAGTGGACAGCCTCGAATAGCGCGCGTTTGGTGACGGCGGTGGTAAGTGCCCTCGTCATGAAGGTCAAACTGAAGTCGAATCCTCGTTCACCGCACTCCTCGGCCTTGGCCTTCATGGCGCGGCGCGCCCGGGGCCATTTCCCGGTGATGTGGGTCAGCGCGAGTTCGGCGTCGGTGAGCTTCGTCCCTTGGCTGTTGATCCGGTCGAAAATATTGATGGCTTCGTCGAGGTCAGCATCCGAGGGCACGATCTGCTCGGGAAGGTCGATTTCGCTTATGTTGCGGATGCGATTGAGGTTGTCCAAAAGGTGTTGGGCTAGGGCCATGACCTCCGCCCCTTCTGCCGAACCGGCTTTGTCGCTGGCGATCTGCAGGGGGTTGACCTGCGCGGTGTCGAAGCAGTCGGTGACGCGTTGCCAATGCGGATCGCCTCCCATGCGGGAGGCCTGGTAGTACTGGAAATCTAGGTCGTGGAGATTCACGAAAAGGTTGCGGGGATCGCTCTGGATCTCGGCCGCGGTGTAGAAGCTCGGAATGTCGCCGGTCAGCAGCATGTGCAGCGTAGTCAGACGTTGCTGGCCATCCAGCAGCACCTGGGCCGTTCCCAGTCTGTCCGGCAGGACATCCACGTTCTTGAGTTCGGGAGGCTTGTCGGTCTTCCACAGGAGGATGCCGCCGACAGGGTATCCTCTGGCAAGAGAGACCATCAGCTGCTTGGCTTGGTCGAGTGTCCAGACATACTCGCGCTGGAACTCGGGTAGAACGATGTCCGACTTGCGGATGTCGTCGAGCAGTTCACGGATTCGCATGGGATCAGTTTGGTGTGTTCGCGGTCCGAGCCATCCCTATCGCGGAGCGATCGGACGCGCGAGCAATGTCAATGCGGCCTATGTCGGTTGCCATTGGTGAGCGCAGGCTACCTGTGTGGGAACTGGAACGCCACCGCCCGTCTCCTTGTCCCTCGTGTGTCAATCCGCTTCGTGGACCCGCCGTCCTAGCGCTTCGGCATGAAGGCGGCGGCGGAGTCGGTGGATCTGACCGAGGATCGGACTCGAAACGGGCGCTCTCGCGCATGTGGTCGGGTGGCCCGCGGCGGCAGCCAGACCGGGGATCGGGCATTGGCCGTATAGGATCGACTACGGCAACCCGCGCCGGTGTGCGCCAGGGGCGAGTGGGCAAGCGGTCGGATTGTTGTAAGAAAGGACTCGCATTCGACCGATGCTTGCGACCTGTCGAAGCTGAGCGGAGTCGCGGAACAAGAACCCGGTCATCCTATTCGCACCCTGTTTCGTCCTTGCGGACGGCGCCGGCACTGATCTCGCGCTTGTTCCTTTGGTCAGTGGAACGCCTGGCCCGCGTGTAGCGGACTCCCGTGTTGTTCAGCCGGGATGGCTGCGATCCTCGGCCCTGTCGGCCCCAGCGCCGCTGGATTTCCCGCGGTTGCCGGTTGCCATGTCGCGGCCTTGGATCGGGCGCCCTCGCGGCGCGCTCCCGTATTGGTCAGCCGGGCGGATGGCTGATGTCCCTGCGTGGGTCGATCCCCGTTGTTTGGAATGGCGGGGCGCCATTGGGATGCGCCCGAAGGGCGCTAAGTGATCGCGGCGCACCGTAGCAGGCCGTCGGCGGGTGTCAAGCGCGCCGTGCTTAGCAGCTTCGTAGTGTGCATGGAGCGTATGCGCGCCACGATGTGCGCCTTTTGGCGGCAAAGCGAGCCCCCACGCTGGGGGAAGCGTCCGCTAGGACCTTTTCCCAGCGTGGGGGCGAGCAGTCGTCGACGAGGCAAAACTGACGCGTCTCGGGACGTCTCGCGGGGCGTGCGGCGCCGGGGACGCCCGCGCGGCGGGATCGCGACCGGACGCGGGATGCAACGTCAGCCCGCGGCGTTGCGTTCCTTCGCCGGATGTCGCGGCGCGCCGGACGACATGCCGCGGGGCGGCAGCTCGAATCCGGCCTTGCGCAGCGCGAGGCGCAGGCGTCTCTCGAGCGAGGCGAGTTCGCCGCTGGGGGCCTTGCGCAGCAGCGCGGCCTCGACGCGGGCGGCGAGTTCGCGGTACCTGTCGCGGGACTGCCGCACGCGCTCGACCGTCTTGAGGGCGTTGCGCAAGGTGGCGCGGAGCGCGGCGTGCCGTCCGCGGTCCTCGCGGCGGTTGTCGCGCTCCGCCTCCAGCGCCTTGCGGACGCCGTCGCGCTCGCGGCGCATGGCGTCGAGCTGGACGCGGAGTTCGTTCTGCCCGTGCTGGAGGTTGGCCACGTGGTCGTCGCGCCCGCGCAACTCGCGGGCGTAGTCGAGGAGAAGGTCGCCGACGGTATCGCGCGCGTGGCGGTCTTCGTGCCGGATGCCTTTGCGCTCGACGAGCCAGTCGAGGGTGTCCGACTGTTCCGGCGTCAGGTGCAGCGTCAGCCGGTTCTTCACTTCATGTAGGCCAGCGTGATGTCGCGACGGAAATGTCCGAGCTCCTGGCTGACGACTTCCAGCGCATCGGAACGGAGGAGGATCCGCTGAAGTTCCCGCATCCTCTCCTGGGCGTAGCTGTGGCGCATGCCGTGCGCGCCCCGCGTCCAGCCGAGCGCCCGCTTCGAGGCGCCGGTGAAGCTGGCGCCCCAGGCGGTGCCGGCCGCGACGTCGTAGCGCGACGTGTAGTGGATGCCGCGGTCGGTGACGCGCACCGGTTCGTCGCGCCTGACGGCTTCGAGACGATCGGCGAGACCGTCGGGGATCCGGACCAAGCGGACGAGGCCGCCCTTGCCGATCACGGTGTAGTCCCGCCCGGGCCTGCCGGCGAATTTCTCCGGGCGCGCCGGGCGGCGGTCGGGCGGCTGCTCGTCGGGCCGCGCGAGCGTGAACAGTTCGTGCGCCCGCAGTCCGGCGGCATGGACGATCAGCGTCGAGAGCGAGTTGCGCCCCCGCTGGGCGGCGGCCACCATGCGGACCTGCTGCGGCGTGTACGCCCTTCCGCCCTTCCGGCCGGGCTTGAGCGAACGCACCACCGTCAGCCGCTGGCCTTTCGGCAGCCGTCCGGAGACGTGGACCAGCATCGCCTGCAGCGCCTGCCGGTGCATGTCGAGGGCCTTCTGGCCGAGATCGTCTGTGCGGCTTCTGAGGTAGTTCACGGCGGACTCCGGCGTGAGGTCGCGCAGTTCGAGGCCGTCGCCGGCGATCCGTCTCGCGATCTGGAGCAGGCAGTCGCGGTAGTTGGCGACGGTGCGCACCGAGGCGGGCCGGTCGGGGTTGCGGCGCAGCGCGCCGAGGTTGACAAGGCGACCGACGACGGCCTGGGCCTGGCGCTCGGGGGACGGAGGCTTCCTGAACCTCGGCACGGCGTCAGTCGGCCAGTTGCCGCCGCAGCCAGCGCGCGACGGTGGAGTGGTGGACGCGGACGCGGCGGTCCGCGAGCCAGCGCCGCAGTTCGGCGGGAGTGCTGCCGGCGTCGTGCAGGGCGAGCAGTTCGAGGGTGTACCGGTCGAGGCGCGAGACCGCGTGCCGGTTGCGCCGCCTCGCGCGCGTCTGCTCCCGGAGGTGCGCGGCCTCGGCAGCCGCGTCGAAGGCCGTCCGGTCGCTCGGAACGGACAGGGGTTTCGTCATTGGGCGGGTTGCGGGAGCGGCTTTCCCGCTGCGGTTGGGATCGACGACATGTGCATGGGGATCATCCATACACGGTGCCGGAGGAAAGCGCAATTACTTCATGTTTATCAGATGGTTAGGATGTCCGTCGCGGGAGACGCGCAGACGTCTTCTGCCGCCCTGTGGGCTCTCGTGACGCGGAACCCGGTGTGCTTGGCGACGGACAGGGATGGCGCGCCCCGCGGCGGTGCTGCCGGGGAGCATCCAAAGGCGTGGCTGCGTCTGGGAGCGTGTTGAACGGGGGAGACGCGGCGACGGAGCCGCCGCGCCTCGACCGCAGAGAGGAAGGGATCAGCAGCGTCGGAAGCGCCTGCCGTTGTCGTCGAGCGACTTGGCCCACTCGCGGTCCTCGCGCGGCTCCGGGTCCGGCAGCGGCGACCAGTAGGCGGCAGTTGCCACCGGCCGCGGTCTCGCGTTCCACGGGGATATGCCGCAGTCGAGATTGCTTGCGTTGTGGACGCGTTCCGGCTGCGCCGCGAACTCGTCGATGGCCGCCGCGTCGATGGCGTCCTGTCGCTTCTGCGTGCGCTCGACGTCGCGCTCGTCGCGGCACTTCCGGCAGAGGAAGTCGCCTTCGAGACGCTTGCGGTACGCGCATCTTCGGCAGCCACCTTCGGCGACAAGCGCATTTCGGCGACGTTTGCACGAGCGGGCGCGCCTGGCTAGACAAGACGCGCAGGCGTGGGCGAAGGACCCATCCTTCTTGATTGCCGCCGGCTTGCCACATCGCTTCATCTTGCACGTCGGAGCGGCGGTCTGGTGAAGGATGGCGGGCGGCACGAAGCCCTCCGGGAGTCTGCCGCTCCATTGGGCGACGAGGGTTGCGAGGTCCATGTGGGTCTCCTGTTCAGGTGATGCCGACGCGGGAGTGCGTCGGTGCCTGGACAGGCGGCACGCGCGCGCAGACCGGTCACCTCGCCCCCGGCGAGGTCGGAGCGCAGCGGAGAACCCGCTTGCGGGTTGACCGGTTGAGCACGCGTGACACGCTTGCCGCACGAGACGGACGACCGAAACTGTCGATGGCTGCGGCACGCGTGGGGCGTCGGGCGCTGCTGCCGCGCGGTGGTATCGGGCGACCCCCGGCGTGGTTTCCCGTGCGAAGCAGGTATGTGTTGCTCGGATCAGCCGCACGACGCGGCCATGCAGCCAATGGGCCGGTCGAATCGACGGCGGAGCCGTCAGTGCGGTCTCACCGCCCGGAGGGCGGAAGCGCGAGGGACCGTCACCCGCATGGGCGGAGACCGCTTGCGGGCTCCGGTCGGCGAAGCCGACTAGGGCCCGGTCCCGCTAGGGACGCGCCCCTGGGATCCACCATCAACGGCGGAGGTCGGCCCCATGGCGGGCTTCGCGGTCAATCCATGGGCCGGATTGCGGTCGGCTGTGGACGGAGAAGTGCCCGGGTCGTACGATGACTTGGAGTCACGCTTCCCGCTCCGAATCCAAGGGACAATGATGGAAAACCCACACCGAATCGAGGTGTATCAGGAACTGGCGATCTCCTTCGACACCGCGTCGCACGAGGATGCGCGCGCGGCGCTTGAACGGCTGGCGTTCGAGACTGCGTGGCATCGCGCCACCGTTGTGGAGGAGCGCATCGAAGGGAACTACGTCACCGGCGGCGTTGGGGTATTGGCCTTCGAACGAGGAGAAGAGAGCGACGCGCTGGCGGTGCGCGTGGTGCTTTGGCCAGCGGACGAGGATCGGGACCGGACCGGCAAAGGGCGACCGCGATACCGGGTGGCCAATGTCGTCCCGGTCGAACCAGGGAAACTGGAAGTGCATGACTACAACAATGCGCTTGAGGGATTCCTGCGGGACGTTGTGGAGCCCGCTGGAGAGGCGCTTGGCATTGAGATCCAGGTTAGTTCACGCGAGCAGACGATGACGGACTGGACCTCGAAGGAAGCCGCAGAGGCTTTGAGACTGTTCTCGGCTGCGGCGAACATGTCTACTGGAGCGGATCACCCGGCCGACGAGGCGCGATGGTGGAAATTTGTGATCGCAGACCATAGAGCGCAGGGGACCCTACACGCAGGACTCCTGAGGCAGTGGCTCGTCGAAGCAGATCGATGGCCACCGGAAATCGCGTCGGAGCTTGTCAGCGACTGGGAGAAGTACCGAGGGTTGTTGGCCGCATACGACGCAACCCCGTAAACGGCGAAGCAAGACCCCATGGCACAGCACGTCCCCGGATCGACCGAGTCTCCTATCCTGTGCCTAGACACCTGCAGCGTTCTGGACGTTTTGCGCGACCCGAGCCGACGAGCCGTCAACCCGCAGGAGCTGGACGCGTCGCTCTTCCTCCTCGACATGGCCGAGACAGGGGCGGCCCTGGAAGTAAGGGTGGCAGACCAAGTGCGCCGTGAGTACGCCGCGCAAGTGGAAGGAGTCCAAGAGGAAGCAACACTTGCTCTCGCGGAGCTTCAGAAGGGGGTCCGGAAGATCGACGAACTCGCCGCGCTGTACGGGTGCAAAGAGCAAGTCGTCTTGGAACACTGGGACGGATATCCAGAGCGATGCCGGCAGGCGGCAGATCGGTGGATGAACGCCGCCAGAACCACACCGAGGCCGTCGGATGTGGAGAAGCGCGCCTTTGCGAGGGTGAACAAGGGGCTTCCTCCAGCTGGGCGTGGCAAAAGCGAGATGAAGGACTGCGTGATCCTGGAGACGTACTTGGCCTACGTGAGAGCTTTACGCACGGAATCCACTCGAACCGTAGTTTTCGTGTCATCGAACACGACGGATTTTGCGAATGACCGCCGGAATGATGTTGCGGACGAGATTCGCGACGAGTTGCTCGAAGTGGACCTGAAGTATGCGCCGAATATGCGCATCGCCCGCCGCCTGCTAGGGCTGCTGCCATCTGAGACGTGGAAACCGTCAGCTGGGGAATTTGACACCCGAGATCGGGCTGGTCCCGGTCGGACCGAACCAGCGTGACAGGGGACAGTTGCGCAGTTCACCGTGTCTCAAGGAGAGCGCGGAGTGCCGAAGGCGAGAGATAAAGGTGCGAGGCGATGGGCACGTTCCGTAGGCGCGGATGATGGGCGGGGAGTCGACCTTGCGCGTACCGGCCCGATGTCAAGCCGAGCCAATGTAGGCCGCCCAGTCGCCCATCAGCGTGCGGCGCTTGTCAAACAGGTCGCTGCGCCGGTAGGCGGCTTCGACTCGATCGTTGTTGACGTGCGCGAGCGCGAGTTCGCAGACCTCGCCGGGCACGTCGGTCCTCTCGGCGGCCCAGTCCCGGAAGCTGGACCGGAAGCCATGCGGCACCGCACCGATGCCAAGTTCACGCAGCAGCTTGGAGAGTGTGCTGTCGCTGAGCACGCGTCCGGTGGGCGACGGAAATATCAAGCCGCTCTTGTCGGAAATCGCCCGCGCTTCATCGAGCACGGCGACCGCTTGGTTCGACAGCGGCACGCGATGCTCGAGCTTCGCCTTCATGCGTTCCGGCGGCACCGTCCAGGTGGCCGCATCGTCGTCTACCTCGTCCCACCGAGCCCCGCGGACTTCGCCGGATCGGCAGGCGGTCAGCACCAGGAACTCGAAAGCGAGCGCCGTGGCCCGGTGCGCCTTCGACGCGCGCACCCGCCCGAGGGCTTGGGCGACCTGCGCGTGCGGCAGCGCTCTCTGGTGCTGGCGGCGCACGCTGTTCTTCGGCAACGCGGCGGAGATCGCGTCGCCGGCGGGGTTGTCCTCGCGGTAGCCTTGGGCGACGGCCCACTTCATGACCGCGCCGACGCGCTGCCGGACACGCCTCGCGGTCTCGCGCTTCGTCGACCAGATCGGCAGCAGGACCTCCATGACGTCCGCGGTGCTGATGCGGTCGACGCGCCTGGTGCCGATTTTCGGCACGGCATAGTCCCGCAGGCTGGCGCGCCACTGGGCGGCGGATTTGCCGCCGTCCTTCCAGTTGTCGGCGTGGATCCCGATGACCGTCTCGACGGCCTGCTCGAACGTCGGCGCGCGGCTGGCCCGGTCGCGTGGGTCGCGGCCCTCGGAGACGATCCGCGCGTTGGCGAGCGCCTTCTGGCGGGCGCGGGCGAGCGTGACAACCGGGTAGGCGCCGAGGCCGACGTTGGCGGCCTTTCCGTCGAGGCGTATCCTCTGCGCCCAGGACTTCGAGAAGCCGCCGGTGGAGGCGGGCTTGACAAGAAGACTCAGGCCGTGGCCGCCGCGTCCATCACCGTAGCGGCCGGGAACGTTGACGGTGTTGACGAAGGTGGCGGAGAGTCTCTTGGGGCGTTTCATTGATCCGTACGCTATCACTTTAGTTATCACATTTATGGAAAGTATGCGCGCATCGCCAAGGAACGTCAAGGAACCAAAAACGTAAACTTATCAGACTGTTAATTGAACCTTGGGGGCTGTTGGGAGACGGTCGAAATCGGTGTTATGGCGGTCTGCC
>JAJDVW010000043.1 GCA_022825925.1 Pseudomonadales bacterium | reverse complement strand
GAAGCAGCGCTGTACGAACACGATCGATCTGCTTTCGGACAATGAAGTCGTGGACGCTGACGCCACGGACGAAGATGACGAGCGCGAATCGAAGATCCTGCGGGCAAAGCGGCGATGCCCGATCTGCAATACGGCCATGGACGCCTTTCTGATCGATGAGGAGCGCAAGCTGCATGTCTGCGGTCGAAATCCCGATTGCGCGGGATTCGAACTTGAGCGCGGCAGGTTCCGGATCAAGGGTTACGACGGCCCGGTGGTCGAATGCGAGAAGTGCGGCGGCGAGATGCAGCTCAAGTCCGGCCGCTTCGGGAAGTACTTCGGGTGCACGAACGACGCATGCTCCAACACGCGCAAGATCCTGCGCGACGGCCGGCCCGCGCCGCCCCGGGCCGACCCCGTGCCCATGCCCGAACTCGCCTGCGAACGCGTCGACGACCACTTCGTGCTGCGCGACGGCGCCGCGGGGCTGTTCCTGGCGGCGAGCCAGTTTCCCCGCAACCGCGAGACGCGGGCGCCCCTCGTGCGCGAACTGAAGGCCCACGCCAACGAGCTGGACCCGCGCTTCGCCCACCTGCTCGACGCGCCGGAGGCGGACCCGGACGGCAACCCGGCCGCGCTCAAGTGGTCACGCAAGACCCGGCAGCAGTTCGTCGCCTCGGAGCGGGACGGCAAGCCCACGACCTGGCGCGCGCACTATCAGGACGGGCGGTGGGAGCAGCAGACGGGTTCGACCCGTGCGCGCAAGGGAGCGGGCCGGGGAACCCAGAAGGGCGCCGCCGGCCGGCGGAAGCGCTGAGCGCCGGTCGCGCCTCAGTGGCGCCGGAGGACGCCGACGCTCAGCCCTTCGATGGCGAACTCGCGTTCCCGCAGGTCCACCTCGATGGGGTCGTAGTCGTCGTTCTCGGGCAGGAGCAGGACCCGCGCCCGGTCGGACGTGCGCTGGAACCGCTTCACCGTGACCTCGTCGTCGACGCGCGCGACGACGATCTGTCCGTTGCGCGCCTCGGGCGTCCCGTGCACCGCGAGCAGGTCGCCGTCCAGAATGCCGGCGCCGGTCATGCTGTCTCCGTGGACCCGCAGGAGGAAGTCCGCCGCAGGCCGGAACAGCTCCGGGGGGATCTCGCAGGTATCCTCGATGTGTTCCACCGCCAGGATCGGATGGCCCGCGGCGACCCGGCCGACGATGGGCAATCCGGGCAGCGCCGGCAGCCGAATCCCGCGCGAGCGCCCCGGCGTCATCTCTATGGCGCCCTTGCGCGCCAGGGCCCGCAGATGTTCTTCCGCCGCGTTGGGGGACCGGAAACCCAGTGCGCGCGCTATGTCGGCGCGAGTCGGGGGGTAGCCGTTCTCGGCGATGTGAGACCGGACGAAGTCGAGGACGTGCGTCTGCCGCTGGGTGAGCTTCTTCATCTCTTCGCTGGCTCCTGTCGAAACGTACAGTGAGGCTGGCATTATATACAGGATGCTTGCCGCAGGCGTCGCCGGCAGTGCGTCCTTGGCCTGAACGCGGCAAACTGCGCAACTTTCCCATGCCCTGACGCGTGGAGGGGAAGGCGGAGGGATGGACGGTATTCTCGACTGGTTCCTGGCGCACACCTGGACGGTCTCCATGTTCGCCGTGGTGCTCGCCACGCTGGTGGCGCGCTATGTCGTCAAGCGCGGCTTCGACCGCCTGGCGCGCCAGGCCGAAAAGACCCACAACATGTACGACGACGCGGTCCTCCACGCGGGCCGCAAGCCCATCGGCTGGGCCGTCTACCTGTTCGGGTTCTCCTGGGCGGCGGAGATCGCGGGCGAGCAGTCGCGCCAGGAGATATTCGAGTACGTCGCCCCGCTGCGCGAAGTGGGGGTGATCCTGCTGCTCGCCTGGTTCGCGGTGCGCTTCATCTCGTTCCTGGAGACGCACCTCGGGGACCGGAGCTACGGACCGACCCGGGTGGACGCGACGACGGCGATGGCGCTCGGCAAGCTGCTGCGCGCCTCGGTGGTGATCACCGCCGTGCTCATCGTCCTGCAGAGTCTCGGCTTCAGCGTCACCGGCGTGCTCGCCTTTGGCGGCATCGGGGGCATCGCCATCGGTTTCGCCGCCCGCGACCTGCTCGCGAATTTCTTCGGAGCGCTCATGCTCTATCTCGACCGGCCGTTCTCGGTGGGAGACTGGATCCGCTCTCCGGACCGCGAGATCGAGGGGACGGTCGAGGAGATCGGCTGGCGCCTGACGCGCATCCGTACGTTCGACCAGCGGCCGCTCTACGTGCCGAACAGCGTCTTCGCGAGCCTCTCGGTCGAGAACCCGGAGCGCATGAAGAACCGGCGCATCTACGAGACCATCGGGGTCCGCTACGACGACGTCGACGTGCTGAAGAAGGTGATCGACGACGTGCGGGAGATGCTCCGCACGCATCCCGCGATCGACACTTCGAGAACGCTGATGGTCAACTTCGTGAGCTTCGGTCCCTCGTCGCTCGATTTCTTCGTCTACACGTTCACCAGGACCACGGTGTGGACCGAGTTCCACGAGATCAAGCAGGAGGTCCTCTTCCGGATTGCGGAGATCGTCGCCGGGCGCGGTGCGGAGATGGCGTTCCCGACGCAGACGCTGCATGTCGACGCCTCTCGGCAACCGGGCCCCCAACCGGGGCCCCAACCGGAGCCGGACCCGGCCGATGACGCCCGCTCCGCGTGACCTCTCCGCGTGAAATTGACGAGTGGGCCGATTGCCTGTATGACGCCGGAGCGGTGCGCTTTGCGATCGACCGCGTCGCCGTGCGCATCGCCCTCGATGTCGCCGATGCCCGTCCCGTTGTCGTCTGCGTCATGAACGGCGGCCTGCCGTTCACCGCGGCGCTCCTCGAGCGTTTCGCGTTTCCGCTCGAGGTCGACCATGTCCACGCGAGACGCTACCGCGAAGCCGCTCCCGGGGAACACCCGCGCGGGGCGGACCTGTGCCTGCGCGTCGAGCCCGCGCAGCCCCTCACGGGCCGGAACGTGCTCCTGGTCGACGACGTGCTCGACGAAGGGGTGACCCTGGCGCGGCTCAAGGCGTTCGTGGAGGAGCGGGGGGCGGCGGCGGTACGCACCGCCGTCCTGGTGGACAAGGCGGTCACTGGGCGGACCTTCGCGGCGGACTACGCCGCCCTCTCGGCCCCGGACCGGTACCTGGTCGGGTGGGGGATGGACTACAACGGGTGGTATCGGAACCTGCGGGCCATCTACGCCCTGGAAGACCCGGCGTGAGGCGGATCGGCATCGTCGGCGGCACGGGTCTGGCCGGGCTCGACGGCGTCAAGGCCGCGCCGGCGCCCGACGCGCCGCCGGAGACTCCCTACGGCGCACCGTCCGCGGCGCCCGAGCGCGGTAGCCGCGGCGCGGTCGAGGTCGTCTTCCTGCAACGGCACGGCCGCCCGCGGAGCATCCTCCCGCACCGGGTCAACTACCGTGCGAATCTCTGGCTGCTGCAGTCGCTCGGGGTGGACGCCGTCATCGCGGCGTTCACCGTCGGCGCGCTGGCGCGGCAGTACCGGGACGCCGACCTGGTCGTGCCGAACCAGTTGATCGACTACACGCACGGACGCGCCGACACGTTTGTCGGAGTCGACGAGATCCGCCACGTGGATTTCACCGAGCCCTTCGACGCGCCGCTCCGGTCCGCCCTCGTCGCCGCCGGGGAGCGTTGCAGGCTGCGCGGCCGGCTCCACACGGGCGGCGTCTACGGCTGCACGCAGGGGCCTCGCCTGGAGACCGCCGCCGAGGTCGACCGCCTGGAGCGCGACGGCTGCACCGTGGTCGGCATGACCGCCATGCCCGAGGCGGTCCTGGCGCGGGAGCTCGGGCTCCCGTACGCCGGTGTCTGCCTGGTGGTGAATCCCGCCGCCGGCCGCGGCGACGGCCCGATCACGAGCGCCGGCATAGAGGCGGCGGTGGAACGCGGCGCGGCCGACCTGTCGCTCCTGCTACAGACCTTCCTCGACGGCCTCGACGAGAGCGGCTAGAGCCCGGATGTTGCACCAGGCCGCTTGTGCATGGAGCGAGGCCTGGGTGTTCCACAGGTCATCGTCGATCTTTGGCGTCCGTGCCAGGTTCCAGAACGCTGGCCGCGCCCTCGCCGGTCTTTTCGCCCTGTGCGCGCACGTGCTCCCTCAATCCTAGGCCCGCTAGGCATTCGGTCGCGAGCACGCGCACAGGACGAAAATCCTCGGCGATCATCACGGCCCCTGGCGCAACATCCGGGCTAGCCCGTCAGGCACGTCGAGCCGGTCCGCGCGCAGGACGAGGCCGATCCGCGGATGGTCGAGGTAGTGCACGTCTCGCGTGCGCATGCGCCGCGTCTCGGAGAGGCGGGCGTAGCCCCGCTGGACGCCCGCGGGCTCGGTCGTGTCTTCCCGCAGCCACAACTCGGCCTCGACCTCGACGTACAGGCCCCGGGAAACCCGCAGCGTGCCCTCGATCCGGGACACGCCGTCCGTGCCGGGGCCGTCGAGTTGCAGGAACACGGGGATCGAGCGCCCCGGCGTGCGGACCGCCTGGAACCAGCGTCCGTGATGCAGCACCTCGTAGTCGGCGGAACGCCGCATGCGCCGGACGTGGGCGCCGAGGACCAGTCCGTCGGTACGCCACCGCATGCTCGCGCGGACGAGCGCCGACTCGTACGCGGCGAACGCGTCGCGTGCGACGGTCTCGGGTGCGGGAGGCACGGCGGGCGGGGCCGGTGGGTCGGGCGCTTCGACCGCCCCGGGGCCAGGTTCCCCGGCGTCTTGAGGGTCGGGGTCGTGCACCTCCACGGGCGGTTCCGGCAGGGGGATCCCGGCCGGGTTGTCCATCCACATCCAGGCCGGAGGGAACGGGCCCTCCTCGACGGGGACCTCGGCGGGCGCCGGGAAACGCCAGGCCGACGGTGGTGGATCGAACGCCGTCATCGGCAGGGGATGGCGGCGCGGCTCGAGCGTCGTGACCTGCTCGCGCGTCCGGGGCGTGCGGTGCAGGAACACCACGACCTCCACCACGTGCCAGTCGTGCGCGAGCCAGTCGCGGAACGCGGGTTCCGCGGCGCCGACCGGGGCGGCGATGCCCGCCGCGAGCAACGCGGCGGCTGCGTGCGAGGCGGGACCGCGCCGCATGCTGTCTGTATCAGGCCGTGGCCGCGATGTCGGCGGCGACCGGAGGCGCGAGGCGTTCGAGCAGGTCAAGGACGAACTCGAAGCGCTCCTCCGGCCCGTCGAGCGATGCGGACAGGCGCAGCGTGGCCGCGTCCTGCAGGCGGTAGGTGTCGGGGTCGCCCTGCACGAGACCCACGACCGTCATGGGGTGCACGGGCGTGTTCGCCTCGAAGTCCACGCGGCCGGACGCGGGTCCGACGTCGATGCGCGCGATGCCGAGATCCCCGCTCGCGAGCTTGATCTCCGTCGTGCGGAACAGGGAGCGCGCCGCCTCGGGCAGCGGCCCGAAGCGGTCGATCACCTCGGCCTTGAGGTCGTCGAGCGCGTCGAAGGCGCCGGCGTTGGCGATGCGCTTGTAGAGGATCAGCCGCATGTGCACGTCCGGGAGATAGTCGTCGGGGATCAGGGCCTGGACGTGCAGGTTCACCTCGGGACTGCCGCGCAGCGTCGGCAGCGGCTCGTCCATGTCCGGGACGCGTCCGGAGCGTATCGCGTCGACGGCGCGCTCGAGCATCTCCATGTAGAGCGAGAAGCCGATCGTCTCGATCTGCCCGGACTGGTCCTCGCCGAGCAGTTCCCCGGCGCCCCGGATCTCGAGGTCGTGGGTGGCCAGGGTGAAGCCGATGCCGAGTTCCCCGGCCGCCTCGATGGCGTCGAGGCGCTTGCGCGCGTCGCTGGTCAGGGCGCGCCGGTCGGGCGTCATCAGGTAGGCGTAGGCCTGGTGGTGCGACCGTCCGACGCGGCCGCGCAACTGGTGCAGTTGGGCGAGCCCGAACTTGTCGGCGCGGTTGATGAGGATCGTGTTCGCGTTCGGTATGTCGATGCCGTTCTCGATGATCGTCGAGCAGACGAGGAGGTTGCTGCGGCGATGGTAGAAGTCCGCCATCGTCCGCTCGAGCGCGCGCTTGTGCATCTGTCCGTGCCCGACGCCGATGCGCGCGTCCGGGACCAGGGCGCGCAGTTCGTCGGCGGCGCGGTCGATGCTGGCCACCTCGTTGTGGACGTAGAAGACCTGCCCGCCGCGGGCGAGTTCCCGGGTAATCGCTTCCCGGATCAACTGGTTGCGCTTCGGGACGACGAAGGTCTTGATGGAGAGGCGCTTGGCCGGGGGGGTCGCGATGATCGACATCTCGCGCAGGCCGCCGAGCGCCAGGTTGAGGGTGCGCGGAATGGGCGTCGCCGTGAGCGCCAGCACGTCCACCTCGGCCCGCAGCGCCCGCAGGCGCTCCTTCTGGCGTACCCCGAAGCGATGCTCCTCGTCGATGATGACGAGGCCCAGGTCGTCGAACGCGATGCCGGCGCCGAGCAGCCGGTGGGTGCCGATGACGATGTCGACCTTGCCGGCCGCGAGGCGCTCCGCGATGGCCGTGACCTCGCCGTCCGTGCGCAGGCGCGAAACCGCTTCGATGTGCACCGGCCAGTCCGCGAAACGGTCGCGGAACGTCTCGTGATGCTGTTCCGTCAGGAGCGTCGTGGGCGTCAGCACGGCGACCTGCCGGCCGGACGCCACGGCGACGAAGGCCGCGCGCATGGCGACCTCGGTCTTGCCGAACCCCACGTCCCCGCAGATCAGCCGGTCGGTGGCGCTGTCCGAGCAGAGGTCTTCGATGACGGCGTCGATGGCCGCCTGCTGGTCGGCGGTGGTCTCGAAGGGGAACCGGTCGCAGAAGCGGGCGTAGTCGTCCTCGGGGCGGTCGAAGACCGTGCCCGGCCGCGCCGCGCGCCGTCCGTGGATGTCGAGCAGCTCCGCGGCGACGTCGTAGGCCTTGCGGGCGGCGCGCCGCTTGGCTTTCTCCCACTGGTCCGATCCCAGCCGGTGCAGCGGGGCGTGTTCGGCGTCCGCGCCGGCGTAGCGGGAGATGAGGTGGAGCGACGTGACCGGCACGTAGAGCCTGGCCTCCTCGGCGTACTCGAGGGCGAGGAACTCCTGCGCGTGCCCGTCGATCTCGAGGGTCTCGAGACCCAGGTAGCGCCCGATGCCGTGGTCGATGTGCACGACGGGGGCGCCGATCGACAGTTCGGTCAGGTTGCGGATGACCAGGTCCGGGTCGATCCGGCGGGCGGTGGTGCGGTCGGCTGCGTCGTCGTTGCGACGGCCGAACAGTTCGGACTCCGTGACGACCGCGAAGTCGGCCAGCCAGGCGCCGCGCTCGATGTCGGCCACCGCGGTCGCGAGGCGGACGCCGCGGGCGAGGAACTCCTCGAACGTTGCTGCACAGGGCGGAAGACTGGGCGGAAGGCCGGGTAGATGCAGGCGGGCGCGGGCGAGGAACTCCTCGAGGTGCTGGGCGCGCCCGGCGGTCTGTGCCGTGAGCAGCACGGGCTGGTCGCACGACGTGAGGAAGCCGCGCAGCAGGCGCGCCTCGTCCCGACCCCGGTGGCTTGCGGTGAGGTCGGGCAGGGGACGGCCATGGAAACTCACGCGGTGACGGTGCCGCGTGCCGTCCGGGTCGACCTGTACGCGTCCGTAGGGCTTGATCAGGTCGCGGAGGCCCTGTCGCGACAGGTACAGGGCGCGCGGCGGCAGGATCGGCCGCTCGACGTCGTGGCGCAGGGACTCGTACCGGGCCTCGAGCTCGTCCTCGAAGCGCGCGGCTTCCGTCATGGCCTCCGCATCGAGGACGACGACCGTCGACTCCGGCAAGTAGTCGAACAGCGTGGCCGTCTCGTCGAAGAAGAAGGGCAGGTAGTACTCGACGCCCGCATGCGGAACGCCGCGGCTGACGTCCTGGTACACGGGGCAGCGCCGGACGTCGACGTCGAAGGTGCGGTGCCAGCGGTCGCGAAAGCGCGCGATGCCGTCCGCGTCCAGGGGGACCTCCCGCGCCGGCAGCATGCGTACCGAGTCGATCCGGTCCGCCGTCCGCTGGGTGTCGGGGTCGAAGGTGCGCAGGGTCTCGATGCGGTCGTCGAAGAGGTCTATGCGCAGCGGGGCGCCCGCGCCCATGGGGAAGACGTCGACGAGGGAACCGCGCACGGCGTATTCGCCCCGCTCCCCCACGGTACGGACGTGCTGGTAGCCGGCGCGGTCCAGGCGGGCGCGTTCCTCCGCGATGGCGAAGCGCTCGCCGGTGCGCAGGGTCAGGGTGTGGGCGTCGACGAACGCCGGGGGAGCGAGCCGCTGCATGAGCGTGCGGACCGGGGCGACGAGCACGCCATGGGTGACGTCGCGCAACCCGTGGAGCGTGGTCAGGCGTTCGGACACGATGTCCTGGTGGGGCGAGAACCCGTCGTACGGCAGGGTCTCCCAATCCGGGAACGTGCGCACGGGCAGCGTGCCGGAAGCGTAGAAGTCGATCTCGTTGCGCACCCGCCCGGCGTTTTCGGTGTCGCCCGCGGCGTACAGCACGAGCGTCCCGGGCTCGGCCGCGAGCCGCGCCGCGCCGAAACTCGCGCCGCTGCCGAACAGTGCCTGCCAGTTGTGCGCGACGTGGCGAACCGGGGTCCGGATCGGCGCCTCGGAGGGTGTCATCTTGCGGCGGTCCGCGGGGGCGGGAACGGGCCGCGCATTCTAACGTAACGGTCGGGGCCGGCGACCGCGCGTGAGCCATGGCTCACGGCTTTCGCTGACTTTCTCGCACGCGAGGCTGGGAGATCGCCGATTTCGCCTCTACCGGGGAGGAGTAGACTGCTCCCCATGACTCCCGAGTTCTGGGCCATCATCGGCGTCGGCGTCGCATTGGGCACGCTGACCCTGAACGGTCACCGCCGCATCCATGCCCGGCTGGACCGGGACATCGGCAGTCTCGAAGCTCGTATCGAGCGGGATATCGGCGGCCTGGACGGCCGTATGGATCGTCTGGACAACCGCCTGGATCGTCTCGAAAAGCGCCTCGACCGGGTGGACGCAGGCGTGGCGGAGTTGCGCGAGCGCATGGCCTACGTCGAAGGCGTGCTCGAGGGACTGCGCGATGCCCTCGTCGGACGGGGCGTGCCCGTGCCCCCGAAACCGCGCCGCGCGGGCGGCTAGCGGCTTCCCGCCAGCGGCCACGGCACGCCCGGCCCGACACCGGAAACCGCCGATTCCGGTGGATGCCAACCCCGTAAACGGTTAAAGTTGCCTCCTCGTGAAACCTCCACCGACCGCGACGGGTTGGGTTTGCGCCTGCCCGCGTTCACCATGAAAGCCACCGACATCCGGGACCCGTCCTATTTCCACAAGGTCGTGGACTGCCAGTGGGCGTGTCCCGCCCATACGCCGGTGCCCGAGTACATCCGCCTGATCGCCGAGGAACGCTGCACCGAGGCGTTCATGATCAACTGGGAGTCCAACGTGTTCCCGGGCATCCTCGGGCGCACCTGCGACCGCCCCTGCGAGCCGGCCTGCCGGCGCGTGCGGACGGAGGAGAAGCCGGTCGCCATCTGCCGGCTGAAGCGGGTGGCGGCGGACCACAAGGGCGACGTCCGCCCGTATCTGCCGACCGTCCCGACACGCAAGAACGGCAAGCGCATCGCGATGCTCGGCGCCGGGCCCGCGTCCCTGGCCGTCGCCCGCGACCTGCTGCCGTTCGGCTACGAGATCGACATGTTCGATCGCGACCCCGCCGGCGGCGGCATGATGCGCAGCCAGATCCCCGCCTTTCGGCTCCCCGCGGACGTCCTCGAGGAAGAAGTCGACATCATCCTCGACATGGGCGTGAACGCGCGGTTCGGCCACGAGATCACGAGCATGAAGGACATGCTCGACATGGACTACGACGCGTACTTCGTCGGCACCGGCGCGCCGCGCGGCCGCGACCTCGACCTGCCGGGCCGCCAGGAGGTGGACGCGCACATCTCCATCGGCATCGACTGGCTGTCGAGCGTCGCCTTCGGGCACACCACGTCCATCTCCGGCAAGGTGATCGTGATGGGCGGTGGCAACACGGCCATGGACTGCTGCCGCACCTCCAAGCGGCTCGGCGCCGAGTCCGTGACGGTCGTCGTGCGCTCCGCCTTCGAGGTCATGAAGGCCTCGGAGTGGGAGAAGGAAGAGGCGATGGACGAGAACATCCCCATCGTCAACAACCGCCCGCCGAAGGAGTTCGTGCACGAGAACGGCAAGCTCAAGGGCGTCGTCTTCGAGTGCGTCACGCCGGTCCGCGACGAGTCGAGCGGCCGGCTCCGCTACGTGCCCACGGGCGAGCCGGACGTCTACATGGAGTGCGATCACATCCTGATGGCGATCGGCCAGGAGAACCACTGCCCGTGGATCGAGCGGGACATCGGCCTCGAGTTCGACAAGTGGGACTGCCCCGTGCTCGACGAGGTGACGCTGCAGTCGACGCATCCCAAGGTGTTCTTCGGCGGCGACTCGGCGTTCGGCCCGGAGAACATCATCTGGGCGTCGGCCCATGCCCACCAGGCGGCCATCTCCATCCACCTGCTGTGCCAGGGGCAGGACCTGAAGGCGGACCGTCCCCCGGAGGGCGTGAACCTCATCAGCCAGAAGATGGGCGTGCACGAGTGGAGCTACGACGCCGAACACGATCCCGCGAAACGCTTCATCGTGCCGCACGCGGAGAAACGGCGCGCCCTCGGCAACATCAAGGTGGAAGTCGAACTCGGCTTCGACCGGGCGCTCGGCCTCAAGGAGGCGCAGCGCTGCCTGAACTGCGACGTGCAGACGGTGTTCACGGAGGGCCTGTGCATCGAGTGCGACGCGTGCGTGGACATCTGTCCGATGGACTGCATCACCTTCACCTCGAACGGTGAGGAGACCGACCTGCGCGCGCGCCTCACCGCGCCGGCCGACAACGGCGAGCAGGACCTGTACGTCTCGCGGACGCTGCCGACCGGCCGCGTGATGGTGAAGGACGAGGACGTCTGCCTGCACTGCGGACTGTGCGCGGAACGGTGTCCGACGGCGGCCTGGGACATGCAGAAGTCGGTGGTGCACATCCCGCAGCTCGGGACCTACGGCGGATGACCACCGACACGGGCCGCAGGCGCTACAACGACTTCGTCATCCGTTTCGCGAACGTGAACGGTTCGGGCTCGGCGAGCGCGAACGGCATGTTCGCCAAGGCGCTCTTCCGCATGGGCGTCCCGATCGCGACGCGCAACATCTTCCCGTCGAACATCGAGGGCCTGCCGACCTGGTTCGAGGTGCGGGTGTCGGAGGACCGCCACCACGGCCGCCGCGAGGGGGTGGACCTCATGGTCGCCATGAATGCCGAGACCTATGCGGAGGACGTCGCCTCGGTCGTTCCGGGCGGTTACCTGCTGTACGACAACTCGAAGGGCCTCGACCGCCGGCTGTTCCGCCCCGACATCACCGAGATCGGCATCCCGATCGCGAAGCTCATCCTGCCGGAGTTCGCCGATCCGAAACAGCGCAAGCTGTTCAAGAACATCGTCTACCTGGGCGCCCTGTCGGCGCTGATCAACATCGACTTCGAGGTCATCACGGGGATGGTCTCGACGCAGTATCGCGGCAAGGACGAACTCATCGCGCCGAACATCCACGCGCTGGAGATCGGCCGGGGCTACGCCCGGGAGTACCTCGACTGTCCGCTGCCGATCCAGCTCCGGCGCACGTCCGCGCTCGGCGACAGCATCATGATCGACGGCAACGCCGCGGCGGCGCTCGGCGCCATCTACGGCGGAGCGACGATCTGCGCCTGGTATCCGATCACGCCGTCCACCTCGATGGCGGAGGCGTTCGAGAAGCACGCGGGCCAGTTGCGTACCGAAACCGAGACCGGCCAGCGCAAGTTCGCGGTGCTGCAGGCGGAGGACGAGCTGTCCGCCATCGGCATCGTCATCGGCGCGGGCTGGAACGGCGCGCGCGCGTTCACGGCGACGAGCGGACCCGGGCTGTCGCTGATGTCGGAGTTCCTGGGCCTCGCCTACTTCGCGGAGATCCCGGCGGTGCTGTTCGACATCCAGCGCGCGGGCCCGTCCACGGGCATGCCGACCCGCACGCAGCAGGGCGATGTCCTGCTGGCCGCGTACGCCTCCCACGGCGACACGAAGCACCCGCTGATGTTCCCGTCCTCGCCGAAGGAATGCTTCGACTTCGCGGCGGACGCCATGGACCTCGCGGACCGGCTGCAGACGCCGGTCATCGTCCTCTCCGACCTCGAAGTCGGCATGAACGACAACCTGTCGGAGCCGCTCACGTGGGACGACAGCCGCCGGTACGACCGCGGCAAGGTGCTCTCGCGCGAGGACCTCGACGCCATCGAGGAGTTCGGCCGCTACGTCGACGTGGACGGCGACGGCATCGGCTATCGCACGCTGCCGGGCACGCACCCGACGAAGGGCGCCTTCTTCACCCGGGGCACCTCGCGGGACGCGTACGCGCGCTACACCGAGGCGCCCGAGGCCTACACCGAGAACATGGACCGGCTGCTCGTCAAGTGGCGCACGGCGGCGTCCCTCGTGCCGGCCCCGGAGATCTCGGGGCACGGCCATCGCGCCGGCATCGTGTTCTACGGCAGCACCGCGATGCCGATGGGCGAGGCGATGCAGCGCCTCGCCGACGAAGGCGTGCAGCTCGACGCGATGCGCATTCGCGGCTTCCCCTTCAGCCAGGAAGTCACGGAGTTCCTCCACCGGCACGAGTTCGTCTTCCTGGTGGAACAGAACCGCGACGCGCAGATGAAGACGCTGCTGGTCAACGAGACCGGGGTCGACGCGGCGAAGATCGTGCCGGTGCTGTACTACGGCGGCATGTCCATCTCGGCGGACACCATCCAGGCGAGCGTGCTCGACCACTACGAGAAGATGCGGCTGCCGCGGCTCTGGGCCGTCGGCCGGGGCACGCGGGGAGGCACGCCGCGCATGCAGACCGCCATCGGGCGGGGCAGCCCGGGCGGAGACCCGGTCGCATGATCTCCCGCGCCATCTCCGGCATGACGTCCCGCAGATCCCGCGGATCCCGCGGAATCGCCTCGCGGATCGAGGGGACGGGACCATGACGTTCGTCGCGAAACCCCGGGTCCACCATCCGCTGTTGCCGACCAACGAGATCGGCCTGACGCGCCGGGACTACGAGGGCCTCGTCTCCACGCTGTGCGCCGGCTGCGGCCACGATTCCGTGAGCGCCGCGATCGTGCAGGCGTGCGCGGAGCTGGCCATCCCGCCGCACCGGTTCGCCAAGGTCTCCGGCATCGGCTGTTCCTCCAAGACGCCGAGCTACTTCCTCGGCAACTCGCACGGGTTCAACTCGGTCCACGGACGCATGCCCTCGGTGGCGACCGGAGCGAACCTCGCCAACCGCGAGCTCTACTGCATCGGCGTGTCCGGCGACGGCGACTCGGCCTCCATCGGCATCGGCCAGTTCGCCCACATCGTGCGGCGCCGCATCAACATGCTCTACATCGTGGACAACAACGGCACCTACGGACTCACCAAGGGTCAGTTCTCCGCGACCAACGACAAGGGCTCGACCAGCAAGAAGGGCGTGCCGAACCTGTACGAGCCGATCGATCTCGTGTCGATGGCGCTGCAGATCGGGGCGAGCTTCGTGGCGCGGAGCTTCTCCGGCGACAAGGCACAGCTCGTACCGCTCATCAAGGCGGGACTCCTGCACCGCGGCTTCGCCTTCATCGACGTCATCTCGCCCTGCGTGGCCTTCAACAACCACAACGGTTCCACCAAGAGCTACGACTACCTCCGCACCCACGCGGCGAGCGTCGTCACCGCGGACTTCATCGCCGCCGGCGAGGAGATCACCGCCGACTACGCCCCCGGCGAAGCGGAGACGGTGCGCATGCCGGACGGCTCGCGGTTGCGCCTGCGCAAGCTCGACGGCAGCTACGACCCCCACAATCGGGCCCACGCCCTCGAGCACGTGCTCGAGGCGCAGCAGGAGGGGGAGGTGGTGACCGGGCTCCTCTACGTGGACCCGGACGCCAGCGACTGCCACGAGATCCTCGACACCGTCGAGACACCGCTGAACGCCCTCGGCGAAGCGGAACTCTGCCCCGGCTCCGAGGCGCTCGACCGAATCAACGCCAGTTTCCGGTAGGAGCCTTCAGTCGAGGGAGCTTCCCCGGCTGAAGGCTTGCCCACAGCGCCGCGCACATCACGGGTTCCCTGCGCGTCAGCGCAGCGAACCCGCTGCGAGAACTCCTAGCCCGGACGGAACACGTCGTCGAGCGTGTCGGCGTCGAGGACGTTGTCGGCCCAGGTCTCGATGTCGCCAACGGACGCCCCGTTCAGCCGCTCGGCGGCTTGGGTAGACAGGCGCCCGAACCGGCGCCGGAGTTGCCGTTCGAGGACCGCCCGCTCGCCCTCTACGCGGCCTTGACGGACGCCGCGTTCCATGCCTTCCTGCCGACCCTCCTGCCTGCCTTCCTGCCTGGCCTCGTCACGGGCTCTCTCGATGACTCCTGCCATGACCCTGCTCTCCTCCGCGTAGCCGCTCTCGTAGCGCCGGTACTCGTCCTCGTCGAGTTCGGCGTAGACGTCGATGAACGTCATGTATTTTGCCCTC
>JAJDVW010000008.1 GCA_022825925.1 Pseudomonadales bacterium | reverse complement strand
GCACCAGCACGGCGACGCTGCGCGCCAACCAGTTGCGTCTGCTGCTGCACTCGTTCGCCTACGTCATGATGCAGACCCTGCGCCGCGTGGGACTCGCCGGCACGCGGCTCGCCAGGGCACGGTGCGGCACCATCCGCGACCGGCTGTTCAAGGTCGGCGTGCGCGTGTGCATCAGCGTGCGACGCATCACGCTGTCGTTCAGCGAAGCCTGGCCGCGGGCGGCGCTGTTCCGTCAGGTGTTGGGCAACCTGCGCGCCCTGGTGCCGCCGTAATGGCGCCGCCGTCCGGCGTTGCTCCCGTATTCCGCGTACAACGGCGTTTCGCCGTGGCTTCCACCCGCGCCGGAACCTTGCCGCCGGCCCGCCACGCACCCCGAATGCCCGTGTTTCGTAACTTCCGCGGCCGATTCGCGCCCCCAGCCGCCAAGCCTCGCCCTCCGACCCGTTTCAATCCCCACCGCAACTCATGGCAGCCAACGGAACCTCCCGTTCCCGACCCATTTCGGCCGGTGGTGAGAAATCCGGGCTAGCGGGGTATAAGCGCCGGAACGCCGCCGGCCATCGCGAGATGCCGACGGCAAGGCAAGGGGAGAAACACACCATCGCATCGAACGCCCCTGCCGCGCCCGAACCGGCCGAACCCGCCACTCCAGTCCCGGACACGGCGGTGAAGCTCCCGCTGTCGTTGAAGCTCGCCTACGGGCTGCCGAACTTCGCCGGCATGGCCATGGGCGTGCCCGTCGCCATCCACATGACCAAGTTCTACTCGGATTCGATCGGCGTCGCGGTCGGCTTCATCGCCCTGGCCCAGGTGCTCGCTCGGGCCCTCGACGCCATCACCGACCCGCTCATGGGCTGGATCTCCGACCGCACCCGCAGCCGCTGGGGCCGCCGGCGCCCGTACATCATCGTCGGCGCGCCCCTGACCGCAATCTCGATGGTCGCGCTGTTCGGGCCGCCGGACGGCATCACGCCGCTCATGGGCGCCGCGTGGTTCACCATCGCCTTCATGGCGTACGGCTTCTTCCACACCGTCTACTTCATCCCGCACTACGGACTCGGCCCCGAACTCACTTCGGACTACCACGAACGCTCGAACCTGTTCGCGTGGCGGGACGGCATCTCGCTCGTCGGTCAGGCCTTCGCGGCGGCGAGCCCCGCCATCTTCATCGCCGCGATCAAGGCGCAGGGGACCGAGCAGGCGGAGGCGGAACGCATCACCTTCCTCTGGTTCTCGGTCGGCATGTCCGTGGTGCTGGTGATCTCCTACTACTGGATGTGCTGGCGCGTCCCCGAGAACCCCGCGTTCTCCGCGCGCAAGCCGAATCCCCTGGTGCCAGGCGTGCGGCGGGTACTGCGCAACCACCCGTTCCGCATCCTCCTCGCCTGCTACCTGGTGACGACGATCACGTCGGGCGGTATCGGCGTGCTGATGCCCTTCTACCTGCGCTACGCCCTCGGCATCACGGACTGGGTCGAGTGGATGGGCGTCGCGCTCCTGCTCGGCTACGGCACGGGCGTCGTGACGCTGCCGGTGTTCGTGCGGCTGGCCCGGCGTTTCGGCAAGAAGCAGGTGTGGATCCTCAGTTTCATCCTCTCCTTTATCTGCCAGGCGCTCCTGACCGCGCTGCCGAGCTTCATCTACGGGGACGGCGCGGCGCCTTGGGTGATGTTCTTCTTCATGATCGGCGGCATGGCTTTCTCGACGGGCCAGTTCCTCGGGCCGTCCATGCAGGCGGACGTGATCGACTACGACGAGCTCTACACGGGCAAGCGGCGCGAGGCACAGTACACCGCGCTCTGGTCCATCGTGACCAAGTTCGCGATCATCCCGAGTGCCGCCGTACCCCTGGCGGTCCTGGCGACCCTGGGTTTCGAGCCCAACGTCGACCAGCCCGACGCCGTGCGCTGGGCGATCCGGCTCCTCTACGCGGGAGTCCCGGGCACGATGATGCTGATAGCGATCTTCATCGCGGTGCGCTACCCCATCGACGAGCGCGTGCACCGGGCGACGCTCGAAGGGATCGCCGCGCACAACCGGGGCGAGACGGCCACGGACCCGATCACCGGTCGCAGCGTCGATCCCCCGGACGACCGCGGCCTCGACGACGACACCGGCTGGTTCCTCGACCACTTCTCGGTCGGCGAACTGAAGCGCGCGCTCTCGGCGGGCTCCCGGCGCGCCGCGCGGCTGCGCTACGACACGCGCGTCGCGACGGCTGTCTCGTGCCTCTTCCTGCTCGCCGCGGGGATGGGTACGGCGGCCCTGTTCGACCTGGCCGAGCAGCCGGGCATCGGCGTCCTGACGCTGGTCCTGCTCGGCGGCGTCTCACTCACCGCGATCGGCTTCCACGCGGTCCGGATGCGCGCGGCCGCCGGGGGCAGGCCGGACGGGATCGCGCCCGAACTGGTTCGCCGGCACCTCGCCATTACGGAGCGGCTCGCCCACGCCGGATCGACGCGGCCTCAACCTTCCTGAAGTCCTCGGGCCTGCCGTTTGTCGGTACCCGTGAACAGGAGGAACGGCATCACCACCGCGAGCTGGACGGCCGGCACGGCGATGAAGGCGAGCGGCAGCGGGGCGTCCTGCTGCCGCCAGACGGCGTAGCCGAGCGCACCGACGCCTCCCACCAGCGCCAGCGGAGCCAGTATGGCGAACGCCTTGCCGAGCCCCGCGCGCGGGACGGCCGTCGGCGCCGCGGCATGAAACAGCCAGGCCGGAAAGACGATCCAGGCCGCGAACGCCAGGATGGACCAGCTTCCGAACGGCCAGGTGCGCTCGGCGAGCAGTGCGAGACCGGCACCCGCGCCGAGCAGCGCCAGCGTGCTGATGGCGACCGCGACGCGTCGTCCACCCGTCACGTGAGCACGCCGCCCGCCGTTCAGCCGCGCTGGTGGTAGGGCACCGGTCCCCGCGCGTCCTGGAAGCCCCAGCGGTCGTCGTAGTGGACCAGCTCCCGGAAACGGTCGCCGTTGCCCGCGAGCATCTCGTCGCTGATGCGGCCCCAGAAGCTCTCCTGCACGCGGTAGTGCGGGCCGCAGTAGTAGGCATTGACGGAGAGCCGCAGCCCGGGGTTCTTGCGCGGGAAGGCGCCGTGCCAGACGTTGCCGTGGAACACGAGTACGGAACCGGCCGGCGCCTCCACCGGAACGGCGTGCTCGACGCCTTCGCCGGGCTTCGGGTGCCGGCACAGCTTGTGCGAGCCGGGCACGATGCAGAACGCGCCGTTGTCCAGCGTGTAGTCGGTGAGGATCCAGTTCGTGTTGAAGACGTGCGGAATCGCCGGCAGGGGACCCGCCCGGTACAGGCTGGAGTCGTCGTGCAGTCCGAGGTTCGGCCCGTACCCGATGTCGTCGGCCCACTTGATGAAGCACGTGAGCGAGGACAGCACGCACTGCGCGCCCAGGTAGTACTCGACCAGCGGCAGGGTCATCGGGTGCTGGATCATCTCCTCGAAGACCGGGTCCTCCTCGAGGAAGGAGAACAGCAGGTACTGGCAGCCGGTCGAGCCGTCGGCCTCCAGCTTCCCGTGCTCGCCGGTCTCGATGTCGTGACGCGCACCCGTGCGCTCTTCGGCAATGCGCAGCACGGCCTTGCGCGCCCGCTCCACGACCCGCGGCTCGCCGATCTGTTCCGGTGTCAGGACGGTGAGTCCATATGCCTCGAGTTCCTCGAGGTTCTTCTCGAGCCCCTGTTCCCGGATGGTCTTGTATGCCGACGGAATCGTCGCCGCCTCGGCCCAGCTCGCCGCGTTCATGCCCTGCCTCCCGTGGGTGGAGAGGCGAGTATATCGGACGCGCGGCACAGTCGATGAAGACCTTGCCGCAGTCGCAGGTCGTGGCTCGACGCGACGGGTTATGATCTCCCCATTCGCGACCAGCCCACGAACGGCATGACTCCCCTGCGAACTCCCATCCTCGAGTCCGGAGACCGCCTTGCCCGATGCGAGTTCGAGCGTCGCTACGCCTGCCTTCCACACGTCAAGAAGGCGGAGTTGATCGAGGGAGTGGTGTTCATGGGATCACCCGTCCGCGCCGACCTGCACGGCGAACCGCACGCAAGATTGATGCTCTGGCTTGGGCTCTACGCACTGGACACGCCGGGGGTCAAACTTCTGGACAACACGACGGTGCGTCTGGACCTCGACAACGAGCCACAACCCGACGCCCTGCTACGCATCGAATTCGGCGGGCAGTCGCGGCGCGACGAGGACGGCTACGTCAGCGGGCCGCCGGAGCTTGTAGCCGAGATCGCCGCGAGCAGTGCCTCCCACGACCTGCACGACAAGCTGCACGCCTACCGGCGCAACGGCGTGCGCGAATACGTCGTCTGGCGCACCGTCGACGAGTGCATCGACTGGTTCGAGCTGGTGGAGGACGACTACCGTCCCTTGGCGCCGGACGGCCGGGGCGTCATCCACGGCAAGGTGTTCCCGGGGCTGGTCCTGGCCGTGGACGCTCTGCTCGGCGACGACATGCAGGCCGTGCGGGCGGCGCTGGACGAGGCCTTGGCGGCGGACGCACACCCGGCGTTCGTCGCCGGACTCGCGGCCATGGCGGAAACTTGAACTCTCGCTCCGACATGTGAAAGCAGGCCGGAACGGAAGGCACGTCGCCAAAATGCCATCCCGGAATCCGGCGCGCTATGATCGCCTCATCCGCGGCCAGCCCACGACCGGCATGACTCCCACGCGAGCCCCCATCCTTGAGTCCGGAGACCGGTTGACCCGATGCGAGTTCGAGCGCCGCTACGCCTGCCTTCCACACGTCAAGAAGGCGGAGTTGATCGAGGGAGTGGTGTTCATGGGATCGCCCGTCCGGGATGACGTGCATGCAGAGCCCCATGCGAGATTGATGATGTGGTTGTCGCGCTATGCCTTCGACACGCCCGGCGTCCGGCTGTCGGACAACGCCACCGTCCGCCTGGACCTGGACAACGAGCTACAGCCGGATGCGCTGCTGCGGATCGAATCGGGCGGGCAGTCGCGGCGCGACGACGACGGCTACCTCAGTGGGGCACCCGAGTTCGTGGCCGAGATCGCCGCGAGCAGCGCCTCCCACGACCTGCACGACAAGCTGCACGCCTACCGGCGCAACGGCGTGCGCGAATACGTCGTCTGGCGCACCGTCGACGAGTGCCTGGACTGGTTCGAGCTGGTGGGGGACGACTACCGTCCCTTGGCGCCGGACGGCCGGGGCGTCATCCACGGCAAGGTGTTCCCGGGGCTGGCCCTGGCCGTGGACGCTCTGCTCGGCGACGACATGCAGGCCGTGCGGGCGGCGCTGGACGGGGCCATGGCGGCGGACGCACACCCGGCGTTCGTCGCCAGACTCGCGGCGCTACGGGAAACCTGATCGGGCCGTCTCTCGCGACCGGTATCGAACCTCCCCTCCTTCGGCAAGGATCAAGACATGACGGACAGCACCGGGCGCGTCGACGCCGTGATCGTCGGCGCCGGTTTCGCGGGACTCTACATGGCGCACCGCCTGCACGGGCTCGGCTTCAGCCTGCAAGGCTTCGAGGCCGGCGGCGGCGTGGGCGGCACCTGGTACTGGAACCGCTACCCGGGGGCGCGCTGCGACGTCGAGAGCATGGAGTACTCCTACCAGTTCTCCGACGAACTCCAGCAGGCGTGGGAGTGGACGGAGCGCTACGCCGGCCAGCCCGAGATCCAGCGCTACGCGAACCACGTCGCGGAACGCTTCGACCTCGCGCGGCACTTCGAGTTCGACACGCGCGTGACCGAAGCGGTCTTCGACGAGAGCCGCGACCGCTGGACCGTCCGCACGGACACGGGCGGGACCGTCGAGGCACGGTTCTGCGTGATGGCGACGGGCTGCCTCTCGTCCGCGAACACGCCGGACTTTCCAGGCGTCGACACGTTCGAAGGCGAGGTCCATCACACCGGCCGGTGGCCCCACGAGGGCGTGGACTTCACCGGCAAGCGCGTCGGCATCGTCGGCACGGGCTCGTCCGCCATCCAGGCGATTCCCGTCATCGCCCGCGAGGCCGGCCACCTGACGGTCTTCCAGCGCACGCCGAACTACTCCATCCCGGCGCGCAACGGCCCGCTGGACGCGGAGGTGCAGCGGTCCGTCAAGGCCGACTACCCCGCCATCCGCGCCCGCAACAGCCAGATGCCCGGGGCACTGGGCGTCCAGGCCACCATGCGGGAGCTGGCGGCGGTGGACGACGACCCGGAGGCCCGCCGCAGGGACTACGAAGACCGCTGGGGTATCGGCGGCTTCGCCTTCCTGATGGGGTACGCCGACCTGCTCGTCAACCCCGAATCGAACGACACCGCGGCCGCGTTCGTGCGCGAGAAGATCGCCGACATCGTCGATGACCCGGAGGTCGCGGCCCTGCTCTCGCCGCACAACGTGATCGGCTGCAAGCGCCCGTGCCTCGACACCGGCTACTACGAGACGTTCAACCGCGACAACGTGACCCTGGTAGACATCAGCGATGCGCGGATCGAGGCGATCACCCCCGGCGGGCTCGTCGCCGGCGGGACGCCCTACGAACTCGACTGCATCGTCTTCGCCACCGGCTTCGACGCCATGACGGGCACCCTGCACCGCATCGACATCCGCGGCCGGGGCGGACGCGCGCTGCGGGAGAAATGGGCCGCCGGTCCGCGCACCTACCTCGGCCTCGGGGTCGCGGGTTTCCCGAACCTCTTCACCATCTCCGGGCCCGGCAGCCCGTCCGTGCTGACCAACATGATCGTGTCCATCGAGCAGCACGTGGACTGGATCGCCGACTGCATGACCTACCTGCGCGAGCGGGGCTACGCGACGATCGAGGCGACGGAACCGGCGCAGGACGAGTGGGTCGCGCACGTCAACGACATCGCCGGAGAGACGCTCTACCCCACCTGCAACTCGTGGTACCTCGGCGTGAACATTCCGGGCAAGCCGCAGGTGTTCATGCCCTACGTCGGTTACCCGCCGTACGTGGAGAAGTGCGACGAAGTGGCCGCGAAGGGATACGAAGGGTTCGCGCTGCGCGCCTGAGCGGCGTGCCGCGGCGGCGCCGGCCCGCAGCCGCCTCTCTGCCTCGTGGCGCACGTCGCGCACGCCGAACAACGCCAAGATGCCGATCGCCGCGATCAGCCAGATGGCCGGCGTGCGATATTGCTTCCCCATAGCAATGAGTATGGGTAGTATGGGTGCCATGAAGACGACCATCGACATTCACGACGAGTTGCTCGAACGCGCAAAGCGCCGGGCGCGCGAGACGGGACGCACGTTGCGCGGCGTGGTCGAGGACGGGCTGCGTGCCGTCCTCGCGTCTCCGACGCTCGAGAACACCTACCAGTTGCCCGACCTCAGGGTGGGGGACCCCAACGCGGAGGATCCCCTGGAACGGTACTCTTGGCCCGAACTGCGCGAACTGATCTACAACGATCGCGACGGGGAATGATCGCCGTCGACACCAACGTCCTGGTCTACGCCCACAGACGCGAGTCACGCATCGGCGGCGAGGCCTACGCGACCCTGTCCGGGCTTGCCGAGGGGGCCGGGACGTGGGCCATCCCCTGGCCTTGCTGCTACGAGTTCCTGAGCGTGGTGACGAACCGTCGCATCTGGAAGCATACGGCAACCGCTCCGGCTCGCGCGTGGGAGCAGTTCCAGGCTTGGACTCGGTCCCCTTCGAACCGCGTCATCGGGGAAACCGATGGCTTCGAGGGCATCCTCGGCACCTTCGTACAGCGTCCCCGGGTCGTCGGCGGGGTGGTTCACGACGCCCGCATCGCGGCAATCTGCGTCGCCCACGGCGTCGAGACGCTCCTGACCCGCGACCGCGACTTCTCGCTGTTCCCGGAACTGCGCACCAGAAACCCGTTCAGTACCGTGCATTGACGATCAGCCGAGCGCGGTGCAGTGTCCCCCAAGCGCTGCCAGCGGCCAGCCCCTCCCGGGCACGGGCTGAATCGTGATAGTCGTGGGCGTCGCAAGGAGCCTTCAGCCGGGGAAGCTCCCTCGGCCGCTGACGCGTAAGGAAGTGTTGGCGTTCCACCCTTCGGCGGATGCGTACTTCCATGCAAGCCTTGCTGGGCAGCATGGCCACCGAAAACCGTCTGCGGACACCGCGGCGCGACACGCACGGAGCGACGCTGTCAGGCCTGGGCGGGCGCCCGCTTCCCCTTGCTGTCCTCGTAGCGCACGTCGCGCACGCCGAACAGCGCCACGATGCCGAGCACCGCGAGAATCGCCGCGATCGGCCAGATGACCGAGTAGTCGTTGTCGAAGACGTAGTTGATGGTCGCGCCGACCAGGACCAGCCCCACCGTGCGCCCCACGCCGTAGAAGATGTTCATCGTCGTCGACTGCTGGCCGATCATGCCCTGCAGGAAGTAGTCCGTGCAGAGGGTCTTGTGGGCCATGGCGTTCATGACGTCGGCGAGCCCGAAGAAGATGGCGGCCACCAGGAGCATCTCCGGCGTGTCCGCGACATAGCCGACGGCGGAGCAGACCAGCATCACCACGAAGCCCACGATCATCGCCTGCTGGCGGTTGAGCCGCCTCATGGCGACAGCGACGGGCATGGCGAAGACGAGGGCGATGAACGGCATGTAGCCCCAGGACTGCCCGAACTCCGCCTCCTCGAACAGCAGCATCTTGGTCGCGTAGAGCGCGACGAAGCCCGCGATGGCCGTGCGCTGCAGCGAGCGCAGCAGGTTGACGAAGCCGAGCCGGAGGAGCATCGGGTGGTCCACGAAGTCGCGCACGTACTGCCTCGGCGTCAGCCGCGCGCGCGGTTTCACGGGATCGAGCCGCCGCTCCTTCAGCACGAACGCGGCGAGCATGACGAAGACGATCATCACGCCGGCCGCCATGAAGTACAGCGGCAGGCCGTACAGGTGTTCGCCGTGCATCCCGCGGTAGTACGTCACCAGCGGCATCCCGATGAACAGCACCGCGATCCACCCGAGCTGGGCCGCGACCAGGTTGACGCCCGCGACGAAGTTCCGCTGGGCCGGCGGGACCATCTCGGCGAGCAGCGGGTGATAGGCCCCGAAGATGACGTCCACGAAGAACTGCATCACGATGATGAGCACGACGACCACCCAGAGCGTCGTGGCGAACGGCATCGCGATCTCCGTCGCCGCCACGATCGGCGCCGCGATGATGAAGTAGAAGGCGCGGCGGCCCACGCGCGTCCACGTCCGGTCCGCCAGCACGCCCACGATCGGCTGCGCGATGAAGCCGAAGATCGGGTTGATGGCGAGGATCACGCCGATGAAGAAGGCGTTCTCCGTGAACAGGTAGAGAGTCAGCGGCAGCAGGTTGACGCTGAGGGCCTCGGCGAAGTGCACGCCGAACAGGACGCTGCTCATCACGAACACGGTGCGCGGCCGCACGCGCTCGCTCATGGGAGCCGGATTCAGTTCGATCCGCTCCCGGGTGCCGGTGTCAGGAATGGGTGCGCCGCCTTGGCTGGGGGAAACCTCGCCCGGAGCGTACCGCGAGCGTGCGCCGCCAGTCCATGAGAGCGCCGTACATCCTCGGCTGAGGGAAGCGTGACAGGAAAAGCCCTTTGCATCACAATCAACCGGATACAGCAAGGAGAGTTCACGTATGAGACGACTCGCCAGGCTCGTCGCCGCGGGCCTCCTCGCCATGGCGCTTCAGTCGGCGCACGGAAACAGTTGCGCGGACGCATGGGGGGAGTCTTGTGCCTCTGGTACTTGCAGTGCCTCTGCGGTCCGCGCAACCTCCTACGATCCAGAGAGATGCGAGTTGCTCAGCCTCCAGTGTGATCGACACAACGGATCAAGCAACACCATCGGCGACGTGGTGGCGAGTCTCTCGGTTCTCTTCGATGCCGTGAACTGCGATGGCGCGATCACCGTCTCCAACCAATGCAGCAATCCACTGGATTGCGGGACCTCTTCCCAATAACGGTGTGCGGGGGCAGGGCTCGCAACCACCGGACGCGGCGGCAAGACCCGCGATGTGCGAGGCGCGGCCACCGCCTCTCTCGCGCCTGCCGCCGCGGTCGCCGGAACGGCAGCCGACGCCGCCCACGGCCGGCTGAAGCGTGCGGCGCCGGTCACCTGGAACTTGCAGGGGTTGCTCCCGGCGCCGGGCGCAGCCGTCATCTCGCCGTGGCGGGTAAAACCGGGGGATCATGGACCTTGGCCAAGCAGCCACCTTCCCCGGTGCTACAATCGGGCGGCAATGCCTGACAGGAGGGAGGCGCATGCCACTACCGCAAGACATTACTCCGTTTGACGAGAACCTCTCCGACACCGTGGTCGCGGCCTCGGACGATGACTGGCTCGAGACCGAGCCCGGCATGGCCTGGGTGCGACTGCTCTGGTCGCAGGGCGAGACGGGCCGTCACGCCGGCATCTACCGCTGGAAGAAGGGCTACGCGGCCCCGTCCCACAAGCACATCGGGGCGGTGTACGTGTACGTCATCAGCGGCACGCTGCAGGTGCGCGACAACATCCTCGAGGCCGGCGACTTCCTGTTCGAGCCGAACGGGATGATCCACCACAAGACCGAGGCCCTTGAGGACGTCGACTACCTCATGCTCGCCGACGGTCCGGTGATCTTCTTCGACGAAGACAACTTCACCGGCTACTTCGGCTGGGAAGAGCTGCGACGCCTGCAGGCCGGGGCGGCCCCGCCGGCGGCGGCCCAGCACGCCGCGGGATAACCGCGGCACCCGCGCGACACCCCCGCCCCGCGGTTCGCCAGGGAGTGGGCGGACCGCGGTGAGCGCATCGGCGGGCTCGTTTGACCATGCACTCCGCGCGCGGCCACGGATCGCCGTGGCCGCACGCGATGTTGCTTCCCCATGAATTCGCTCAACCTGCCGTCAGCCGGTGCTCGAGCACCATCTCCTCCGTGAGCGCCGTTCCGAAGCCGGGTTCCGTCGGCGCCAGGCAGTCGCCGTTCTCGATGACCGGCGTCATGGCCTCGAGGATGGGTGAACCCGCCGCGAAGCTCTCCGCCATCGTGCAGCTCGGCGCGGTCAGGGCGATGGGGAGACCCCAGGAACTGCCGCCGCGGTGCGGCACGAGTTCGAGGCCCGCGTCCTCGACGACCTTCGCGATCCGCCGCGCCGCGGTGAGGCCGCCGCACCAGGTGATGTCCGGCTGCAGCACCTCCGCGGAGCCGAGGCGCACGAGCACCTCGAAGCCGTGCTCGGTGTACTCGTGCTCCCCGCACGCCACCCTCGTCCATCCCGGGCCGCCGCCGCCGATCCGCCGCACGAGTTCCGCGTAGCCGAACACGTCGTCCGGCGAGAGCAGTTCCTCCATCCAGTAGAGGCGCGCCGGCCGCAAACGCTCGGCGACGCCGACCGCCCAGTCCGCGGTCCCCCTGCGCGACACGCTGTCGGTCATCAGGTTGCCGTCCGGTCCGAGCGTCTCCCGCGCGGCGAGCACGTGGTCGATCGCCGCCTGGGTGTCGGCGGCCGAGGTCTCCGGTGCGATGGGCAGGCCCACCTTGAAGTTCCGGACCCCGGCGCGCTTGCCGGCCGCGATGTCGCCGCCGGTCTGGTAGATGGGGATCCGCGAACGCGGTTCTCCCCCGAGCATCGTGTGCACCGGCTTGCCGGCGTACTTTCCGGCGATGTCCCAGAGCGCGTTGTCGACCGCGGAGAGCGCCATCGGGAACAGGCCGCGCCGGCCGTAGAACAGGCCGGAGGTGTACATCTGGTCCCAGAGCCGTTCGACCCCGCGCGGGTCGGCGCCCACGACGAGGTGCCGCAGGTGCCCGTGGATGATCTCCACCGCGGCGCCGCCCCCGGCGCCCATGCCGAAGCCCGTGATGCCCTGGTTCGTCTTGACCACCGCGATGATCGCCGACGGCAACTGCTCGAACGGGCCGCCGTAGTACCAGCGGCGCGGATCCTCGTCGGACGAGAAGGTCGGCGGGTCGAAGAGCCCTACCGAGCGCTCGTTGATGAACACCGGGTAGGCATCCACGGCCGTGACCACGAGCCGGCCGGAGGCGTCTCCCTGCAGGCCGTCGTCCGACGCGCCCGGCGACCCGGCATCGTCCGGCGACGCGGCCCCGCCCGCGGTGGCGGCGAGCGTCGCCCACGATGCGGCGCCCACCAGGAACTCCCTGCGGCTGGCCTGCACGTGGCCGCGATTGCCCAATTGCGTCATTCGATAGTCCCTTCGTTGCTCGGTCGCGCCGCGTCGTCGTCTACGGTTCCCGCCAGATGGGCGACGACCAGCCCCGGTTCCGCACGGTCAGCGGCACGTCGTCCGGTGGCGGGACGCCAGCGCCATTGGCGAACCACGTCGTCCAGCGGCAACTCGGATTCTCCATCACCCGGACATAGTAGAAGGCGTGTTGGTCCGGTTGGAACGCCGGGTCCGTGAATGTCGCCTCGAGTTCCGCCGCTCCGACGCCGTCATGCCGATCGCAGGTCGCGGTGTCCACGGTCGCCGGCGACGGCAGGCAGCGCCCATCCTCCCCGGGTACGCGGCCGGCGGAACACACGACGTCCCATAGCCGATGGTGGTGCGCGTCGCCCTCGACCCACCCCTTGATCACCTGGATCCGGTCCAGCGTGGCGGCAGCGGGGTCCTGCGCGGCCCACACCCAGAACGTCGGCGGAGCCGCGCTTTCGAGGTCGCCTCCCATCGGCACGCCACGGGCGTAGGCCATCTCGAGCGCGTCGTCACGCGCCCCGATATCCGCCGGCAGGTCGCCCGCGAAGAACCGGATGCGCAATCTGGACCCGCTGGTGCCGAACGCTTCGCGCCGCCACAGCGCATCGAAGATGTCCTCGCGGGTGTTGGCCTCGGCCCACACCCCCGCGAGCCCGCCCTCGCTCAGGCGCCGCCACGGACCAGCCGCGGGATGCGTGCCCGCAAGCACCTCGCGCGCGGACTCCGGGGACTCCATGGCGTGGGCGAACCGGGAGTGCCGCCGTGCGTCCGTGTTCCCCGGATCGGACTGGTGCGTGTCGGTCGAGCCGATCATCCCGAGTTTGAAGGGGTTGGCCCGGCGCTGGCTCTTGAGGGCGATGCCGTCGAGGAGGGCATCGCGCACGAACGAGGTCTCGCGCACGCAACGCGTCTCCCCATCCGCCGCACAGGGCGGAAAGATGAGGCCCAGGTCGCAGTCCTCGTCGGCGGCGCCGACGCCGATCTGGCACTCCGAACTGCCCTTGCGCTGCGTCACCTCCGCCAGGCGATCGATGCCGGCGCGCCGCTCCAGGTCCGCGTCCGTGTACTCGGAGCCGTCGAGGTCGGTGGGGGCGAACGCCAGGCCCCACGAGTAGTTCGTGTTGTGCGGGATCGTGAGCACCTCGCACGGTAGCTCGCAGGCGGCGTCGAGCCGGCGCAGGAAGTCCGCCTGGTTCACGACGTCGACCGCCGAGATCGCATGCTCCGTGACGTGCGCATTGCGGAACAGCACGTTGCGATGGAGCATGCCCGCGCCCGTCACGAGCCCCGTGAATTCGTAGCCGATCAACGCCGTGAACTCCCCCGGCCGGTCGAACTCGTCCGCGGCCAACTGCGTGCGGCGCCACATCGGGCGCGCGGCATCGACGCAGACATCGAGATCGGCGCACAACGCCGGACTGCGCGGCCGCGGCCATTCGATGGCCCGCGTCAAGACCCTGGCGAAGAACGCATCGAGCGTCTCCTTTGGGTTCCGGGTCTCCTCGCAGGTCGGGGATCCGTACAGCGCGTGATCGGGGTCCGTGCAAATCCCGATCCGGTCGAAACCCTCGGCGTGGTCTGTGATCGCGGCGAAGTCGAGGGGCACCGCCAGTTGCGCGACGATGCCCGTGGGCAGGCGTACGGCCTCGCCACGGGCGAAACGCCAGGCGTCGCGAGGTCCGACGCGGTTACCGTAGAAGAAGGCATCCGTCGAAAAGCTGGTGTGCACATGCAGGTCGCCGAAGAACGCTTCGCGGTGGGGGAAACGCTCGACCGAGGGCGTCTCGGCGGGCAGAGTCTCTTCGGGAAGCGCCGGAGGATCCCCGTTGGCCGCATCCCGGGAGGGCGTCGGTTCGCAGGCAACCAACCCGACCGCAAGTACGCAAGCGAGCCACCGCAGTCGCTTCATCCCTGTCCCCTGCCCCCTCTTTATCCCCTCTATTCCCCCCGGAGGACCCGGCGCGGTCGAGAGCGGCTTGGTGCGCCCTCCGGCGTAGCGTAACATCCGGCACGATTCGCGAAGGGAGCCAAGTCCATGGGCAACAGATCGCACGTCCCGATCGCCATTGCCGCAGGCGCGCTGGGTGCCGCCGTGGCCACCGCCGACGTTCCGCGGGCGGCGGACGGCCACCCCGATCTCAGCGGCGTCTACGACGTGGCCACGCTCACCCCACTCGAACGGCCGGAGATGTTCGGGGACAACCTGTATCTCTCGGCGGAACAGGCGCAGACGTTCGAGGCGCAGGCCGCCGCCTTCCGGGCGGCCACCTCGACCCGCAGCGACCCGAACCGGGAAGCGCCTCCCGAGGGCGGCGACGGCTCGCCGGGCGCCGCCGGCAACGTGGGTGGCTACAACACGTTCTGGATCGACAACGGCGACGACACCTTCGCCATCGACGGCCGGCACCGTACCTCCATCATCCACGACCCGCCCAACGGACGGCTGCCGAAGCTGACCCCGCGGGGCCAGGCGAACCGCGCGGTGTTCTTCAGCGCGTTCCGCGAGAACACGGGAGAAGCCTGGTGGCTCGAGGAGGCGCGCGAGGTCGGACCCTACGACGACCCGGAACTGCGCCCGCTCGGCGAGCGTTGCCTGCTCGGGTTCGGGTCCACCTCGGGACCGCCGATGCTGCCCGTGCTCTACAACAACGTGAAGCGCATCGTGCAGACGCCCGACCACGTCATGATCCTGAACGAGATGGTCCACGACGCGCGCATCATCCGCATCGGCGGCGAGCATCCGCCGGCCGACGTGCGCAAGTGGATGGGCGACTCCATCGGCCACTGGGAGGGGGACACGCTGGTCGTCGATACCACCAACTTCCGGGCCAAGTCGGGACTCTACCTGTACGGCGCCACCGAGGACCTGCACGTCGTCGAGCGCTTCCGGCGCCTCGACGAGAACACCCTGCACTACAGCTTCACGGTGGAGGACCCGGGGGCCTGGGACGCGCCGTGGAGCGGCGAATATCCCTGGCCTGCGACGGACACGAGCGTGTACGAGTACGCCTGCCACGAAGCCAACTACGCCCTCGGCAACATCATGCGCGGGGCGCGTCTGCTGGAAGCGGACCATGAACAAGCCATCGCAGGAGGAGAATGACCGATGAGCGAGCCAAAGGGCGTCAACGACCCGCGAATCGACCCGCGTCTGAAGGCAATGCTGGCCGGGTTTCCGTCCCTCGACCAAGGGGACGTCGAAAGCCGCGAGGCGGCCGTCGCGGCGGCCAACACGCCCGAGGCCCGGGCGGCCGACGAGGCGCTCGCCGCGATGTTCGAGGTGGCGGACAACGAGGAGATCGCGCCCTCGGCCGGACTCTCGATCGTCACCCATGAAGTCCGGTCGGAGCCGGACGGCAACACGATCAACATCCAGTTCATCCGTCCCGACTCCGGGGAAGGCTCCGGGGAAACAGTACCGTGCGTGTACTACATCCACGGCGGCGGCATGATGATGATGTCCTGCTACCTCGGGAACTACCGCGCGTGGGGCAAGATCATCGCCGCCCAGGGCGTGGCCGTGGCGATGGTGGACTTCCGCAACGCCCTCTCGCCCTCGTCCGTACCCGAAATCGAGCCGTACCCGGCGGGCCTGAACGACTGCGTGTCCGGTCTCAAGTGGGTGTCGGCCAACGCCGACACGCTCGGCATCGACGCGAGCAGGATCGTCGTGGCCGGCGAGAGCGGCGGGGGCAACCTGACGCTCGCGACCGGACTCAAGCTGCTCAAGGACGGCGACGGCGGCCTGGCGGCCGGGCTTTATGCGCTGTGCCCCTACATCGCGGGCGAGTGGCCGCTGCCCGAGAACCCCTCGTCCACCGAGAACAACGGCATCCTGCTCGACCTGCACAACAACCGCGGGGCCGTGATCTACGGCATCGAGGCGTTCGAGAACCGGGACCCGCTCGCGTGGCCAGGCTTCGCGACGGCCGAGGACGTGCGCGGACTGCCGCCCACCGTCATCAGCGTGAACGAGTGCGATCCCCTCCGCGACGAGGGCATCAACTTCTACCGACTCCTGATCGCCGAAGGCGTCAAGGCCCAGTGCCGGCAGGTCATGGGGACGATCCACGGCACCGAGATCTTCCCCACGAGCTGCCCCGAAATCAGCCGGGAGACCGCCCGCAGCATCGCCGACTTCTGCAAGGGAACCACCATGTGATCGTCCGCTTCGGCCTGCTCGCGGACGTCCTCGACCCCTCAGCGCCCACCACCGCGCTCGGCGACATACGCCTCGGACCGCGCGGTCTGCTCGAGACGCTCGAGAGCGATCTCGGGCTGCCGCCGGTGCTCGACCATCCCGCCGCCCAGGTCGCCCGCTACCGTAGCTGCCTGGCGGACGCCAACGACTTCGCCCGCTTCTACCACGCGTCGTTCGACGTGGATCCGATCGGCGTGGCCCGGGAACTCATGCGGTGGCGGGCGGAGTGGTACGAAGGAGGCTGGGACGGCTGTTTCGACACGACTCAACCGCGCTTGGCGGACATGGCGACCGTCGAGGTCCTCGCCCGGGAGCGTGCCGCGCCATGCGTCGGCCAACGGCTCGCCGCCGTCGCGCGCGCGCTCGAAACCCGCCGGACACAAGTCGAACGCCTCGTGCTGCTGGACGATCCTGCGGACCTGCCCGTTGCATGGCGGCGCGTGGTCGACGCCATCGGTTTCGAACCGCATCCCGGAGTGGGCCCCGTGCCGAGCGCCGCCCCCGACTCCGACCTGGCGCGGCTGCAGGCAATCCTCGCCGACCCAAACGCGACCGGGCGCCTGCAGGGAGACGGCACGGTGCTCGTCGTTCGCGCCGAGTCCCGCGACGTGTCGGCGCGCGCCCTCGCCGAATCCCTGCGCGAGTTCCGGCCGGCAAGCTCGGTCCTGATCGCGGAGCGCGACGGCATCGTGTTCGACCGGGCCCTCGAGCGTTCCGGCCTGCCGCGTTGCGGTTTCCAGCATCGGTCGCGGTTCCGGCCCGTGTCGCAGGTGCCCGCCCTGGCGCTCGCCCTGCTCTGGCGGCCCGTCGATCCGCGCGTTCTCCTGCAGGTCCTGCTCCATCCCGTCGCCCCGCTGCCATGGCGGGTGCGGAGGCCGCTCGCGGCGGCCGTTGCCGAGCGTCCCGGCGTCGGGGGCCCGGACTGGAAGGCGGCCATGACACGGATCGCGCAGGGGGAAGCCGAGCGCGCCGAGGCGACCGGCGTTTCTCCAGACGAGATCCGGTACTGGCTGGAAGCACCGCGATTCCCCCAGGACACCGGCGCGCCGATCGACGCGATCGCACAGCGCACGGAACGCTGTTCGCGCTGGCTGGAACGGCGCCGCGCCGTGGCCGAAGCGGCCGACGAGCGCGTCTACACCGCCGCCATCTCCCAGTGCAAGGCCCTCGCGGACGCCCTCGACCGGTTGGCCGCGGACGGCCACGCCCGCGTGCCGAAACCCGAACTCGACCGCCTGATCGACGAGGCCGCGACCGCCCAGCCGGATCCCACCGCATTCGCCCAGGCCGGGCATGTGCGCGCCACGACGCACCCCGCTACGGTGGTCGATCCGGTGGACGAGTTGCTGTGGTGGGACCTGGCGCCGCAACCCGCCGAACCGGCGCCGCCGTGGTCGTCGAGCGAACTCACCGCCCTGGCCGCCGCGGGCGTGGAGGCGCCCTCTCCCGCCGAGCGACTGCGCCGCCGTCGGCGCGACTGGCTGCGGCCGCTGCTGCACTGCCGGCGGCGGCTCGTCCTGGTGGCGCATCGCTCCGAACGCGGCAGCCACCCGCTCCTCGGTGAGATCGAGCACCGCTGCCCCGGTTTCCGCGAACTGCTACTGGACGGATCGCTCCTCCGCGACGGCGTCGGCGCACTGCCACAGATCGGCGTGCCCACGCCGGCGCTGCCGGCCCGCCCCCTGCAGCCGCCGAAGCGGTGGTGGTCCCTGCCGCCCCACGTCGCGTTGCCGGCGCGGCCGGTGGAGTCGTACACCTCCCTGTCGAAACTCTACGACTACCCGCACGAATGGGTGCTGCACTACCTGGCGGAGCTGCGTCCGGGGCGCGCGGCGAACATCCACGACCGCGGGCTGCTGTACGGGAACCTCGCGCATCGGCTGTTCGAGCGTTTCTTCGACGCCCATCCCGACCGCTCCGAATGGGCGGGCCTGTCGGAGGCCGCCCTCCACGACTGGCTCGACACCTGCCTCGACCGGCTGTTCGAGTCCGAAGGCGCCGTACTGCTCCAGCGCGGCCGCGGCGGCGACCGCCAGTACGTGGCCGACCGCATCGAGCGCAGCCTGGCCCGCCTCCTCCAGCACCTGCGCAGCGCTCGCATCGACCACGTGCGGGCCGAAGCGGCGCAGGAGGCCGAACACGCCGCATTCGCCCTGCGCGGCACGATAGACCTGCTGCTGACCGACCTCGACGGACGCCGCGTCGTGGTGGACGTGAAGTGGGGCAGCGAACCCTACCGCCAACAGGAGATGGAAGCCGGCCGGCACCTCCAGCTCGGCACCTACGCCTGGTTGCACCGCGCCGCCGAGCGCCGCAACGAGTGGCCGTACTGCGCGTACTACATCGTCATCACCGGCAACATGATCGCCCCCGACCGCACCGTCTTCCCCGACGCCATCGCAGCGCCCTCCGCGGCCGGCGAGTCCGAGGCCGGGCTTTGGCGGCGAGCGGAGGTCACGCACGGCTGGCGCCGCGCGCAGCTCGACCGCGGGCTCGTGGAGGTCCCCGCGGAGGGCACCGAGCCGGACGAGCGGTCGCGCCCTCCGGACGACGGCCTCCGCAGCCCCGAGGGACCCGACCGGTTCGACGACTTCCGGCTCCTGACCGGCGTCGATCCCGCGCAATGACCGACTTCTCTCACGTCACGTTCATCAGCGCCGGCGCCGGCAGCGGCAAGACCTGGCGCCTCACCGAGGAACTCGAACGCCTGCTGGTCGAGGACGCTGTCGACCCGGCACGCATCATCGGGACGACGTTCACCGTCAAGGCCGCGGCCGAGCTGCGCGACCGGGTGCGGGAGCGCCTGATCGCCAGCGGCCGGTTCGCCCTCGCCGAGCAGTCCGGTGGCGCCCTGATCGGCACGGTGCACAGCGTCTGCGAGCGCGTGCTCCGGCGCTTCGCCTTCGAACTCGGGCTCTCCCCCCGCCTCGACGTCGCCAGCGTCGAGGACTCGGAGCGCCTGTTCGACCAGGCCCTGGACGACGTTCTGGACCGCGGCCGGATCCGCGACATGAACGCGCGCGGCGCACGGCTCGAACTCGACCGATGGCAGGGCGTCGTCAAGAGGATCGCCGACCTCGCCCGCGACAACGATCTCGATGCGTCCGCGTTGGCCGGGATGGGCCGCGACAACGCCGATGCGCTCCTGGCGTTCTTCCCCGAGGCCAACGACGACGGCCACTCCGCCGCCCTCGAAGCGGCGGTCGGGCAGGCGCTCTCCGGCATCGACCTCGATCGCGACCGGACGAAGACCACGAGGGACTACCTGGCGCGGCTGCACGCCGCGGCGCCACGGCTGGGCCGCCACGACTGCCCCTGGTCCGTGTGGATGAGCCTGAGCAAGGAGAAACCGGCCAGGGCGAGCCAGGCCGTCGCCGAGCCCGTGTGGACCGCCGCGAGCCGGTACGACGCGCACCCGCTCTTCCAGGCGGACCTGCGCAGCTACACCGAGGGCGCCTTCGAGATCGCCGGCCGGGCCCTGGACCGGTTCGCCGAACTCAAGCGGCGCGCGGCGCTCATCGATTTCGGGGACATGGAACAACTGATGCTGCGGGCGCTTTCCGAGCGGCGCGTCACCGACCGTCTCCGGGACGAACTCGAGGTGCTGCTGGTCGACGAGTTCCAGGACACGAACCCGATGCAGCTCGCGCTCTTCGTCAGGCTCGCCGGGCTGGCCGATCGCGCGATCTTCGTGGGCGACGTCAAGCAGGCCATCTTCGGGTTCCGCGGGTGCGACCAGGCGTTGGTGTTCGACACCCTCGAGGAACTCGCCGCGGGCGATGCCGCCACCGTTACGCTCGAGGACAACTGGCGCTCGCGGGCGCCCCTGGTCGACTACGTCAACGCGGTCTTCGCGACCGCTTTCCGGGGGTCCATGGAGCCTTCCCGCGTCGTACTGAAGCCGCGACGCGACGCCGCCCCCGACGGCCCCGCGGTCGCCAGCTGGACCTTGGCCGGCCGCGGCTTCGACGAGCGGTTCCAGGCCCTTGCCGAGGGCGTCGCCGATCTCGTCGCCGGCGGCTTTCGCGTCGTCGACCCGGACACCGGGGACATCCGCCCGGTGCGCTACGGCGACATCGCCGTACTCGCGCGGACGAACCCGCGCGTCGAGGGCATCGCGCGCGCGTTGCGGAGTCGGCGCGTGCCCATGAAGATGACCATGCGCGGCCTCCTCGCGGTCCCGGAGACGGGCCTCGCGAGGGCGTGCCTGCGCTGCCTGAACGACGACAGCGATACGCTGGCCGTAGCCGAGGTGGTGGCGCTCGCCGGCGGCGACCCCCCTGAAACGTGGCTCGCGGAGCGCCTCGCCTGGCTCGCCAACGGCCGCGAGAGCCGCGACTGGGACGGCGGGCATCCGATCGTGCAACGCCTGCGGGCGATGCGCCGGACCATCGCGTCGCTGTCTCCCCTCGAGACCGTGGTGCGGGTCCTCAACGACGTGGGCATCCGCGAAACCGTCACCGCGTGGGGGCCGGACAGCGTCAAGGCGGCCCAGCGCCAGCGGAACCTCGATGCGCTGCTCGACCTCGTCGTCCTCTACGAGGAACACTGCGCATCCCAGCACGAGACCGCCAGCCTCACCGGCTTCCTGTTCTGGCTGGAGGAGCCGAGCTCGCCGGAACTCGACCTGCAGCCGGTGGTCACGGCCGGCGACGCGGTGCACATCCTCACCTACCACCGCGCAAAGGGCCTCGAGTGGCCCGTCGTGGTGTTGACCGACTTCGACTACGAGGAGATGAACCGCCTCTGGGAACCGCGGATGGCACAGGTGGCGCCGTTCAGCATCGACGCTCCGCTGGCCGGACGTGCCGTGCGGTGGTGGCCGGACCTGTTCCGCCGGCGGACCCGCGGCGTCCCGGCCCGGCGGGCCATCGAGGATTCGGACGAGGGGAAGGAGTGCGCCCGGCTCTCGCTGGAGGAACAGCGCCGGTTGGCCTACGTCGGCATGAGCCGCGCGCGCGACCTGCTGGTCGTCGCCCTCCCCGAGGGCAAGCTCAGGCGGAGCGCCTGGCTGGAGGCCTTCGACGCACCGTTCCTCCTGCCGGACGGCGACACGCTCCAACTGCCGCACGGAACCAGCGTCCCGACCGTCGTGCGCGACTTCGAGGCCGCCTCGGGCACGGCCGCCGCCGAGCCCTTCGCGCCCCGCTGGTTCCAGGAACGCCCGCCCGGCGACTTCCCGCGCACCCCCGCCCGCCCGTCGGACGCCGAACCCGTGGCGGACGCCGTCGTCGCCGAGGTCGTGGCTTTCGGCGAGCGGATTCCCGTGGCGGGAGGGGACATGACGCGGGTGGGCGACGGCCTGCACGCCGTCATCGCCATGGTGCTCGTCAATCCGGAAGCCACGGGTGCGGAGGACCGCGCGCGCGCCATCCTGGAGGCCCACGGCGCAGCCGATTCGGTCCGCGCCGAGGACGCGATGGCGGCCGCGCGGCGCTTCCTGGAGTTCGTCCACGAACACTTCCAACCCACCGCAATCCGCGTCGAGTACCCCGTCGCCCACCTGCTCGACGACGGCCGACACGCCGCCGGCCGCGTCGACGTGGTGCTGGAGACGCACGAAGGGCCCGTCATCCTGGATCACAAGTCGTCACCGCTGGCCGAGTCCGAGTGGCCGGCCGAGGCGCTCAAGCACTCCGGGCAACTCGCGGCCTACCGGGACGCGTTCGAGGCGGCGGGGCGGCCTGCTTCGACGTGGATTCACTTCGTCGTGAGCGGTGGGGCGGTCCGAGTGGGGTAGCGCCCCATGGCCAGCCCCTGACCTGTTGCGTAGCCATTCGGTCAAGGAAACGAGCGAGCGGCTGGGCACTACGTCAGGCCGCGTGCGACAGATGGTCGCGGACGGGTCGCTTTACAGCTTCCTCATCGACAACGGTCGCCACGTACCGGACTTTCAGTTCGCGCGGAACGGACTCGTTCCGAACATCACGCGCGTCAACCGGGAGTTGGACCCCGGAGCCCACCCGGTGGCCGTCTACAACTGGTATCACACGCCGAATTCCGATCTGCTCGTCGAAGACCACCCGGGCCGGACCGTCACGCCGTTGGACTGGCTGAACGCCGGCTACGATCCCGCGAAACCGGCAGCGCTCGCCAAGCAACTGTAGCGTGCCGTCGGCGATGCCTTTACCCGGGCGCGGGCCGCGCCCTCGATGACGTCGGCAGGTCGGGCGAAAGCTCCCCCGCGCCCCGGACCGACAGCGCCTGCGGGTACTGGCGCCAGCCCTCGTGCCCATACGAGCCGGGACCCTCGTCCATCGCATCTACCGCCGCGGCGGCATCTACCGCTCCTCGTGGAGCACGCCAAGGGACTTCGGTCCGACCGACGCACGTTTCGACCACCACGTGACCGACGCGACCGGAGCCCCCCAACGTCAGGATCGGGCCATCGGCTACCACGCCCGCGACATCCCGACCGCGCTCGCGGAGACGTTCCAGTCCGGCCGACTCGTCGATCGGCACAGGGACCAGCCCTGGCTCGCGTCCTTCCGACTGATTCGCGACCTGCGCGTGCTCGACCTCACCGGGACTTTCGCCTTACAGGCAGGCGCATCCATGAAGCTCGTCAGCGGCCCGCGAAGCTGGTCCCAAAACTGGTCCCGAGCCTTCTACGAGTGCTATCCCGACGTCGAAGGCATCTACTATCCATCCTCCCTCACGAACGCGCCGGCAATAGCCGTTTACGAGCGGGTACGGTCGTCGTCTCCGTTTCCGCCGGCGCCCCTGTTGCATCGGGCCCTGGCCGACCCGTTGCTGATCGATGCGCTGCGCGAGGGCACCGCGAGGATCGGGTACGACCTGATCTAATGCCGCGGTCCCGCTGGCCGCGCCGACTGGCCGCGCCGACTGGCCGTGCCGACTGGCCGTGCCGACTGGCCGTGTCCATTGCAGCGCGTCCGGCGGGACCCTACACTTACGCCCGCTCTCCATGATGCAGCCTCCGAACGCCCTCCCGCGGTCCGACCACCGCTTCACGTAAACGGTGTCCATGCACGCCAGGAAGCCACGCGCGCCCGCGCGAAGCAGAGCGCGGGGCCATCGAAACTCCAGGCACCTCCGCGCCCCGCTCGCACGGTGGGCGACCATTCTCCTGGTCGGCGCAACGGCGCTCGGGATGAGCGCACCCGCCGTCGCCGAGGACACCGGTTTCGTCGTGCTCGGATCATGGAAGGAACTGTCGCTGGCCGAAGCCGCAAGGGCGGAAGTGAGCGCTGGTCTCGGCGTGCGGGCCGACATCCTCCCGGCACGCATCGACGGCGAGCGTCGTTTTCGCCTGGTCTCGCCGGCGATGGACGAGGGCGACGCGCGCACCATGATCGCGGACCTCGCCACGCGCGGGGTATCCGCCTGGTTCCTGCGAGGAGACCCCGTCGCCCCCGCAAAGCCCCGAGCGAGAGAGGTCTCGCCGGGCGCCACCGCGGCGGAGCCGGGACCGGCCCCTGATCCCGCGAGCCGAAACACGCCCTCCGAGCCGTCGGGCGAGGGGCGAGACCAACCTGCGCCTCCGGATCCGGAGGCGACGACACCTACCCCGACAGGCCAACGTGCGGACCCGGTTCGCCCCCACGCCGTCTCTCGCGCGAAGCCCGCGGATCCGGAGACCGGGGGGGCCGTCCACGTGCCCTACTTCGAGACGGTGAACATCGCGGTCGACGGCGTCGCGGACGAAGCCGCCTGGTCGGAAGTCCCCGGCCACGACGACATGCGCGTGATCGATCCCGACACGCTCGAGCGACCCGCCTACCGAACGCTCTACAAGTTCCTGTACACGGAGGAAGGCCTCTATGTCGCGGCGTTCATGGAGCAACCGCCGGGGTCCTTCGTGTCGCGCCTCTCGTCCCGGGACCGGTACCTCAACCGCGACAGCTTCGGCCTGACCCTGGACACCTCCGGGGAGGGCCTGTACGGCTACTGGTTCACCGTGACCCTCGGTGGCTCCGTGCTCGACGGCAAGGTCGCGCCCGAGCGTACGATCACCGAGGAGTGGGACGGACCGTGGCTCGGCGCCAGCGCGCGGCTGGACGACGGCTGGAGCGCCGAGATGTTCCTGCCCTGGTCCATGATGGCGATGCCCGCCGCGAACGGGGCGGGCGGCACGCCAGGGCCGCGAAAGCTCACCTTCTGGGTCGACCGGAAGGTGGCGCACCTGGACGAACGCCATGGCTGGCCGGCGCTGCCCTACAGTGGCCAGCGGTTCCTGTCCGCGTTCCGCCCCATGCGTCTCGAGCGGCTCGACACGCAGCGCCAGCTCGCCGTCTTCCCCTACGCATCGACGACCCACGACGGCGTCGCCGACGAGGTCGACTACCGCGGCGGCGTTGACGTCGCCTGGCGGCCGACGCCCAACCTGCAGCTTACGGGCACGGTGAACCCCGACTTCGGGGCGGTCGAGTCCGACGACATCGTGGTGAACCTGACGGCCTTCGAGACGTTCTTTCCCGAGAAGCGCCTGTTCTTCCTCGAGGGCAACGAGGTCTTCATCACGACGCCGCGCTCGGACTTCAACCGGTACCGGTCCCACCGGACCGGCGCCGGCGCGCGGGAGCGGCCGCTCACCTACCGTGTCGAGCCGACCACCCTCGTCAACACGCGGCGCATCGGCGGGCCGCCCCGGCATCTGGAGGTCGCCGACGGCATCGAGGTGGCGGGCGTCGAGCGCGGCAAGCCCACCGACCTCCTCGCAGCGGTGAAGGCCGCGGGCACGCTCGGCGGCCTGCGTTTCGGCGCGCTCGCCGCGTTCGAGGACGACATCGAACTGCCCGGGCGCCGCACCGACACCGACGAACGCGTCACCGTGCACGAGGACGGGCGCGACTTCGGCGTGGTCCGGGCGCTGTACGAGGGCGGGGGCTCCGGGCGCCGGGCGATCGGCTATCTGGGCACGGTGGTCGCACTGCCGGACGGCGAGGCGATGACCCACGGCGTCGACGCCCACGTGGTGGCCGCCGGGGGAAGAGTCCGTTGGGACGGCCAGGTCATGTACAGCGACGGCAACGGCATCGCGGGCGACGGGACCGGCGGCTACGGCTTCTTCTCGGACGCCACGTACGTGCCCCGCCAGGGGATCATCCACAACCTGAACTTCGACTACGTCGACGAGCACCTCGAACTCGGCGACTTGGGCTTCATCCGCCAGAACGACCAAGCGACCTTCCAGTACGGGCTGATCTTCATGAACAGCAACTTCGGGCCGTTCCGCCAGACCCGCAACTCCTTCTTCGCGATGACCCAGTCCAACACCGAGGGGTTCGTGAACTGGGCGACGCTGTTCACCAACCACACGTTCATGTTCGCGAACCACTCGGAGGTGCACGTCGCGGTCGACTACTCGCCGGCCCGCTGGGACACGCGCAACAGCCGCGGCAACGGCTGGTTCAAGGTCGAACCGAGATGGGTCGCGAGGCTGGGCTACGGCACCAATGCGGCGAAGAAGTTCTCCGTGAGCGCCAACCTGGGGGCCGAGCAGGAGGAACTCGACGGGGCCTGGTCACCGGCCCTGGACGTCGGGTTCACGTACGTGCCCAACGGCCGGCTCTCCGTCGACTTCGACGTCCGGTACTGGAAGCGCAACGGCTGGCTGCTGCACACCGGCGACCGCGACTTCGCGACCTTCGACGCGCAGGACGTGCAACCGAAGCTCTCCATCGACTATTTCATCACGGCACGTCAGCAGTTGCGCATCACCCTCCAGTGGGCCGGCATCGAGGCGCGGGCGGTCGACCACTACCGCACGCGCCTCACCCACGGCGAACTGCTGGACCGCTCCCTCGAGCCCGACGCCTCGACGGAGGACTTCTCCCTGTCGCGTCTCACGGCCCAGCTCCGCTACCGCTGGGAGCTCGGTCCGCTGTCCGATCTCTTCGTCGTGTACACGCGGGGCAACCAGTTCACCTACGACGACGCGGAACTCGGGTTCGGGCGGCTGTGGACGGACTCGCTGCGCGACCCGGTGGTCGACAGCCTCGTCGTCAAGCTGCGGTATCGATTCGGGCTCTGAACGAGAGGGGGTGCTACGGGTCGCCGGGCCCGTCAACCACCCCTTCCCCCTCCCGCAGGAGAACGCCGCGCCAGCCACGCAGCACGCCGGGCGGCCGCGCCGTCACGCGCACGGGAAGGGCCATCGCGACCACCCGCCCTTCGGCGTCGGTAGCCGTCACCGTGACCGTCGCCTTTCCTTCCGAGTCGTCCGGGGCCGACGCGAGGACCAACCGTCCGCCGTCGAGCGACACGGCGACCAACTCCGGCGCGCTGGAGCTGGCCTCGTAAGCGAGGGCGTCCCCGCGGCCGAACAGGTGGCGCGGATCCAGCCTCGCCCGGTCACCGCCGGAGAATATCTCGCGGAGCGGGCCCGGGGGCGCTGCCTGGGCGCGCGAAGGCGTTCCCCTGACCGCCTCCGACGGAGGTCCGGTCGCACCGCCGCGCGTGGCGACGACGCGGACCGCGTACTCGACGCCGGGCTCGAGGCCCGAAATCACCCGGCTCGTGACGTCCCCGCCGGCAACGACGTGCTCCCGGGCAGCGTCGAACGCCGCCCCGCCGGACCGCCACTGCACCCGGTAGCCGTCCGCGCCGGGCACGGCATCCCACGACACGGCAAGCCGACCCTCGCCGACGGTCACGGTCACGCCCGTGACCCGCCCGAGGCTGAGCGCGAAACGGAGCCGCGCCATCGGCTCGTCGGAGAACTTGCCGGTGCCGCGAATGCCGGTGATGACACCCCGCGGGCGGGTATCGGGGTTGCTCAGCGTGAACTCGGCGCCGTCCTCCGTGCCCGCGTCGTAGGGGAACAGATCGACCCGTCGCTCCGCGTACCAGGTCTGCCCGTCATCCCGCAGCGACAGGCCGGAGACGCCGACGAACCAGTCCGGGCTCGGACCGATCATCGACGTGAGCGTCACCAGCGGGTGAGAGGCCGTGACCTCGACACGGAAGGTCGCGCCACCCGTCCCGCCGCCGGTGACGCCCCGTCGGATGACAGCCACAGCGTGCGGACTGGCGACGATCTCGGCGCGCAGGGCGCCCGTCGCGCCGGTCTCCGCCATGGCCTCGATGCCGGAGGACGCCGCAGCCCCGCTGCGCCAGAACGACACGCGGGCGTCGTGCAGGCCCCCGATCAACGTCGTGAAGTGCGCTCCCGGCACGACGCCGCCCGGCGTGCTGGCGGTGGTCCAGTTGCCTTCGAAGGTCACGACGTAGGTGACGCCGGGCCCGGTTTGCCCCCACGCGACGCCCCCAAGGGCCAGCAGCCCCCAGGCGAGGAGCTTCGGAAACGCCCGCTGGCGCCGCCGAGCCGGCCCGCTCGTCACGATCAGGTGATGGCGCCGGAAGCGAACGCTTCCCCGACCTCGTCGTCCGACATCCCCAGCAACTCGGTAAGCACCTGGAAGCTGTGCTCTCCGAGCTGCGGCGCCGGCCCGCGGGGGCCGTTGTCGTAGTCCGAGATCCGGTACTGGTGGCCCGCGTAGGGGATGCGGCCCATCTCGCCGTGCTCGAACTCCCGGTAGAAGCCGCGGTGCAGGTATTGAGGGTCCTTCAGGAGGTCGCTGGAGCGCTGCACGACGCCGGCCGGCACGCCCGCCGCCTGCAGGTCCCGCGCCGCGGACGCCGGATCGCGTTCGGACGTCCAGGCGGAGAGCGCCTCGTCGATGGCGTCATGGGCCGCCAGGCGTTCGGCGTTCGTAGCGTAGTCTTCCGCGCACCCCGCGAGGCCCGCCAGCGCGCGCCACTGCTCGTCCGTGTCCACGGCGATCGCCACCCAGTTGTTCTCCCCCGCGCACGGATAGCATCCCTGCGGCGCGGCGAAGCGGCTGCGGTTTCCCATGCGCGTCACGGAACGCCCGTTCACCTGGTAGTCGAGGATCTCGGGGCCGAGGAAGTGCAGCGCCGCCTCCAGCTGCGCGAGGTCGATGTAGCAGCCCTCGCCGGTGCGGCGCCGGCGGTCGAGCGCCGCCGCGAGCACGCAGGAGACGAAGCGCGGAGCGATCGTGTCGGTATAGGCGGTCCAGGGCCCGCTCGGTGTCCGGTCCGGCCAGCCGGTCACTTCGTAGTACCCGGCGATGGCGCCGGCGTGGTAGCCGTACCCGCTCATCTTCCGGGCGGGACCGGTCTGGCCCATCAGGCAGGTGCTCACCATCACGAGGCCGGGACTGATCTCCCGCAGGTGCTCGTAGTCGAGTCCCATGCGCTGCACCGCGCCCGGCGTGAAGCTCTCGATCATCACGTCGGACCAGGCGACCAGCCGCTTCGCGACGGCGATGGCCTCCTCCCGCGTCAGGTCGAGGGCCAGGCCCAGCTTCGAGGTGTTGAAGTCCCCGAAGAACTGCGAGCGGTTGATGCCGGGCACGTTGTCCTTGAACGGCGGCGCGCCGCGCAGCACGTCGGGACGGTTCTCGGACTCCACGCGCACCACGGTGGCGCCGTGGTCGGCGAGGTACTTCGAGGTGATCGGGCCGACCCCCACCCAGGCGAAGTCCGCGACCTTCAGGCCCGCGAACGGCAGCGCATCGTCGCCGGAGCGCGCCTCCGCCCCGACCGGCGGCCCGACTCGCCCGGCGTGCTTCGTCCGTGCATCGAATTCCGCGCGGATCGCGGGCCCGTCCGCATCGAGCGCCGGCGCATCGCGGCGCACGGACACCGGCGCCGGCGCCGACTCGTTGGACTTCGCCCAGGCGCCGGCGGTCTTCACCATGCCGGCGCCCGGCACGGCAAGCTCGTGCCAGTAGTCGCGCGCCGCCAGGTGCTCCAGGTCCAGCATCTCCGGGACCGTCCCGACCGGCGCCAGCGTGATCCCGCGCGCGATGCCGAAGTCGAAGAGTTCGCGTTTCGTGTGCCGGGCGAAGAACGCGCCCAGGATCTCCACCATCTCGGTGATCGTCCACTTCTGGGCCAGCTCCGGGTCGCGCAAACTCTGATCGTAGAGTTCCCAATTCACCGCGCGCGCGGAGGCGTCGATGTCGCCTTCCTCGATCATCCAGTCGAGCAGCCCCACGACGGCATCGGACGTCGGCAGCGCGAGGAGGTGCCCGTCCTTGCAGCGCTGGACGATCTGGATCCCGAGCATGAGGGAGCCGCCACGCTCGAAATCGAAGCCCTGGATGGCGTGGGCGTCCATCGCCTGCAGCATGGTCCACGTCATCGCGCACTGCGCCGACACGTCCACGAACGCGCCCGTCCCGGTCCTCAGCATGCGCGCGTGCGCCGCGAGCGCTCCCACCGCGGACTCGACGCCGACGTGGCGCCACACCTGGGGCACGCTCACCCTGACCGGTGGTCTATCCTCCGGGCCCTGCAGGAAGACGGGTCCGCCCATCGCGGCGACCACCAGGTCGTTCCCCAGCTCGTGGGCGCGGGGCCCGTCGATGCCGAACGGCGAGACGCAGACGTGCACGATGCGGGGATGGATCGCCCGGACGGCGTCCGCGTCGAGGCCGAACTCGCCAAGGGTGCCGGGTGGGCCCGACTCGAAGACGAAATCCGCCGACGCGACCAGGGACTGCAACAGGACACGGTCGGCCGCCGAGTGCGCCGGATCGAGCACGATCGAACGCTTGTTGCGATTGAAGGCGCGGAACGAGAGGCTCGCCAGGTCGTCGTCCGCGCCCGCGATCCGGGGTTCCACCCGCCGCGCCGGGGTGCCGCCGGGCGGCTCGACCCGAATCACGTCCGCCCCGAGGTCGCCCAGCACCATCGGGCCGATCTCGCCGCGCTCGTCCGTGAAGTCGAGCACCCGGTAGGGCGCCAGCATCGTCATCGTCGCCCCTCCTCTCAGCCCAGCGGCGATTCCGCCGTTCCCGTCGCGGTCACGGCGATCAGCAACTGGCCTTCGAGACCGGCGGCCCGATGCACGCCCCACTCCGCCACTTCGGGCGCGGAGACGATCTGCACGAACGCCTCCTTCGAGGGGTACTCCATGATCGCCACCTGGTCCCAGAGCTCGTCCGCCTCCCCCAACACCAGATGCTGGGCGGGTCCGGAGAACAGCAGCCGCCCGCCGCGGGACATCACCCAGGGGGCCATTCTCTGCCCGTAGAGCGCGTACGCCTCGGCGCCGCTCAGGTCCGTCTCGCGCCCGTCGGCGTACTCCGCCTTCTCCTTGAACTTCAGCAGGTTGAGCATCGAGACGGGGCCCTTGATGTCCTTCGCGAGGAAAGCCTGCAGGCCCTCCGGCGTGGGTGTAACCGCGTTGCGTACGTTCATGCTCCTCACTCCCCGATGCGGTGCCGACGGCCGCATGCCGCCGGCGAATCCGGCATACTAACGCGACCCAGCCCATGCGGCTCAGTCAATCGATCCCATCCGGAGGAACTCATGGCACACGACCTCGTCGTGCGGGGCGGACTCATCGTGGACGGCACCGGCGGCGCGCCGTTCGAGGGCGACGTCGCGGTGGACGGCGACGCCATCACGGCGGTCGGGGAGGTCCCCGCCAACGGCGTCGAGGAGATCGAGGCGCAGGGCAAGGTCGTGACCCCGGGGTTCGTGGACCTGCACACCCACCTCGACGCCCAGATCGGCTGGGACCCGGACATGACGTCCATCACCTGGCACGGCGTGACCACCGCGCTGCTCGGCAACTGCGGCGTCACCTTCGCGCCCTGCAAGGCGAGCGACCGCGAGTTCCTGGCCGGGATGATGGAGACGGTCGAGGACATCCCGAAGTACGCGATCCTCACCGGCCTGCCGTGGGACTGGGAGTCCTACGGCGGCTACCTCGACTCGATCGGGCGGCTCGGGCCGATGATCAACGTGGCCGGGCTCGTCGGCCACGGCGCGACGCGGTTCTTCGTCATGGGCGAACGCGCCATCGACGACCAGGCGACGCCGGAAGAGATCGAGCGGATCGCCGCGCTGGCCGGCCAGTCCGTGGCCGAAGGCGCCCTCGGCTTCTCGGTGAACCGGCACCCCGGACACCGCCTGCCCGACGGGCGTTCGATCCCGGGCACGTTCGCCAGCCGCGAGGAACTGCTCGCGATCTCGCGCGCGGTCGGCAGCAGGGGCGGCCTGATGCAGACCGTGCCGCACTTCGGCGACCTCGACACCGAGATGGACATCCTCGCCGAGGAAGCGGAATCGAGCCGCATCCTCTTCAGCGCCATCTCCGAACACGGCCTGCTCCTCGACGAACGCGTCCGCGACATGCGCGCCCGCGGCCTCGACGTGACCGCGGTCACGGTCCCGCGTAGCGGCGGCGGGGTCGGCGGGCTGTCCACCGACAACTTCTGGCGCACGCCGTCCTGGAACCGGCTGCGCGAGATGGACTTCGACGCCCGCCTCGAGGCCATTCGCGACGAGTCCTTCCGGGCCACGCTGGTCCGGGAAGTCCGGGAACACCCCGACCACGACGCCCTCCTGAAGGCGACCCGGCGCTACTACCTGCTCGGTGACGACGACCGCCCCTGCTACACGCAACCACGTTACGAGAGCCTCCACGACCTGGCCGAGGCGGCCGGGGAGCATCCGGCGGAGACCTGGCTGCGGGCCATGCTGGAGTCCGACGGCAAGGCGCTCGTCCACATGCGCGGCTTCAACGTGAACCACGAGCATCTCGAGAAGATGATCACGACGCCGTGGGCGATGCCCGGCCTCGGCGACGCCGGCGCCCACGTCAGCCAGATGATCGACTCCGGCTGGCCGACCTTCGTGCTGTCGCACTGGCACCGGGACGCCGGCACGTACTCGCTGGAGGAGGCCGTCCGGCGGATCAGCGCCGAGCCGGCCCGCGTGCTCGGGCTCGGCGACCGCGGCACCCTCGAAGCAGGCAAGCGGGCCGACCTCAACGTGGTCGACATCGACCGCCTGACCGAACGGCAGCCCTACATCGTGCGGGACTTCCCGGGCGAAGCGCCACGGTTCCAGCAGCGCGCGCTCGGGTATCGGGCAACCGTCTGCAACGGGGCGGTCATCCTGCGCGACGACGAGCACACGGGGGCGCGGGCCGGGGAGGTGATCCGGAACCGGGCCGGCTGAGGCGCAGCCTCTCGCCAGACCGGCACGCGGCACGGCCAGCCTGGCTCGGCGCCGGCCTGACACGCGCCGCTCGCCGTCGGCGCCACCTCCACCCCGGCGGTGTTCCCGTCGGAGACGCGCGGCGCGCCGCAAAGACCCCTACGGCGAGTGGGTTTGCGACGGTAAAGCGCGTCTTTGCGACACCAAACGTGTTTTTCGTCGGAAATACGGCATCATTCGTCGCATATTCGGCTTTAGCGACATATAATCCGCCGCATGCCGAAGCGGATCCCCGACCAAGAGCTTGACGCCATTCTCGCCGTGGTGGGGGCCGACCCGGAAGGCGCGCGGGTCAGTACCATCCGCCAGGGACTGCCCTACGGGCTGCCGCCGCGGATGCTGCAGCGCCGCCTCGCCCTGCTGGTGGAACAGAAGCGGCTGATCGCCGAAGGGCAGCGCAGGGGCCGCCGCTATCGCGTGCCCCCCGCCACCCCGACCGTCGACGGCAATCTGGTCGCACTTGGCGACGAGGCGCGTCTCGAGGTTGTGCCGCTCTCACCAGAGGCGCGGGCGCTCAAGCAGGCGATTCGCGCACCGGTCCGCACGCGGCGGCCCGTGGGCTACCAGCGCGCCTTCCTCGATGCCTACCGACCGAACGTCACCTACTACTTGCCGGCCGAAACGCGCCAACGCCTGCTCGAAATCGGGCGCCCGCCCGGAGGCGAACGCCCGGCGGCCACCTACGCCCGGACGATCTACAGCCGCCTGCTGATCGATCTGTCCTGGAACTCCAGCCGCCTGGAAGGCAACACCTACTCCATCCTTGAAACCGAACGCCTGCTCGAATTGGGCGAAGCCGCCGAGAGCAAGGACGCCTTGGAAGCGCAGATGATCCTGAACCACAAGGCGGCCATCGAACTGCTCGTCGAGCAGGCCGACGAGATCGGCTTCAACCGGTACACGATCCTGAATCTGCATGCGCTGCTCGCGGACAACCTGCTCGGCGACCCACGGGCCGGCGGTCGCCTGCGGCGCATTCCGGTAGGCATCGACGGCACCGTCTACCATCCGCTGGAAGTGCCGCACATCATCGAGGAGTGCTTCGACCAGATTCTGGATACCGCGGCTGCGATAACGGACCCCTTCGAGCAGGCTTTCTTCACCCTCGTGCACCTCGCCTATCTCCAGGGATTCGAGGACGTCAACAAGCGGGTCTCCCGCCTCGCGGCGAATATCCCGCTGATCCGCGGCAACCTCTGCCCCCTGTCCTTCGTGGACGTGCCGGAGCGTGCCTACATCGACGGCGTGCTGGCCATCTACGAGCTGAACCGCGTCGAGCTGCTGCGTGATGTGTTCATCTGGGCCTGCGAGCGCTCCAGCGCGCGGTACTCGGCGGTGCGCCAGTCCCTGGGCGAGCCGGACCCGTTCCGCCTGCGTTACCGGGCGCCAGTCGCCGAGGTGGTCGCCGCGGTGGTACGCGCGGCAATGGACAAGAGGGACGCGACGGCACTGGCGCGGCAACGTGCGGCGGAGCAGGTGCCGGCGGCGGACCGGGCGCGATTCGTCGAAGTCGCGGAGACGGAGCTCATGAGCCTTCACGAAGGCAACATCGCGCGCTACCGCCTGCGGCCGGCCGAATACCAGGCGTGGCGGGCAGGCTGGCGTTGACGAGGATGGAGGGCGCCGCCGCCGGCACGACTTCGTCGGTCGTCCCATGCAGGCGATGAGCGATCCGGGCCGTTTGCCGGACACTTTGGCGGAGATCCGTCCCTCAAACGTGCTTGTTGCTCATGGATGTCCCACAACGCGGCAAGCTTGCGCCGTAGGAGTTTCGCGCCAGCGAAACTCCCAACGCGACCGTCAGGTCGCGCTAGTTCTCCGCCACCGCCCAAACCTCACGCCGCCGCCCGCGGCAGCGGTATCCCGAACTGGCGCAGCGTGTCCTCCACCGTCGGCTTGCCGACGCGCAGCCGGTCGTCGTTCAGCAGGTACGTGAACACGTAGCCGAGCCCCAGGATCAGGATGCCGATCAGGAAGCAGTAGATCACCGCCCGGTCAGGGTACTGGTCCTTGAGGTGCCCGACATAGAGCGGGCCGAAGATGCCGGCCGCCGCCCAGGCGGTGAGGATCGCGCCGTAGACGATCGACATCTTCTTCGAGCCGAACACGTCCACGATGAACGACGGCATCGTCGCGAATCCCCCGCCGAAGCAGAGCAGCACGTAGCACACGAGCACCGAGAACACCCACGGGTTGGTCTCCGTCATCAGCACGCCGAAGACCACCATCTGGCTCGCGAGCAGGATGCGGAACACCGCCACGCGCCCGATGCGGTCCGAGATCATGCCCCAGAGCAGCCGGCCGACGCCGTTGCAGAGCGAGCTGATGGCGATCAGCGTCGCGCCGTACGCCGCGAGCGTCTCCGGCTCGATGGTCGGGTCGGCGAGTCCCCACACATCCTGCAGGAGCGGCGACTGGAAGCTGATCACCGAGATGCCCGCGGAGATGTTGAAGAAGAACACGATCCACATCACGGCGAACTCGCGCGACGACAGGCAGGCGCCCAGGGGCGGGTCCGGCTCCTGCTCGGCCGCGGACGCCGCCGCGCCGGCCGCCGAATCCGCGGGCGGGTCCCGCAGCAACATGCTCGCGGGGAACAGCACGCTGGCGAAGACCAGCCCGAGGTAGAGGAACACCTGCGGCAGGTCGCCTCCCTGGGCGGTCTGCGTCTGGGTAACGAGCAACGGGGCCAGCACCTTGCTGAGCAGGAACGCCCCGACCCCGAACCCCATGACCACGATGCCGGTGGCGAGGCCCTTGCGGTCCGGATACCACTTGGCGACCGTCGCCACCGGCGTCACGTAGCCGAGGCCGATGCCGGCCCCGCCGATCACCCCGTACCCGAGGTAGAAGAGCCAGAGCAGGTCGAGACGCAGCGCCATCGAGGCGATGACGTATCCGCCGCAGAACATCGCGCTGCCCGCGAGTGCGAGCTTCCTCGGTCCGAGCTTCGGCAGCGCGGCGCCGGCCCAGGCCGCGGACGTGCCGAGGGAGAAGATCGCGATGCTGAAGGCCCACGCGGTGTCCGTGAACGTCCACCCGTGGTCGCGCACCAGCATCGTCTGGAAGAAGCTCCAGGCGTACACGGTGCCCAGGCAGAGCTGGAGGGCCGTGCAGGCCACCGCGATGATCCAGCGGGGCATGGGCGCGCGACCGGCTACCGCGTCAGGACGCGGCGCCGGACCGGGCTTCCCCCGGTCCGCCGTTTCTGAGGCAATGCAGGAACAGCCGCGCAAGCTGCCCCGCCTCGTCGTCGCGTTCGAGCACCAGCCGGTGGCGCGGATCGACCGCCTCGCCGTCCTCGCCGCCGACATCCCGCGCCACGGCGACCGCGTAGGCCAGGACGTCTCCCACGGGGCGCGCCGCGAGGTTGACCAGCCAGATCGCCGCGAACACCCCGACCACGAATACGATGGAGATCAGGTACACCTGCCGGCCGATGGCGCGCTGGATCTTGAGCGCGATCAGGTCGGTGTCCATGCCGACGTGCACGGCGCCCGCGACTCCCGCCAGGATGGGGCTGCCCACCTCGACGAAGTCGCCCATCCCGGGCAGGTTCCGCTCCACGGTTGCCGTGTTCGACGGGTCGCCGGCGAGGATCTCCTCCGGGATGCCCGGCACGAAGGTGTGGGCGAGGAACTCGCCGGCCTCGTTCGTGACGTAGATGTACCTGATCCCCTGGATCTCGACGAACTGGTCGATCAGCGACTGCAGCGTGGAGAGGTCCCGGTTCAGGAGGATGTCCACGCTCGCGTCCGCGATGGTCTTGGCGATGTCCTGGCTGTTGCTGACGTACTCCTCCGAGAGGTGGGTGTCGACCGTGTAGACGCACAGGACCGACGTCGACAGCCCGATGAAACCGAACAGGGAGAAGACGCCGAACAGGGTCTTCTGGAAGAGCTTCTTGACCTTCATGCGGAAAACCTCTTCTGCCAGTCGTCGAGGGTGACGAAACGCCCCTCGTCCACGACCGTGTAGTAAACCTGCTGCAATCCCTGGCGGCGCTCCGGCCCGAACGAGACGCGCTCCGCGATGCCGAGATCGAAGTCCTGCACGGAGAACACCGCGTTCTCGAGGCCGGTCCGCGTCGGCGGTTCGTCCAGCCGGGACAGGACCTCGACCATCAGCTTCGCGTCGAGGAAGCCCTCGAGGCTCACGAAGCTGTGCGGGAACGGCGTGTAGGGCTCCCGCACGAGTTCCGCCGGAGGCTCCGGGTCGTGGCGTTCCATGAGCTCGCGGTACTCGCGCACAGCGGGGATGGACGTGTCCTCGTAGCTCGGCACGACCTGCGAGTTGACCAGCAGGTCCGTGTACTCGCGCGGGCTGTCCCGTCCTTCCGTGAGGAGCTTGAGGAGATTCTCGCTGCCGACGAAGGAGAGGTTCGCGATCGGCACCCTGAGCCCCAGGTCGACCGCGTCCCGCGCGAAGCCGGCACACGCCGCGTACGCGCCGATGCAGACGACCGCATCCGGCTGCGCGGCCTGCAGGATCTCCACCTGCGGCCGCATGCTCGCGGTGAACTGCGTGCCGCGGCGATAGCTCGCTTCGCCCACGATCTGCTCGCCGTGCCTCCCGAGCGCGGCGCGCACGCCCGCCCACCCGCTCCGCCCGTACGCGTCCGCCTGATAGAACACGGCGATGCGGCGGCGGCCGACGCGCACGAAGTTGTCCACGAGTCCCGCGGTCTCCTGGGCGTACGACGCCCGCAGGTTGAACGCAAAGTCGCCGTACGGGGGCTGCCGCTGGGGCTGTGCGCCCGTAAACGGGAAGAACAGGTACATCCCGCGGTCCTGGAACTTCTTCAGCATCGGCAGGACCCGCGTCACGGTCGGCGTGCCGACGTAGCCGAACAGCAGGAAGACCTCGTCCTCGAGCATCAGCGTCATCGTGTTCTTGACGGACGGATCGGGTTGGTAGCCGTCGTCGTAGGTCTTCAGCGCGATGCGGCGCCCGCCCACGCCCCCACGGCCGTTGACGTGCTCGAAGCAGGCGGTGGCCCCCCGGTACAGCTCGATGCCGAGGCCCCGCGAAGGGCCGGAGAAAGCGGCGGACATGCCGAGCACGAACTCCGTGTCGGTCACGCCAGCGCCCGGGGCCGACGCCCCGAGGACTCGGCCGGCTGCCAGGCCCGCCAGGCCCGTCGCCATGATCGAACGGCGCGTGAACAACCTTCGCGTATCCCCTGCCTCTCCTGCGGGTTACTTTAGCGCAGCGCAGGGGGAGGAACGAGGGGACGGCGGCCCCAGGCCAACATGCCGCTCCCGCGCGCTCCGCGGCGCAACGACACCGGCGCGGTCCGTCCCCTCCACCGAGCGTCGACCGATCCATCCGCGGACTGCTATCCTCGCGAACCGCAGGCCCTCTCTTCGTGAGCGAGACCCGTGCATACGTGTACCGCCATCGTCGAACGCTGCCCTGCAACGGGCCTGTACGTCGGGTACGTCCCGGGGTTCCCCGGAGCCCATGGCCAGGCCGAAGGCCTCGGGGAACTCAACGAGAACCTCAGGGAAGTAATCGCGATGCTCCTCGACGACGGGGAGCCAACGATGGAAGCGGAGTTCGTCGGCACCCAGACGATCGTGGTGGGCTGACCCTGCCGCCTTCCACGCCGGTCCTGAAGGAGCACAAACATGAGCCAAGCCAGGAAAGTCGACCGGGACCGGCTGGAGAAGTTCTTCTTCCGCGTCGCCAACCAAGTGTCGGCGGGATTCAACTGCTCGCTGTCGGCGCTCGGCGACCGGCTCGGTCTGTACAAGGCCCTGGCGGACTTAGGCCCGGTCAACAGCGAAGAGTTCGCGGAACACACGGGCCTCCACGAACGCTGGCTGCGCGAGTGGCTCCGTCACCAGGCCTGCGTCGGCCAGGTCGAGTACGCCGACGGACGATTCGGCCTCAGCCCGGAAGCGAGGATCGTGCTGGCGGAGGAAGACCACGCGTTCTTCTTCGCGAGCGGCTTCGGCGCCGTGACCGCCACCTACCCCGCGATGCCGCGCCTGCCGGACGCGTTCCGCACGGGGCTCGGGCTCACCTACGACGACCACGGCGCCGCGTGCGCGTGCGGCCTCGAGCGCATGAGCGGCTACCTGCAACGCACGGAACTGGTTCCGAAGCTGCTCCCGGAAGTCGACGGCATCGTGGGCAGGCTGGAGGCCGGAGCCGCGGTCGCCGACGTGGGCTGCGGTTCCGGCACGGCGCTCCTGGCGATGGCCGAGGCGTTCCCGAAATCCACCTTCACGGGTTACGACACGTCCGCCCACGCGCTCGACAACGCGCGCCGAAACATCGCCGCCAGCGGCGTGGAAAACGTGCATGTCGTGGACCCCGGCGCCGACCCCATGCCCGACGCGCCGACGTTCGACCTCGTGACGACCTTCGACGTGGTCCACGACACGACGCACCCCGCCGACCTGATCCGCGCCATCCGCGCCGCCCTCGGGGACGACGGCGTGTGGGTGTGTTCGGACATCCGGAGTTTCCCGACCTTCGAGCAGAACCTGACCGAGCATCCGATGGCGGGGCTGCTGTACGGTTTCTCGGTCACCGTGTGCATGTCGGCCGGGATGTCGACCCCGGACGGCGCCGGGCTCGGGACCCTCGGCTTCAACGAGCAGGTGGCGCGGGAGATGACGGGCGACGCCGGTTTCTCCCGCTTCGAGGTGCTCGAGTACGGCAATGCGATGAACGCGTACTACGACATCCGGCCGTAGGGGCGAACGCTTGCATCGCGTGCCGCTCTCGCGGCAGGCACTAGCCCAGCGCGGTCTCGAACAGAGCCAGCAACCGCGCCCAGGCGCGTTCGGCCTGCTCTTCGTGGTAGACGGCGGAATCGGGCAGACACCAGCCGTGCAGCGCACCCGCATACACCTCTATCTCGGCGTTCAGGTTCGCCGCGTCGAAGGCTTCGCGCAGCTTCACCTTGGCGTCCGGGTCGCGTTCGTCGTCGTTCTCGGCGATGGCGAACAGGAAGCTTGCGCGCATGTCCGGCACGAGGAGATGAGGACTGTCGTCGTCGTCGGTCGCCAGGCCCCCACCGTGGAACGATGCGCCGGCGCCGATCCGGTCCGGCGCCGCGGCGGCCGTGCGCATCGTCATCGGGCCGCCCATGCAGTAGCCCGTGGTGCCGATCTTGCGCGCGGTGTCGACAGCGGGTTGCGCGTCCAGGAACTCGACGAACGCCTTCGCGTCGGTGACGTTGCCTTCCGGTGACAGGGACTGGTAGAGGGGCATCACGGCTTCCCGGGTTGCCGCGTCCCGGAAGCTGGCGCCTTCGGGGACGACGGGCGCACGCGCCTTGCGGTAGTAGGGGTTCGCGACCAGGACGGCGTAGCCGGAACCGGCGAGCCGGTCGCCCATGGCGCGGAGCGCGGGACGCAGACCGAGGATGTCGGGCCAGACGATCACGCCGGCATGCCGACCCGTGGCCGGGTGCGTGAAATAGCAGTCCGCTTCGCCGTCCGGCGTCTTGACGGTGACGTCCTGGCCCGTGACCGCGGACGCGCCCCTGGCTCGCGGCATGATCGCCGCTACGGCCGCCACGGCCGTGACAGTTGCGAAGCCACGCCGGGTCAAAGGGCTGCCGAGCGCGGCGTCTATATCCCGCTCCGTGTGTTCGTCGCACATGCCGATGCTCCCTGCCTGCCGAACGGACACAGTCTAGCCGGACAAGGCGCATTTCGCCGGCCGCCAGCCACTTGCGCGCGAAGTGGCCGGAGTACGCCCCGGACGAGCCCTCCCGTACCGGCGCCTGCCGGCGTCAGCCCGCCGCCAACCCCGACATCACTCCGAAACGCCCGTCGACGACATCGCGCAGCGCTTCGTCGGACCCGCCCATGGCGTCCCCGGAACGCACGTGGTAACCGTGCGGCGCGTCGGCGCCCTTGGGTGTGCCGCCGGCGGCCCGATCCGCGGCCGCCTGCAGCACGAGCTGGCGGAAGCGCACGACGCCGAGGTCCGTCTGGCCCAGCAGTTCCCGGGTGCGGTCGGCGATCGGACCCTGGCTGTCGGCGATGGCCTGATCCTGTTCCGAGATGCCGGCGATGCCGGTGAAGCTCTGCTCGCGCTGCAGCGTGCGGTCGATCAGGTAGTCGTTCTCGCGGCGGCGGATCGGTACGTACCGCGCGTCGACTTCGGCGAAGATGCCCGAGCCGCGTTCGAGGCGCTCGACCTCCTGGTCCGTCAGCGGCCGATCCGGGTTCCAGCAGTAGCAGAAGATCCAGCACGACTCGTCGTCCACCGGGACCCAGGTGTTGCCCAGGTTGTTGTCCTCCGGGAAGTTGCCCGGCGCCAGGGAGTGGTTGGGCATCAGGAACTGGGTCATGCGCCAGTAGCGCGCGCCGTCGTCGGCCTGCCGCGCGGCGCAGAGCAGGAGGCCCGCCGGGTGCTCGAGCACGGTGAAATCGGGCCGTCCGTCCTCGATCATCCAGCGGAAACGCGCGAGCGACGCCGGCTCGTTGTCGCCCTCGACGCGGCGGCGTCCCCCGATGACCTCGTGCAGGCCCACCTTCTCGCCGCCGCGCATGCCCGCGTGCAGGTACGAGAAGTGCGCCGTGTCGAGGCCGCCCTCGCATGCCTGCGCCCAGTTGCACTGCTGGAACTTCTTCGACACGAAGCGGTGCTCGGCGGGCAGCGTCGCGAACTCGAACCGCGGCAGTTCCGGCGCGTCGCCCTCTCCCATCCAGGCCCACACGACATCGCCGAACTCCCGGGCCTCGAGGGCGCGGATGGCGGCCTTCGGCTTCACGCGCTCCGCCGTCTCGTCCGGGAGGGTCGGGATCTCGAGGCAGCGTCCGTCGATGTCGAACTTCCAGCCGTGGTAGGCGCAGCGAATGCCGCACTCCTCGACCCGGCCGAAGAACAGGTTCGCGCCGCGGTGCGAACAGGCCGGTTCCACGATCCCGACCCGCCCGCGCGTATCGCGGAACGCCACGAAGTCCTCGCCGAGCAGCTTGACGCGCACCGGCGGGCAATCCGGCGCCGGCAGCTCCCGCGAGAGCAGGGCCGGCATCCAGTACGAGCGGAACACGTCCCCCATGGGCGTCCCCGGCCCGGTCCGCGTCAACGTTGCGTTCTCTTCCGCCGTGAGCATGTCCACCTCCCGTGTGCCCGACCGCGCCGTCGGGCAAAGCCGCCTGCTCCCGAGCGTATGCGACTCGCGGGCGAGGGTCCATCCATCGTCGGGTTCTATTCGGGCCGGACGGTCATCCCCGCCGCCGCCATGAGACGCCGATCCGTGTGCAAGCCGCGCTCCACCCCGCGCACCAGCCCCACGAGTCCGCCGATCCGCCGCAGCTCCTCCATCGCATGGGGAAGCGCAGCCGCCTGGACTCCGGGGAGCACGCGGGAACTCCCTATCCGGAAGGCGGCAGTCGGTTGGTCCCGCAGGCGCCAGATCGCCGGAGCTCGTCCCGCGGCCCCGGTCGCAAGTTCCCAAAGCTCCGCGACGCCCGCAGCCGCGTAGATGCCGCGCTTGTCCTGGTCGCGATGGGAGTGCTCCACTTCGATCACGAGATCGCGCGGCTCGGCTTCCATGTCGGCGACCGCAGCGTCGAGACCGCTCACTTGCATGATCTCGAGAAAGCGCTCCGCGCTCCTGCCGACGAAAAAAGACTCATCCGGGTCCGCGGCGGCCGATCCGCCGGCCGGGCGCGCGGTGGTCGCCCCCATCGCCACGACGGCGACCCCGCTACACTCGCAGAGCGCCTGGACCAGTTCCAGCACCGCGCGCGCGTTCCTCTCGTGACTCGCACTGGGCGCCATGCACACGGCGATCCCACGGGTGAAGTCGTACCAGACTTTCCGAAACCGTTGCGCCAGTTGCTTCACGATAGGGGCGAAGGCCTCCGGACAACCCCCGGACAACTCCAACGTCGCGGAACCGAGCGACCCCGTCCCCTCGCGCCACTCGGGGATCACCTGGCTCAATTCGACCTGGAGCGGCGTCGCAACCATCGACGGACTGGACCAAACGTGCGAAAAAGAAGACCCTACCACTTTCCGGCTGTCCCAATGAACCAGACGAGGAACCAGACGAGGAACCAGACGAGGAAATCGACGCGCTGCGGGAAGGGGCCCGATCCTCGCGCCACCGACTAACCCGACATCCGCGCGCAGCCAAGACGAATCTCGGCGCCATGCTCGGGCCGGTCGGGGTCGCTGTCGCGCTGCCTCTCCTCCGCCATCACGGGAAGCCGATCCGCGGGCCGGCCGCGCTTCATCCCGCGCACCAGGTCTGCGGGCGACCGATCTGCCGCAGCCTGGCCATCGCATGGGGCACTGACACTCGCCTTCGACGCGTCCCCGCTCGGCGCGGGGCGGCTGCCGCGCGCGAAGCTCACGCCCGCAGAGCCACCGGCGAGCCATCGCGCTCCCCCAACCCGAACCTGAGACGCCGCCGCTGGCCGGCGGGCGCCCACGTGCCGAGGCAGCGGTCCCAGACCGCGAGATAGGACCCGAGATTGACGTTGCCGTGATCGCGGCTGTGATGCAGTTGGTGCTGCGCCGGGCTGACGAACCACCGCTCCAGGGGCCCGAACGACAACCAGACGTGCGAGTGGCGGAGGTTGGCGCCAGCCGCGTTGAAGAGGAAACCCAACAGGTCCACGCCGAGGATGTCGAAGGTCGTCAGGCGGCGGCCGAAGAGCCAGACGAACGTCCCGCTCACGATCCCGAACACCAGCGTCCCGCGCACGTAGTAGAGGACCTGCTCCACGGGGTGCTGCCGGAACAGCGTCAGGGGCGTCAGCGTGCGCGCACCGTGATGTACGCGGTGAAACCGCCACAGCCACGGGCAGCGGTGCATCGCGAGGTGCAGGCCGAAGCGGCTCGCGTCCTCCGCGACGAAGAAGCACAGCGCGTAGGCCGTGGCGATCGCGAACCACGGCGGTTCCCAAGTCGGCGCGTCGCCAAGGTGCGCCTGCAGGAACCGGCCCGTGACCAGCGTCATCGCCAGATGGCTGCCGAGGACCGGCACCAGCACCAGTACGCGGATGGCGTTGTTGAGGAACAGGAAGCCCACGTCGGTGAGCGTCGACGCCGTCAGCCAGTAACGCGGGTCGAACAGGCTCGCAAGCTGTGCGCGCAGGTCGAACCGGCGCGCGTGCACCGTGACCGCGACCGACGCGAGCAGCAGCGAGCTCAGCATGCAGCCCCAGAACAGGCGCTTCGACGGGTCGAGGGGCGCCGTCAGCGGTGCGAGCAGAGCATCCCACACGGCGGCCGGTCAGAACGCATGCTTGACGCGCGCGATCAGCGTGCGCGGCCGGTTGGGGCGCGCGCCGAACGGACGGTGCGAGACGATGGCGGCCTCGTCCGTGGCGTTGCTGAGCACGAACTGCACGAGCGTTTCCGCGCCGAGGCGGCGACCGAGCGCGAGGTCGAGGACCAGGAACCCGTCCGCGTGCAGGTTCCGCTCCAGCGCGTCATACCCGGGCTCCTCCCGCATCTGGGCCTGTCCGCGCACCGCGGCCGAGACGTCCCACGGACCGTGGGTCAGCCGGGCGCCCGCTCGGCCGATGTGTTCCGGGAGGTAGGGGAGTTCGTCGCCGCGGCGCACCAGCCCCCACTGCGTGAACTGCGACAGGAAGGCGGTCTGGAAGGCGGACTCGGTGTAGGTGTAGTTGAAGTCGAGCTCCAGCGTCAGCGCGCTCGTCAGCGGGAAGGCGGCCCAGCCGACCAGTTCGGCGCCGGCGACCTCCACGCGGCCCCCATTGAACTCCTCGCCGGCGGCGCAGCCCGCATCGCTGACCCGGCACCGTCCGAGCAGGTTCTCGTAGTCGCTGAAGAACCCGACCGCGGCAAGGCGCAGCGAAGGCGTCGCGAACCGGAGGCCGTACTCGAGATTGAGGCTTTCTTCCGGATCCACGTCGCGCGATCCCGGACCGGCCGGCGAGAAGCCGCGGTAGACGCCCGCGAGCAGGCTCCAGCGAGGCGCAACCGTCCAGTGCGCCCCCACCCCAGGCGACACCACCTTTTGCGTGCTCTTGCGCCGGACCCCGGTGCGCCGATCCACGAACATGCCGGCGATGTTCTCGTAGCGGACGCCGACCGTGACGCGCCAGTCGCCGCGCACGATCTGGTCCGCGACGAATGCCGCGTAAGCGTCGGTATCGGCGAGGTTGGAGGCCTTCGCCCCCCGGGCGACACCGTCCCACACGAGGGCGCCGCCGGACATGAGGTAGCCGCGTTGGCGGTGGTCGCGGTCGGCCTCATCGCGATGGAACCGCAGGCCGGCCGTGACCTCGTGGTCGAAGGCTCCGGTGCGCAGCGCCGCCGCCGTCGTGAGCTGAACGCCGCGCGCGTCGAACTCGCGATCGTTGTTCGTGACATCGATGAGATCCGCGTCGGCCGCGGTCGAGTCGATCGCCCCGCGCAGCAACTGCAGCTGGCGCTGGTGCTCGGCCGGACGCCGCAGGACGGCGGACACGGCCGGGCCGGCGATGAACCCGTCGACCTTGTTCCAGGCCCGCTCGAAGCGATGCCGGTACGCCTTGGCGTTGAAGCGGAGGTTCCGCGTGACGGCGACGCCGTAGTTGACGTGGGCGAGCGTGTGCCGGGACTCGAAGTGCCCCAGTTGCGACGCGCGGTAGCGCCGCACGGGGTCCCGGTCGAAGTCCGCGTCCGTGAGCCCCAGGTAGGTCTCGTCGGCGTCCTCGTCCGCATGGCCGAGTTTCACCGTCAGCCGCTGTTCGCGCGCGCCGTCGGGTTCCCAGCGCCACTTCGCGTCCAGGGCATGACGCGCGAAGCCGGTGTCGCCACCCCCGTCCAGGTCCTTGAAGCCGCTGCTGCCGTAGCGCATCGCTTCCACGAGCCAGCCGCTCGCGCCGACGGGTCGGCCGTAGGCGGCCTGCACCTTGTGGAAGCCGTGGTTGCCCGCGCTCAGGTCGACCTCCGCGAGCGGCAGGTCGGGCACCGGGCGGGTGACGAAGTTGACCGCGCCGCCCACCGTGTGCGGTCCGTGGGGGATGGCGGCCGGGCCCTTGAGCACCTCCACGGCGTGGATGCGGCTCACGTTCGGCACATAGTAGGCGGCCGGCGCCGAATAGGGCGCCGGAGCGATGAGTATCCCGTCCTCCATCATGGCGATCTTCTGGCTGCGCTCCGGGGCGGCGCCGCGGATGCCGATGTTGGGACGCAGTCCGAACCCGTCTTCCTCCCGCAGGTACACCCCGGGAACGGCTGACAGCACCTGGTTGAGATCGACGTAGTCGAAACGCTCCAGCGCCTCCTGGTCCACCACGGTGCCCGAGCCCGCAACGGTGTCGGCCTGCGCGCGCGAGCCGATCACGACGACCTCCTCGATCTCGGGCGTCCCGGCGGCACCCTCCTCCGCGGCGAGGGCGTTCCCAACGCCCATGGCCGCCGTCGCCAGGAGCACGTAGCGGATCCGGTGCGTGGCCATGCCGCTAGTCGTTGTCGGACTGGGCGCCACCGGGGATGGACACGCCCACGATCGTCACGAAGTCGATCTTGAGGTCGTCGGTCACGCGCTTGACGAGGCCCGTCAGCGTGCAGGCGGACAACTCCGCCTGCCGGTCCGGTCCGGCGAAGGCGTTCATGCACTCGCTCTCGCGCCGGCCTTCTTCGATCGCGCGCACCTGTTCGTGGAGCGAGGTGTCGATGCGGTCGACGTAGTCGATGACGTCCTGCGTGTTCGTGACGAACCGGTCCGCAACCGAGGCGAAGTCCTCGTTGACGATGAAGTCGTCGAAGCCGAAGTCGTCGCCGCCCTCGAACAGGGCCTTGAACGACGCGGCGTTGGCGCGGATGTTGGCGAACGAGTTGCGCGACCAGGGCGACTCCACGAGTCCCGGGCACGCCGCGGCGGAACAGTCGTCATGAATGCCCGTCGGGATGCCGAGCTTCCGGTCCTTGACGAGGAGGTCCATCGCGAAGAGGCCGTCGGTCAGATGCTGCAGCGCCTCGCCGGTCGCTTCGGGATCGAGGAAGGCCGCCCGGTAGTCCCCGCCGTCGGGATCCCAGCGTTCCGCGAGCGTCGCCGCGGCCTCGGCCGCGTCGTGCGCGATCAGCCGGGCCAGCCCGCAGCGCGCCTGCCGCCGCTCCGTTTCCGGCAGCGCGTTCCAGTCGGCGGTGTCCGGCACCTGGGGGGCGCAGGTGTGGCCGAGGTCCTCGTTGAACAGCAGGTACTCCACGGCGCCGTAGCCACGCTGGTTCAGGGCACGGGCCTTGATGTCGAAGCCGTCCCCGCGGGCGAGCACCACGGCGATGTCCACGCCACAGGTGCTGAGCGGAGCGTCGTCGTACGAGAGGACGCGCTTGCGCAGCGCCTCGCCGTTGTCCGCGGCCGGGCCGAACACGTGCATCTCCGTGGTCTGCACGGCCGCCATGACGTCGCGCCAGGCATCTTGTGCCGTCGCGGCGGCGGTTTCCTCGTCGGCCGTCCCGATCGCGGCGCAGTGCTCGGCCAGCGGGCCGTCGTCCGCCCCAAAAGCGGCGGTCTGCTCGGCCAGCGCCTCGTAGTTGGGCACGATGACGGCGTCCGCGAGGTTGGTGAGCATCTCGAGCGTGTCGAAGACCCGCGGCTGCTCGTCGCTCCCGCCGTCTCCGGTGTCGCCTGGCTGGTCGCCGCCGGCGGGGGTCTCCGTCCTCGGCTGCTCGCGCTCGCGCGAGTCGTCGACACAACCCGCGAGCGCCAGGGCGAGCCCGACGAACAGGGCGGCCCGGCGCTTCCGGGCCGCCCTCAGGCGCGCCCCCAGGCGCGCCCCCGGGCGCGCCGTCGCGCGAGCCATGCCTACCAGTTCTCCACCACGGCCGCGTCGAACCCGTACGCCATCTCGAGGATGTCGCGCGCGTCCATCAGGCCGGCGACGTAGGCGTCGATGGCCGCCTGGGCGTCGCCCGCGGGGGCCACGCCGCCCTGCGAACCGTCCGCGAGCACGGGCGCGTCGCCCATCAGGGTCAGGACCTCGCGCAGGTGATCGAGCGTGATGCCGCTCACGGAGCCGTCGCGGAACGGCGAATAGGGGCTGAACTGCAGCGCGAGGGCAAAGCCCTTCATCTCGCCCCAGTGCTTCGACATGTTCTTGAAGTTGTCGAGGTCCGCGAAGTTCGGCGCCTCGTAGCCGCCCATGTCGCCGACCACGTCGTTGATGTAGTGCACCACGGTCGCGGCGATGCACTTCTCCCACGTCTTGGCCGCGGTCTCGATCTGGCGGTGGAGCGCGGCCTGCTGGCCGTCGCCGAGCATGCCGGCCATCGCCGCGTCGCGGAGGACCCGACGGCCCGCGAGGAACGCGTCCATCGCCTCCTTCGAGTAGTCGGTCACGCCGCCCGAGCCGCGGTCCCGCTTCGCGCAGTTCTGCGCATGCCCGAGCACCACTTCCGAGCGCACGTCGATGCTGCCGTCGGCATTCGTGTCGTGGTAGCCGTACATCCAGCCGTCGCGCCCGCCCTTGGCGGCGGCCTCGTCGTCGGTGTAGTCGTTCATGTTGCGCGACGCGCCGTAGTAGCCGAACGCCTCGTCGAAGTCGTGTTCGGCCGCCGTGAAGTTCTTGTCGTCCTCCTGGACCAACGCGTTGGCCCAATCGGTCTGGAAATAGTCATTGGTGCCCTGCGAGAACGCCACCGCGCCGCCCAGGAACTTCTGCAGCAGTTGCCGGTAGTCGAGGCCGTGGGCGTCCACCTGCACGGTGTCGAGGCTGACGGTGCCGTCGACCGTGGGGATCTGCGGCGCGTTGCCGTCGGTCGCCTCCATCGAGAGACGGTCGATGTAGTGCCACACCAGGTCGATGGGAATGGCGCCGGCGTTCAGACCGTCCTCCCAGCCGAAGAACTCGTCGTCGATGAGGCGACCGGTCTCGCCGCCGCCCTCGCCGTCGCCCCCGGCGATCTTGCCCGAGAGGTTCTTGCCCGTGCTGATGTCGCCGTAGTTCGGACCCGGCACGACGGGCTCGCCGCCCTTCACGGTGAACCCGTGCGGTACGCCGTCCGCGCCCTCGCCGGTCATGTAGAAGCGCAGGCTGTCGCGCACGCTGTCCTGCATGCCGACGTCCTCCGTGAGCCCCTCGATCTCGCGCACCATGCCGAGGATCATCAGTTGCCGCGCGGTCTGGCCCGTGTAGCTGACGGACGAGCCGTCGGTGAACGTCCCGTCGTACACGTAGGTCGCGACGATCGGGTCGGCGTTGTCGCCGACGCCGTTGCCGTCGGCATCGACGCTTTCCGCCGGATCGTCCGGGAACGCGTCCACGCCGTTGGCGACGCCGTCCCCGTCGCGGTCCGTGTCTTCGCTGTCCGGGATGCCATCGCCGTCGCTGTCCACAACCGCGCTGGGGACACCGGAGTGCTGCGCCATCACGCGGTACCAGCCGGATGCGCCGGCGCTTACCTTGACGTAGTAGATGCCGGCATGAAGCGTCGTCCCGATGTCGAAGTTGCCGTCGCCTCCAGCCGCCATGATCTCCGCATCACCGCTGTCCACCAGCGTGCCCGTGAGGCTGGCCGCTCCGAACGAGCGGATCCGCACGTCGCTGCGATGCGGCACGTCCAGACGGAACACGTCCACGTCTTCGGCGGGAAACAGGCGCCCCGGAGTGCCCAGCTGGAAGGGACGCCAGACCGCCGCCACGTCCGCGTCGAGCCGCAGCGGCAGCAGCGTCGAGGACGCCAGGGTGTCGCCATGCACGTCGTCGACGCCGACCGTCCGCACGTCCATCGCGTAGTCGCCGCTGCCCGTGACGCGCACGTAGTAGATGCCGCGGTCCAGGTGCGTCTGTATGCGGAAGTTGCCGGCGGTGCCTCCGTCGTCGTCCATTGCCAGGCCCATGCCGGCGCTGTCGGTGAGCTCCCCAACGGTGTCGGCCTGACCGGTCGTGCGAAGGTCGACCCTCCCGGCGCCACCCAGGTCGAAGCGAAACACGTCGACATCGCCGGCCGTGAGCGTGCCTCCCAACGGCTCGCCCAGGGCGATGACGGTCGCCGTGCCCGGCCCGTCGCCGTGATCGTCATGGCCATCTGCAACCGTCGGCAGCGCCAGGACGGCGCCAAGCGTCGCCGCGTACACCACGGGGACCGACGACCTACGGCATTGGCTGCTGGTCATGCTGTGAGCCTCGATCAGGAAAACACGAAGACGCAAAGCTAATGCTACTGAGAATCGTTTGCAAGTACGTTTGAAGAACGTCTGACGAAACGGCCGTTCCCACGAGTCGAGCCGAGCCAGCCGGGCACTACGGGGCCGGACACCCCCCACCGCCCAGCGTCTCGTACTCCGCCGGCACGAAGTCCTCGAACCGGAACGTCTGGCGGTACATCCGGCAGTGCTCCTCGAGGCTGTCGAAGTTCGTGTCGGCCAGTAGCCGGGCGCGTACTTCGCCCATGGTGAGCCGGAACGGCGACATGCGGATGCCGCCGTCGCTCGCGGCATCGAGGAGCAGCAGGCGCCGGGCGCCGGCGCCGTTCTCCCAGGGCGTCCACTCGACCTGCCGGCCGTCGCGCCCGCGCCCCGGATCGCCGGTGTGCGCGAACTCGGCCCAGTAGGACATCATCGAGCGCGACAGGGCGTCGCGCTCGGGCAGGTGCGCGTCGTCGACGATGGCGAGCCGGTCGAGGAAGTCCAGGGTGCCGAACACGAACGGGATCTCGAGGGCGTGAGCAGCTCCCAGGAGGCGCGCGATGTCGAGCGTACCGACGGTGCGCATCGCGTCCCAGTCGAACCGGTAGGCGAACACCGTCGGCCCTGCGCGGCCCGCAACGGCGTGGCCAGGCTGTCCACGCCCCGCACCTTCCAGGCGTCGCTGCCGTATCCCGTCTCGCGCTCGTATCGCTCCGGATCGCGCACGCGGTAGGGAACGATCCCGAACCACCGCTCCGTCACCTCTTCCGAGAACGCCTGGAAGAGCTTCACCTCGTCGCGGTTCGTGCCGAGGATGACCGGCGTCATGTTGTAGCGTCCCGCGGCGAGCAGCCCCGCGGTCTGCAGGTCGTCCGGGAGCACGTGGCCGTCCCCGAACAGGGTCGGCGTGCCGAACCCCGCGCCGGCCTGCGCGGCCAGGATCTCCATCGCGCTCTTCGAGCGCAGGTAGGCCGCCAGCTCGGCATGCTCCATCGCCGCCTGCCGGGCCCGCGCACCCGCCTCCTCCAGGCTCGGATCGTCCGTCTGGAGGAGGTTGTCGACCAGTTGGCGGGAACTCGTCGCGTCGCTCGCGCCGTACTCCTCGGCCTCCGCCGCCGGCGCCATCCGCAGGCCGCCGCTCTGCACGATCGCCCCATGATAGAGCCCCGCCGCCAGCGGCGACACCATCATGGCCACGACGTTCCAGCCCCCGGCGGACTCGCCGAAGATCGTGACGTTGTCGGGATCCCCGCCGAAGTGCGCGACGTTCGCCCGTACCCACCGCAGGGCGTGCACGATGTCGAGGACGCCGTAGTTGCCGGAGTCGTCGAGCGGGTCGCCGTTGCGCAACGCCGGATGCCGCAGCCATCCGAGGGGCCCGAGCCGGTAGTTGAACGACACGACGACGACATCGTGCGTCCCCGCCAGGCGCGCGCCGTTGTAGAGCGGGGTGCCGCCGCTGCCGATGTGGTTGCCGCCGCCGTGGATCCAGAACATCACCGGGAGCAGGCGGTCCGAGTCCGCCACGTGCGCGGGAGACCAGACGTTCACGGACAGGCAGTCTTCGTCGCCCGCGAGGCCCGGACCGGGACCCAGCTCGCGCTGCGGACACTGCGGTCCCGCCACGAGGCTCTCGCGTACGCCGTTCCACGGCTCGGGCGGCTGCGGAGCCCGCCAGCGCAAGGGCCCGACCGGCGGGGCCGCGTACGGAATGCCGAGCCACGCGTGCGTGTCCAGGACATCGACGTACCCGACGACCTCTCCGCCCGCGATGCCGCGGCGCGTCTCGGCGGCGACCGTCGGCATCGGCGGCTCCTCGAAGACGCGCGCCAGGTACCACCAGGCCGTCCCGCCGGCGGCCGCGAGGATCGCAATGACCACGGCCAGGAGGATGAGCAGGATACGGATGAGCTTCTTCATGACTTGAGCGCCTCGACCGATCGGTGATTATGGACCGGCTGACCCGGCGGGCCGAAACGCTGCCCGCTCAGGCAGCCACGGCCCTCGCGTGCGGGGAGGCGACAAACACGCCGCCCGACAGGGCGCCGTCCGCGTCCCGCATCACCACCTGCGGGCACGCGAACAGGTTGGGACTCACGCCGTTCGGGAACACCCCGGCCGTCGGATAGCGGTCTTCGAGGGCGGTGACGATGTCGGCCGCCATGTGCGCCATCACCCCCATGTCCTCGTTCCCCGAAACGTCGATGCGCGCGCAATGCACGGCGTCGTCGAGGTCCATGCCGTAGTCCAGGACGAAGGAGATGAGCTGGAACACCGACGCGAGGATCTTGCGGCCCCCGGAGGCGCCGAGCGCGAGGGCCGAGCCGTCGTCGCGCCGGACGACGGTCGGGAGCATGTTGCACAGGGGCCGCCGGCCGCCCGCTACCGAGTTCGGCCGTCCGGGCCGCGGGTCGAACCACATCATGCCGTTGTTCATGAGAATGCCGGTGCGCGGCAGCATGATCCCGCGCACCCACCTCCGAGGCGACGTGGTGCTGGGTGGCGACCACGCCCCGGCCGCCTCGCACGGCGGGCTTCCGGAGGTGCCAGTGTTCGGCGTAGTGCTGGGTCATGCCCATGCATTCTCCCAAAGTACCTTGACCGGCATGGCAAACAGCCGCGGCCCAGCCTGCTCGATCCGATCCCCGTCGTGGAGCAGGATCCCGCACACGAACTGGTCGCCCAGCGCGTCCCGGATGCGGCCCAGCGCCCGGAAGTCGTCGGGCCGGGCCGTCGCGCCGGCCTTGACCTCGATACCGACCACCTCGCCCGGCGAGCGCTCCAGCACCAGGTCGACCTCCAGCCCGTCCTTGTCCCGAAAGTGGCCGACGGCGGTAGGTTCGTTACCAAGCGACACCGCCTTGACCACCTCGGAGTAAACGAAACACTCGAGCAGCGGACCGAACACCCGGCGGTCGCGGGCAACGGTGGACACGTCAGTTCCATGCAACGCCGCGAGCAGGCCCGAGTCCAGGAACTGTAGCTTCGAGGTCCGAACGAGCCGCTTCAGCGCGTTGCGATGCCAGGCCCCGACCCGACGCAACAGGTACATCCGCTCCAACAGGGTCAACCAGCGATCGACCGTCTTGCCATCCACGCCCAGGTGGGAGCCCATGCCGGACAGGTTGAGCAACCGCCCCGCGGACACCGCCGCATGGTCGATAAGGGGCGTCATCCTGTCGAGCTTCCCCACGGCCGCAACATCGGAGATGTCGCGTTCCGCGAGCGCGCCGGCGTACGCCAGGAGCCAGCGGCGCCGGCGGGCCGGGTCGGAGCGCGCCAGCACCTCCGGAAAGCCCCCGGACACGACGCGCTCCACCAGGTTCGTCGTCGGGCCGATGACGGCGAGATTCGGGATGTCCCCGGCAAACGCCCGCTCCAGGAAGCGCGGCGCGACCGCGACCCCGGCTTCCGCCTGTGAGAACGGCAGGAGTTCGATCGTCTCGACGCGCCCGGCAAGCGAGTCCGGGGAGACCGCGCTCCTCAACAGCTCCACCGAACCGGTCACGAGAAAGCGCCCCGGGATCGGATCTTCGTCCACAATCCTCTTCAGTTCGAGAACGAGCCTACGCTCAAGTGTCTGCGGCGCCGCCTGTCCAACCGGACCGTTAGCGTGGCGCGGGGCTTTCGCGTAGCGTATGGGGCATGAAGCTCGCGGTGCTGGACCAGTCGCCCATCGGTCGCGGCGAGGACGCCCTCGCCGCCGTCGAGCACACCATCGCCCTGGCGCAGCGTTGCGAGGCCCTCGGCTATCACCGCTACTGGATCGCCGAGCACCACGCCACGGAGACGCTGGCGAGTTCCTCCCCCGAGATCCTCATCACCCGCGTGGCCCGGGAGACCGAGCGCATCCGGATCGGTTCCGGGGGCGTCATGCTGTCGCACTACTCGCCGTTCAAGGTGGCGGAGAACTTCCGCATGCTGGAGTTGATGTACCCGGGGCGCATCGACCTCGGTGTCGGCCGGGCGCCTGGCAGCGACGGCTTGACGGCGGCGGCGCTGGCGTACGGCAACCCCCTCGGCATCGAGTACTACCCCGCCAAGGTGAAGGACCTGGTGGCGTTCGTCTCCGGCCGGAAGCCCGTCACCGAGGCGTTCGAACGTCTGCGGGCGACGCCGGAGGTGGCCACCGTACCCGAGGTCTGGATGCTCGGGTCCAGTCTCGACAGCGCCGTCTACGCCGCCCGCTTCGGCCTCGCCTTCTCGTTCGCCCACTTCATCGCCCCCGCCCCGGCCGCGCCGGCGATGCAGCGCTACCGGCGCGACTTCGCGGCGGAGCACCTGGAGGCGCCCTACTCCTCCGTCGGCGTGTTCGCCATCGCCACGGAGGACCCGGAACGGGCGGATGCGTTCCTGAGGATCCGGGAACTGCATCGCATCCGCCGAGACCAGGGCATCCACGGGCCGCCCCCGACGCCGGAAGAAGCGGCTGCCTATCCGTTCGAGGACGGCCATCTCGAGCGCATGCGCGGCAAGCGTTCCCGGCAGATCATCGGGACGCCGGACGAGGTCCGCCAACGGATCGACGCGCTGGTCGAGGAGACGGGCGCGGACGAGGTCGTGATCCTGACGATCACGCCGACGTTCGAGGATCGGGTGCGGTCCTACGAGCTGATCGCGGAGGCCTACGCGCGGCGGGTCGTTCCGGCCCGGTCCGACGCCGCCGCAGGCCTCTGATCGCCCAGGCGCGCGCGGCGACGGTTCCCTCCCGGCGCGACCGAAGTTCGCGCCGGCGTGAACGTGGCAGGCCCGCCCCCACCCCAGCCACCGTACAATTGCGCACCAACTTCACCCATCGAGTCGTCCACATGGGCCAACCGGACCTCCAGCTCGTCTTCAGCCGAGAGGAACTCCTCTCCGACCACGATTACGCTCGCCCGCACGAGATCGACGGTCGGCGTCTCCACGGCGGCTACGACGCCGAAGGGAGCTACGTCCCGCCTCGCTCCCTGGGCCGCGGCAAGGCGATCGCCAACTGGACGGAGTCCCTGCGTCGTCGGGGCGGAGACCTGCTCGACGCCGATGCGTCCCTCCTTTCCGGGCCCCGCGTGCCGAACCCTGCACAGCAAAGCCTGCTGATCCGGCGGGGCCTCGATCGGTTCTTCTGGAACGCCCTCACCATCACCGGAAAGATCGAAGGTCGGGGCCGGATGCTCTCCGCCATGCCGCTGCCGAAACTGCAGCCGGTGTTCGTGGAGGACATATCCGGCACCGCGCTCGGCCACCTGCACAAGGGTCTGATGCACGCGCACGGGATCGACGAAGGGGGCGAGCCGGAGAAGGGCATCGGCGGGCACGACGTGATGTGGTTCGTGGTCCGCGACCTCGCCTTCGGCGCGGACGCGCACCCGGACGCCGAGCCTCCGGAGCGCATCGCTCGCCCGGAGGAAGGCACGCGCTGGATGCCGCGGGTGGATCAACCCTTCGAGATGCTGTTCGCCTTCCTGATGAATCTTCTCGTGATCGAGTTCCGCGCCGAGATCGGTTTCGCCGCCACGCAGGAAATCATGCGCACGCCCGATCTCTTTCCCGCTCGCCGCCCGCAGGCCGAAGAAGCCGCCGAGATCATCGAACGCATTCGCACGGACGAACGCATCCACGTCGAGTCCCTGCGGCTCTACCTCGGCGAACTGCGCGCGCTGACCGTCCGCACGACGGACGGCGGCACCATGCCGGGTTCCGAACTCGTCGATCCGTTCTGGCGGGGCCTCATCGACTGGGCCACCATGGATCAACCCCGCATCGTCGCCGAGCGCATGCACGCGGAACTGCGAACCCGCATCCTCGAAGCCCCGAACGGCGAACGCACCCTCGCCGAATTCGACGCACTGGCCGATCCGGGCTACTCCCTGGCCGCTTGAGCGGCGTCCTGCGGAGGGAAGGGCGTCCCGCCTCCCTCCAGACCCTCCGCGTGCAAGCGCCGGCGCCACGGGAGTTTCGCGCCGGCGCCACCGTTTTGGTGTAGAGTCGCCGCCTTTCACTGCACGGGCGGAGACCAGCATGACCCGATATGCCGGCGGGCGCTCCTGTGGGCCGCGGGCGTTCCCGGGCCGCCTCGCAGGCGTACTTGTCGCCACCTTCCTGGGCCTCACGGCCCCCGCGAACCAGGCGGCGGACGAGCCGAACGCCCCACCCGCCATCGACATCCCCTTCACGAAGTACGTCCTGGACAACGGCCTGACGCTCATCGTCCACCGGGACACCAAGGCGCCCGTCATCGCCGTCAACGTCTGGTACCACGTCGGCTCGAAGAACGAAAAGCCCGGCAAGACCGGCTTCGCGCACCTCTTCGAACACCTGATGTTCAACGGCACCGAGCACTACAACGACGAGTACTTCGGGCCCTTCGAGCGGGTCGGCGCCACCGGCATGAACGGCACCACCAGCAGCGATCGCACCAACTACTTCCAGGTGGTGCCGAAGAACGCCCTCGACCTCGCGCTCTGGATGGAGTCGGACCGCATGGGCCACCTGCTCGGCGTGGTCGACCAGGACCGCCTCGACGAGCAGCGCGGCGTCGTGCAGAACGAGAAACGCCAGGGCGAGAACCAACCCTACGGACGCGTCTTCAACATCCTCTTCGAGAACCTCTTCCCCGCCGGACATCCCTACTCCTGGCCCGTCATCGGCAGCATGGAGGACCTGAACTCCGCGAGTCTCGAAGATGTCCGGGAGTGGTTCCGGGAGTACTACGGCGCGGCCAACGCCGTGCTCGTCCTGGCCGGCGACGTGGAACCCGAGTACGCCAGGGAGCGCGTCGAGCACTTCTTCGGGCACATCGCGTCCGGGCCGGCGTTGGCGCGCCAGACCGAGTGGATCCCGGACATCGAGGGCATCCACCGCCACACCCTGCACGACCGCGTACCCCAGGCCCGGCTCTACAAGGCCTGGGCCGGGCCCCGCTTCGGCGACCCCGACGCGAACCGGCTGGACCTCGTCGCCGGGATCCTCTCCGAGGGCAAGACCTCGCGCCTGTACAAGCGCATGGTCTACGACGAGCGGATCGCCTCCGACGTCAGCGCGTTCGCCTTCCCCCTCGAGATCGCCGGCATCTTCGGCATCGTCGCGACGGCCCTGCCGGGACACGGTCTGGCCGAACTCGATGCCGTCATCGAGGAGGAGATCGCGCGTTTCCTGGCCGACGGGCCGACCCAGGACGAACTCGACCGGATGGTGACCGCGCGGCGGTCGTCCTTCATCCGCGGCATCGAACGGGTCGGCGGCTTCGGGGGCAAGAGCGACATGCTCGCGCGCAACGAGACGTTCATGGGCGACCCGGCGTTCCATCGGACCACGCTCGCGCGTTGGGACGCGGCCACGCCGGCTGCGCTCTCCGACGCGGCCAACGCGTGGATGACGCGCGGCCAGTTCATCCTCGAAGTCGAACCCTTTCCGACCACCACCGTCACGGAGGCGATGGCGGACCGCAGCCGCCTGCCCGACACCGGCACGCCGCCGGAGGTCCGCTTCGAGCCCTTCGAGCGCTTCGCCCTCGGCAACGGCATGGAAGTCCTGCTGGCCCGGCGCTCGGCCATCCCCGTCGTGGAGTTCAACCTGATGGTGGACGCGGGGTACGCCGCGGACCAGTTCGCGACGCCCGGGACCGCGCAGCTCGCGATGTCCATGCTCGACGAGGGCACCGCGACCCGCTCGGCGCTCGAGATCAGCGACGAACTGTACCGCCTCGGCGCCTCGCTGAGCAGCGGCTCGGATCTCGACACGTCCTACGTGTCGATGTCAGCGCTCAGGGAGAACCTCGCGCCGTCACTGGACCTCTTCGCCGACGTCGTCCTGCACCCGGCCTTCCCCGAGGGCGATTTCGCAAGGGTCCAGCAGTTGCAGATCGTCGGCATCCGCCAGGAGAAGGTGCGGCCACGAACGCTCGCGCTACGGCTCTTCCCCCGGCTCCTGTACGGCGACGGGCACGCCTACAGCCTGCCGTTCACCGGCTCGGGCGACGAGGCCTCCGTCGCCGCGCTGACGCCGCCGGACCTCGCCTCGTTCCATTCCACCTGGTTCAAGCCCGGCAATGCGTCGCTGATCGTGGTGGGAGACACCACGCGCGGCGAGATCGAGCCGCTCTTCGCCGAGCGGTTCGGCGAGTGGGCCGCGGGCGACGTGCCCGAGAAGAACCTCGCGACGGTGGCCCATCGCGACGCGCCGGCGGTGTACCTGATCGACCGCCCGGACTCCGAGCAATCCGTCATCATCGCCGGCCATCTCGGACCGCCCCGCAACAACGACGCGGAGATGGCGATCAGCAGCATGAACCAGGTGCTCGGCGGCGACTTCACCGCGCGCGTCAACATGAACCTGCGCGAGGACAAGAGCTGGTCCTACGGCGCGTTCACGCAGTTCGTGTCCGCCGAGGGCCAGCGCCCGTTCGTCGCGCTGGCCCCGGTGCAGACGGACAAGACGAGCCTCGCCATGGTCGAGTTCAAGCGCGAGATCGAGGAGATCCGCGGCGTTCGCCCGCCCTCCCCGGACGAGATCGCCAAGGTGAAGGACCGGCGCACGCTGTCGCTCCCCGGACGCTGGGAGACCGCCTCCGCGGTGCTCGGCTCCATCGCCGAGATCGTGCGTTTCGGGCTGCCCGACGACTACTGGGACACGTACGCCGAGAGCATCCGGGGGCTGACCGAAGAGGAGATTCGCCAGGCCGCCGTGGACGTCCTGCGGCCCGAATCGCTGGTCTGGGTGGTCGTGGGAGACCGCGCCAGGATCGAGGCCGACATCCGCGAACTCGGATTCGGCGAGATCGTCCTCCTCGACGCCGACGGCAACGAGGTGTAGGGCGACCCTCGCGGTCGCCCGTCCCGACGTTCAACGCGCATCCGGTCGGCTAATAGACATGATATAGTTCATTAAAGCCCATTAACGATCTATATAAAGAACGTTAAATGAACGACCACATCTCCCCGGCGACGCTTCGGACGATGCGTGCGCTGGGCGAGGACCTCTCCGTAGCACGGCGTCGCCGACGCATCACCCAAGCCGATCTCGCGGGCAGAATGGGCGTGTCGGTCGGCACGGTCAAGCGTCTGGAGGCCGGCGATCCAGGGGTCGGCATCGGCTCGCTGGCGATGGCGTTGCTCGCCTTCGGCAAGCTGGATCGGCTGGCGAATCTGCTCCCCGAGGATCAGGACGACATCGGCCAACTGATCGACCGGCAGCACCTGCCCCGCCGCGTACGCAGGCCGCACCGGCGCGACGGCGATGCGAAACCCGCTGACCCCGATGTCCCCGACGGAGCGTTGTTTTGACCGTCGACCCGGTCCACGTTGCGCTCGGCGAGTCGCTGTTGCCGGTGGGCACGCTGCACTTCGAGGCACGCCGCGACAAGCAGATCTCCACCTTCCGCTACGCCGATGCGTGGCTCGAAGCCGACCACGCATTCGCCCTCGCGCCGACGTTGCCCCTTGGCCCACAGCCGTTCTTCTCCTCGGCCTCCGCCGCAGACCCTCGCGATGCCCTGGCCGGCGTGTTCGCCGACTGCGCGCCGGATAGCTGGGGACGCCGCGTCATCGCCCGGGACGCCGGCGGGCGGCCGACGGAACTCGACTACCTGCTGGCCGTCAACGACCGCACTCGCATGGGCGCTCTCCGGTTCCTGGACGACCCGGGCACACCGCCCGCCGCCAACCCGCGACCGGTCCCGCGGCTGGCGACCCTGACGGACTTCCGGCGCTACGCGAAAGCCTTCGAAACGGGCCGGGGCGTCGATGTCGACCGCGCCGCACACGAGCTCCGCGGGGCGGGAAGCACCCTGGGCGGCGCCCGCCCCAAGTGCGACTTCGAAGACGAGAACGGCATCCTGCACGTCGCCAAGTTCACCTCGACCCACGACCTCCTCCCGGTCGAGCGCATGGAGGTCGCGGCCCTCCGCCTCGCCGAAGAGGTCGGCGTCCGTGCGGCCACTGCGCACCTGGCCCTGGGCAACTCCGCGTACCCCGTCGCCTTGGTGCGGCGTTTCGACCGAGCATCCGGGCGACGGCTCCACTACGCCTCGGCACGCACCTTCCTCGGCAAATCGGGCAGTGAGGCCGGCTACTACTCTGACCTCGCCGACACCATGCGCTCGAACTGCGGGGGCCTCCCGGAGCTGCGCACCGAGTTGCAGGAGCTGCACCGCCGCATCGTGTTCTCCATTCTGGTGTCGAACGACGACGACCACCTGAAGAACCACGGCTTCCTCTACGCGGGCGATCGCACCTGGAAGCTCTCTCCGGCCTTCGACATCAACCCCCGCCCCGACCGCAGCGGGTATCTCCAGACGGGCATCAGCGACTCGAGCGGGTACGAGGCATCGGTCGAGGCGGCCATCGAAGCGGCCCCGCTGTTCGACGTCGAGCGCCAAGCCGCCCGGCTAGACGCGTGCGAGATGGCCGCGACCATAAGCGCGCGATGGCGGCCGTTGTGCAGGTCGCTTGGCATGAGCGAGGACGACTGTCGCCGGTACGTCCCCGCCTTCGATCACTCCGAGATCCGCTGGCTGACGGACCAGGGGCGCCGTTGAGACGCAATGCGTTCGAGACAGGGCGGGACAGTCCCCCTGCGCGGAGGGGGTGTCCTCACTCGACCCCGAACTGCCAGTTCGGCGGCGGCGTGAACGTCCCCTCGCCCGTGGAGTAAAGAGCCACCGGATCGGGCGGCTGCAGCGACCGGAAGGCGATGGCCTTCCCGGTGAGCCGCGCGACGACATCCGGATGGTCGGCGGCCACGTCGTGGCGTTCGAGCGGATCTTCGTCCAGCCGGAACAGCTCCCGCTTCGACGCTTCCACGGCGCCCTCGTTCGTAAGGTGCGGACCGATGGCCACGAGCTTCCAGTCCCCTTCCGAGACCGCCACCTGGTCGAGCTCCTCCGTGCGCGCCACGAACGAGTAGAGGTCCCGTTCGAGGGCGTCCCGCTCCCCGGTCAGCACGTCCAGCACGTCCACGCCGTCGAGGGGTTTGCCGCCGTGGTCGTCGATGCCGGCCACGCGCATCAGGGTGGGCAGCACGTCGATGTAGGCGAGGGGCACGGAGACGTCGCGTCCGCCGGACACGTTCGCGGCCGGCCACCGCGCCGCCGCCGCGACCCGGATGCCCCCCTCGTACACCGTCGCCTTGCAGCCCCTGAACGGGCCGTTGTCCCCGATGCCCACGGAGCCGCCGTTGTCGCTGAAGAAGAGCAGCAGCGTGTCGTCCGCGATGCCGTGCGTGTCGAGGGCGTCCAGGATGCGTCCAATGCCGACGTCGAGTGCGTGGACCATCGCCGCGTGTACGCGCCGTAGCGTCGTGCGCTCCTCGAGCGGCATCAGCGGGTTGTGGCCCGTGGCCACCTCCCAGCTCCGGGGCGGCTCGATGGCCGACAGCCCGTCGTAGAGCGGCAGGTCCTCCGCCTTCGCCTGGGTCGGCGTGTGCGGCGCGCCGAACGGCACGTAGAGGAAGAACGGCGCGGCGTCCTCCGCGTGCTCGGCGATGAAGTTGACGGCCCGGTCGGCCAGCAGGTCGGTGGCGTAGCCCTCCTCGTACAGCGGCTCGTAACCCAGGCTCCAGTCCCGCTCGCCGAGCCGCTCGTGGGTGAAGTAGTCGACCGCGAAGCCGAAGCCCACGAACTCCGTGAAGCCGCGCCGCAGCGGGTGCCACCGGCGCTTGAAATGGCCGAGGTGCCACTTGCCGAAGATGGCCCGGTGTTCGTACCCGGCCCGCTCGAGCACCTGCGGCAGCAGGACCTCGCTCGTGTCGAGCCCGTAGTCGCGCCAGGGCGCCACGACCGAACGCATGAGGCCGGCGTGGATCGGGTAGCGGCCGGTCATGATGCCCGTGCGGGTGGGCGAGCAGACCGGCGCCGAGCAAAAGCGCGACAGCAGCACCCCGTCGCGGGCGATGCCGTCGATGTGGGGCGTCGCGATGTCGCCGCCGTGCATGCTCACGTCGTAGCGTCCGAGGTCGTCGGGGACGATGATGACGATGTTGGGCAGTTCCTGGCCCCAGGCAGCGGCCGAAGCCGCGACCGCACAGCACGCCCATGCGACGGGCCGCCGCAGCACCCTGGTCAGCCCGCGACGCGCGCGTCCGCTTCCCCGCCGAACGTGTCGGTCCATTGCTCCCCTCCTCGTCCGTGGCCGCTCGACGATAGCGCCCCGGGCCGGTCCGCGAAGCGTCGTTCAGTCGCCGCCGAACTGCCAGTTGGGCGGCGGCACGAACCCGTCCATCCCTACGGAGAACGAGGGCATCGGGTCCGGCGGCTCCAGCGCCCGGAAGGCGATCGCCTTCTCCGTGAGCCGCTTCACGATGTCCGGATGGTCGCCCGCCACGTCGTTCCGCTCAAGCGGGTCTTCGTCCAGCCGGAAGAGCTGCCGCGTCGACGCTTCCGCGGCGCCGGGCCGCCGGAGGTCCGGTCCGAAGACCACGAGTTTCCAGTCCCCCTCCGAGACCGCGACCTGGTCGCGGTCCTCCGTTACGGCGACGTACGAGTAGAGGTCCCGCTCGAGCGCGTCCTGCCGGCCCGTCAGCACGTCCAGCACGTCCACCCCGTCGAGGGGCTTGCCGCCGTGGTCGGGGATGCCCGCCGCGCGCATGAGGGTCGGCAGCACGTCGATGTACGCGAGGGGCACCGACACGTCGCGCCCGCCGGCGATGCCGCCCGCCGGCCAGCGGGCGGCGGCCGCGACGCGAATGCCGCCTTCGTACACCGTCGCCTTGCAGCCCTGCCACGGACCGTTGTCGCCGATCCCGACGGAGCCGCCGTTGTCGCTGAAGAAGAGCACCAGCGTGTTCTCGGCGACGCCATGCTCGTCGAGGGCCTCGAGCACCCGCCCGATGCCGACGTCGAGGGCATGGACCATCGCCGCGTGGATGCGCCGCAGCTTCGTGCGTTCGTCGAGCGGCCACGGGCGGTCCACCCCCGTCGCCGCCGCAAAGCCCGGGGGCATCTCGATGGCCGACAGGTGGTCGTACAGTGGCAGGTCCTCTTCCTTCGCCTGGGTCGGCGAGTGCGGCGCCCCGAACGGCAGGTAGAGGAAGAACGGCGCCGCCTCGTCCGCGTGCTCGGCGATGAAGCGCACGGCCCGGTCGGTCATGAGGTCCGTGGCGTAGCCTTCCTCGACCAGCGGCTCGTAGCCGAGGCTCCAGTCCCGTTCTCCGAGGCGTTCGTGGGTGAAGAAATCGACCGCGAAGTTGTGGCCCGCGAACTCGGTGAAGCCCCGCCGCAAGGGGTGCCACTTGCGCTGGAAATGCCCCAGGTGCCACTTGCCGAAGATGGCGCGGTGCTCGTACCCCGCGCGCTCCAGGACTTCAGGCAGCAGGACCTCGTCCGGGTCGAGTCCGTAGTCCCGCCACGGCGCGATCGCCGAACGCATGAGGCCGGCGTGGATCGGATAGCGCCCCGTCATCAGGCCCGCGCGCGTAGGCGAGCACACCGGCGCCGTGTAGAAGCGCGACAGCAGCACGCCATCGCGGGCGATGCCGTCGATGTGCGGGGTGGCGATGTCCGTGCCGTGCATGCTGACGTCGTGGCGCCCGAGGTCGTCGGGCAGGATGATGACGATGTTGGGCGGGGCGGGCGCCTCGGTTTCGGCCGCCCACGCCCACGCCGCCGGCACCGCCAGCGCGGCAAAGAGCGCGCGACGTACGCGCCTCCGCCAGCCGGACCGATGTCGAACCTGTGCTCCCATGTCCTCTCCTCCCCTTGGATGCCGTCCGATGATAGGCCAGACGCGGTCCAGTGGAGCGCCGCGTCGCCGCTTGGCGGTATGCTCCTTGGTTTGCCGCACCCGAGGATCGCCCATGCTCATGCCGAACGCGCTGCGCGACAAGCTCGACCGCGACCTGCCGACGGTCAGCACGCACTTCCTGTTCACCGATGCCGACATCCCCGAGATGATCGGCGACACGGGGCTTTTCGACTACGCGGAGTTCGTCGCGGAGTACTCGACCTTCGACATGGGGCTCCTCTACCACCTCGCCCGCGCGGGCCAGTGCGGCGGCAACCTGCCCCTCATGATCAAGCTCGACCAGGAAGGCCAGGGGTTCTGGGCGCAGGCCGCGCTCGGCGCCGGGTTCAAGGCCGTGCTCTTCACCGACATCCGCACGCCCGAGGACGTCGACACCTGTCACCGCGTGATCGCGCCGGACACGCCCAATACGGGCGGCGCCATGGGCGTGAAGCTGCGGCGGCCGGCGCTGACGAGCTACGACACGAGCGCGTACCTGGCCGACCTCGAGTCCATCGTCTTCGCGATCATGATCGAGAAGAACGTCACCGTGGAGAACATCGACCCCGTCATGGACCGGGCCCGGGAACGCGGCGTCGACATGACCCAGTGGGGACCGGCCGACTTCAGCTTCTCGCGCGGCAATCCGGGGCTCCAGGGCACGCCGGAGATCCGCGCCTTCGAGGAAATCGTCATCGCCAAGTCCCTCGAATACGGTATCCGCCCGCGGGCCGAGATCGGCGCGGTGGAGCAGGCGAAGCGCTACATCGACCTCGGCGTGCGCGACTTCTGCATCGGCTGGGACCGCTTCATCGTGCGTGCGGCGTTCGCGGAACTCGGGGAGGGGATGCGCAAGCTGACGGAAGGGCTTTGATGCCCGGCCGGCGCTTTCGCGACCACCCCGTCCGAGCGATGGGAGGTTGGCGTAGAATCGCCACCCAAGGTTCACCCACCCTAGGACGTGAGGGATCCAATGAGTTCCGGGTGCGTTCTCAGCGACTATATCGAGCAGGCGATGTCGGCGGCCGACTACGACAAGCTGGATGACGGGACCTTCTCGGGCGCGATTCCCCCGTGCAGCGGCGTGATCGCGTTCGGCCCCACGCTCGTCGAGTGCGAGCACGTGTTACGTTCGACGCTGGAGGATTGGCTCGTCCTCGGCCTGAAGCTGGGCCACTCCATCCCCGTTCTGTCAGGGATCGACCTGAACGCGGAGCCGGCGCGTGAGTCAATGGACGCCCTGTAGGCGCCGCATCTTCATCCGTCGCCTGCGCAAGCTCGAGTTCGACGGCCCATTCTCGGGATCCCGGCACCAGTTCATGCTGTACCGGAGCCGTCGCCTTGCCGTGCCCTCCAACGACGAGTATTCCGTCCCCCAGCTCCGCATGATGATCCAGCAGGTAGAGGGCATCCTCGACCGGCCAATCGACGTGGAGGAGTGGACGGCGCTCTGAGCCGGGAAGCAACCGACCGTGGACGCCTGAACGCATGGCATAATTGGGCGTTTTCGGGTGCCAAACGGGGGGACACATGGCTCACGATCTCGTCATCCGCAACGGGCTGATCGTCGACGGACTCGGCAACGAACCGACCGAAGGCGACATCGCCATCGACGGCGACACGATCTCCGCCGTCGGCGAAGTCGACGGCAGGGGTCGCGAGGAAATCGACGCCGAAGGCCATGCGGTCACCCCGGGCTTCGTCGACCTGCACACCCACTTCGACGCCCAGGCGGGGTGGGATCCGCTGCTGACGCCCGTCTCGTGGCACGGCGTGACCACCGCCCTCTTCGGCAACTGCGGCGTGACGTTCGCGCCCTGCAAGCCCGCCGACCGGGACTTTTTGGCGGGCATGATGGAGACGGTCGAGGACATCCCGAAGGACGCGATCCTGAACGGCCTGGCGTGGGACTGGGTGTCCTACGGCGAGTACCTCGACTCGATCGAGAAGCTCGACCCCGCGATCAACATCATCGGCCTCGTCGGCCACTGCGCGTCGCGCTTCTACGTCATGGGCGAGCGCGCGATCGACGGCCAGCCGACGGAAGACGAGATTCGCCAGATCGCCGAACTGGTCGGCAACTCCGTGAAGGAAGGAGCCATCGGTTTCTCGTCGAATCGCCTGCCCGCCCACGTGCTCCCCGACGGACGTTCGATCCCCGGCACGTTCGCCGAGAGCGCGGAGCTCGCCGCCATCGCCAGGGCGGTCGGCAAGCACAACGGCATCCTGCAGTTCGTCCTGAACTACGCGAACCTCGACGAGGAGATGGCGCTCATCACCGAGCAGGGCGTACACGCCGGGACCCGTGTGCTCTTCAGCGCTCCGATGGTGCCGAGCGAGAACGGCCGGTCCGGGTACGCCGACGCGATCGCCCGGATGCGCGCCGAGGGCGTGGACGTGAGCGGCCTCACCCTGCCGCGCAGCGGCGGGTTCGTGTCCAGCATCAAGAGCGGCACGCTGCTGCCTGGCGTGGCCTGGAAGAAGCTGCGGGCGATGGACTTCGAAGGGCGCCTGGCGGCAATCCGGGACGAAGCCTTCCGTAGCGAACTGGTCGAGGAAGCGCGCGGCAACCCCCAGCTCGAAGCCATGGCCGGAAACGTCTACTGGCTCGGCGACACGGACCGGCCCGCCTACACGCGCGACTCCGAGGAGAGCCTCGCGAGCCTGGCGCGGGACGCGGGCGAGCATCCGGTGGAGACGTGGCTCCGGTACATGCTCGAATCCGACGGCGAGGCGCAGTTCCACGTGCGCTTCTTCAACCTCGACCTCGACGCCCTCCCCGCCTTCCTGTCCGAGGACTGGGTCCTGCCGGGCATCGGCGACGCCGGCGCGCACGTCAGCCAGATCATGGACTCCGGCTGGACCAGCTTCCTGCTGTCGCACTGGTATCGCGAGCGCGGCGTCTTCACGCTGGCCGAAGCCGTCCGCAAGATGACGAGCGCCCAGGCCCGGGTGATCGGCCTGCACGACCGCGGCGTACTCCAGGCCGGCAAGCGCGCCGACGTGAACGTCATCGACCTCGAGCGGGTCGCGGAGCGCCAGCCGGAACTCGTGCACGACTTCCCGGGCGGCGCCCCACGGCTGATCCAGAAGGCCCGCGGCTACCGCGCGACGGTCTGCAACGGGGACGTCATCCTGCGCGACGACGAGCACACGGGAACGCGGCCCGGACGGGTGCTGCGCAACGGCGCGGCGGCGTAGCGCGCACCAGATGCGCTGACGTTCCGGGCGCCGCGCGTCCGGAGCGTCCGCGGCGCCTACGCGTCTTCGAGCACCCGGTACCACTCCCAGCGCAGACCCTCGGGCTCGTGCGCCCAGACCTTGTTCTGCACGGCATGGCAGCAGGTCTTCTCGACCTCGATCTCGTGGGGCAGGCCGCCGTCCCGAATGCGCTCCGTCGCCTCGTGCACGTCACCGTCGTCGAACACCTCGATGCCGAGATGGTTGAGGCGTTCCGCCGACTCGGGCGCCTCGAACAGCACGAGCTTCAGCGGGGGCTCGTCGATCGCGAAGTTGGCGTAGCCCGGCTTCCGCTTGGCCGGGGCCGTGCCGAACATCGTGGAGTAGAAGTCCACGGCCGCGTCCAGGTCGCGAACGTTGAGCGCGAGTTGCACACGCATGACGGTCTCCTTGTGTGACTCTTCCCAGTCCCCAGTTTGGTGGCGCGACCTCCCGATCTCAAGACGCCGGCGTCACTCGCGGTCCCAGCGCTCCACGATGGGCACGACCTCGGACAACCGCGCCACCGACGCGTCGTAGTCCCGCGCGAGGCCCGACGGCCATGGGCCGCGCTCGACCCAGATCGTGCGCATGCCGGCGGCGCGCCCGCCGGCGACATCGTGTTCCGGGGCGTCTCCGACCATGAAGCAGCTCGCGGGCGCCACCTCGAGGCGGCGGCAGATGTCCTCGAAGATGCCGGGCTCCGGCTTGCGCATGTCCAGCGCCCCGGAGATGGCCACCGCGTCGGTCCACCGGTCCAGGCCGCTGTTGGCGATCTTCGCGGCCTGGCTCCGTTCCGATCCGTTGGTGACGATGCCGAGCCTGCGGGGACGCAGGCGGCGCAGCGTCTCTTCCGCGTCGTCGAAGAGCACCGGATGCTCCCACGCGAGGTAGACCTCCACGAGGTCGGCGGCCGTCAGGCCCAGGTCGAAGCGGTTGGCCAGCCACGTCAGGAGCCCTTCCGGCGGACGGTTGCCGCGCTCGTCGCCCCGCAGCACGGCCTCCACGAAGTCCTCCTCCGACGTCTGCCCGGCAATGCCCGGCAGCGCGTCGACGTAGATGCGGCGCGCGAAGGCCGCCAGCGACCGGGTCCGCGCATGGAGCGTCTCGTCGAGATCGAACAGGACGGCCTCGATTCTCACGCGCGCGCTCCCCTCACAGCGACAGCCCCACCGCGGCGAACCAGTACCGGCCAAGCGCGTCGTAGAGTCCCGGGAACGTGTTGCCGTTGCCGAAGATGGACGGGCCGGCCGCCTGCCCGACGATGGGCGGCTCCCGGTCGAAGACGTTGTTGACGCCGGCGCGGACCTCGATCTTCTCCGTGACCTTCCAGATTCCCGCCAGGTCGATGTACGAGGCGGAGTCGAGATCCGCGCCGGCCAGACTGCGGTCCTCGGCTTCGTCGAGGTAGCGCCACATCGCCGTCGCCGTGACCCGCCAGGGCGTGGTCCAGACGATCCGCAGGCTGTTCCGGACCGTCGGCGTCGGGAAGCCGCAGACGAACCCCCACTTGCCGGCGCAGGACTCCGTCGGCGCGCCCGCGAGTTCCTGCTGGTCCCACCGCTCGATCCACGAGAGGATGTTGGCAACGCGAACGCCGCCGAAGTCTCCCGCCTCGAAGCCGTACTCCACGAAGACGTCCACGCCGGCGACCTCCTCGATCGCAAGGTTGTCGGCCAACGCCACGATGTGACCGCTGGCGTTCAGGTCGGAGCCGATCCAGAGATCGCCCGGCAGCCCCCGCCGGACCTGCTCGCAGAGGGCGAGGTTGCCGTCCAGGCACTCGTTCAGGATGAACTCGGGCGTGAGGTTGCCGATGCCCTGCTCGATCTCGACGTGGAAGTAGTCCACCGTGATGTCGACGCCCGGCAGGAAGCCCGGCGAGAACACCGCGCCCACGGACCAGGTGTCCGCCGCTTCCGGTTCGAGGTTCGGATTGCCGCCCTGCAGGAAGTTGTACTGCGCGGCCGGGGAGTGCGAGATGTTGCCGAACTGCGCGGCCGTCACGCCGCTGCGCGCGCACTCCTCGAAGGTGCGTCCGGCCGCCGTCATGCCGTTCCCGACCGGGCCGCCGCAGGGGTCCGCGGTCATGTCGAACAGGTTGAAGCCCTGGGGCTGGAAGAGCTCCCGGACGTTCGCCGCGCGCAGGGCGCGCTGCACGCTGGCGCGGAACTTGATCGCCGGGTTGACCGCCCAGCCGGCGCGCGCGCCGAAGGTGTCCGTCGAGATTCCGTAGTCGTAGTCGGAGTACCGGAACCCGAGGTCGAGTCGAAGCTCCTCGGCAAACGGACGCCCCTCCACCAGCGGGACGTTGGCCTCGGCGAACAGCTCCAGCACGTCGTATCCGCCGCTCACCGGGTTCGTGGCGCCCCCCTGGCCCGCGCCCTCGCCGGCGCGGAAGTTCTGGTCCGGGTTGAAGTCGAGGTTCTCCTCGCGAAACTCCATCCCGAACGCGACGGCCACGCCCTCCTCCGCCATCGGCAGCGCGATGCCGTACTCGCCGAGGTCGCCCGTCAGGTGGGCCGACGCGACCCACTGGTCGCTCGTGCCCCGGGCGAAGAGCGGCAGCACGATGTAGTCGAGCGCCCCCTGGGTGACGCCGCCCGTCTGGAAGATGTTCCAGGGCACGCAGCCGGGGTCCGAGCCGTCGAGCGCCGAGCGGCACACCGTCTGTCCGGTGTCCGGATGCCGCACGGCGTCGAGGGCGCGGCGGATGCGCGTCGTGCCGAGATCGTTGAGGTACGTGTTCTCCATGCTGACCTCTGCGTACTGCAGGAAGGCGTGATAGCCCCAGTGGCTCCACACGTCCCCACGCAGGCCGAAGACACCCCGGAACGTCGTGTGGCGGAGGTCCTGCTGGCGGTTGCCGCCCTCCACGTTGCGCCGTCCGATGTACACCGTCTGCTCGTCCTCGGCGGTCAGTCCGAAGGAGCCGCACACCGCCTCGAACTGCTGCGCCGACAGGAAGGGGTTGCCGCAGCTCAGGGTGTTGGTCACGAAGAAGGCGCCGGACGGCGCGATCTGCGACAGCGTCCGGTCGTCCATGAACATGAGTTCGGTGAACGCCTCCGCGCCGCCGTCGAGCTCGTAGTGGGCGAAGACGCCGGCGGCGTACTGTTCGTCGGGGCGCTGGTAGTAGTTGAGCGGCCCGTAGTTGAACGTCTCGCCCCGGCGCACCGCAAACTCGTCGCCCTGCACGATGTAGTCGAAGGAGTCGTCGCCGAACAGGCCGAAGTCCGTGAAGCGCCCCTGGGGGATCGTCGAGGAGCCGTAGCAGAACGTCGTGTCGTCGGACAGCGCGCAGGAACTGTAGTCCCGGTCCCGCTGCCAGACCGGCTCGATGTCGCGGTACGTCGCATACGCGGTGGCGTTGCCGCGGCCGCCGTCGAAGTTCCCGCCGAGGATGAGGGACACGTAGGAGGTGTCGCCGTCCCGGGCGCTGCCCTCGGCGACCGGATAGCCGGCATCCCGCACGATGCGGCGCCAGCGGGACGAGTCGTTGTCGTGGCCGTACTGGCTGAACTGGTAGTCGACGCGCAGCCCTTCGAAATCGTCCTTCATGCGGAAGTCGACGACGCCGGCCACGGCGTCCGACCCGTACACGGCCGACGCGCCCCCCGTCAGCACCCGCACGCTCTCGACCAGGGCGCCCGGGATCTGGTTCACGTCCGCGCCCCCGCCCTGCAGCGGCGACCCGATCGGCAGGCGCCGGCCGTTCACCAGCACGAGCGTGCGCAGCGTGCCGAGGTTGCGCAGGTTCAGGTTCGCGGTACCCGTGGCGCCGTTCGACTGGCTGGTGTTCTGTCCGGAGAACACCTGCGGGAGCGTGCGGACCATGTCCTCGACGCGCACGGTGCCCTGGAAGAGCAGCTCGTCCGCGTCGATTTCCGTGACGGGACTCGAACTCACCAGGTGCGCGCGGTGCAGGTGGGACCCGGTCACGACGATCTCTTCGATCTCGTCGTGTCGATGGTCGTCGCGCTCGGCGTGCGCGGAGACGGAGACGATACCCGTCGCGAGCGCCGCGGCAAGGCCTGTCCAGGGTTGACGTTTCCGCATGGCGCGTGGCTCCAATCCGCATCGCCCGGAGGACTCGCCGGGCGCAATGTCACGCGCGTGCCGTGCCGCCAGCGGTGACAAGGCGCAGCGCAAACGCGTTGACGCAAGGCGGAGGCGTTCGTGACACGGCACGCCGACAACAGGCGCCGCCGGCGCATCGACGAGCGCACAACCCACCCGACGGGCACCTTCGCGATCAGGGGGACATGGCCCGGCATGGTAACGCAACCGGCGACGGTTCCTGGAGCCGGCCGCCAAGCTGGGGCCCGTTTTGCGGTCGCAACGGGAAGGAGCCGATGTCCGAGCGGTGGATTCGGCTCGCGCTCGCTTCAAGCTGCCCCGCCCTACGGCAGCGTGCCGAGCCAGGTTTCGGCGATCACCTGCGCGGCAGTCGCGTGACCGCCGCCGCGACCGACCGCCTCGAACGTGGAGAGACGCTCGTCGGCGAAGGCCACCGCCGTCCCGTACCGCTCCTCGAGGCGGTCGCCGAAGCGCCGCGCGGCGATGGACATCTCGCTCTCCGTGTCGTCCATGTTGAGGGGCAGTCCGACGACGAGACCCTCCGGGCGCCACTCCCGGACCAGGGCATCGAGGGCGTCCCAGGCGGGAACCCCGTTGCGGGCACGAACCGTGCCGAGCGGTGAGGCCGTGCCGGCGCGGGGTTCCGTCACCGCGACGCCGATGGTCTTCTCGCCGAAGTCGAACGCGAGGTGCGCCACGACCGCCGGGGTCAGGCGTTGCCGCTGTGGCCCGACATGAGCGAAAAGTCGATGCCGAGCAGGCGGGCGGCCGAGTCGACGCGATCTTCGAACGGGATGTCGAAGATGACGGTCTTGGAACTCGGGCACGTCAGCCAGGTGTTGGCGTCCATCTCGCGCTCGAGCTGTCCCTCCCCCCACCCGGCGTAGCCGAGGGCGATCAGGTACTGCCGCGGACCCTCGCCGCGCCCGATCGCCTCGAGCATCTCCATCTCGGTGGTGAGGGCGAGGGCGTTGCCCACCCGCACGGTGTGGTCGCACTCGACGTCGTTCGTGTGGAGGATGAAGGCGCAGTCGCCGCGCACCGGGCCACCTTCGATCAGGTGCGTCGACGGGTCGATGGAACACGGCAGCTCCAGTTGCCCCAGCAGCTCGCCCACCGTCATGGACAGCGGCCGGTTCACCACGAGGCCGAGGGCGCCTTCGCGGTTGTGGCGGCAGACGTAGGTGATCGTGTCGCTGAAGTAGTCCCCGAAGCTGCGCATGCTCGGCATCGCGAGGAGAAAGCGGTTCTTGAGTGACCTGTGCTCCACCGCGCGATGATACGAACTGGAGACGGGACGCCACAAGGTCGCCAGCTGCGGTCCGGCGCGGTTCATTCGACACCGTCCCGCCGTCCCTATAGCATTCGCGCCCTCCCGGCACGGGCGCCCCGGAGCGCAGGCCCCATGGACGGTCCCGATTTCGAGAAGTCCCCCCTGTTGCCGGCCATTGCACAGGACGCGGAAACCGGCGCCGTGCTGATGCTCGCGTGGATGAACGCCGACGCGTGGGCGGAGACCCTCCGCACCGGGCGGGTGTGCTACTTCAGCCGCAGTCGCCAACAGCTCTGGCGCAAGGGCGAGACCAGCGGCCACGTGCAGCACGTCAGGCAGGTCTTCTACGACTGCGACGCGGACGCCATTCTCGTCAAGGTGGAGCAGGTCGGCGGCGCCGCCTGCCACGAGGGCTACGCGAGCTGTTTTTTCCGCGAGATCGATCCCGGGACCGGCGCCCCCTCGGTGATCGCGGAGCGGGTGTTCGATCCCGCGGAGGTCTACGGAGGCCGGTCGTGAGCGACGTCCTCAAGCTCGGCATCCCGGCCGGGAGCCTGCAGGAGGCCACGCGCGAACTCTTCGAGCGCGCCGGCTACCGGATCACGTTCTCCTCGCGCTCCTACTATCCGAACATCGACGACGCCGAGATCGACTGCCTCATGGTGCGCGCGCAGGAGATGGCGCGCTACGTGGAGCAGGGCGTGCTCGACGCCGGCATCACCGGTCACGACTGGGTGTTGGAGACCGGCGCCGACGTGCGGGAGCTCTGCGAACTGCGCTTCTCGAAGGTCAGCCGGCGCCCTGCGCGTTGGGTGCTCTGCGTCCCGGCGGACTCCCCCGTACGGCAGGCTTCGGACCTCGACGGAAAGCGCATCGCGACGGAGGTAGTGCGTATCACGCGCACCTACCTCGAGCGCCACGGCATCGAGGCGCGGGTCGAGTTCTCCTGGGGCGCCACCGAGGCCAAGCCGCCGCGTCTCGCCGACGCCATCGTCGAAGTGACGGAGACCGGCAGTTCGATTCGGGCGAACAACCTGCGCATCGTCGACGAAGTGCTGGCGAGCACGCCGCGGCTGATCGCCAACCGGGCCGCCATGGACGATCCCTGGAAAGTCGAGAAGCTCGACAACATCGCGCTCATGCTGCGCTCCTGCCTGGCGGCGGAGGGCAAGGTGGGCCTCATGCTGAACGCGCGGCGGGACGACCTCGACGCGATCACCGGGCTGCTTCCGGCGCTGCAGACCCCGACCATCTCCCGGCTCTCCGACGAGGGCTGGATCGCGCTCAACACGATCATCGACGAGTCCGTCGTGCGCACCCTCGTCCCGCAGCTCAAGGCCGCCGGGGCGCGCGGCATCGTCGAGTATCCGATCGGGAAGATCATCGACTGATCGCTCGGCCTTGCATGGAAGTACGCATCCGCCGAAGGGGGAACGCCAACACTTCCTTACGCGTCAGCGGCCGAGGGAGCTTCCCCGGCCGAAGGCTCCCGGGGCGCCTTGGCGCCTTCCGAACGGCGGCGCCACCGAACCGGCACGGCCACCGTTGAGAGAGCCCAATACACTTCAAGTTCATTGGCTTAGCGGGATGTATGCACTATCATTTGCCGCCGCTCGACAGCGGTGGGCCGGTGCGCCGGAGAGGGGCGACCCGGACGACCGCCCGAGCGGGCACTCCCTAAAGCAAACTCACTTCTCGAGACATCCAATATGCAGACACCAGGTACGGGCCGACGTGCCCCTGCTGTCCTCGCGTCCGTGTTCGCGGCTGCGATGCTGCTCGTCCTCCCGGTCGTCCAGGCCGAAGACGACGCCGCCGGCGCACAGGTCGAGGAAATCGTCGTGACGGGCTCCTACATCAAGGGCACCCCGGAAGACGCGCCGTTGCCGGTCACCACGCTGACCCGCGACGAACTCGCCAACGACGGCGCACCGACCGTCCTCGATCTGATCAAGGGCCTGTCGTAACTACTCGCCCCCCCTGCGCCTTCATTGATGACTGAGGGAGGGTCTGAGGGAGGGCCTTGCGCTTGACATCATAGCCCGTCGGCGCTAGGGTGCGCGCATGTCAAGCGGCGGGCGGCGGCATGGGCAACAGCTA
>JAJDVW010000182.1 GCA_022825925.1 Pseudomonadales bacterium | reverse complement strand
GCGGGCGAGGTCGTTCATGATCTCCGACTCCGTCACCCGATTCTGCGGCGTGCCCGTGCCGTGCGCGTGGATGTAGGTACGCCGCCGGAGGCTCTCCTCGCCGAGGATCGACTTCGCGAGGGCCATGGTCTTGGCGACCGTCACGAAGTTGCCCACGCCCGGCCCGGAGATGGATTTCTTGAAGCCGTCCGCGTTCACGTGGACCGCCGGCACGGCGGCGTGGATGTCCGCTCCGAGTTCGAGCGCCAGCGCATCGTCCGCGACCACCGCGAAGACGGCCGCCTCGGCCAGCGTGAAGCCGCAGTTCTCGGCGAACGGACGGCACGCGCGGCGATTGTCGACGGTGTCCGTGCCGTCGATGGCCATCAGCGCTTCGTCCTCGGCGAGGGCGCCCATCACGCGGTAGCCTTCGACCACCTCCGGCACGATCGGCGCTTCGGCCCCGCCGACGAGCGCGACCCGCAGGCGACCCGCGCGGATCTCGTCCACGGCGAGCTTCAGGTTGTAGAGGAACGTCGCGCACGCGCCGATGACGGCCCCGGTGTTGCCGACGCTGCCGACGATGTAGGCGTTGACGAAGTCCGACGGCATTTCGCACAGGCCGAGCGGCACCTGCTTGGAGGTGATGCGGCGGCCCGTCATGGGCGCCTGGAACATGCCGCCGGTGCCGGCGGCGTCGAGTTGTCCCATGGCGCTGCCCGAGTACACCGCGAACTCGTCCGGCCGCACGCGCGCGCGCAGTTCCTCCCAGTCCACCCCCATCGACCGCACGGCGTCCGAGGCGCCGAAGACGGTGAGCTGCAGGCCCCGGGGGTGGTTGCGCGACTGGTACAGCCGCCCGGGATCGAAGCCGGTCGGCGCTTGTCCGGCCGAGGTCACGCGGGACGCCCGCCGATCCGGGAACAGGACCTCGGCGCCTTGCGGGACGGAGACCTCCACGCTGCCGTCGTCGCGCGGCCGCACCACCCAGTCCGCCGGCGGGGACTCAGGCATGTGACGGCGCGGGACGATGAACCGGAGCGCCCCGCCTCCCGCCGCGCCGATGGTCGCGGCGCGGTGCACGGCGATGTCCTTCGGGTCGAACGCCTCGATGCGGCGGATGAGGGTGTGGTCCCGGATGTAGCGTCGCGTGTCCTGGTCGGCCGGATCGCCTTCGAGCTCCATGAGCGCCGCGAGACTCGCGTAGGTGTCCGCGGCGGCGCCGGCGTCGAGCGCATCGATGACGATGCGGCGAAACGCATGGTCGGAGGAGACGCGCCCGGCGGGGTTGACCCCACCGAGGCCGATGATGAGCGGGAGGGTGGACAACTGCGTCGGACCGGTTGGGTGTGCGGCGGATTCTAGTGCGCTGTGTCACGATTGTCCCGGATGAGATGGCTTGGTCGGTGCCTCCTGCTGGTGTCCGCCGGACTGGTTGCGTTGCCGGTCCCGCTCGGCCGCGCCGCCGAGTCGCCCGACGACTCGGCGGCGCAAGCCCCGCCCCTGCACCTGTTCTTTCGGGTGGCTGTCGAGAAGGGGGGGAAGGCACGGCCGGTGCTGGATGTGATCGGGGACTCGTGGCGCGACTCCTATGCGACCATGATCGTGGAACTGTCCGCGATCACCCCCCATCCGGAAACCCGGAGCCAGTTGTTTCGCTTCCTGCGGAAGGAGACGGGACGATACTTCGGCGAGGACTCGCAGCGGTGGATGCAGTGGGTCTGGGCGCAACCCTACGAGCCCCACCCCGAGTACCTCCTCTTCAAGCGGGCCATGTACAGCCTCGTCGATCCGCGCATGGGCGCCTTCTTCCCCGCCGGGGCCCGGTCGCTGATCCGGCTCGACGAGGTGCAGTGGGGCGGCGTGGAGGTCAACGGCATTCCGCCGCTGGATCGTCCCGGGCACGTCTCCGACGATCGCGCGGGCTACCTCCGGGACCGGCACGTCGTCTTCGGTCTCGCGGTCGGCGGCGAGGCGCGGGCGTACCCCAAGCGGATACTGGCGTGGCACGAAATGGCGCTGGACACGCTCGGCGGGGTCGAGATCACGCTGGTCTACTGCACCCTGTGCGGCACAGCCATCCCGTACCGCAGCGTCGTCGGGAGCCGGCACCACACCTTCGGCACGAGCGGCCTGCTCTTCCGCTCGAACAAGCTGATGTTCGATCATGAGACCAACAGCCTGTGGTCGACGCTGCTGGGGGAGCCGGTGATCGGCGAGCTGGCGGGTTCCGGCGCGAGGCTCGAGTCGCTTCCGATCGTCACCACCCGCTGGGGCGAGTGGAGGACCATGCACCCCGATACCACGGTCCTCTCTTTGGCCACGGGCCACCAGCGCGACTACGGCGAGGGACGCGCTTACCGGGACTACTTCTCGACCGACAACCTGATGTTCCAGGTGCCCGAGCGCGACAACCGCCTCCGGAACAAGGCGGAAGTGCTGGGCATCCTGCTCTCGCCAGGGCCGCCCGGCGCGGAGCGCGAGCCCCTGGCGGTCAGCGCCCGGTTCCTTGAGAGGAACCGCGTGTTCGCGACCGAACTGGCGGGGCGCACGCTGACGATCGTGACGAGCCGGGCCGGCGCCAACCGCGTCTTCGACACCGGCGAGCGGAGCTTCGGGAGGCTGCTCGACGACGACCGGCTCGTCGACGACGGCGGCGAGGTCTGGCAAGTGACGGAAGACGCGCTGGTTGCCGGTCAGGTACGACTCGAGCGCGTTCCGGCATACCGCGCGTTCTGGTTCGGCTGGGTGGCCCAGTTTCCCGGGACGAGGCTGATCAGGTGAGCCTGCGCCGCCCCGACCGATCGACCATCCTCCCGGCCATCGCCCTGGCGCTCGCAGCCGGGGCCGCCTGGCCCGCGGAGCCTTCAGCCGGGGAGCGCGAGGGGGCACCCCTCGCAAGCAAAAGCCTTCAGCGGGGGAGCGCGCGCGACCGGAGGTCTCGGCGCGACCGAAGGTCTCAGCGCGACCGGAGGTCGCGTTGGAGTCTCCGCTGCGCGAAAGCTCCGCGTCAGCAGAGCGCAAGGCCGACGTGGCTGGGCCGGAGGCGGAGCTGGTGTCGAGCGCCAGCGAGGGACCGGACCGGCTATGGGGCGCTCGCAGGAAAGAACACCCGTGCGGTGTTCCCGAGTACCGGCACGGCATCTCCAACCTCATGCCGCTCCGCTACGGGCCGGACTTCACCCACTTCGCCTACACGAACCCCGAGGCGCCCAAGGGCGGCACCATGCGCGTGGCGCAGATGGGCACCTTCGACAACTACAACGGCATCGTCGAGATCGGCCGCGTCCCGGACGGTTACGGCCCCACGGATGGCTTCGTCTACGACCGGCTCCTCGAGGACAGCCTCGACGAGCATTCGAGCGCCTACGTGCGGCTGGCCGACGGCGTTGCGGTCGACCGGGGCTTCCGCTGGACCGCGTTCCGCCTGCGCGACGGCGCGCGCTGGCACGACGGGCGGCCGATCACCCGTGACGACGTGCTTCACACCTTCGACGCCATTCGCGAGCACGGCCGGCTAGAGTTGCGCATGTCGCTGGCCGACCTCGACCGCATCGTCCCGTTCGGCGAGTGCGAGCTCTGCTTCGTGACGCGCGCAGGGATGGCACCGAACCCGATCCTGCCGTTCGTCTACGGTCGCATCGACATCCTGCCGAAGCACTACTGGGTGCTGCACGACATCGGCAAGACTACGACCGAGCCACCCCTCGGCAGCGGGCCCTACCGCGTGGAGGACGCCAACTTCGGCCGCATCGTGACCTTCCGCCGGGTCGACGACTACTGGGGGCGGGACCTGCCCGTCAACCGCGGCCGATTCAACTTCGAGCGCGTGAAGTGGGACTACTTTCGCGACGAGAACGCCATGTTCGAAGCGCACAAGGCAGACGTGGTGGACATCCGCCACGAGCTGACGGCCAAGAACTGGGCCACCGCGTACGGCTTCCCGGCCGCGCGGCAGGGCCTGTTCAAGATGGAACTGCGGAAGGGGACACGCATCTGGGACCTGTGGTGGCCGGTTTTCTGGAACCTCGACCGACTGCGCTTTCGCGATATCCGGGTGCGCGAGGCCCTGTGGCTGCTCTACGACTTCGACTACGTCAACCGCGTCTACTTCCACGGCTTCTTCAACCATGGCGTAAGCCTCTTTCAGAACTCCGCCATGGCGCACGGCGGCCGGCCCTCGGCACGCGAACTGGCATTGCTCGAGCCGTGGCGCGGCCGATTTCCCGACCGGGTGTTCAAGGAGCCCTTCCGCCGTCCCGCGAGCGATGGACGCGGTTTCAGCCGGGAGAACACGGAGCGCGCGCTCACCCTCTTCGATGAGGCCGGATGGCACATCGTGGAGGGCGCGATGGTGCACAAGGAAACCGGCGCGCCGTTCCAGATCGACTTCATCTTCGTGCTGACCGGACGCGCCCGCTCCATCATGCCGTTCGTCGCGCGACTCAGGCAGCTCGGCATCGAGACGACCGTGCGCGTGCTGGACGTCACGCACTGGCTCTACCGCAGCCGTGCCGGGCCGTTCGACGGCACCAGCGCCAATTTCGTGCCGACCTACATGCCCGGTCCCGATGGGAGGTGTCAGCCGCGCTGGACCCGAATTGGCGCTGTATCCTCCGCCGCGACGCGGATCGGCCATTACAGGTCAGCGGACGCGATGTACTGCCCGAAGCTCTCGCACCAGATGGTCACGGCGCCGGCGGCTCCGAACGCGCCCGCGTCGGCCCGGTAGACCTGTGACCCCGTGAAGCTCTTGAGACGCGCGATCCGCTGTCGGCCGGCGTCCGCCTCGAAATCGGCCTCGTCGTCGATCCCACCGCGGCTATTGAGGTAGACCCAGAAATTGGGGCCCGGGCCGACTTCGAAGTCGGACTGCAGCTCGATCAGCACGTCGCCGTCGTCGCTGCGGTACGCGCGTACGCCGCCGCGGCCCCAGTGGGCGGCGTCCTGTCCGGCGGTCCCCTCGCGAAAGCGGGTTTCGAGGAGCGCCGCGACGTCACGCCCGGCCATGTCGGCGACGCTTTCGTTGACGGCCGGCGGCGGGAACAGGAAGGGAAACGCCACCAGCATGGCGCCGGCGCCGGCCAGCACGCCGACCAAGGCACCGATCACGATCCCGGCGATGAAGCCGATGGCGGTCCTGTTCATGGTGTCTTGCCCCGCCCTGGTCGGTGCCGCCATCAGACACCACGACCGCCGGGCCAGGCAACCTGCACGGCCGCTCGCGGCGGGGTCGGGCCACGGCGCACCGCGTTGCCGGCCACCGCCCCGGTCCCTATATCGACGGGCTCGGATACTCCGATCCGAACGGCCCCGTCCGCGCGCCGCGCGCTTCCTGACCGCGGAGTTGCTGCCCTTCGCGGAGGCGGAGATGGGCCACGGGTTCTCCCGGGACCCGGCACAGCGCACCATCGTCGGCATCTCGAGCGGCGGGATCTGCGCGTTCAACGCGGCATGGCACGATCCGGGAGCCTTCGGCCGCGTGCTCGGCCACTGCGGTTCGTTCGTCAACATCCGCGGCGGCACAACTTCCCCTATCTGATCAAGTCGACGCCGCGCAAGCCCATTCGCGTGTTTCTCACCAGCGGCGCCGGGGATGCCGACATCATCATGGGCAACTGGCCGCTCGCGAACCAGGCCGTGGCGGCGGCGCTCGAGTACGCCGGATACGAGTCCCGGTTCGTGTTCGGCGAAGGCGGCCACAGCCTAGCGCCACGGGGGGGCGATCTTCGCGGACTCGCTGCGCTGGCTGGCGGGTTGAGGAGGGGGCAGCCCGTCTTTCGCGCCGTCGTCGCGCCGTCGAGGCGCCCGAGCACGCGCGAAGTTGATATGTTATAACGTAGCGTTGATGGACCAACGCGATGGCCCGCCTCGCCCGAGTTCCGTGACCGTGTTCCATGAGTAGCCGGAAGACGCTGCGGCGATGGGCTGCGTTTGCCGCCTTTGCCGCATTGGTGCTGTGCGTCGGGCACTCGGTCGGCGACGCCCACGCGTGCCTCGATGCGCACGAAGAGGAGGCCTGCACGCTCTGTGCGATCTCCGAACCGGGCCATGCTCCCGAGGTCGGATGGGTTGACGCCCAACCGGCCGAGTGGCGCTGGTCCGACAGCCTGCCGGTGGTTTCGGCCACCCTTCCTCCCCGCCCGTACGAGGTCGTCCGCTCCCGCGCCCCTCCCTTCTCCGTTTCCTGACCTCGACGCAAGCAGGCTCGCGCGGCGCTCCGCGCACGTGTTCGTTCACTCGGAGTAGGACATGAAACGCAAATCACTACCGTTGTTGGCCGCGGCGCCGTTGGTCGCGGCACCGTGGCTGGCGACGGCGGCGCTCGCCGAAGAAGCCCCCGCGGAGGAAGCGCCGGGGGTGATCGAGGAGATCATCGTGGTGGCGCATCCGCTCGCGGAGGGAGGACTCGCGCAGGCCAGCGACGTGCTCGACGCCGACGAGCTCGAACGCAAGGCGGTGGACAACATCGGCGCCACCGTGGGCGGCGAGCCGGGCATCCACAACAGTTCCTTCGGTGCGGGCGCGGGGCGCCCCGTCATCCACGGTCTCGGCGGCGCGCGCGTGCGTATCATGGAGGATCGCATCGACACGCTCGACGTCTCCGTCAGCAGCGGCGACCACGCGGTCACGGTCGACCCCTTCATCGCCGAGCGCGTGGAGATCCTGAAGGGTTCGGCGACCCTGCTCTACGGCTCCGGCGCCATCGGCGGCGTGGTCGATGTCCACACGGGACGTATCCCGCGCGAAGTGCCGGAGCGGGTCCGCGGCGTCCTCGACCTGCGCGGCTCCGACAACGGCGACGGCAGGAACGGGGCCTTCCGGCTGGACGGCGGCGGCGGCAACCTGGCGTGGCACTTCGACGGCTTCGCCCGCGAGGCGGACGACTACGACATCCCCGGGTTCGCCGAGTCCGCGTACCTGCACGCTCTGGAAGAGATGGAGGACCACCACGACGAAGACGAGCACGGCGCCGACGACCACGACGAGGCGGA
>JAJDVW010000144.1 GCA_022825925.1 Pseudomonadales bacterium | reverse complement strand
CCCCTCTAAGCGGGTCTCGGGGTCGCGCCGCTCGCCGATATAAACCCCGGCCTTCATGTCGGGGACTAAGCCCGCGCGCAGGTGGTTGAAGTTCGACACGATGAAGCCGCGCAGCGTCAGCCCGAGGCCGATCGCCATGCTCAGGTTGTTCGGGCCCGGTACCGGCGACGTGGCGTTGTACTGCGAGATGGCGCCGCACAACGGGATGCGCCCGTTCGGCCGCATGCACATGATGGCCGCCTGGAGGTGCTCGCCACCGACGTTGTCGAAGTACACGTCGATGCCGTCCGGCGCCGCTTCCCGGAGCCGTGCCGGCAGGTTGCCCTCGCGGTAGTCGATGGCGTGGTCGAAGCCGAGGTCCTCCGTGAGGTGTGCCACCTTCTCGGGTCCGCCGGCGCTGCCGATCACGGTGCAGCCCCGGATGCGGGCGATCTGGCCGACGGCGCTGCCCACGGCCCCGGCGGCGCCGGACACGAACACCGTCTCGCCGTCCTGCAAGGCGCCGACCTCGAGCAGACCCGCGTACGCGGTCATGCCGGGCATGCCGAGCACGCCCAGGTAGGCGGAGGCGGGCGCCTCGAGTTCCCCGATCCTGCGCAGTTCCGCGGCGGGCGCGACGAACGCTTCGCGCCAGCCGAAGCGGGACTCGACATGCTCGCCTTCGGGCAGCCCCGGGTCGCTGGACTTCACGACACGGCCGATGGCGCCGCCGGTCAGCGTCTCGCCGACCTGGAACGGCGGCACGTAGGACTTGCGGTCCCACATGCGGCCGCGCATGTAGGGATCGACGCTCATGCAGACGTTCTCGACCAGCACCTCGCCGTCTCCGGGATCGGGTACGTCGACCTCCAGGACCTGGAAGTCGTCGGGGGTCGGCATCCCCACGGGGCGGTTCCTGAGGCTGACGGCGCGGCTCGGCATGAGGTCTCTCCTCGGATCGGGAAGGGGCTCGCGCAATGTTAGCGCGTCGTCGCGGCGCGCCGTGAACGGGCACCGCACATGCGTTCAGTACTCGGTCGCGACGACCTCGAATTCAAGCTTCGGCAGCAGCCCCATGAACGTCAGCGAGCGCTCCTCGGGGATGGGGATGTGGGTCGCGTCGATGCGGGTCTGCGCCCACGTTGGATCGACGCCGCGCCAGCGGCCCTCCACGGCGACCTCGTTCCAGCTATGGAGCGCGAACGCCGCGGTCTCGGGGTCGTAGGCGAGCCCGGTGACCGTGCGCGCCGGGAAGCCGCGCGCCCGGGCGAGCGTCGTGAGCAGGTCCGCGTACTCCGTGCAGTCGCCGCGCCGGCTGCGCAGCGTGTCGGCGACCGTCCGCACGCCCTCGAGTTCCGCGTACTCGAGGTATCCGTGCACGAAGTCCACCAGCGCATCCACCTGCTCGTGCGGCGGCTCGATGCCGAGCATCGCCCGGTCCGCGAGACGGCGGACCGCAGGATCGCCGGCCGGGAGCGACGGAGTGGCTCGGGACCACTCGGACACCTCGCCGGGTTCGACGGCGCGGTCGGCGCCGCCGTCCGCCGTGAGCACCCAACCCCCTTCTCCGTCCGCGGAGAGCCCGGGCCAGTTCCCGAAGTCCGCATCGGCCGCGGCGTGCACGCGCAGGGTGAGCTTCGTCAGCGCGTGCGGTGCGGTAAGCGGGACGTCCACCGGGACGGCGTGACGTTCCTGGAGGTTCGCGGTCGGCGCGTCCCGCCACGCCGCCGCCGCGTCGGCCCCGGCCACGCGTTCCATCGAAAAGACGCCCGCGAGGTCGAACCACAGCGGGACGAGACCCGCGTCGAGCTGGACTTCGGTGTGGCCGGCGGCGGACGCCTGGCGGAGTCGGTACCCGGTCGCGTTGCGCTCGACGACCTGCCAGATCTCGCGTTCGATCCGCAGTTCGCCGAGATCGAGCGATCGCGTGAGCGCCCGCGCCCGCGGACCGCGCTCGCGTCGGAGCCAGGCCTCCAGCATCACGTAGTCGGAGAGGCGGTAGTCCCAGTCGAGCGGGGACCGCCGCCGGTCGACCACCGCCTCCAGCACGTCGCCGCGCCGCTCGAGCGCGGTGTGCACGGACATCTCGCCGCTCGCGAAGCGGTGCGCGGCCGAGCGCAGCCGATGGTCGGGCGTGGCGTCGAAGTCGAGCGCGTCCACGATGTGGACTTCCGGACCCGAACCGAGGCGGAACCGGAGTTCCGTCTCGAAACGGTATCCGTCCCGCCCCCGGGTCCCGCGAGAGACGAACGCGCCGACCGGGTCGCCGTGCAGCGTGACGCGATACCAACGTTCTCCGAGCAACCCTGCCGCGGCCCGCTCCACTGGGGAGTCCCGGGTCGCCCACAGGGCGGCGAGCACGGCGAGCGCCGTGATGCCGACGTAGGCGAAGGCGCGGAGGGAGAGGCGCATGCGCGCGATTGTACTTGCGCGACGGGCGCCCGTTGTCAGATCAGGAGCTTCTCGCTCCGGAACCGCCGCACGGCGCCCCAGGTGCACAGCGCGCCGAGCGCGATCGTACAGACCGCCGACGCGAGCAGGTGCGTGGGCTCGATCGCCTGACCCTTCATCACGGACGTCACCAGCAGGTGCTGCGACAGGGACGGTATGGGCATCAGGTGCAGGGACGGCTGCAGGGGATTGAAGATGGAGAAGAGGACGGGCAGCGGCGGGACGGCCATCGCGATGCTCGTATAGGTCTGGGCCTCGCGGAAGCTCTTGGTGAACGAGGCGACGAACGTCATCAGGCCCGCGCCCAGCACGGCGAACGGCGCCACCGCCGCGAAGATGAGCACGCAGACCCGGGGCGACAGGTTCGTGGACATGCCGATCTTCGCGAACGGCATGAACTGGACGGCCGTGGCGAAGGCGGCGATCGCGAGCGCCAGCGAGACCGCCATGAAGGCGACCGCGGTGGCCACCTTCCCGAACACCAGGTCGCGGCGCCGCACGGGCAGCGTCAGCAGGGGCTCGAGGGAGCCTCGCTCGCGCTCGCCGGCGGTGGTGTCGATCGCCACCTGGAGGCCGCCCAGCAGCATGGCGAAGAGCAGGAAGTAGGTCATCATGCCGAGCAGGAGCACGGAGCGGCCGGCCGGGGTCGAGACATCGTCCGTCAGGATTGCAAACGGAACCGCCAGGCGCGGGTCGATGCCGCGCAGTTGCAGCCGCTGCATGCCGATGGTCGAGCCGTACTCCCCGATCGCCGCGCGCAGGCGCTGGCGCGGCACCTGGGCGCCGGCGTTGGACTGGTCGACGACGATCCAGAGCCGGGCCGGCGCGCCGTCCCTGAGCGCGTCGCCGAACCCTGCGTCGATCAGCAGGCCGACCTTCTCGTCGCCGCCGCGCACCGCGGCGCGCAGGGCGTCGGCGTCCTCGAAACGCTCGGCGTCCACCTCGATGAGCCGCTGGCCCAGGTGCGCGACCAGATTCCCGGCCCGGTCCGCGCCGACGACGGGAATCTCGAGGGCCTCGGAAGACTCGTCCACGCCGAGGTTGACGGAGAGACCGACGGTCAGGGCGAACAGCACGGGCCCGAACAGGGGTCCGAACAGCAGTGCGGAGGCGAGCGCGCGGCGTTCCCGCGCGCTGTCGACGAACTCCTTGCGGAAGACGCGGAGGGCGTGCTTCAACGGCCGGCCCCGGCCCCGATCGCGTGCACGAACGCGTCCTCGAGGTCGTCGCGGCCGGTCGCCGCGCGGAGCTCGTCGGGTGTGCCCGCGGCGGCCACGGCGCCCTGCGACAGGATGACGATGCGGTCGCAGAGCGCGGCCACTTCCTGCATGACGTGGCTCGACAGCAGTACGCAGCAGCCGGCGTCGCGGCGTTCCCGGATCACGTCCCGCAGTGCGCGCGTCGCCATCACGTCGAGTCCGTTCGTCGGCTCGTCGAGGATCAGCGTACGGGGATCGTGCACCAGCGCGCGGGCGAGGCCGACGCGGATGCGCTGACCCTGCGAGAAGCCCTTCGTCCGCCGGTCGGCGATCTCGCCGATCTGCAGGGTGTCGATGACCCGGTCGACCGCGGCCGTGCCCGCGGCATCGTCCAACCCCTGCAGGGCTGCGTAGTAGGCGATGTTCTCCCGCGCGGTGAGGTTGGCGTACAGGTTGGCGTTGTGGGGGAGCACGCCGATGCGCGCCCGGACGCCGATGGGATCCTCCATGGCGTCGATCCCGTCGACCGCGGCCGTGCCCGCGTCGGGACGCAGCACGGTGCACAGGATGCGCAGCGCCGTGGACTTGCCGGCGCCGTTCGGACCGAGGAGACCGGTGATCGCGCCGTCGCGGGCCGTGAAGGACGCGCCGACCAGCGCCGCCACCTTGCCGAAGCGTTTCCGTAGGCCCCGTAGCTCGATCATGGCGCCGGTCCGAGGGGCGACGTGAGCAGCGGGAACGGCCGCAGGCGCTCGACGCAGTCGAGGTCCAGGCCGGTCGGGTCCGCGGCTTCCACGAACTCCGCCATGATGCGGGGGACGCAGCCGGTCGCCAGCATGCCGTGGCCCTGGCCGGGCCCGACGAGTTCGGCGTAGTTCGTCAGTTTCCGGGCGGCGAGCGGCACGTAGCGTGGCGGCGTGATGGGGTCCTCCTCGCCGGTCAGGAAGAGCACCGGGACGTCGCTCGCCAGCGGCTCCTTTAGGTCGTCGTCGATGGGGCCGCGCGGCCAGCGGGCGCAGACGCGGCCGAGCATTTCCGTGAACGCCGTGCCCATGTAGGTCGCCCGCTGCGCCTCGACGTCCACCGCCGGGGCGAAGGGTTCGTCCTCGGTGCAGACGATCGCGTAGTTCAGCCCCATCGCAAGATCCTCGACGCCGAGGGATGCGAGATAGCCCTGGGTCACCAGCGGCTGGTAGTCGCCGCGGTAGGCCGCGTCGATGAGGACGGGGAGCACGCTCGTCGTCACCGGGGAGTAGAGGAGCAGGCGCACCACCCCCGCCATCGTCAGCCGGTCCACCACGACCTCCTGCGGTTCCGCCGTGCGCGGATGGTCGAAGACGACGCGTGCCGGCGCTTCCTCGAGCCGCACGAGCACCGCCTCGAAGCGGCGGGCGAGCCCCGGGAACGCGGCGTCGCAGGCCGGATCGGCGCGGCACCGCAGGAGCATCGCGTCGAGCGCCCGCTGGCTCTCGATCGCCGTGTCGGGGCCGAGAGCCACCACGGCCGGCACGACGCCGTCCAGGATGACGCTGCGCGTCCGTTCGGGAAACCGGCGCGCGTAGTGCTGCGCGATCCGGGACCCGTAGGAGATGCCGTACACGTTGAGCCGTTCGTAACCCAGGGCGTCGCGCACGCGGTCCAGGTCCTGCACGGCCAGGGACGAGGTGAAGAACCGCGGGTCCCGGGGGAGTGCGTCGAGGCACTCCAGCGTCATCTGCACGAGGGTGTCGACGTCGGTCGCGACATCGGCCAGCGGACCGAGTTCACGGAAGTTCTCGCAGTGCAGGGGCGCGGACTTCCCGGTCCCGCGCTGGTCGACGAGCACGATGTCCCGCGTGCGGCGCACCTGCTCGAACGCGCCCTGGACCTGGGCGAAGAACCGCGTGGACGCATCGCCCGGTCCGCCGGCGATGACGGTCACCGCATCGGGCGCCGGCGTCTCGACCAGGGCGGGGACGACGGCGACGTGCAGGCCGATCGTCTCCCCTGCCGGATCCTCGGGATCGAGGGGGACCTCGAGGGTCGTGCAGCGGCCGCGGATCTCCTGGCGTCCCTCGCTGGCGGTCAGGGTGCAGGGCGAGAACTCGGCGGCGGCGGTGGCCGCGGACAGGACGGCGCCCGCAACGAGGAGTGGGAAGGAGAACAAGGGGCGCGCTTCTCATGGCCGGCGCGATAGCCTATGGCCTTGGGCCGCAGAATGGAACGGCGGCGGGTGGTCCGGGCGCGAGCCCATGGGAGAGATCTTGAGCCGAGAGAGCGACAAGCCCGTCTTCGAGTCCCCGGAGGACGCCTACCACCAGTTCTTCCGCGCGGACAGCGAGAAGGACGCCGAGGGCTGGGCGGCCGTGATGAGCTATCCGCACGTCCGCGTCTCGGCGCGGGGCACGGGGCTCTACTTCGAAACGCCGGCCGAGTACGCGGCCGGCGCCTCGTGGTCGGCCCGCGAGGCCACCGGCTGGGTGCGATCGGTCGGCGTCGAGCCCGTGCGCGTGCACGAGTCCGCCGACAAGGTCCACCTCGCCGGCGGCTGGACGCGGTACAACGCCAACGACGAGCCGATCCTGCGCAATCGCGTGACCTGCCTCCTGACCCGGATCGACGGTTCCTGGGGGATCCAGGCCCGGTTCGGCACGGACTCGTTCAGGGAGGGCGAAGCGGTCGATGCGTCCGCGCCGATCGGCGTCGTCGGCGAGCACCTGGAGCGGATGGCGGCCGGAGACATCGAGGCGGCGGCCAGTTCCGTCAGCCTTCCCCTCGTCGACGTGGGTATCGGCCGCGTGGATCGATACGGCGACCCCGCCGAAGTCGTCGAGGGACTGGCCACGGCGGCCGGGAGACCGCGCTCGGTGCGGGACATCCGCGCGGTGCAGGCAGGGTCGGACGGCGCGGGCGTGGCGGCGACCTGGGGGGACACGGACGGAGGCCGCGTCCAGGCGGTGTTCGTGGTGGGCAGGCCGGAGGGTGCCTGGCGCATCGGCGGCCGTTCGATCATCGCTCCTTGATCTGCCGGAAGCTGCCGGCACATGGGTTCCCCCGACGGCTCGGCTCCGTTCTCGACCGCGCAGCTCGATGGGCTGCTCGCGTTCGCGTCCGCCAATACCGCTGCCCGGCCTCCGCGGCACGGCCTCCGCGGCCCGGCCTCCGCGGCCCGGCCCGAAGCCGTCTACGTCCGTCCGGGCGACGTCGTCTGGCGTCTGACGCTCGCCCACTCGGGCGAACCCGGCGGGGCCATGCTGGACCGGGCCGTGGAGCAGCGCCGCTGCCTGGAGCCCGCCTGGCCCTGGACCGTGGACGTGGAGAATATGGCGCAGTGGGCCGAAGAGGTTCGCAGTCCGCCGAAACTCCGGGACGGGCGCTGGCTCGCCATCGGCGCTTGCGAGAGCGACGAGGGCCGCGTGAGGGCGCTGCGCGACCGCGGCTTCGAACCCACCGGGCACCGTGTGATCGCCTATCGACCGCGCACACCGAGACGCCGGGATTCAACCACCCCGCGCAGGCGCTGTACGAGGCCAGCGGTTTCACGCGCGCGGGCAAGCGCCGCACGTTCGTCAAGCGGGTGGACGGGCGGGCGGGCTGACGGAGCCCCGCGTTGCCGGCCGGTCCGGCGGGCCGGCCATGGGGCGCTAGAATGCCCGCTTTTCGACGGGACGACCCTCCCCCATGCCGGACGACTCAAGCGACTTCATACGCCACCGGATCCGCCAGGACCTGGCGGAAGGCGTGACGGACACCGTCGTGACGCGGTTCCCGCCGGAGCCGAACGGCTACCTCACCATCGGTCATGCGAAGTCCATCTGCCTGAACTTCGGCGTCGCGGAGGAGTTCGGCGGACGGACGTACCTGCGCTTCGACGACACGAACCCGTTGAAGGAGAGCGAGGAGTTCGTCGCAGCCATCCAGCGCGACGTCGCTTGGCTCGGCTTCTCCTGGGGCGAGACGGCCACCTTCGCTTCGGACTACTTCGACGCGCTCTACGGCTTCGCGGAGCAACTCGTCGAACGCGGCAAGGCCTACGTCGACAGCCAGAGCGCGGAGGAGATCGCGGCGACGCGGGGCGGCTTCACTGAGCCGGGGACACCGAGCCCGTACCGCGACCGCACGGTAGCCGAGAACCTGGATCTCTTCCGTCGCATGCGCGCCGGGGAGTTCCCGGACGGAGCGCACGTGCTGCGGGCGAGGATCGACATGGCCGCCGCCAACATCGTCATGCGCGATCCGGTGCTCTACCGCATCCGCCACGCCACGCACCACCGCACCGGCGACGCGTGGTGCATCTACCCGATGTACGACTTCACGCACTGCCTCTCCGACGCCCTGGAAGGCATCACGCACTCCCTGTGCACGCTCGAGTTCGAGAACAACCGCGAGCTCTACGACTGGGTGCTCGACAACGTGGACGTGAACTTCCATCCACCGCAGATCGAGTTTTCCCGGCTGAACCTGGAGTTCACGGTCATGTCCACGCGGTTCTTCCGGCAGATGGTGGAGCGGGGCCACGTCGCCGGCTGGGACGATCCGCGGCTGCCGACGATCTCGGGACTCCGGCGCCGGGGCTACACGCCGGAGATGATCCGCGATTTCTGCCGGCGCGTCGGCGTCACGAAGCAGGAGAACCGGGTGGCGATGGAACTGCTCGACTTCTGCGCCCGGCAGGCGCTGGAGGACACGGCGCCACGGGCCATGGCCGTGCTCGACCCCCTTCCCGTCACGATCGTCAACTACGCCTCCGACGCCGACGAGACCCTGGCGGCGCCGTGGCACGGCAAGCACCCGGAGATGGGTACGCGGCCCATCACCTTCGGCCGCTCGCTCGCGATAGAACGGGCGGACTTCATGGAGGAGCCGCCCCGCAAGTTCCGCCGCCTCTCGCCCGGGGGTCTCGTGCGACTGCGGTACGGCTATGTCGTCCGCTGCGACGAGGTGGTCCGGAACGACGCGGGCGACGTGATCGAGCTGCGTTGCACCTACTTCCCCGAGTCGAAGAGCGGCAGCGATACCAGCGGGCTGAAGCCAAAGGGCGTGATCCACTGGGTCAGCCGGCAGTCCGGGCGGGCGGCGACGGTGCGCGTGTACGACCGGCTGTTCTCCGTGCCGGCCCCGGCCCCGGAGAACATGGAGGCGGAGCTCAATCCCGCGTCTCTCGAAGTCGCCGAGGCGATCGTCGAGCCCGCCGTGGCCGCGGCGGACGCCGAACGGTTCCAGTTCGAGCGCGTCGGGTACTTCTTCAAGGACCCCGTCGAGCATTCGGCGGAGACGCCGGTGTTCAACCGGATCGTGACGCTGCGCGACTCCTACCGCCCGGAGGCGACATGACGGGCCCGCTGACCGACATCCGCGTCGTCGAACTCGGCACGCTGATCGCCGGCCCGTTCTGCGGCCAGCTCTTCGGCGACATGGGCGCGGAGGTCATCAAGGTCGAGGCGCCGGGGACCGGGGATCCCATGCGGGCGTGGGGCAGGGGGCTGCCGGTCTGGTGGCCCGTGATCGCGCGCAACAAGAAATCCGTCACGCTCAACCTGCGCGAACCGCGGGGCCAGGAACTGCTCAGGGAACTCGCCGCGCGCGCCGACGTGCTGATCGAGAACTTCCGGCCGGGAACGCTCGAGCGCTGGGGTCTCGACTACGACGCGCTGTCCGCCGTCAACGAGCGGCTGGTGATGGTGCGCGTGTCCGGGTTCGGACAGACCGGACCGTACGCGCGCCGCGCGGGCTACGGGTCGGTCGGCGAGGCGATGGGAGGCATCCGCTACCTCGCCGGCGACCCGGACCGGCCGCCGAGCCGCGTCGGGCTTTCGATCGGGGATTCGCTCGCCGCCACGTTCGCGTGCGTGGGCGCCTTGGCGGCGCTGCACGATCGCGAACGCACGGGGAAGGGCCAGGTGGTCGACTCGGCGATCTACGAGGCGGTGCTAGCCGTGATGGAGTCGACCGTCCCCGAGTACACCCAGGGCGGGACGATCCGCGAGCGCAGCGGGGCGATCCTGCCGAAGACGGCGCCTTCCAATGTCTATCCCACGGCGGACGGCGAGATGATCGTCATGGGCGCCAACCAGGACTCGGTGTTCGCGCGCCTGGCCGAGGCGATGGGGCAGCCGGAACTCGCGACCGATGCGCGCTACGCGGACCACGTCGCGCGCGGCGAGCACCAGGACGAACTCGACGAGGTCATTGCCGGGTGGACGGCGACGCTCCCGGCCGACCCGTTGCTCGACGTCCTCGAGCGGCACGGCGTCCCGGCGGGGCGAATCTTCCGGGCGCCCGAGATGCTCACCGACCCCCACTTCCGGGCCCGCGACGCGATCGTCGACGTGGCGCACCCGGTGTTCGAGCGGCTCAAGATGCAGAACGTCTTCCCGAAGCTGTCGCGCACCCAGGGCGCGGTGCGCTGGCCGGGGCCGGAACTCGGAGAGCACAACGACGAGGTGTATCGTGGGTTGGTCGGCCTCTCGCTCGAGGAACTTGAAACGCTCCACGAGGCCGGCGTCGTGTAGCGCCGCATGGTCGGGCCGGCGTCGGGCCGGCAATGAGGGTTGCGATAGACACGAAGTACCCAAGGCGACTTGTGCTGGGCGATGAGGAAGGAACTGACTGCGGTGATTGAACGCGAGGGCGACGGGTATGTCGCCCTCTGCCCCGAGGTCGACGTTGCGAGCGTGGGCGACACTGTTGCGCAGGCGCGCGAGAATCTCTGCGAAGCGCTCGAGCTGTTCTTCGAGACGGCTTGCATGGAAGTACGCATCCGCCGAAGGGGGGAACGCCAACACTTCCTTACGCGTCAGCGGCCGAGGAAGCTTCCCCGGCTGAGGGCTCCTGAGGAAGAGATTGCCGGGCGCTTGCGGAGCGAGGTGTACGTCACTCGCGTCGAGGTCGCGGTTGGGCAAAGCAGGGTTCAGCCATCCATCCAGTCGTTCGCCCGCGACTGCACGCGCCAGACGCCGTCCCCCTCGTAGGTCGCGATCTCCGCGAGCGGCACCGCGGCCATGCCGCCCCCACCGGGCGGCTGCGTCGCGGACGGCAACGGCGGCAGGCCGTACTTTCGCCACCAGGGCGGTTCATCGACCACGTGGCCGCGCACCGGCTCGCGGCCCAGGTTCCAGTCGTGGAACATGTCCTCGAAGGGCGCGTCGCGCGACAGGACGAACTCGTTCGAGTCCATGATCCACTGGTTGGTGACCTCGCGGAGGCCGTCGGCCGGGTCGTCGTCCCCGTCGGTCGGGAAGCGGAAGTAGCCGTCCATGTCGCACTGGACGCGCGGCCCGCCGTGCTTGCCCGCCGCCGTCCACCGCATGTGGCTGCGCCGGCGCACCTTGTTGAAGTCCTGGATGACGGCGAGTCTCATGCGGTCGGTCTCGTGCAGGCCGGCGCTGTGCACGACCAGGCCGTGCGCGAAGATGGTGTCTCCGGCCCGGCCGGTGAACTCGACCGGCTGCACCTGTTCCTTCAGGCGGTCGATGGCCTCCGTCGAGGCTTCCGTCGCGACCCAGTTGAGGGCCTGTTCGGAGGTCGGATAGAGCATCTGCGGCGACGTCGGGAAGATCGTGAAACCCCCGGAGTGGGGCGGCACGTCGTCGAGCAGGGTGACGCCCGACAGTTCCATCATGTTCTGGTCCATGTGCGCCCCGAGCCGGGACTCGCGTTCGTCCCGCGCCCGCGGGAAGATCGCGTAGACCCCCCGGTTGCGCCACGGGCGCTTGACGGGGCCGCCCATCAGCGCCTCGAGCATGTAGAGCATGCGCGGATGCGCGGAGGTCGCCGCGACGAAGGCCGGGTCGTGCCCGAGGCCGTGCCAGCGCCAGACGTCGTTCGCGCTGTCGCGGTTCAGCCGGTGCGCCAGCCGTCCCACGCGTTCGCCGACGGTGGCGCCGGGCCGCTCGTCCTCGGGCGAGGGCCAGGGGCTGCCCCCCATCCAGTCGGCGTCCAGCCCCCAACGGTTCTCGACCAGCCACCGGTCTCCGGGGTCGACCCATGTCGCGGGATCGTCCCGCGACACGCCGGCGGCGAGCACCGGGGGCTGCCGCCAGAAGAGTTCCCGGAACGGAGCGAGGTCGGTCGTGGGGATGAGGCCCCGCTTGACGACGTAGCCCTGCGTGCGGAACTGCTCGATCTCCTCCGGCGAGAGCCCGAGCCGGTCGGCGCCGGGCGGATCCAGGTCCGGCGTGAGCGGGAGGGGAGCGTACGCCGGGGGTGTCTCGCTGAAGAAAGCCGACTCGGGATCGTGCGGCGGGGGTGCGGCAACTCTGGAAGGGGGATCGATGCTCGTCGCGGCCATCTGGCAAGTCCCGGAAAGCGTGAGCCTAGAGGTTAGCGGCGGGCCACCTGCGGCGTCCAGTCGGCGCCGTCGCGCCGTCGCGGAATCTGCTCACCGAACCAGCCGTTCGAGCAGTAGACCCGCGAGGTCGCGACGTGCGTCGAGCACCGAGACAATGAACACGTACCGCTCGTCGTGTCGATAGACGATGCGCCATGGCCCTTCGATCAGCTCCCGATGCGTCGAGGCGTCCAATCCCCGCAGTTCGGGAACTGGTCGACCGCGTCGAGGGTGCCGCGCCAGCTTCTCGCAACGGCCCCGAATACGCTCCGCCACGGCGAAGGCGTTGGTGATGTCGTCGTTGGCTATGAACGAGGCGATGTGGTCGAGATCGACTTGGGCCGTTTCGGTCCAGACCACCTCCAGCTCGGTCACTCGGTCGACTCGAGGCGTGCTTGGAGTTCCGCGAAGACTTCACGCTGAGGCTTGGTCCTGCCGGCGGCGATGTCCGCTTCGCCCTGCGACAGGAGCTTGAGCATCAGCATTGCGTCTTGAAGCCGTTGGTGGGCCTCGTAGTCCTGCACGACGGCCGTGGCCTTTCCGTTCTGGGTGAGCACGACGGTGTGCTCGTGGACCTTGATCTCCGCGAGTATCTGGGCCGCTTTGGCCTTGAACTCGGTGACGCTGATGATCGGGGATGCCATGAGACCCTTTCGCGGTTTGAATTCGAGTCGCATTGTACCGCTACGAGTGGCGGGTCCGTGACCCCGGTGTCGGATACAGCCGTGTCCCCAGGAACCCTCGGAACGCCCGCCCGCTGCCCATCGCGGTCACGATGCAGGCGGCGGCGACGCCGCCGCCGATGAAGAGCACGGGCACGTTCTGGTCCACCGCGTCCGCCAGCACGCCGGCGAGGCCCATGGCGATCGGCATGGTGCCCATGATCAGCGTCATCATCACGCTCATGACGCGGCCCCGAAGCTGGTCCGGGGTGGTGGCCTGCATGAGCGTCGTGAACGCCACCATCATCACGCCCATGAACACCCCGTCGATGGCGTGGGCGACGAGGAGAATGTAGGGCGACTCGGCCACGCCGATCACGAATGTGCACACGGCCATCGAGTACAGCGCGGCCATCATGGAGACGGTACGGGCCGGCCCGTCTATGCGCACCGTTCCGGCGACGATCATGCCGGTGACGTTGCCCGCCGCGAGCGTCCCCATCAGGTAGCCGTACCAGTCCGGGGGCAGCCCCCTGTGCTGGTCGAGCAGGATGGGGAGCAGGACCGCCATCGGCGCCGTCACGAAGTTCAGCACCCCGAAGGCGAGCACCATGTTGCGCAACCCTTTCCGTGACCAGACGTAACGCAGTCCCACCACGACATCCGTCATGAAGGCGCCCATGAGGGAGCGCCAGGACGGCGGCGCCAGGGGGAGCTTCTGCGGCATCCGCAGGAAGGCCACCGCAAGCCCCGCGAGGAGGTAGGTGCAGCCGGTCGCGAGAAACAGCATCGGCGCGCCGATCACGCGGAACAGCACGCCGCCGATGGCGTTGCCGATGCCGGAGCTCGCCATGGTGGCGAAGCTGTTCATGGCGTTGGCGGTGTTGAGGCGCGCGAGCGGCACCAGGTTCGGCACCGAGGCCATCACGGCCGGACGCAGCATGGCGCTGGCGGCGCCGGTCAGCACGCCGAAGACCACCAGGGCCCCGATCTTCAGTGCGACCTGGTCGGCGACGGCCAGGAACGCGATTCCCAGGCACAGGGCGGCGATGCCGAGCAGGCAGTTTCCGAGGACGATCAGGGTCCTGCGCGAGTAGCGGTCGGCGAGGGCCCCGCCGAACGGGCCGAGCAGAACGCCGGGAATGGCGGCGGTCATGGAGACGAGACCCATGGTCGTGGCGGAGCCGGTCTCCTCGAGCAGCCAGTAGACCGTGGCGACCTGCGCCATGGCGACGCTCACCCCGTTCGCGGCCTGCCCCTGCCAGAGGAGCAGGAAGTCCCGGTTCAGGAGCTGCGCGTGGCGGGACTCGGACGCGGCGGTCGCAAGCGTCCCCGCGCCGGCGCCATCGGCGTCGTGCTCGCGAAGTTCAGCCACGCGGCTGGATGTGCACCTTGATGGATCGGGTCGACTTGTCGACGGCGGTGTCGAACGCCCGCTCCGCGTCGTCGAGCGCGAAACGGTGGGTGACGAGCGACCGGGCGGCGTCGGCATGGTCGGCGACGATGTCCAGGGCCATCGCGTAGTCCGCGTGGCCGTCGCTGGCCGCGTAGGTCACCGCGCCGACGACTTCCACCTCGTTGATGGCGAGGTGCAGGGGGTCAATGCTGGTGCGCGTTTCGGTGAAGATGCCGAGCAGGACGACCCGGCCCTTCGGTCGCACGACCCGCTGCGCGGTGATGAGCGTGTCCGCGGTGCCGCCGACGGTCTCCACGGCCACGTCCACCGCCTGGGTCCGCGCGAGTTCCTGCATGCGCTCCCTGCCGGCATCGTCGTCGCCGATCACCTCGACCGCGCCGAGCCGCCGCGCGGCCTCCTGCTGGTGGGGGTGCCGCGCGAGGACGATGGCCCTGGCGCCGCAGGCGCGCGCGGCCAGGATCGCTGTCAGGCCGATGCTGCCGGCACCCACGATGAAGACCGTCTCGTGTCCGCGCAGCTTCACCTTCTCGAAGCCGTGCACGGAGCAGGCGAGCGGCTCCGCCAGGGCGACGCTCTCGGCGTCGAGTCCGCTCGGCGCCGGGAAGACGGTGTTGCCGGGCACCGTCGCCGACTCGGACATGCCCCCGTCCACCGCCTGGCCCACGAGCCCGCGGTCGTTGCAGACGTGGTAGTCGCCGGACAGGCAGAACGGGCACAGTCCGCAGCGCAGCAGCGGTTCGACGCCGACCAGGTCGCCCTCGCGCACGTGGCGCACGTGGGCGCCGACCGCCGCCACCGTGCCGCCGAACTCGTGCCCGGGCGTGATGCCGGGCGTGGCGGGGAACTCGCCGCGGTAGAAGTGCAGGTCCGACCCGCAGATGCCGGCGCTGCCGACGGCGACGCGGACCTCGTCGGGTGCGGGATCGCGCACCGGCTTGTCGGCGACCTCGATGGTGCGCTCCGGGGTCCAGCGTGCGGCGCGGGCGGTCGATGGCATGGCGGCGGCTCCGACGTGGCGGCTCCGGGGCATTATGGACGACCGGGCGTGGGCTTGGGGGCGGCAGTATCGCCAAATGCGGTGCCCGCCCGGGCTGATTGACCGCGACCTTGCCGTTTTCGGTGCCTTGCCACAGACTCCGGGCGGGTTGGCCTTGCCGGACAACGCGTCATGACCAGACGCCCGCTCCCCATCGGCGTGCAGACCTTTCGCGAGATTCGCGTGAGGGACTGCTACTACGTGGACAAGACCCACTACATCCGGCGCCTGGCGGAAGAGGGCAAGCACTACTTCCTGTCGCGCCCGCGACGTTTCGGGAAAAGCCTGTTCCTGGACACCTGCAAGGAGCTGTTCGAAGGCACCGAACCGCTGTTCGAAGGACTCGCGATCCACGATGGCTGGGACTGGTCCGTCCGCCACCCGGTCGTGCGCCTGAGTTTCGCCGCCGGGAACCTGCGCGACACGGCGGGCCTCCAGGCGAGCCTCATGGCGCAACTGGACGCCGTGCAGCGCCGGACGGGCGTCGTCTCGAGCTATCCGACCGTGCCCGAACGGTTCGGCCACCTCCTGGAGCAGCTACACGGCGCTTCGGGCGAGCGGGTGGCGGTGCTGGTGGACGAATACGACAAGCCGATCCTCGACGCACTGGACAGGCCGGAGGCTGCCCGCGTCAATCGCGACTTCCTCCAGGGGGTGTACGCGGTCATCAAGGACAGCGATGCGCACATCCGGTTCACTTTCCTCACCGGCGTCAGCAAGTTCTCGCGCGTGAGTCTCTTCTCGGGGCTCAACAACCTGAACGACATCACGCTCGATCCGCGGTACTCGGCCATCTGCGGATACACGGAAGCGGATCTCGACACGGTGTTCGCGCCGGAGCTGGCCGGTCTCGACCGAGACCGCATCCGCGACTGGTACAACGGCTACGCCTGGCGGGGCGTGGACAAGGTGTAAAACCCCTTCGACCGATCAGGCCGGGCAGACCGCGCGGGACATCCGCCTCTACGAACTCCTGGAGGCGAACGACGTGGCGGGCGTGGAGAGCCTGTTCCGTGCGCTGTTGCGTCCTCTACTCCTCCTTCGCGGCTCTGGGGGTGGATGTCGTGGTGGAGGACAGCACCCACCCATGGACGCGTGGACATGGCAGTCCGCTTCGGCGGCAACGCGTACGTCTTCGAGTTCAAGGTGGTGGAGTCGGCCTCGACGGGCGCGGCCATCGCACAGCTCAAGGAGAAGCGCTACGCCGAGAAGTACCGCGCATCGTGCGACGCGGTGTGGCTGGTCGGCGTCGAGTTCAGCGAGGAGGCGCGCAATCTGGTGTCGTTCGTGGCGGAACCGGGGTAGCGCCCCGCAACCCTCGCCTGTGGCTCCGCTCGCGGCCTAGCCCTTCCTACCCGCGAGTCCGCGACGGGACAGCCCTTCATGGTCGCGCTCTGTAGTACTTTCGCCGGGGGTCATGGGCGCCGTGTCCGATCTCCACCACCAGACCCCTGTCGACCAGGCCTTTCAGGCGGGTGCGCGTCGCGCGCGTCGAGAGACCGATCGCCTCTGCGATCTGACGGGTGCCGAGGCCGTCCGGCGCAATCAGTGCGGCGAGAATGTGCTGGTCGGTCCTGTGTACGGACGCGGCCGGGAGAGGGACCGTCGCCGGCTCGGTAGTGTACGCCGCCGAACCGTCGCGGACGGCGCCTGCCCCTTCGAGCCGTCGCCGCATCGTCACCCGCAGCCGATTGCCGACCTCCTCCCAAACGGATGCCGGAAGCCCCATGTCGCGGCACGCCGACAGCATCCGCTGCACCCCGCTGCCCCACTGCTCGACGAGTCGAAGCTCATGGAACGCGCGCCCGATCACGCGGTTGCGCAGCTTCGAAACGCCCCGGGGCAGATCCTCCAGCGTCAGCCCGAACGGCAACAGCCCGGGATTCTCCACCTCGAGGCGGTCCGCGAAGATCGACACGCGCAACGGAGCGCCGCGCTGCGAGTAGTCCGCGTGGGCCACGGCGTTGACGAGGGCTTCGCGGACGGCCACGGGCGGCAGCGACCACCGCGGTCGCGCGTGCACGTGGCCGATGTCGATGCCGGCGGCCAGGTGCCTCTCGATGAACGCCACCGCGGCGGGAATCGCTTCCGGCAGCGGCATCCTGAGCTCGACCTGATCCAGTATCTGCGCCCTGTCGGCCCCGGCGAACCGCCCCGCCTGGATCCAGGCGTCCGGGAACCGGGCGAACCGGTTCCGGCCGAACAGGAGCAGGCCGCCGACAGAGGGGACGCGGCGGCCCTGGTCCGTTGTGCACAGCCCGAGGGTGTCGAGGTCACCCTCCGTCAGCTCTCGGAACCCGGAAAAGGAGTCGGAAGCGACGCGGAAGTCGATCGCTTCCGGGTCGAGTCCGTGGACGGGCGCGTCCGCGCTACTGGGCTTCCCGGCGTTGCCGCCGCTCGGCCGTGCCTGGTGCCGCGTAGGCGGTTCAACTGCGCTACGATACTACTCAGCCAAGCTGACACCGACGGAAAGGCAGCTCCATGAGCTTAGGACGAAACATGGAAAAACCCTTGAAGACTGGTGGCGGGGGCAGTTCGGCCACTCCTTCGATTGCCTTACTCAATCGGAGGCTCGGTATCTCGCCCGCTCCCCGAATGCTGACGGCATCCGAGATCGGCTTGCTGCGGAAATGCGCGCAGGAGGTGGCCGAAGTCACGAAAGAGATCACCGGGAGCAGGGAAGAAGATACGTCAAGGACCTGACCGCGCAGTTGACTGAACGCTTCCCGACGGGCGCAGGTGCCCCAACCTTGGAAAGCGGTAAGCCTACGCTCGCGTAAGGGCAACGCATGCGTCGCGCTCGTCAGGCGTTCCCACAGCGTCAGCGCCAGCCAGCACGCCCCCCACTGCCGCGGACGGTGCAGGCTCAGGACCCGGACCCGGACCCGGACCACCTCGCAGTCCAGTTCCGGCGCCTCCCGGTCGTCGGCGAACAGCGCCATCGACGCCGCTCCCAAATCGCCGCCCAGCACCTCGATGGACCGGCACCACGCCGCGCGCTGGCTGTCGTTGATCTCGCCCAGGTGCAGCACTTGCCGCCGCACCACGCGACCGTCGCGGTTGCGGCAGTTCTCGACCACGCTCCAGTAGACGTGCTCCTTGCCGTCCTTGAAGCGTCTCTTGGCGCGCACGAACATGGAACGACAGCGTGCCCCAACCGCGCGCCAAATCAAGGGGCAAGGTCGGCACCACGGGCGCTTCGCGGTCGAGCCCGTCAAGGAAAACAGTCGCTTGCGTGGCCCGTTCGGGCCGGAATCCACCGCAATCAGGTGAAACCAAGGTCGAGTTGCGGAAGTCGGGGTAGGGCTCTCGCGAGCCGGGTTCGATCTCGACGGCACCGCGGAAGGGCTCGGCGGCCCGTCCCGCCGGAAGGCGGCTCAGGAATGCGCCCGGTGGTACTTGCGCCGCGGATCGTGCGGCCCCCGACCGATCTCGACCACGAGACCCCGGTCGACGAGGTCCTTCAGACGGGTGCGCGTTGCGCGCGTCGAGAGGCCGATCGCCTCCGCGACCTCACGGGTGCCACGACCGCCCGGCGCGGCGAGGGCGGCGAGGATGGCCCGCTCGGTGGACCGGCCGGGGCCACCTTCCGTGGCGCCTTCGGTGCCGGCGACGTAACTCCCCGAGCCGTCGCGGACGGAGGGCGCCTGGGACGGTTGCGTGCGCATCGTGACCCGGATGCGGGCGCCGACCTCATCCCAAACCGGCGCGGGGAGTTCCATGTCGCTGCAGGCCCGCAACATGCGCTGCACGCCGCTGCCCCACTGTTCGACGAGGCGCAGCTCGTGGAACACGCGCCCGATCACGCGGTTGCGCAGCTTCGAAACCCCCCGGGGCAGATCGTCGAGGGTGAGGCCGAACGGGAGCAACCCGGGATTCTCCACTTCGAGCCGGTCGTCGAAGACGGACACGCGCAGGGGCGCTCCGCGCTGGGAGTAGTCCGCATGCGCCACGGCGTTCACCACCGCCTCGCGCACGGCAACCGGCGGCAGCGTCCAGCGCGGCGCACCGCGAACCGGTCCGACGTCGACGCCGGCGGCCATGTGCCTTTCGATGAACGCGACCGCCGCGGGAATGGCGTCGGGCAACGGCATCCGCAAATCGGCCTGATCCAGTATCTGCGCCTTGTCAGTCCCGGCGAAGCGTCCCGCCTGGATCCACGCGTCGGGAAAGCGGGCCAGGCGGTCGCGCCCGAACAGGAGCACTCCTCCCACCGTGGGCACTTGGCGACCTTGGTGCGTCCTGCACAGACGGAGCACGTCGAGGTCACCCACCGACAGCTTGCGGAACTCGGAAAGGGACTCGGAAGCAGCTCGGAAGTTGATCGCTTCCGAGTCCAACTCCGGCACGGGTTGCTCGTCGAAGGACTCGCCGCGGGCGAAGCGCTGCATCTCCGCGACGAGGTCGGCGTCGGCGCGCCGGTTCGTCGAGTCGACGCGTACGTAGGCGCCGCCTTCGGGAGACGCGCCGAGGAAATGAGGCCTCCTGGAACTGGGGTACACGCGCACCGCGAGAACGGAGCGGTCGCGATGACGCAGCAGTTCGATGTCCGGCAGCAACCGGGGCGACACGGCGTCGGACACCAGGTTCGCCACGCGCTCTTCCTCGGCGAGCGGGTCGGCGACCCCGACCACGTTGCGCGTGCCGTCCTCGACCCCGATCAGGATCGTTCCTCCGGAGGTGTTGGCGAAGGCGACGACGGAGCGGAGCAGGCGGTCCGTGGACGAGAGGTCGCGCTTGAATTCGAGGGTCTTGCCCTCGTGTTGGCGGAGGAGGCCGGTGAGGTTCATGGTCGGAAGTATACTCGGAAGTGGCGGGCGGGCGGTGGGCCGGTTCGGAGTTGGGTTCCGAGCTAATGGAAGGCGGTGCCGCAATCGACACCGCACTGTGGTCGAATATCGGTTTTGGTCGTGTGAGCGTGGTAGGGTCGAGCGAATGGGCGGCTCAGAGCAACTGGGTCGGAATGTCCGATGTCGGCGGGTTGGAACGGGGATGGAGTACAAGGGGTATCGTGCGTCGGTCGAGTTCGACGGCACTGCGGGGGTCTGGCATGGAAGAGTCGTGAACGCCGGCCCGTATCCGATCGCTACGTTCGAGGCTGCCGACGCGGGCCAACTCCGCCGCGAGTTCGAGTGTTCCGTTGACGAGTATCTGGAGTGGTGCGAGGAGGACAAGGTCGAACCGGCGAAGCCAGTGGCCGCGAGCCCAATGCTCGCCTTGGATGGGAGGTGCGCGGCGCGGTAACGCGACGGAGGGCAGGATCGAGCGGGCCGGGTTGCGAGCTTGACGGCTCCCTTGGTCCGCGCACAACCGGCAAGGGGACGCCGTTGCGGCACCCCCGCCAGTGGTGCTCACCCGCCTCCCAGAAGCGCTTCGCGCTGGAGGATGTCCTTGAACGACGCCCCCAACATTCTTGAGTTCTGGGGGAAGGCCCGCCCGATGGGCGAGGGCCCGCCATGGCACCCTTTGGTGCTGCACGCGCTCGACGTTGCGTCCGTCGGCGAGGCGATTCTTCGGTCGCATGAGGCCTTGCGCGGGCGCCTAGGTCAGACGTGGGGCTTGAGCGAGGAGAGCGTGTTCCCCACGCTGCGATTCCTTCTTTGCCTGCACGACGTGGGCAAGTTCGCGAAGAAGTTTCAGGCGAAGGCGCCGGAGCATTTCCCGTCCTGCTTCGCGGGGGACGCCGCGAACGTTGCCACCTCCTTCGACCACGGCGCAGGCGGACTGCATCTGTTCGACGCGGATCCGGCGAACCTCGCGATGGCGGACGCCGAAGACCCGTTCGCGTGGAGGCTCATGGTGAGCGCGGTGACAGGGCATCACGGAAGGCCGCCCCCTCCCAGGGCTGGGAACGTCCGCCGGGACTTCGCCCGGGCCGGGGTCGTGGCTGCGCGCCAGTTCGCACGGGAAGCGCGGGGGCTGTGCCTGGGCGCCGCTGCCTTGCCCCGCATCGACGAGTCGCACGCGGAGCGTGCTTCGTTTCTCGTCGCCGGGCTCGCCGTCCTCGCCGACTGGATCGGCTCCAATCAGGAGTGGTTCCCTTATCGCGAGGCGCGCGGTGCCCTCGATGCACATTGGAGCGAAGCGTGCGGGCGAGCCGCGACGGCGGTTGCCGAGGCCGGCGTTCTCCCCTGTCCCGCGCGCGAGCGGGTCGCGTATCGGGACCTGCTGCCGGATCTGCGCCCCGATGTGTCCTTCGAAAGGACTCCGATGCAGCAATGGGCGGAGCAGGTCGCGCTCCCCGAGGGCCCCGCCTTGTTTTTCGTCGAGGACGAAACCGGGAGTGGCAAGACGGAAGCCGCCGTCATGCTGGCGCATCGACTCATGTGCGCTGGCGCGGCCGGGGGACTGTACGTTGCCCTCCCGACGATGGCCACGGCGAACGCCATGTTCGACCGCCTGGCCCGCAGCTACCGATGCCTCTTCGCGGATGACGCTGAACCCTCGGTCGCTCTCGCTCACGGCGCGAGGGGCATGCACGAGGACTTTCAGGAAGCGCGGTTGCGGGGCGGGCGCCATGAGGAGCCCTACAGTGGGTCAAGCGCGGGTGAAAGTGACGACACGACGGCTTCGGCCGCATGCGCCGAGTGGATCGCGGACGACCGCAGACGCACCTTCCTTGCCGATGTGGGCGTTGGCACGATCGATCAGGCGCTGCTCGGGGTGCTGCCGAGCCGGCACCAGTCGCTGCGCTTGCTCGGCATCGCCCAGCGGGTACTCGTTCTGGATGAGGTGCACGCTTACGATCGGTACATGCAGCGCGAAATGGAGGGTCTGCTCGAGTTCCAGGCGGCGCTCGGCGGTTCGGCGATTCTCCTGTCGGCCACGCTCCCGCTCCGGATGAGGGGTCGTCTTGCAGCCGCTTTTGGGCGGGGACTGCCGGGCGGGCTCGAAGACCCGGATGACACCAACGACTATCCGCTCGCAACGACCCGCTGCAGGCGGCGCATCGCGGCAGAAGCGGTCCCGGGCGTGGCCGCCAGGGCGCGCGCCGTGCCAGTGAGGTTTCTCAGGCACCCTTTGGAGGCAATCGACAGGATCGAGCGGGCGGCGAGAGATGGGCGTGCCGCACTCTACATCCGCAACACGGTCGACGACGCGCTCGACGCGCACGCGGAACTTGGGCGACGGGGTGTTGACGCGGACCTGTTCCACTCCCGGTTTGCCCTGGTGGATCGTCTCGACATCGAACGCAGAGTTACGGATACCTTTGGGAGGATGAGTGCGGAAGCGGAGCGTCGCGGCAAGGTGCTGGTCGCGACGCAGGTGGTCGAGCAATCGCTCGACTTGGACTTCGACGTGTTGGCGACGGACCTTGCTCCGGTAGACCTCGTCATCCAGCGTATGGGGCGCCTTTGGCGCCATGAGCGCCCCCATCGTCGGGGCCGGCCCGAATTGCTCGTCGTCGGACCGGAACCGGTCGACGACGCGGGCCCCGATTGGTTTCGTCGGGCGTTCCCCGGAGCTGCCCATGTCTATTGGGACCACGCGCGGATGTGGCTGACTGCCCGCCGGCTGGAGGACGCCGGCATGATCGACAGCCCCGGGGGTTTGAGGCAACTCATAGAGTCGGTGTACGGCGAGGGAGTGGACTCGGATGTCCCAGAGGGTTTACAGGACATCTATTGGGACGCGGAGGGGCGTGCCAACGCAGATGCCAGTGTCGCCGCGCACAACGTCCTCGATGTCCGCAAGGGGTATCGGTGGGACGGGGCCGCGTGGGAGAGCGACATACGAACGCCGACGCGGCTCGACGACGATCCCGGAACAACGCTCAGGCTTGGCTGCTTGCGGAACGGACGAATAGTTCCCTATGCTGCCGCCGCAACGGCCACCGAGTGGCGGGCCTGGCGGCTTAGCGAAGTGCGTGTTCCCGCGCGCCGTGCCGCTGGGGAGACGACTCGACCAGCGGAAGCTGCGGCGGCCGACGCGGCCAAGGCAGCGTGGGGGCGTTTCGAGAAGGACTACGTGCTCGTCGTGTTGCGGACGGACGAGGATCGGATTCTGGGTGGAATGGTCACGGACGGGCGTGGTGAAGGAGCAGGCCTGACCTACGACCCCGGCATGGGGCTCCGTTGGGTATGAGCGACGGACCGACGTTCAATCTCCTTACCGCGTCGTGGCTGCCCGTCAGACGCCGTAGCGGCGCCATGTCCCGGATCCGCCCGGCGGAGTTGACGGACGGCATCGACCAAGACCCCATCGTCGGTTTCGCGTGGCCCAGGCCGGACTTCAACGCCGCATCGCTCGAGTTCATGATCGGCCTGCTGACGACGGCGGTCGCGCCCGACGACGAGGATGCGTGGGCATCCTGGTGGCGTGTGCCCCCGGCGCCCGAGCGCCTCGCCGCAGACATGGCGCCGCTGCTCGGCGCGTTTTATCTGGACGGAGCGGGCCCGCGTTTCCTCCAGGATCTCGATGAACTGTGGGATGGCGTGGCGACGGAGGCCGCCGCACTGCTCATCGACGCCCCGGGGGAGAAGACCCGTGCCGAGAACACGGACCTGTTCGTCAAGCGGGGGGCCACGCCCGCACTCGGTCCTCCTGCTGCCGCAATGGCCCTGTTTACGTTGAGTGCGTTCGCGCCGCAGGGCGGCAGTGGACACCGAACGTCGCTTCGGGGCGGCGGCCCGATGTCCACCCTGGTCGTGTACCCGCATGTTTCGCGTGGCGACACCCTTTGGGCACGCCTGTGGGCGAACGTGGAGACCGCCGAGCAGGTTTCGGCTCGGTCGCCGGACGGGCGTCCCCAAGGCACTATCTTCCCGTGGCTTCAGCCGACGCGGACATCGGAGAAGAACGGTGGGCGACGGACGACGCCGAACGATGTCCACCCATTGCAGGTGTACTGGGGCATGCCCCGGCGCATCCGTCTCGACTTCAAGGCCGCCCAGGGTCGTCCCTGCGGGGTGACTGGGGAGCCGGTCGATGCGTTGGTGGTCGGCTATCGCGGGCAACGCTACGGCACGGACTACTCGGAAGGGTTTCGGCACCCGCTTACGCCGCACTACCGCCGCAAGCTCGCAGACCCGACGAGACTGGCCGTCCATGCACAGCCCGGCGGCATCGGCTACCGGCTCTGGTCGGGGTTCGTAGTGTCGAGCGCAGACGGCCTCCGGGAGCCTGCGCAGACGGTCGCCCACTGGCACGGCGAGCGCGTCCCCCGCCACGGGCTTCGCGGCGAGACGCGGCTGCACGCCTTCGGATACGACGTCGTCAGCATGAAGGCCCGCGCGTGGGTCGAGGGCGAGATGCCGCTCTGGAAGGTACGCCACGCCGATAGATTGCTGGACGTCGTCGAGTTCGTAAGGCAGGTGGTCATGGGGGCTCAGACCGTTGCGCGTCAGCTCGCGATGTCCGTCAAGCTCTCCCGTCACGATCGTCTGAAGGACGCTCGCGGGGACTATGGGTTCGTCGAGGAGCGCCTCTACCGCGACACGGAGGGTGCCTTCCACGCCTCGCTCGCACAAGCGCAGTTGTTAGTGGAGCGAGAAACGGATTCCGATGACCCAACCGTTCCGGCAAGAAGGCAATGGGTCGCGGCGCTGGAGGCTGCGGCGCTCCGCCTGTTCGACGAATACGCGCCTTGGGAGGGGTTGGAGGGTCGCAACATGGAGCGCCACGTGAGAGCGCGAAACGGGCTCTCCCTGGTGCTCAGGGGATACGGAGCGAAGGGGCGGCAACTGTTCGAGACCCGTCTTGATATCCCTGCCCCGAAGAAAGCGCGAGGCGGAGCGGCGGCATGACCAGACAGGGCGGGCAGCGCCCGGCTGACATTGCGCACGACTGGTGGGGGTCGCTTGCAAGGAGCGAATCGGGCTCGGCGCGCGGCGCTTTGGCCCGTCTGCGCCGCGCGGCCACGCCGCTTGACGTGATGCAGGAGCCCGAGGCCCTGCGCCTGATCGTTGCCCTCGGGCACTCGCACGCGCCGCACCGGGCGGCGGTGCTTGCCGGGGTGCTCGCATCCGTTCGCGAAAGCGACGACATCACGGTTGCGCGGTCAGTCGGCCGCGGCCACCTTGACGGAACGGAGAACGTGATCTTGTCCGAGGCCCGTTTCCGCCGCCTGCTGCAGTCCACGGAAGATGAACGCATGGAGCACATGCGCCGACTGGTCCGATTGTTGAAGGGCAAGGCACATGTGCCGTCGCTGGCGGATGGCATCCTGTTCTGGGGGGAGCGCGTCAAGCAACGCTGGATACTCGAGTACTACGGCGCCATCGACGCCCACCCGTCGTCGAGACCCGCCGAACAGCAAGAGGGAACGGACAGTGACTGACTTTCTGCAACTGCACCTGTTGACGGTGTATGGGCCGTCGAATCTCAACCGGGACGACACGGGACGGCCGAAGAGCGCGGTGTTCGGCGGCGTTCCGAGGCTGCGAGTGTCCTCCCAGAGCCTCAAGCGCGCGTGGCGCGAGTCGGACGTGTTTGCGGGACGGCTCGACGAGCGCCTGGGCAAACGCACCCAGCGCTTGGGCGCGGACTTGCTTGACCGCCTGCGCGAGGGTGGCATGGACGATGCACGGGCGCTCGAGATCGCTCGGCTCATCGCCGGCGTGTTCGGAAAGATCAAGCCCGAGAAATCCAGGAACGAGAGCGAGCGCACCTTCATCGAGCAACTCGCCTTCATCTCCCCGTCCGAACGCGAGAGGGCGTTCGCCCTCGTGGAGCGCGCCTTGGCCGGGGAAGACATCGCACCACGGGCGGAAGACTTGCTGCTCCGTGCCGACAGTGCCGCCGATATCGCCATGTTCGGGCGGATGCTGGCGGAAGACCCGGCGTTCAACCGTGAGGCGGCTGTACAAGTAGCACATGCCATTACCACGCACAGGGCAGTGGCGGAGGACGACTACTACACTGCTCTCGACGACCTCAAGGCACGTGATGAGCCCGAGGATGCCGGCGCCGGCTTTCTCGGCGTGCAGGAGTTCGGCGCCGGAGTCTTCTACCTCTACGTCTGTATCGACCGGGGACAGTTGCTTGCCAACCTGGACGGCGACGAGGAGGTTCATCGAGGGAGCCAGGTGGCCCTCATCGAGGCCGCCGCGACGGTGTCCCCGCGCGGCAAGCAGGCCAGTTTCGCGAGTCGCGCCTATGCGAGCTACCTGCTGGCCGAGAAGGGCGCGGGGCCGACGAGAAGCCTCGCGGCGGCGTTTCTGAAACCCGTGCAGGGGGAGGACATCGGGCACGCTTCGGTGGAGGCGCTGGAGAGCTTCCGGGACCGCATGGATGCTGCGTACGGCGTGCAGGCCGTGGAGCGCTGCTTAATGGATGTGCAGGCCGGACAAGGCACCCTGCAGGAGATCGTAAGTTTCTCGGTAGGATGACGGTGCAGTTCCTTCTGTTCACCCACTACGCGCCGCTGGGGGCCTACGGAGAGGTAGCGGTCGGTGGCCGGCGCATGAGTTGGACCCGGCCCGGGCGTTCCGCCGTAGTCGGGCTCGTTGCCTGCGCCCTCGGCATCGAGCGCGTGCGGGAGGGGGAACACGAGAGGCTCGAAAGATCGCTGGGATACGGCGTACGAACGCTCGTGCCAGGGCGCCCTCTGATCGACTACCACACCACCCAGCCCCCCAAGACCGGCAAGCGGAGGCCTCGCTTCGCGACACGCAGGGAAGAACTCGCGCACCCGACACTGGCCACGGTGCTCTCGTCGCGAGAGTATCGGACGGACGCGTTCTTCACTGTGGCGCTATGGGAGCGCCCGGAGTCCGGGGCGGCCCTCGACGCGGTCGCCGAGGCGCTGCGCCGACCTGGTTTCTGCCTGTTCGCGGGGCGCAAGTCGGCCCCGCTGGGGCTGCCTCCGGGCCCGGGGATGGTCGAGGCGCCCACGCTCCCCGCGGCGTTCGAGGCGAGGGAACACAACAGTGTCGAGCGCGAGGTGCTGGAATCCCTGGGCTGGGACGAGAAAACTCCGGCATTGATCGCTTGTGACTTGGACGCTCCGGGCATTCCCGAAGGTGTGCGGGAAGAGCGCCGTCGGGATGCGATCGCGAGTCGCGCTCGCTGGCAGTTCCGGGACCGGGACGAGGCCGTGTTCGCCTGGCCTCACGGTGACGCCTGAGCGGCGGCCCATGTTCTTTACACGGGCAAGCCTCAGGCGGAACGCGTCGGTCAACGCGCTCGCCCCCCTTCTCCTGGGTGCGGGAGCGGGGTTGGCGCCGCATCCGGGGCATCATCTGGTTTGGTCGCTCTTCACCGATGGCGATGGCGAGCAAGAGCGCGACTTCCTCTGGCGGGAGGAGAGTCGGGGCGTTTACTACATCCTCTCGCGCAGGTTGCCACGAGACCGCCATGGCCTGTTCGATGTCTCGCCGCCCAAGACGTTCGACCCGGACCTGCGGGAAGGCGACGTATTGACCTTCTCGTTGCGCGCCAATCCTGTGATTCGGAGGCACGACCCGGCCCGGGGGCGCTCGGTGAAGCACGACGTAGTGATGGATGCGCTGCATTCCATCCCCTCTTCCGGCCGTGCCGTCCGCCGCCTTGAGGCCGTACGGACGCAAGGGTTGGCGTGGCTCGGCAGGCAAGCGGACTCCGCGGGCTTCAGCGCGTCGGAGAGTGGGGTGCGGGTGGACGGATACGATCAACACCGGGTAGCCCGCGGCGGGGGACGCCCGGCGATGTCGTTCTCGACGGTTGACTTCCAGGGACGACTTCGGGTCGAAGCCCCCTCGGACTTCGTCGCCGCCATTGCGCGTGGCTTCGGCGCCGCAAAGGGGTACGGCTGCGGGCTGATGCTCATACGTCGTGCCCGGTGACTTCGGGGATGTCGAATTCGCCCGGGATCGCTCCTCCAACGCCGATACCCATCAAGGACCGGGCTTCCATCATGTTCATCGAGAAGGGGCGGCTGGACGTTCTGGATGGGGCGTTCGTTGTGGTCGACAAGGAAGGTGTTCGCACGCACATCCCCGTAGGCGGCCTCACCTGCCTCATGCTTGAGCCCGGGGCACGGATCTCGCATGCTGCGGCGGGGCTCGCCGCACGTGTGGGATGCCTGCTGCTCTGGGTCGGCGAGGCGGGAGTCCGCCTGTATTCCGCGGGTCAGCCCGGCGGGGCTCGTGCGGACCGGCTGCTGCATCAGGCCAGGCTGGCGCTTGATCCGGATGCCCGATTGAAGGTCGTGCGGAAGATGTACGAAATGCGGTTCGGGGAGCCTGCGCCGCAACGCCGCTCGGTTGACCAGTTGCGAGGCATCGAGGGCGCCCGCGTCAAGCGCCTCTACCAGTTGCTCGCCCAGCGCCATGGCGTCAAGTGGAAGCGCCGCCAGTATGACCCTCACGACTGGGCCGGCAGTGACCTCGCCAATCGCTGTCTGAGCCAGGCGACGGCGTGTCTGTACGGTTTGTCCGAGGCGGCCATTCTCGCGGCAGGTTATGCGCCCGCGATCGGCTTCCTGCACACGGGCAAACCACAGTCCTTCGTATACGACGTGGCGGACATCTACAAGTTCGACACGGTCGTGCCCGCCGCCATGCAGGTGGCGGGACAGGCTGAACGCGGAGAGAATCCCGCTGCCGCCGACCCGATCAGGGAGGTCAGACACCGGTGCCGGGACGCGTTTCGCAAGGCAGGCCTCCTGCAAAAGCTCATTCCCGGCATCGAGGAGATGCTGAGCGCTGGAGGGCTGACGCCGCCGGAGGCACACGACGAAGCGCAGCCCGTCGCCATCCCGGAAGAGCCGAGCGGCGATGTTGGTCATCGCGGTTAACAACGCTCCTCCGCGACTGCGCGGGCGGCTCGCGGTCTGGTTGCTGGAGATCCGCGCGGGCGTCTACGTTGGCAACTACTCGCGTCGAACCCGGGAGATGATCTGGGAACAGGTCGTTGAAGAGATTGAAGACGGCGACGCGATCATCGCGTGGGCGGGGCCGAGTGACGCTGGTTTCGACTTCGACACCTGCGGCACCAACCGGCGAATGCCGGTAGACGTGGACGGCATGAAGCTGGTCAGATTTCTTCCGGTTTCTGTCGAGGGGTGACCCCAGTCAAGACCTGCGAGACAATGGACGCCGAGCCATTACGGCGACCTCCACCTTGCACCCCGCAGGCTGGTAAGTTCCTTAACAAAGAAAAAACGCCTTAGTTTCAATCCCTTTTGGGAAGAGTGTTCCCCGCGCACGCGGGGCTGATCCGTCCGCGTGCGTTCCTCCACTCCGACCGTGGTAGTGTTCCCCGCGCACGCGGGGCTGATCCGAACGCACCCACGACATGAGCACGCGGCCACCCGTGTTCCCCGCGCACGCGGGGCTGATCCGTTGGAGACCGCGCATATGCACCTGATTTCGGGGTGTTCCCCGCGCACGCGGGGCTGATCCGAATGAAACGAGCGTGGTAGCGCTCCCGGCTACGTGTTCCCCGCGCACGCGGGGCTGATCCGAACGGGATGGCGTCCTGCGTCACGGCCACGAGGTGTTCCCCGCGCACGCGGGGCTGATCCGGCGGGCGATGCCAAGGTCCGCATGTCCGTCTCGTGTTCCCCGCGCACGCGGGGCTGATCCGCCCGTCACCATCAAGGTCGCGGACCTGGCGCGGTGTTCCCCGCGCACGCGGGGCTGATCCGGAATATGAGGCAGAGAGGTTCGATACATCATGGTGTTCCCCGCGCACGCGGGGCTGATCCTTGGTGCACCGTTCCCTGGGGTAGCGCCGCTCCGTGTTCCCCGCGCACGCGGGGCTGATCCTTGGTGCACCGTTCCCTGGGGTAGCGCCGCTCCGTGTTCCCCGCGCACGCGGGGCTGATCCGGCGTTTGGCAGTGGGACAGCCAGGCGTTTTCGGTGTTCCCCGCGCACGCGGGGCTGATCCGGAGATCCCGGCGCCGGCGCCAAGGGCGACAAGGTGTTCCCCGCGCACGCGGGGCTGATCCGCTTTCCAGCCCGGACGATTCCTTGATCCAGATGTGTTCCCCGCGCACGCGGGGCTGATCCGTGGGGCGGCATCCCGCATCACCGTGCTCTTGGGTGTTCCCCGCGCACGCGGGGCTGATCCGGACGACGCGCTCTGGTTGCGCTGTCCGCTGACGTGTTCCCCGCGCACGCGGGGCTGATCCGCAGGACGGAGCGCCGTGCCTGTGGGCGCTGGTGTGTTCCCCGCGCACGCGGGGCTGATCCGTGTTTCATGGGTGTCTCTCTCTCCGTTGCGATGTGTTCCCCGCGCACGCGGGGCTGATCCGTGGAGTATTCGCAGCACTCTGTGGCGGCTGCGGTGTTCCCCGCGCACGCGGGGCTGATCCGGCCGTGCCCACGTCATCGAGCGACAGTTCCGCGGTGTTCCCCGCGCACGCGGGGCTGATCCGCTGGACGAAGCTGCCGAGGCCGGCGACAACGTGTGTTCCCCGCGCACGCGGGGCTGATCCGCCTGATGACCAGAATCATCGACCTGTGGGAGCGTGTTCCCCGCGCACGCGGGGCTGATCCGATCGTGCAGGCGCAGCAGGACGCCTACAAGAAGGTGTTCCCCGCGCACGCGGGGCTGATCCGGCCGATTCCGTCGCGGATCTGCGCGCGGCAGGGTGTTCCCCGCGCACGCGGGGCTGATCCGCTGGCATGATCGATCCGGGTCCGTACTCGTTGGTGTTCCCCGCGCACGCGGGGCTGATCCGGGCGGCGCGAACACGCGCAACCCGCTCGCGGCCGTGTTCCCCGCGCACGCGGGGCTGATCCGACATGCATCGAGTGCGGAACGGTCATCCGGGGGTGTTCCCCGCGCACGCGGGGCTGATCCGCCGCGATCGTCGGCACGACCGCCGTGCACGAGGTGTTCCCCGCGCCCGCGGGGCTGATCCGTGATCGGCGTCATGCGCGCGGCGAAGGCCAAAGTGTTCCCCGCGCACGCGGGGCTGATCCGTCGTGCGCGGACCGCTGCTC
>JAJDVW010000116.1 GCA_022825925.1 Pseudomonadales bacterium | reverse complement strand
CCGACGCGCAGGGGTTCGCCCCCCACTGGGACACCCACGACGTCTTCGTGCTGCAGATCAGCGGCACGAAGCGCTGGTCGATCTACGACACGAAGGTGCGCTTGCCGCTCAAGGGCCAGCGCTTCGAACCCGGCACGCCTCCCGGCGACGTAAGCGACGAGTTCGAGCTCGGCCCGGGCAGCGCCGTCTACCTGCCGCGCGGCCTGATGCACTCGGCCCGTTCGACGGATCGGCCGTCGCTGCACGTCACGCTCGGGCTCACCGCCTTCACATGGACCGAGTTCCTCGTCGAGAGCGTCACCGCGGCGGCGCTCGGGGAGGAATCGCTGCGCCGGAACCTTCCTCGCGACTTCGCTCGCGAGGGATTCCCCGCCGCGGAGCGGGACCGTCTGTTCGGCGAGAAGCTGGCGCTCGTGCAGTCGCGGTTCGACCCGCAGATCGTATGGCGCCGCTTCACGGACGAGGTCCTGGCCAGCGACGTGCCGCTGTTCACCGACCTGCTCGGCCAGCGGCTGTGCGCGGATCCGCTCGCGCCCGGCTCGCGGGTGGGACGCCGCGTGGGGCTGCTCGCCGAAGCCGTGCAGGAAGGCGAGACGTGCCTCCTCCGGTACTGCGGCCGCGAGCTCAGGCTCCCGGCCGGCGCGTGGCCGGCGCTGCAGTTCGCGACGACGGCGGACGAGTTCGCCGTCGAGGACCTGCCCGACTGCCTGGACGCCGAGGGGAAGCTGACCCTGGTGGCGCGACTGCTCAGAGAGGGGGTTCTCCAGCGGCGGCCTCGCGGCTGACCCGCCGGCACTCTCGACGCGTGTCTCGCTGGCGCCCCACGGCGACCAGCCGGACGGCCTGGCGCTGCGAGCCCGATTCCCCCGTATACTCGATGCGGAAGGGCTTGAACGCGAGCCGAAAGATCCGCGCCGCAGGATTCGCGCCAGCAGACTCCCGGCGCAACCGCAAGGTCGCGCGAGCTCCGGCCTTCCTCCGCCCCGGAACCGACTCCGCGCAGACGATGAACCGGGACCCTCGCCTTGGTTTGCGATCGCCGCTCGGCATCGCGCTGGTCGTGCTGCTCACGGCGCTGCCGGCTGGCGCCGGCGGGCAGGTAGCCGGATCAGGTCGACGAACCGGAGCTGACCATCGAGGAGGAGGTCACGGTGGTCGCCAGCACCCGCTCCGGCCGCCGCATCGAGGACCAGCCGCTGCGGGTCGAAGCCCTCGATCGGGAAGAGATCGAGGAGAAGATGCTCATGACGCCCGGCGACATCGTCATGATGCTGAACGAGATGGGCGGCATGCGGGTGCAGGCCACCTCGCCGTCGCTCGGCACCGCGAGCGTCCGGATCCAGGGCATGCGGGGCCGCTACACGCGCGTCCTCTCGGACGGGTTGCCGCTCTACGGCAGCCAGCCGGGCGGCCTGGGGCTGCTTCAGATCCCGCCGATGGACCTCGGACAGGTGGAAGTCATCAAGGGCGTGGCTTCCGCGTTGCACGGCGCCGGCGCCATGGGCGGCGTCGTCAACCTGCTGTCGCGGCGGCCCGGCGACGAGCCGGAGCGGGAGGTCCTCTTCAACCGGTCGACGCGGGGCGCCACCGACGGCGTGGCGTGGCTGTCCACCCCGCTGTCGGACACGTGGGGCATGACCCTGCTCGGCGGCGGTCACCGGCAGGACCTCACGGACGTCGACGGCGACGGGTGGGCGGACATGCCCCGCTACGGCCGCGGCGTGGTGCGGCCGCGGTTCTTCCGGGACGACGGGCAGGGCCGGTCGCTGTTCCTCACGGCCGGGGCGACGCGTGAGACCCGCGCCGGCGGCACGGTGCCGGACCGCGTCCTCCCGGCCTCGGAAGCCTCCTACCGGGAAACGCTCGATACGCGCCGCCAGGACGTCGGCGCCCTGTGGCAGACGCTGGCCGGGCGCTCGGTCGTCACCGCCCGCGCCGCCCTCGCACACCAGTCGCACGACCACCGGTTCGGAAAGACCCGGGAGCGAGATCGCCACCGCACGGGATTCGCCGAGCTCGCGGTGCGGCGAACGGCCGGAAGGCATACCTGGGTCGCCGGGGCCGCGATCGAGCACCACGCCTACCGTCCGGTCGACGTGCCGCGGTTCGCCCATGCCTTCACCACGCCCGGCCTGTTCGTGCAGGACGACGTCGACGTGCGCTCGTGGCTCGCGCTGTCGATGAGCGGGCGGCTGGATCGCCACAGCGAGTACGGCTGGTTCCTCAGCCCGCGCGTGTCCGGGCTCCTGCGATCGGGCGGCTGGTCGACGCGCCTGTCGGCAGGCACCGGGTTCTTCGGACCGACGCCGCTGACCGAGGAGACCGAGGCGGCCGGCCTGGCCCGCCTGACGGTGGACGGACCGCTACGGGCGGAGCGCGGCCGAAGCGTCTCGCTGGACCTGACCCGCACGCACGGTCCGGCCGCTTTCACCGCTACCCTCTTCGCATCGCGCATCGTCGACCCGGTGCACGTCGACCGCTCGACCTACACGCTGCGCAACCTCGATCATCCCACCACGAACGCCGGCGTGGAGCTGCTGGGGACGTTCCGGCAACCGCCGTTCGCCCTCACGGCCAGCTATACGCACGTGCGGGCGCGCGAGCGGGTGGACGGCGCGATCGCCGACGTGGCCCAGACGCCGCGGCACAGCCTGGGGCTCGTGGCCATGGTCGAGAACGAGGACGGGCGCGTCGGGTTCGAGCTGTTCCACACGGGACGACAGCGGCTCGAAGCCGACCCGTATCGCGACGTCAGCGCACCCTATACCCTGGCCGGCGTGCTGATCGAGCGGCGGGTCGGCCCGCTCCGGCTGTTCGTCAACCTCGAGAACCTCACCGACGTGCGGCAGCAGCGGTGGGATCCGGTCCTGCGGCCCGACCGCGCCCCCGACGGGCGCTGGACGGTCGACGCCTGGGCGCCCCTGGACGGACGGGTCGTGAACGGCGGGGTCCGCGTGCAGTTCTAGCGAGGCTCCGCCTCAGACCGACAAGCATGTAGGTCTCGGCATCTGCTGGCGGCAGGTCGGACTCCGGCCGCTGCTCCCTCTGCGGCGCGAAGCCGCGTTCATTAGTCGCACAATGGCGGCGGTGGCCATAGACTGGCCGATGGGGAGCCCATCGACCGGAGCCCGAGCCATGAAGGTAGCACGATCCGTCGCCGAGATCCTGTCGCAGCACACGACGCTGGCCCTCGAGTGCATCGACCGGCTGTACCTGAACGTGTACGTCCCGGTGCTGCAGCGGGCGGCGGGCGCAGCGTACTTCTTCCGCACGATGCGGGGCGCCAGCGTGCCGTCGTCGGTGCTGATGGCGCCGATCACGCAGCGCTTCGTCAACGCGATCAAGCGCTACGCCGAAGACAACGGCATCGACATCGTGTCGTTCCGTCGGGGCGAGCGCAAGGATGAGCGCACGCAGGAGTACCTGCGCGACTGGTCGGGTGGCGAAGGCGTGCTCTACATCGGCAAGGCGCAGGAAAAGGCGCGGGTGCTGCGCACCGAGCGCCGCCGGCGCCCGTCGACGGGGGCGACCTATGCGTGGCTGGTCGACTCGACGGCCATGGTGAACCACTATTACTTCTACGTGTTCGACGACGACTTCGGGCCGTTGTTCGTGAAGTTCTGTTCGTACTTCCCCTACAACGCGAAGTTGTGCATCAACGGGCACGAGTACCTGAAGCGCCAGTTGGCCAAGCGGGGCATCGGGTTCGAGCCGCTCGACAACGGCATCCTGCGCTGCGCGGACCCGGCGGCGATGCAGCGGCTGGCCGACGGCCTGACGGCCGCGAAGATCGACGCGCTGCTGCGCAAGTGGCTGGCGCGGCTGCCGCACCCGTTTTCTGCCGCCGACCGGGAGCAGGGCATCCGCTACGACATCTCGATCCTGCAAGCCGAATTCGCCCGCACCGAGGTCTTCGACAAGCCGCTCGCCGGACGGGTCTTCTTCGAGGAGGTGATGCGCGAGAACCTCGACATGGGGCGCCCCGACCACGTGCAGTTGATCTTCAACCGGCGCGTCAGCCGACGCACCCCCACGCGGTATCGCACCCGCGTCATAACCGACGGGGTCATCCCGTCGCTGCACGTGGACTACAAGCGCTCGCGTATCAAGCAGTACCACAAGGAGGGGCGCGCGCTGCGCACCGAGACGGTCATCAACGACACGTACGACTTCGATGTGGGGCGCCGGCTGAAGAACCTCGATGATCTGAAACGGATCGGCTTCGCAGCCAACCGACGCCTGCTCGGCGTCGAACGCCTCAGCCACGACGCCACCATCGGAGCCGAGACGCTCGCTGCGTTGCACCGTCCGGCGCACATCGACGGCCAACGCGCTTCGACCCTGCGCTTCGGGGATCCTCGGGTACAGGCGCTGCTTGCCGCGCTGCTGCGCTTCGACCTGCTGCCGGCCGGATTCCGCAACCGCGAGCTGCGCGAGGCGGTGGCCCCGCTGCGCGGGATGTCGCTAGACGACTACAACGCCGGACAGATGACCTACGACCTGCGCCGGCTGCGATTGCGGGGGCTGATCGAGCGGATTCCGCACACCCAGCGGTATCGGCTCACCGCCGAAGGGCTGTGCGTCGCCCTGGCCTACCACCGCACCCAGGCGCGCGTGCTGGGCCCGGTCTTGTCGGCCACGCTGGACGGGGAGTCGACCACACGTCTTCAGGCGGCCGTCGCCGCGTACGATCGCGAGGTCGGGCACCTCTGGGAAGGACACGCGCTGGCGGCGTGATCAGGAGAACAGAACGGCCGGCGCACAGGCCGATCCCAAACTTGACTCAACTGTGAAGATGGTCCTTGTTCAAGGAATCTAGAGCGGGGAATCGCGATAGGATCGGGACATGAGCACCGACGTGATCGCCACGGTACTGACGGGCGTCGGCGTCCTGGTCGGCGTATGGCGGATGGTAGAGAGCGTGCGGCGCGACGTCGACGGCGTGCGGCGCGACGTCGACGGCGTGCGCCGCGACTTGACGGCCCAGATCGCGGCCGTGAACACGCGCATCGACAACATTCTGCTGGCCGACCGCGGCCGGAAGTCCCAGTAGAATACAGGCCTGCGAGGGCAACGATGAGGATACCGCGGGCCGGGACCGTGCCGGCCCTGATCGCAGCCGTGGCGGTTGCGCTGGGAACGGCGGGAAGTTTGCCGTCCGGCTCTTCCAATCGCCTGCTGGCCGCCCAGCCTCCGCCGGCGTCTGCCGAATCGGTGCGCCGCCTGCTGGATCGCTACTGCGTCGCCTGTCACAACGAACGCCGGGTCACCGCGGTGGGCTCGACCGCTTCCGTCCTCGAGTCGCAGATCCGGCAAACGGGTCTCGCGCTGGACGTGGCGGACGCCGAGCGGCCGAGCGCCGACGCGGAGCTGTGGGAGCGGGTGATCGCGAGACTGCGGGCGGGCTCGATGCCGCCGGCGGGGCGGCCGCGTCCCGGCGTGGAGGAGGCGCGCGCGGTCACGAGCTGGCTGGAAACGCGCATCGACCAGGCGGCCGCCGCGAACCCCAACCCGGGCAGAACCGCTTCGATGCACCGCCTGAACCGCACCGAGTACGGCAACGCGATTCGCGACCTCCTCGCTCTGGAGATCGACGCGGCGGCGCTGCTGCCCGGGGACGAAACGTCGGACACCGGGTTCGACAACAACGCCGCGGTGCTCTCGATCTCGACCGCGCAACTGGAGCGCTACCTGTCGGCCGCGCGGAAGATCTCGCGCCTGGCCACCGGTGTCACGACGGCGCCCGATTTCGCGCGCTTCGAGAACTCCGTGCTGCTGACCCAGGCGGATCGGCGGAACGAGGACCTGCCGCTCGGATCCCGCGGCGGCCTCTCCGCCACGCACCACTTTCCGGCCGACGGCAACTACATCTTCCGCATCGCGCTGACGACCAACTGGCAGGACTACGTCCGCGGCATGGGCAGAAGGAACCTGCTCGACCTCCGCATCGACGGCCGGCTCGTCCGGCGGTTCACGGTGGGGGGCGAGGCGCCGGGCACGCCGGCGCCGACGACCTGGTCGCCGGCCGAAGCGGGCGACCCCGAGTGGGAGCGGTACGTCCGCGAGTCGGCCGCCCACCTGGAAGTCCGCGCTCCGGTGGGTGCGGGACCGCACGTCGTCGGGGTCTCGTTCGTCCGCAACCGCTGGGAGCCGGAGGGCCCCTTGCAGCCGGTGATGAAGGGAGCGGTCCTGTCGAACGACGAGAAGTACCACGGGAACGCGGAGGTCCAGGCGCTGACCATCGAGGGCCCCTACGAGGGCGCGGTTCCCGAGGACACGCCGAGCCGGCGGAGGATCTTCGTGTGCGAACCCGCCGCCGAGGCGGAAGAGGAGGCGTGCGCCCGGCAGATCCTGTCGCGGCTGGCCCGCCTCGCCTATCGCAGGCCGCCGGCGGATCGCGACGTCGATACGCTGCTGGAGTTCTTCCGGGACGGCCGGGCGAAGGCGGGGGGCGGCTTCGACAGCGGCATCCAGCTCGCGCTCGAACGACTGCTCGTCGATCCCGACTTCCTCCTGCGCGTGCACGAGGATCCGCCCGGCGCGGCGCCGGGACAGGCGTACCCGCTGGGCGCCCTGGAGCTCGCGTCGCGCCTGTCGTTCTTCCTGTGGCGCAGCATTCCGGACGACGAGC
>JAJDVW010000057.1 GCA_022825925.1 Pseudomonadales bacterium | reverse complement strand
CGACTTCCTCGCCCGCGCGGGCGCCCTCAAGCACCTGGCGGGACACCGTCACCAGGCACACTGGGACGCCGCGGGCGTGGACAACCCGAGCGCGATCTGGCGCGCCGCCGAAGCCCACGCGCCGTACCGCACCCGCGCCCGGCTGAAGCGTCCCGGCGCCGGCGACGACCTGATCGCGGACTACCGCTACCTCGGCCTCACCCTTGGCCCCCACCCGATGTCGCTCCTGCGCGACGACCCGGCGCTACGCGACTGCCGGACCGCGGCCGACCTCCTCGAGTGCCGCCCGAACCAGTTCGTCCGCGTCGCGGGAATCGTCACCTGCCGCCAGCGCCCGGGCTCCGCCACGGGCGTCGTCTTCATGACCCTGGAGGACGAGACCGGCAACAGCAACATCATCGTCTGGAACGCCGTCCTCACCCGCTACCGCGCCGAACTCCTGCAGGGCGAATCCAAGATCACGTCGCAGGGACAGAGTGTCGATACCCGCTCCGATTCGGCAGAAGCTGGGCTTGGCGCCCGGTTCGAAAGTGGAGTGGTGCGTCGAGGGTGACGACGTGATCGTCCGCCGCGCGGCCAAGTACAGCTCCCAGGACATTCACGATGCGCTCTTCGACGGCCCCCCTCCGCACCGCACCGTGGACGAAATGAAGGAGGGCATTCGCCGCCACGTACGGCGCAAGCATGCGCGCCGTTGACAGCGTGTCCTGGTCCGGTTGCTGGTGCGTGACGATGCCGGCCAAGTCGAGCGGGCGGAGGCGTTCGTCGCGCCCGGCGCGTGGGTCTCCCTGCTGGTGCTCGCCGAGACGGTCTGGGTGCTCACGTCCGTCCACGGCATGGACCCGGACCGCATCGCCACGATCGTCGCGATGCTCCTCGAACACGACCGGCTCGTGCTGCAGGACCCGGACGTCGTGCGCGCCGCGCTCGACGACTTCCGGCGTGAACCTGCAGTCGGCTTCGCGGATTGCCTGATCGTGGGGGTCGCCCGCAAGCTGGGGCACCGCCCGGTAGGGACATTCGATCGCGCCATGTCTCGATTGGACGACGCCGTCGCTCCATGAGCTTTGCGCCGCAAGAGGGCACGGCCCACGAGCCTCGAACCTCCCCGTGCTACGATGATTTCACCCTGCGGAGGGGTGGCTGAGCGGTCGAAAGCGCTGGTCTTGAAAACCGGTGAGGGTAACGCCTCCCAGGGTTCGAATCCCTGCCCCTCCGCCAAAACGCGACGGACTTCGACCAGACCGTATCGTCGACCGATGCCACCGGCGCGGACTTCGACAAGATCGGCAACGAACTCTCGATCGGCGAGGAGACGCTTGGCAATGCGACCTCGGACGAACTCCGGGTCGTGGTCTATCGCGACTGGCCGAACGGGACCCGGTGGACGCCGTACGCCGGCGTCGGAATGGCGGCCTCCCGCGTGCGCAAGGACTTCTCCTGGCTTTGGGCGAGGAGCGCCGACCCCGCGGACATAGCGACCGGCCCGGGACAGCCGAACGCGGAGCAGATCCGCCGCAATCTGGCCGGCACCGTCAGCGTGGGCCGCAGGACGCTCCGCGACACCGTGGTCGGCCACATCCTGATCGCCGGCGTAGACCGCGAACTTTCGGAGAGCATCTCGGTGGGACTCAGGGCCCAGTGGAAAGGCTTCGACGCGTTCGAGTCCGGCGGATACACGGGCGACCTGCTGCGCAGCCACCCGCCCAACCTGCGCCTCGACGGCAGCGAGCCGGTCAAGACGTGGTCCCGCACCAGCGACACAGGGCGATTCTCCGCCATGTCAACCATCCGCTACGCCGTGCCGTAGCGCGGCACCTCCGGCCCCACCCTGGACCAGCCCTGTTTCGCTTCGTTCACGGTCATCAAAGAAGCGGGCCACCGTGGTGAGCGTCACCTCGCCGGGATTGCCCTCCGGGGCCACCAGGTTCGCCACCAAGCAACTGTCGTCACGCTCCACGAGATCCTACTCTCCACGAGAAAGACCTACCGTCCGACGGACGCTTACGGCTCGTTGCGGTCCTGCGGGCATGCCGGTCTGCGGAGGCGGGTCACCGCCTGTTGCAAGCCGTCGGGCTGTTTGCGCAGGATGTCCGCCCGCGACGGCGAGGAGCCGGCAAGCCGACCGTACCCAAGGGCGGTGGCGGGCAATAGCGGGAGTCCGATGCCGATCGCGCCGCGGTCCCGGAGCGCAGGCGCGCAGCACCGCGACGCGATTTGGACCCCGCCAGACGTCGTGGGGGACCGCTGTCTGACCTGCCACACCCCGCCAACATGCTGCAATACGATCTATTGTTAGGATAATAGGGTCAAACTGTCGGGCAGGAGTCTTGAACCCGGTCCGGTTGCCAGGGTTCGACCCGCCGCGAATACGAGAATCGGGAGCCGGATGTTCGATCTGGATGGACTGGCAGACGCTCGCCGCACCGTGGCGAGGGCGATGCCGCCCACGCCGCAATACCGCTGGCCATCTCTCTGCACGCGGGTGGGCTGCGAAGTGTGGGTGAAGCACGAAAACCACACGCCGATCGGCGCCTTCAAGGTTCGCGGCGGGTTGGTGCTCCTCGAGGAACTCCACGGCGCCGGCCGCCTTCCCCAGCGCATCGTGACGGCGACCCGGGGTAACCACGGCCAGAGCATCCCGTTCGCGGCGCGCCGCTTCGGGGTTCCAGTAACGGTGCTCGTCCCGCGCTGCAACAGCGTCGAAAAGAACGCGGCAATGATCGGCTGGGGCGCCGAGGTCGTCATGTTCGGTGACGACTTCGAGGAGGCCCGGATCGAGGCGGCGCGTCGGGCAGGCGGCGAGGCGGCGCTCGCGGTCCCCTCCCTCCACCCTGCCTTGGTGCGAGGAGCGGCGACGTACGCGCTCGAGCTGTTCGAGGCGGTCCGCGACCTCGATACCGTATACGTGCCGATCGGCATGGGCTCCGGGATCTGCGGGGTCATACGCACCCGTGACCTGATGGGGCTGCGCACCGAAGTGGTCGGGGTCGTGGCCGCCCGCGCCCCCGCGATGGCGCGCAGCGTCGCGTCGGGACGCGTCGTGTCCACAGACTCGGCACGGACGTTCGCCGACGGCATGGCCTGCCGCGTGCCCGACGAACAGGCGCTCAAGGTCGTGTGTCGGGGCGCAGCGCGCATCGTCGAGGTCAGCGAAGCGGAGATCGCCGAGGCGATGCGCACGCTCTATCTGTGTACTCACAATGTCGCGGAGGGCGCCGGAGCTGCCGCGCTGGCGGCGTTGTGCCAGGAGGCGGACCGGCAGGCACAACGACGCGTCGCGGTGGTCCTCTCCGGCGGCAATGTCGACCTCGACGTGTTCCGTTCCGTGCTCGCCGGCGAGGTGCCTGAGAGTCCTTGATCAGTGCCGGGCACCATCTTGCGAGGTGCCGCCCACGCCAGCGTGCTTGTCGGCCGTGCTCTGTCCGTCGAACTGTGGCCCTGATGCCCGTTCCCATGCCGCGACACCACCAGGGACGACGCGAAACAGCGGGTGAACGCGCACCGCGGATCCCGATTGCCGTTCGAACCACTCGGGCGCGCGCGCCTTGAGCTTCCCCGTCAGATGACGCCACTCGAAGTCGATTTGGCCTTGCGGCACGTCGATGCGTGCCGCGGTGCCGCCGGGGGTAATCTTGGTCACGTCGAACCGGTAGCCCCTCTCAACCGATTCGGCGTGCACGGCCTTGAGATACTCGGCGATGAACGACGCTGGCGCTGCCTGTGCACGGAATCGGGTCAACTGGGGATGATGCCGATAGCCTTTCGTTGCGTGCTTCAGGACCGCTTGTGCGAGGAGGCCCTCCCTCCACAGGGCGACCAGCCCGCGAGGGTCGAGATGCCCGGGATCAATGCTCCAAAGACGCATCATCTGGCTCCAAGGCGCCGACCAGTATCCCGCTCCGCGGCCATCGACTCGGGGACCGCCCGCAATGCCCGACAAGCTCCCGGTCGGTAGGCGTGGTACGGGACGGCCAACGCTGCCGCCCGAAGAACCCTTGGACCCTTTGGACCTGCCCCAGCTCCATGCAGAGTTCGCCTTCGGGCTGCAGCGCGACTGGGGGTGGCTTGACGCTCGCCCTCGAGTGTTCGTTGCCCCGCCAGATGTCCGGGCCCCCCGGTGGCCATGCCTCCCCGCCCTCGGCAGCGCGGCATCAGCCCACGCGCGCCTCCTCGATGCAGGTCCGGCGCACCAGCCCATCATCGACGAACCAGTGCCAGGTCCGGGCGCGGCGATCGTTGCCCTCGTTGATCTGAATCATCTCGTACAGGTAGCTGCCCGGAAGGTCCTTGCGCGACCAGTTGAGCATGATCGTGCGCTCGTCCACCTCCCAGGCTGAGCCGACGATGCGTTCGTTGTCCCACCATATGCGGCCGTCCCGGTACGTGGCCGGGAACTGGATCTCCTCCACCTTCCCGCCGGTCCAGGTGTAGGTGTTCGTCTGGTGGTAGTCGAACGGCCCCGATTCTGGAAAGGCGCAAACCAAGTGGGACTCGTGCCGGTCCAGGACGGATCCCTTCGGCTCGATGTGCACGTACTCTCCGCGCCATTCCCCCTCATGTCGGACCAGCACCGGCATACCCGAACGGATGTTCTCGCTCACGTGTTCCTCCTCCCTCTCAGGACTCCTCTCCCCTCCCAGGCGCGCCCCGGCATGGCTCTGCCTCGAAGGCGGACGAGTGGGGCTGCTCGATTTCGCGTACCTCGCGCAACAGCTTACGCCGTCAGGTCTGGCGCCACACCCCGCAAAGCCACGGGCGTCCCGAGCGAGCCGCGCCCTCTCCCTCCGACCCCGCTTGAGCGCCTCGTGCGCGGCCAACAGACGGGGTGCCGCGGCCCCTTGTCGCTTGCAATTTGAATTAATGATGTATCAATATATCTATTAGGGCGCGCCGTTGCCACCAGAGGGATCTGACGTAGCCATTCCTCCTTGTTGCGCAACCCCGGCCGCGGCGCGCCCGTCACCGGGCATGCGAGCCCGCAACGGAGTCCAGTCAGGAGATCGCCATGCCGTGTCGCAGACTTCGTCCGACAGTCATCCTGCTCGCCTTGTCGGCTGTGTCGGTGCCTTGGACCGCCGCCGCCGAGGCGCAGCCCGCCGCCTCCATCGCGCCGATCGAGGAGATCGTCGTCACCGCCCGCAAACGCACCGAGAGCCTGCAGGACACGCCGGTGGCGGTCACCGCCCTGACGGCAGACCAGATCGCCGAATTCGGCGTGCAGAGCCTCGCAGACGTATCCAAAATGACCGCCGGCCTGCTGTTCGACTCCGAGTTCACGCGCGGCGCCAACAGGCCGGTGATCCGGGGCCAGGCGAACATACTCGGCGCCTCCGGCGTGTCGTACTTCATCGATGGCGTGTACGTCTCCGGACCCATGGACGACTACGACCTCGACGATGTCGAGCGCATCGAGATCGTCAAGGGGCCGCAGAGTGCGCTGTACGGACGCAACACCTACTCGGGCGCCATCAACATCGTCACACGCTCACCCGGCGAGTCGTTTCGCGCGAGCGTGAAGGGCGAAGCGGCGGGAGACGACCAGTTCCTCGTCCGCGCGTCCGTCGCCGGCCCCATCGGCGAGACCCTGGCCGGCAGCCTGACGCTAAGGCAGTACGAGATGGGCGGGCACGTGACCAACCGCTACGACGGCGAAGACATCGGCGAACAGGAGTCGCGGTCGGTGTCCGGGGTACTCGACTTCACCCCGAACGAAAGGCTGTCCGTCCGTGCCCGGGCCTACTGGGCCGAACGCGATGACGGCCAGCCGGCGATTTTCGCGTCGCGCTACTTCGACAACAACTGCTATCCGGACGACGGGGCGCTCTACGGCGGCGCCGGTCGCTACTTCTGTGGCGTGGTCGAGCCCGGCGACGTCGACACGGACTGGCCGGTCCAGGCACCGGACGCCGGGATCACGGACGATGTCCTTCAGTTGGGCGTCAAGGTCGCCTACCAGCTCGACGACACCTGGGACCTGACCTACATCGGCGGTTACGGGCAACGTGACCTCGCCGAGGTCTACGACGGCGACTACCTGCCAACTTCGTTCCAGGTGAGCAATTTCACGCCGAACGGCTTCCCGTTCGGCGGGTTCGCCGACGGTCCTCCGTTCCTCTACGCCTACGCCGGCAGCATGACCGACTTCACGTTTGCGAGCGCCGCAGACACCGACGACTTCTCGCACGAACTCCAGCTCGCGTTCGACTCCGGTCGCGTGCGCGGTCTGCTCGGCGCCTACTACTACAGTCAGGAAAGCACGAGCCGGGATATCCGCGAGGTGTCCGCCGCACAGCAGGGCATCGCCGCGGCCAACTGGTTCGGCGAGTTCCTGCGCATGCAGGGCGTGTGCGAGGCCAACTTTCTGTGCGAGTCGATGGCGCCGTTCTTCGGTTCGACGATCGTCGTCCCGCGGGACGTCAACGAGCTCGAGATCGAGAACACGGCAGCTTTCGCCATGGTGTCGTTTGACGTCGCGGACAACGTCAGCGTTACCCTCGAGGGACGCTACCAGGACGAGAGCATCGACCAGCGCGCCGTGGTGCAGGATCTCGGCGCACCTGCCGCCCCGCCCGTTGTCGCGTCGGCCGGCTTCGACGGGTTCCTGCCGCGCCTGACCCTCGACTGGCGGCCAACGGACAACCATCTGCTCTACGTTGCGTACGCGGAGGGCACGAAGCCGGGCGGCTTCAACAGCACGGTCGCCATCGAGGCAGGCCTGCCGACCTACGACGAGGAAGACGCCCGCAGCTTCGAAGTAGGCGCAAAGAGCATCCTGGCGGACGGGCGCCTGCTTGCGAACGTCGCTCTCTTCTCCAACGAACTCGAGGGCTACCAGCTGACCCAGAACGCCCGCTCGGGCCAGAACACCACGTCGGCTACGGTCAACGCGGGGGATGCGGACATCAACGGAGTGGAGGCCGAGCTGGCGTTCGCACCGGAAAGCATGGAAGGACTCACGCTCCGGCTGAACTACGCGTGGACGGATGCCGAATACACCGACGGGTTCGACCAGAACCACGGCCTCCTTCTCGACGTGCTCGACGATCGGATGGTCAACTGCTCGACCGGCCGGCAGTTCCCGCAAATCGAGGGCTGCACGGGCAACTCCGCCTACGGGGCGATCTCCGGCAAACAGATTCCACGCACCGCCGAACACCAAGTGTTCGGCGACATCGAGATCCGGCGGCCCATGGCGGGTGGCTGGGAGTGGTACGCCGGCGCAAGCTACATCTTCGAGTCGAGCAAGTTCGCCCAGGTCCACAACGAAGCGGAAACGGGCGACACCTCCCTCGTCAACGCGCGTTTCGGCTTCGTGTCGGACCGCTACTCTTTTCGGGTCTGGGGGCGCAACCTCACCGGTGAAGACAGCGCATACAACGTGATTCGCTATGCGGAACCGGAGGCGTTCCGGCGCAACTTCATCGTGGCGCCCCGCCGCGACACGCACTTCGGCATTACGCTGGCCGTCCACTGGTAGGGCGGCGACATCGCCTGAACCCGAACAAGGCACCGCCACGAGAACCAGCCGTGCAACGCGGCGGGATGGACCGGCGTCAAGTCCTTCGGGGGTTGGGCCTATCAACGCTCGTCTTGGCGGGGGCCTGCCGGGCTCCCGGGCGTCCAAGTCCAGACGCCGACGTCCTGATCCTCGGCGCGGGCCTCTCCGGGCTTGCGGCTGCCCGGCACCTGTCGGAGGCGGGAATGCGTCCGCTCGTGCTCGAGGCGCGGGACCGCCCCGGGGGTCGCGCATACACCCGCTTCGACCTGCCCGACCGCCCGGAGTTCGGGGCGGTTGAGGTCGGCGACTCCTACACCCGCGTACACGCTCTCGCGCGGGATTGCGGACTGCGGATCCGACCCTCGCCTCCGCCCGGCTCTGCGGGACTCGCCCTGCACGTCAACGGCCGCACGTTGGATGCCGATCACTGGTCGGAGTCGTCCGCGAACCCGCTCGCCGGTCCGGAGCGAGCCGTATTGCCGCCCCGACTCGAGGCGCACTATCTGGCGCGGACGATTCCTATCGCCCGCGCGACCGACTGGGACGCGCCATCCTTCAGCGCCCACGACCGCTCATTTACCGCCGTGCTGAGAGAGCGCGGCATGTCGGAAGCAGCGCTGCGCCTCGTCAACGTGGCGGGCAACCACAACCACAGCGACGACGTGAGCGTACTCGGTTGGTGGCGCGGAGCGCTCGCCCGCCGATCGGACACCGGCGCCGGGCAGTTCGAGGCCGGTGCCGCCACGCTCGCCACATGCATGGCCGCGAGACTCGATGGCTCCGTGCGCTACGCCAGCGTCGTGACGGCGCTCGCGGAGGCCGGCGGCTTGGTGCTCGCACGGCTCGCCGATGGCTCCGAACATCGGGCGGGGCACTGCGTCTGCACCCTGCCCCTGCCCGCACTCGGCAGGGTCAGGCTGCGCCTCCCCCTGCAGCCGGCGATGCGCCAAACGATAAATCGAGCCGCCTACACGCGAGTGACCGTGGCCCTGTTCGACGCGGAGCCCTTCTGGCAAGAGGACGGCCTGCCGCTCACCATGTGGACCGATACGCCCCTCGAACGTCTCTTTCCGCGGCTGCACCCCGCCACCGGTGCGTGCATCGGCTTCAAGGCAATCGTCAACGGGGCTGGCGCGGCCGCAGTTGACCGCCTGGACGAAGCGGCGTTCGAGCGCCTGGCACTCGCCACGTTCGCGCGCATCCGTCCGAATGCCACCGGACGGGTCCGCTACGTTGCGCGGCACGCATGGGGCACGGACCCGTTCGCCGGAGGCGCCTACGCCGCTTGGCCGCCGGGTATGGTCGCCGAGAGCCGTGCCGCCCTGTCACGGTCCGCGGGACGTGTGCGCTTCGCCGGCGAACACGTCGCTGACGCACCCGGCATCGAAGGAGCCATCCGCTCCGGCGAAGCGGCCGCATCGGCCATACTCGAAGCATCTTCGTGACGGTCGACGCCGTCGCTTCAGCCAAGGAAACACGACCATGAATCAGCCTCTCACCGCCATCAGTCTCGTAGCCCTGCTCCTCATGCCGCTACTGCCTGCGACCGCGCGCGAACTGGATCCGAACGACCCCGTCGACGCCCTGACGATCTCGCGCAAGATCATGTGTTCGACCGTAGACGGTGAAGCCACAATCTTCTGGTGGGAAGGACGGGCCTTCTCCAGGCGCCGGGGCGAGCGGGACCGTCACCTGTTCGATGTGGAAGGCATGAACGTCCGCGCCTGCGTGGCCGATGCGCACGCCGAGCGCGGTGCGGGCTTTCGCATGGTGTCGCGGGAACTCCTGATCTACCGCGACCCTGCCAGCGGGGAGGCACTCGCGACCTGGGACAACCCCTGGACCGGCGAGACAGTCGACGTACTGCACGTGGCCAACGACCCGGTGAACTTCGCCATGTACGAGCAGGACCGCGGCGGTGCGCCCATGCGCTGGAGCGGTCGCGCCGAAGGCGGCATGTGGCGCCAGACCAACACCGTTCCGCTCTTCTATCCGAACCCTCTCGGCGGCGACTTCCAGCCCGAAGTGGGCGGGACCTACCACGCGACGGAGATGTTCAACTTCTTCGGCAACGCGGCGGAGCTGCTCGACTCGGAACTGCCGCACGCGTCGAGCCACGTCGGCTGGGCGCGCATGTCCGACTGGCTCCCATGGATGAAGATGGGCGGCCGCGAGGGGGCGATCTACATGCACACGTCGGGGCTCAGGCTGTCCTCGTGGGACGCGTTGCCCGACAGCATGAAGGAAGAGATCACCGCCCACTATCCGGACTACACCGAGCCGCCGGCGCTCGATGACACCCGGCCCAACGTCACGAGCTGGATCTACTATCGACGGGTGCGTGAGGGCGCCGAAAAAGCGCCGGCACGCTAGGCTCGGAACGCACGGGGGGAGGGGATCGTCCAGCGACCAGTCCCCTTAGTCGCCCGTCGCGCGCTCCCGGCCGCGTTCCCGGGTCAGCCCCGCCTGGATCCAACGGAGGTTGATGCCGATGCGATCCGCACCGGGTTGCGCCCAAGAGTAGCCCAGCGTCTGGCCAGTGGCGGTGTCCACGACACCGAGCTTGAGGACCGCAGTACGCGTGTTCTGGTATGTGAGCCGGGCGAGTTCGATCGCGTAGCCCGTCGGCCGGACGCCGTCCGGGACCGGCAGCAGGAACCCCCCGTCGTGCCAGCGCGCGTCGCGCACCAACACGTAGTCGTCGGGACCCGCCGCCGGATCGAGGCGGCTCCGCTTGAGGGCCACCCAGCCGACGTAGTGCAGCACACGCCGCGCCCGCTCCACCCGCCCCCTCGACCCGGCTCGCCAGGTGGCCGTCAGCAGCTCGCTATCGATGCCGAACGCCGCCGGCAACCCCGGACAGTCGCCGATCACGCGGCCCTCGTAGCCCAAGCCAAGCGGGCTCCATCGATAACGGCAAAGGGCAGCCCCGCGGACCTCCGCGACAATGCCGCCCGCATCCCCGGAAAACGCCAACGTCCACGCGGGCGCATCTGGCGCCGCCTGGCCCTGGCCTACCGAGAGTTCGAGGACGCTCTCTCCTTGGCGCCGAAAACGCCAGTGCCGCCGGTCGTCCACCGGCTTGCCGTCGATACCTTGCTGCCAGACCTGCTCGTGGTTGTCGTACTCGCCGACGAGGAGGTCCATCAGCTCGCGCGGACCTGCAAGGCAGGGCGCGGAGCCGAGGACGAGCACCAGGGCGCCGGCAAGCAATAGAGGGGCTTCAGCCCTGTTGGTCACGCCAGGCGGCGGTGATTTCGGAACCCGACGCAGACCAGACGCCGGGCGTCCCGGCGACATGCTCGAGCACGGCCTCGAACGCGCCGATGCGGTGTGGTTGTCCGAGCAGCCAGGGGTGGACCGACAGCGCCAGCAGCCGCCCGTGGCCGGTTGCCGCCGCTTCCTCCGCCAGATAGTCGCAGGCGTCCTTCACCTGCGTCGCGTACTCCCATTCGGAGTGCAGGCTGCTCGCGATGAGGAACTGGTCGTCGAGTTCAAGCGACAGGGGCAGCGCGACGATCTCTCCCGAGTCGGTGCGGAACGCGTACGGCAGATCGTCGTTGATCCAGTCGCCCATGTAGCGCACGCCATGCTCGGCGAGCAGGTCCGGCGTCCGCCGGCTCTGGGAGCCGGCCGGGCTCACCCAGCCCTCCACGGGCTGGCCGGTGCGGGCGCGTAGCGTGGTCAGCGTGCGCTCGACCAGATCCCGCTCTTCGGCTTCGTTCATGTCGCCGTGGTGCAGCGTGTCCATGTGCCACGAACTCGCGAGAATCTCGTCGCCGCGACCGACGAGCCGCTCGAGCAGCTCCGGACAACGTTCCGCGACCGCCCCGTTGACGGCGAACGTGGGGCGCACGCCGAAGCGGTCGAGCGCCTCGAGGCAGCGCACGATACCGACCCGGTTGCCGTAGTCGCGCAGCGAGAAGTGGCGCAGGTCCGGATAGGGCGTGCTCATCCCTCCGGGCGGCGCGAACGGCTTGCCGGACTGGTCCAGGGGGAAGAACTGCACCGCCACGTTCACCCAAAGCGCCACGCGCGCACCTTCCGGCCACGAAACGGCGCTCCGGGTGGTCAGTATCGACCAGTCGTAGCGGTCGTGGTCCATGCCGTGGCGGCGGTTCGGATAGCGGAGGTAGTCGGCGTCGAGCGTCACGGCGTCGCGTCCCCTGCGCGGCGGCCCGTCTCCGCTCGGGCCAGATCCAGGTCGTAGTAGTGCTCGAGGTAGTGCTCGGCGATCTCCCGGCCGGTGGCGAGCCAGACGCCTGCGTGGCCGACCACATACGCAAGCGCATCCTCGAAGGCGCGGATCCGGTGCGGATGGGCAACCTGGTAGGCATGCAGGGGGACGCACATCACCGTGCCTCCCTGCTCGCCCTCGCGGTACAGCCGGTCGAACGCCTGCTTGATCATCTCCCCGTAGCGGCGGGGCTCGATCCGGTTGACGACATAGGCGATCGTGTCGTTGAGTTCGAGCGAGTACGGAACCGAGACGAACGGCTTGCCGGAACGTACGCGCACCCGCGTCGGCTGGTCGTCGTGGAACAGGTCGCAGGTGTAGATGCCGCCGGCCTCGGCGAAGAGGTCGAGCGTCCGCTCCGTGTGCGTGAGGGCGGGCGCCAGATACCCCGCGCAGCGCTGCCCGGTGTGGCGGGCGATCGCTGCCACGGAATCCTCGATCATCGCGCGTTCCTGCGCCTCGTCCATGCCATAGGTGTAGCGCGTGTTGTAGATGCCGTGGCTGAAAAACTCCCAGCCGCGCGCCGCGCACAGCTCGATGATCTCCGGGTGGTGGTCGCACACCGCCGCCGACAGGCTCACGGAGCCGCGCACGCCGTAGCGGTCCAGGAGCTCCATCATGCGCATGTGTCCCACACGGTTGCCGTAGTCGCGCGTGGCGTAGCCCCGTACGTCCGGCACCGGCCGCGGCCAGGCGCGCCGCGTTGGGTTCGCGGGCGGCTCAAGTTCGTAGAACTCGATGTTGGGCGCGACCCAGAACGCGAGCCGCGCACCGCCAGGCCAGCGTATGGGCAGCCGGTTGTCCCACGCCCGGTAGCGGTAGAGTTCGAGATCGGCACGCATCGCCGGCACGCTCAGAACGGCACGCCGCGCGCCGCACGGATGGGCGGGCAGCCGGGATGTTCGGCGAGCCACGCCTCGACCGTCGCGAACGGCTCGACATCGCCGTACTTCAGCATGATGTCGCAGAGGTTGGCGAAGTGCGGGATCTCGTGCTTGTCGGCGACGCACTCCTCGGGAACGATCGTGCGGTAGCCATGGGACAGCGCCGCCACGGCGGACGCACGCACGCAGCCCGAGGTACTGCCGCCGGTCAGGATGACGGTGTCGACCTTGTGCCAGACGAGCAGCGACGGGATTGGGCTGTCGTGGAACACGCTCGCCATGCGCTTGTTGACGACGGCGTCGCGGTCGCGGTCCACGTCGAGGCGGGAATCGAGCTCGGCGCGTTCGCCGTGCTCCGCGATGTTCTGCAGCGAGTCCTCCGTGTTCGTCCGCGTCCCCCACACGCCGGCGTCGTCCGCGTTGTCCATGTAGGCGACGTAGGTCCAGATCACCGGCATGTTCCGGGCACGCGCGAGCTCGGCGAGCCGGTTGACGTAGGCGATCTGGTTTGGGTCGGTGCGGTAGGCGGTAGCGAAGCGGTCGACGTCCGTGTACGCCCGCTGCAGGTCGATGTTGATGAGCGCCGCCTTTTCCCCGAAGCCGAACCGGGCGCGCCGGGGATTCGACTTGACCTCCGCCCAATACTGCCGGGGCGTCAGGTCCGAAGTCAGCATGTCCGGCATTCGGGCAACTCCTGTCGCGACATGAAAACACCTATTGTCATATCATTAGCATCATGATCGAGTCAACGGCCGCGCCACAAGGTGCCGGCGGCACTCGGCAGCCAGCACCGAGGAGGGCTTGCGATGGCCGAACCCGCGTCTGGAAACGCCCTGGCACCGCTCGCGGACCGTATCGGGGCGGCTCGCATACTCGTCGACGAGGCGTCCCGCGCATTGTACGGCCAGGACGTGTCCGGCGACGCGCACCCCGTCAGCGCAGTGGTCCGTACGGCAAGCGTCACCGACCTGGTCGAGACCGTGCGCTTCGCCAGTGAGCACGACTTCGTCCTCGTCCCCCGCGGCGGCGGACTGTCCTACAGCGGCGGCTACGTCTGTCATCGTGAACGCACCCTGTGCCTCGACATGGCGGCCATGGGCGAGATCCTCGAAATCAATACCGAGGACATGTACGTCACCGTACAGGCAGGATGCACCTGGAAGGCGCTGCACGAGGCGCTCGAGCCTCACGCGGTGCGCACGCCGTTCTGGGGCCCGCTATCCGGCATCGGCGCGACGGTCGGAGGCTCCCTGTCGCAGAACGCGCTCTTCTGGGGCAGCGGCCGCCACGGCTGCGCGGCCGACTCCGTCGTCGGATTCGAGATCGTGCTCGCGGACGGCCGGGTGCTTCGAACGGGCGCGGCGGCCCGCGACGGGGCGACCCCCTTCTTCCGCCACTACGGACCGGATCTGACGGGACTGTTCACCTGTGACAACGGCGCGCTAGGCGTGAAGGCGACGGCGACCCTGAAGCTCTTGCCTGTCGCCGAGGAGCGCGCCGGCGTCAGCATCGTCTGCGCGGACCATGCCGCCCTGTTCGCGGCGATGTCCGAAGTGTCCCGACAGCGTCTGGCCGAGTCCTGCTTCGGATTCGATCCCACCCTGCAGGCGCAGCGCATGAAGCGCGAGTCGCTGACGCGGGATCTCAAGAGCCTCGGCCATGCGGTGGCCGCCGCGGACAACGTCCTCGACGCGCTCAAGACCGGCGCGCGCGTCGCCGCGGCCGGTCGGCGATTCCTGCCGGAGGAAAGCTACTCGGCGCATTTCATGATCGAGGAACGCACCCGTGCAGCCGCCCGCGAGGCCGCCGAGCGGATTTCCCGCATTGCCCGGGACGCCGGGGCAGAAGAGGTCGAGAACACCATCCCGACGATCACCCGTGCCCAGCCGTTCGGACCGCTGAACTCCATGATCGGACCGTCCGGCGAGCGCTGGCTCCCCGTGCACGGGCTCGTACCGCACTCCATGGCCGTGCAGGCGTATGACGCCGTCCTGGAACTGTTCCGACGCAACGCGGATGTCTGTGAGGAACACCGCATCGTCCATGGCGCGCTGTTCACCTACGCCGATACCAACTGCTTCGTGATCGAACCGGTCTTCTACTGGCCGGACCAACTGAACGCCCTGCACCGGTGCACCGTCGAGGAGCAGGTACTGCGCCGTACCAACGACTTTCCCGACAATCCGGCGGCCCGCGCGGAGGTCATGCGCCTGCGCGGCGAAGTGATCGAGACGCTGCACTCCTGCGGTGCCGTACACCTGCAGATCGGTCGCCTGTATCCCTTCGCCCGGGACCTCGCGGAGCCGCCGCTCGAGGTGCTCCGCGCGTTGCGGCGACAACTCGATCCCGACGGCCGCGTGAACCCGGGGTCACTTGGGCCATGACCTCGCCCACCCAAGAGCGCCTCCCCGCCAACACCATCCGGCGCGCGACCGCGCGCGTGCACGTGGACGGTGCCGAGATCGACCTGCACTACCGCGTGGCCGGCCACGGTCCGCCGCTGTTCCTGCTGCACCCTTCCCCGCTGGACTCGAGCTTTCTCGAACCCCTCATGCTCCGGCTCGCGCCACAAGCGACCCTCATCGCGCCCGACACCCCCGGCTTCGGCGACTCGGACCCGCTGCCCATCACCGTCGAGGACCTCTCACCCTGCGTCCGCGCCATGTCGGCATTGCGGCAAGCCCTCGGCCTCGACCGCGTGGGCGTGTATGGGTCGGCGACGGGTGCGCAGATCGCCGTCAAGTGGGCGAAGGCCGAACCGTGCGCGCTCGGCGGCGTGATGCTGGACAACGCCGCGGCGTTCGACGACGTCGAACGGGAACACATCATGCATGGCTACCTGCCGGACGTGACGCCGAGCGCGGATGGCGGCCACTTGGCACGCGCCTGGCGCGCCGCCCACGACGGCACGATCTTCTTTCCCTGGCAGAGCCCGAGCGCCGCGAACCGGATCGCACCAGTCCTCGGCGCTCCCGACGCGATGCACGTCACGGCGCGCGGGTACCTTCGCGCAGGTCCGGCCTATCGGGCGGTCTACCAAGCCGCCTTCCTCCACGAGCGGGTGGAGAATCTCCTGCCAGTCACGATACCGCTTGTGGTGCTGCGCTGGCAGGGCAGCATCCTTGCCCGGTGGACGGAACGGCTCGACCGCTACGCTTGGGGCGCCAACGTGACGATGGCCCACTGCGGGCCGTCGCTCGAGGAGCGTTGGGCGTGTCTCGAGGCGCACCTCGGAAGCATCCTGCCCGAGGGGGCCCGTGCCGCCGCAGACCTCTGCCTGGACAGCGGCCGGATGCGTCATGTCGATACGGCGTTCGGCCAGGCCCGCTACGCACTCAGCGATCTGGCCAAGGCCCCGACACGCGTCCTGCTGCCGCCCCCGGGGGCATCGGCGGCGGCTGTGCAGCCCGACCTCGTCGAGGGCACCGCAGTCCTCGACCTGCCCGGTCACGGCGGCTCGTCGGCACCGGAAACGCCAACCCTTTCAGACTGCGTCGAGGCCGTCCACCGCGTCGCCGACGCACTGGACGCCTCACACCTCGCGATCGCCGGCGTCGGAGTTGCCGACCGGGTCGCCCGGGCCGCCGCGAACGCCGACCCAAGGCTCGTCCACGGGGCCACCGACCTGCCGGGCTACCCTGACGTACCCCCCGACCTCGCCCCCGAGATCTCCGGCACCCATCTCTTCCGCGGCTGGCACTGGCTGCGCGCGCAGTTCCTGGCACGCGACGAATCGCCTCCTGAACCCGGCCGCCTGACGCGCATGCTCCTCGACTTAATCGACGCACGCGCGGCGCACGTAATCCTGCATGACGCGCTCGGCACAGATGCCGGCGGCGCAATTCGGTCATAATCCGGGCGGGACGGTTCGGGAGCGGATCCGGCGGAGAGAGTCGTGGACGAGTTGCAGCGCCTGTTCACCCCCATGGAACTGGACTCGCTGCGCGCGGATAGCCCGGTCCCCCTGTACCACCAGCTCTACCAGCTCCTGAAACAGCGCATCCTGGGCGGGGAACCGGGTTTCGGCGCCAAGCTCCCCACCGAGGCACAACTCGCGGAGGGCTTCGGCGTTTCGCGCGTGACCGCCAAGCGCGCCATGGACCTGCTCGTCGCCAACGAACTCATCGAGCGCAAGCGGGGCCGGGGCAGCCACGTCGTGTTCCAGGCTCCCGCCTCGGATGTCGAGGCGCCGCTCGTGGGGATGCTCGAGAAGCTCGCGCAGATGTCGCGCAGCACGCGCGTCCGGGTGCTCCACATCGACAGGCGTCCGCCGCCCGCCAATCTAGTCGAGGAACTGGACATCCCGGCGGACGAGCCCGTGCACTACGTGGTCCGGGTTCGTTACCGCGAGGACCACACGCCGTTTGCCTACTACGAGAGCTGGACCCGCGGGATCGAGCACGGCTTCGACGCCGACGCCATCGAAAGCCGCCTACGGTTCGACATCATGGCCGAGAACGGCCACCGCATCGCCCGCATCGAGCAACACCTCAGCGCGGCGGCCGCGGCAGCCCCGGTCGCCGAGCAACTCAGAATGGTACCCGGCGACCCCGTGCTGACCCTGGTCCGGTATTCCTTCGACACCGAGGGCGACCTCGTCGATCTACTGCACTGCCAGTACCACACGGGCCACTTCCACTACCGCATGAACCTCAGCATGGAGGACTACACGCGCTAGAGTGGCGCCCAGGCTTTGACGAACGCCACCGCCGTACGTGTTTCGCCGGTCCCCGTGGCCATCTCGACCAGCAGGTTACGGCGTCCGTGCGGGATTTCGCCTCAGGACGTTGCTCATGAACGATCTCGAAGCCGACGAAGCTTCCATGCCGTCTGGTTCAACCCCTGGCAGCACGCCCAGTTCAACATCGGCAGGTCGCTGGCTCTGTCGATGATGTCGAAGATCGCCGGGGACCTCGCACGCGACGCCGCCAACGACCGACGCGGGCTTGGGCGGCTTCACGCCATCGTCGAGTCCGGGCCTCGCCCCTTGTCGGAGGCGGGCTCAATCACCTACAAGAGAACTCCACGTTCGCGGAGTCTCGCGATCGTCTCGCGCTGCACCGATAGGAAGCGGTCTCGGCCGGGCGGGACGACGCCGCCCGCATCATCGAGCAAGCCGTTGGGGGGGCAAATCTCGGTGTCGGCATAGACGCCGTCGAACAAGGCGAGGCGCTGGCGCGAGAACACGTTGAACATGCCGGGCCTGCGACGGTACTCGCGCAGGGCCTCCACGTCGATGTCCGCGTGCGCCGCCATCGACTCTCCTGGGGCAGCCTCCACGAGCACGCGGCCTTCGTAGTCGACAACCTGGGAGGCGCCGTCCACCGACTCGTTGGGCAGGTCGATGCCGGCAATGCCAGCCGTGTTCGCGGAAACCACGTACAGGTGGTTCTCGTAGGCCCGCGCCCGCTTGGCGACGTTCTTCGGCGTGAGGATGGAACTAGCCACTTCCGAGGACGAGTGACAGAGTACCTCCGCCCCACGCAGGGCCAGTGCCCTGACGATCTCCGGGAAGACGATCTCCTCCGACGCGACGGCAGCTAGGCGTCCGAGGGCGGAGTCCACCACCGGGAACAGGCTGTCCGCGCCGTACGCGTCGAGGTAGCGGTCCAGGACGTCGTATGGCGTCGGGCCGAACTGCGAGATGAGCCGACGGTAGCGCAGCACGACGTCGCCGCTGTCGTCGGCGACGAAGCTGGTCTGGAAGTAGAGCTCGGGAAAGTGCGCATCCTCCTCGTAGAGGTTGCCCGACAGGAACACGCCGTTCGACGCGGCGATCGCGCCAATGGCCTCGTACTCCCGCCCGCCAGGCTCCACGCAGCCGCGCGCCCGCCAGGACTCCGCCGACTCGCCCATCGGATACCCGGTCAGGAAGTACTCCGGCAAGACCACAAGCCCCACGTGGGAACCGATGAAAGCCTTGCTCGCCGTCACCTGCGCGGCGACCCGCTCGATGGAGCGGGCCATGCTGTCCCGACAGGACGCAACATCCGGGAGACCGGAGACGGCTTCCACCCGCGTCTGCAGCGCGAGGGCTGTGTACCTCCCCATTCCCGCCTCCTGTCCGGTTGCCAGAGACGTGCGGCAGTCTAGTCGACCGTCGCGCCGGCGTAGGCGAACCCCTTGGGCAGACCCGCGTCCGCGACGAACCCGTACAGCGTCTCGTCGGGGAGAGCGGCCTGCACACCATCGCGCGCCGCCAGCAGCGCCTCGATGTCAACGCCCGTCCGCAACCCCATTGACTCCAGCAGGAACACGAGGTCTTCGGTAACGACGTTCCCGCTCGCGCCTGGCGCGAATGGACAGCCGCCCAGCCCTCCGAGGGAACTGTCGATGGTGGTAAGGCCCTCGTCCAGGGCCGCCATCACGTTGGCGAGGCCCTGGCCCCGGGTGTTGTGCAGGTGGATCCCGGTGAGCCGGTCGGCGCCGACCGCTGCGTGAACGCGCCGCGTCAGCCGCCGCACCTGGGCCGGGTTGCCGTAGCCCGTGGTATCCGACAGCCCCACCTCGTCCGCGCCGAGTTCGATCGCCCGCTCCGCCATGGCGACCACGCGGTCTTCGGGCACGGGACCCTCGAGCGTACAGCCAAAGGCAGTCGACAGGGAGACTTCCAGGGCCGGCCGCGCCGCCGGGGGACCTTCCGCGATGGCCTCCACCATCGCGGCGATCTCTTCAAACATCTGCGCGTGCGTCTTCTTCACGTTGGCGAGACTGTGCGTCTCGCTGACCGACAGCGGCACCGAGACCCGGTGCGCGCCACTGGCGAGTGCGGCGCGCACCCCGTGCAGGTTCGGGGCGAGCACGGCCACGCTGAGGCCGGACAGGCCGGTCGCGAATTCGACCAGTTCGGCCGTGTCCGCGAGCTGCGGCAGGAGCCGCGCCGGAACGAACGAGCCCACCTCCATCTCCGGCACGCCGGCGGCGGCCTCGGCGGCGATCCACCTCTTCTTCGCGTCGGTCGGCATGACCGTGTCGATGTTCTGCAGGCCGTCGCGCGTACCCACTTCGCTCACGCACACGTCCACAGATCCCCTGTCCGCGCCCATCGACACTCCCGACCGCACAAAAGTCCTAATGATATATCATAGGGACATTAGCCTCGCAGGCGAGCCCACCCGATGACCGACGACGGGCCCCACGCCCCCACGACGCGCACCGACCCGGTCAGTTGCCCGGACGGACCGAGTAGAGGCGAGCCCCTTCAGGGCCTCAGCGTAGTCGAGTTCTCGCACATGGTCATGGGACCGACGACCGGCGTCATCCTCGCCGACCTTGGCGCCGACGTCCTCAAGGTCGAGCCCCCGGGCGGAGACAACACCCGACGCCTGACGGGATCGGGCGGCGGTTACTTCGCCATGTACAACCGCAACAAGCGCAGCCTTTGCGCCGACCTCAAGGCGGACCGGGGACGGGAGCTCGTCCAAGGGATCCTCGACGCGGCGGATGTCGTGCTCGAGAACTTCCGGCCGGGGGCGATGGATCGCCTCGGCTTCGGGTACGCCGCACTCTCCGCGCGCAACCCACGGCTGATCTACTGCAGCCTCAAGGGCTTTCTCGGCGGACCCTACGCCGAACGCGTCGCCCTTGACGAGGTCACGCAGATGATGGGCGGCCTCGCCTACATGACCGGACTCCCCGGTCGGCCGATGCGGGCTGGATCGTCGATCGTCGACATCACCGGGGGCATGTTCGGCGCGATCGCGATCCTGGCCGCCCTTGCGGAGCGCAACGCCACAGGCCGCGGACAGCACGTCACGAGCGCGCTGTTCGAGACCACGGCGTTCCTCGTCGGCCAGCACATGGCGCAGCAGGCCGTACTCGGCGAAGAGCCCGCACCGATGTCGGTACGACGCGCGGCCTGGGGCGTGTACGACCTGTTCGACTGCACCGATGGTCAGCTCTTCGTCGCCGTGGTCAGCGACACCCAGTGGCGCCAGTTCTGCGCCGATTTCGGCCTCGACGGCCTCGCCAGCGATCCCGCACTCGCCCAAAACGCGGGCCGGGTGGCAAACCGCGACCGTTTCCTGCCCGTCCTGAGGGAGCTCTTCGCCGGGCTGGACCGGGCCGGGGCCAGCGAGCGCCTGGCGCGCGCCGGCATGCCATTCGCCGAGATCAACAAGCCCTCCGACCTGTTCGACGACCCGCACCTCGCGCACGCCGGGCTCGTTGACGTGCGCTTGTCCGACGGCGAGCACGCCGGTTCGATGGCCAGACTCCCCAAGCTCCCCGTCGAGATGGCGGGACGGCGGTTCGGCCTGCGGCGTCACCTGCCTTCCGTGGGCGAGCACTCCCGCGATGCGGCCCGCGCTGCCGGACGCGGCGCGGACGAGATAGAGGCCTTGATTTCGGCAGGCATCATCCTGGAGACCTGAGCACCCGGGCGAGACCCGCCCGCACTAGGAGCGCACGCATGGCGGCATACCTGATCGTGACGGCCCAGGTCCACGACCGGCAGCGGTTCCTCGCTGCCTACGCCCAGACGGCCGCCGCGCTGACGGCACGGTTCGGCGGCGAATACGTTTTGCGTGCGCCGGGCGCCGAGGTGCTTGAGGGCGAGCATCCCGGCGGGTCCGTCGTCGTGTCCCGCTGGCCCGACAAGGCTGCCGCCCTCGCCTTCTGGAACTCGCCCGAGTACGCCGAGGCGCGCCGGCTCCGGGAGGGAATCGCGGACTGCCAAGTACTGGTCATAGAGGACCCGCCATGATGTCCGATGCGTTCCCCAACATGGTCAAGCGCACGACGCTCTTGGTGCGGGACATGGCGGCCAGCAGGCGCTGGTACGAGTACGTGCTCGGCATGCGGGTGTGGATGGACACGGAGTTCGTGCTGAGCGGCGACGGGCTCGCGGCCGGCGCGGCGGGCGACCGCACGCACCTGGTCATCATGCGCTCGGAGCACGACAGGCTCGGCATGATCGGCCTGCTGCAGTGGCTCGACCCGCCTCGCCCCGCGCCCCCGCCACCGACCGAGGTCGGCTACGGCATGCCCGTGTTCGTCGTGGAGAGCGACGACGCCGCCCGGGTGGCGCGCCGCGCGGAGGAGCTCGGTACACGAGTGTACTGTCCGCCGCGCGTGTGGTCTACCCGCGGCGCACGCGGCGAGTTGCGGCACTTCATCGGCGTGTCGGTCTTCGACCCCGACGGTCACTTCTTCGAATGCAACCAGGTCACCGCCATCGACGAGCCGGAGGACTCCTTATGACCCTGCGTTTCCAGCGCGCGAACTTTGTCGTCAGCAGCATCGAGGAGGCACTACCCTTCTACCGCGAGGTGCTCGGCTTCAGCGTGGCCTTCACCAAGGAACCGCGCGAGACGAGCTATTCCCACCGGGTCTTCGGGCTCGACACGAGCGAGCCGGTGGGCTTCGCGACGCTCAGCACTCCCGGACAGGAGCGCGTCATGGCGCTCACTGAAGTTGGTGGCCTTGCTACCCAGCAGGAGCCCCGCCGCAGCGCGATCGTCATCGAGGTCGAGGACGTCGACGGCGTGGTCGGCCGCGCCAGGGCGCGCGGCTTCAAGGTGTTCCCGGAAGAGCGCCTGGTGACGCACGACGGCCGGATCGGCCGCGAGGTGGGCCTCCTCGACGGCGACGGGAACCTCACCGTGATCTACCACATCGACCAGCAGGGGCCGTGATGAGCGAAGCCAGATCCATCGGCGGCAGCGCCGGCGACGCCCCATACGCGACTCCGGCGGCTTCCTATCCGCGCCCGGGGCGCGCCTGGTACATGGTGGCGCTCCTGACCGTGGCGTACGTCGTGTCGTTCGTCGACCGCAGCATCCTCGGGTTGCTGATCGACCCGATCAAGGCGGACCTCGACCTGTCGGACTTCCAGATCGGGCTGCTGCTCGGGCCCGCGTTCGCCATCTTCTACGCGACCATGGGGCTGCCCCTCGGCTACCTGGCGGACCGCCGGCGCCGTACCTGGATCGTGGCCGCGGGCATCACGCTGTGGTCCGCCGCCACCGCGCTCTCCGGACTCGCCCGCAACTTCACGCAGCTCTTCATCGCGCGGATGTCCGTGGGGGTCGGCGAAGCGTCGCTGAGTCCATGCGCGATGTCCCTGATCTCCGATTCGTTTCCCGAAGAGCGACGTGGCAAGCCCATCGCGGTTTACTCCAGCGCCATCTCTCTCGGCAGCGGGATCGCGTCGCTTCTCGGCGCCGCCGTACTCGCGTGGGTCGGCACCGGCAACATGATGGATTGGCCGTTGCTTGGCCCGATGGCCGCGTGGCAGACCGCCTTCCTGGTAGTCGGCCTTCCGGGCGTCGTCCTGGGCCTCCTGTTCCTGTTCGTGCGCGAACCGCGGCGCATCGTCGCCACCAAGGGAGGCCATCTCGGACACATGTTCGCGTATGTCGGCCGCCATGCCGCAGTGTTCGCCTGCTTCCTATCGGTGTTTTGCGTCATGACCATCATCGCCTACAGCCACGGCTGGCTTGCGGTGACCTTCGCGCGCACCTACGGCTGGCCCGTCGAGGACTACGCTTTCGCGAACGGTGTCGCCCTGCTCCTGGTCGGCCCGTTGTCCGTGAACCTGGCCGGCGCACTCTCGGACCGCTACACAGCTCGCGGATACCGCGACGCGCCAATGCGCATCGCGCTGTTCGGGCTCGCTCTCGCCGTGCCGCCGTGCGTAATCGGCCCGTTGCTCGACCACGCCTGGGCCGCGTTCGCCCTGCTGACGCTCGGCAACGTCGGCCTCGCCTTCGTCACCGCCACGTCGGTCACCGCGCTGCTGCCCATCGCCCCGCCGCGCATACGCGCCCAGGTCGTCGCCATGTACTACATGGCGATCAGCCTCGCCGGCCTGATGCTGGGCCCCACCCTGGTCGGGGCGTTGAACGACACGGTGTTCGGCGCCGAGGGGGTGCGCTACAGCGTCGCTCTGTTGCCCCTCCTGTTCGGGGGTCCCGTGCTCGCGCTCGCGCCCGTCACGCTTCGCCTCTATCGCCGAGCCCTCGACATGGACATCGGCGAGAGCCGTACCAAGGCTCCCTAACGGGCGATGGGTGCTCCCGCGCCGGGAATCCGGGATTCGCGACTGCACGGCCACAACGCTGGAAGTGCGGGACGAAGTGGCCGACTTCGTTCCCTACGGCGGAACTGTGCCCGCCCTGTCCGGCAGGCGCACCCAGGGATGGGCGGCGAACCGATCACCCTCGAAAGCGTCGATTGCCGCGGTCCGGGTATCGGTCAGGGAGATTTCGTCGAGCCCGCGCTGGAGCCGCAGGCGTTGTGCCAGGGCCAGGTCGAAGCTCACGGGGCTGCTCCCACCCGCGATCGTGCCACCCGGCAGGTCCACCGTCAGGCAGTTTCGTTGGGGGTCGGAGTCGCTCCAGGCCACTAGTTCACGTATCGCGGCGAGCGGCGTGCAGGCGGGCAACACGCCGTTGGCCACACAGTTCTTTTGGAAGATCGGATTGAAGTCCGGCGCGACGATCACGCGGATGCCGAATTCGTCCAGCGCCCACACCGCGTACTCGCGCGACGACCCGCATCCGAAGTTGGGGCCCCCGAGCAGGATGCTCGCACCCGCGCGCTCCGGGCGGTTCAGGACGAAGTCCGGGTTCGGAACGCGCCGCTCCGGGTCGAGGTAGCGCCAGTTGGCGAACAGGCCCTGGGCAAGCCCCCGCTTCGAGACGCGGCGCATTTCGCGCGACGGGATGATCGCATCAGTGTCGACGTTCGCCCGCAACAGCGGCGCCGCGACACCCACATGAATCGTCAGGGGCTCCATCGGGTCCTCAGAGGGCATCCGGCGACGCGATGCGCCCGCGGACCGCGGACGCCGCGACGACGGCAGGGCTCGCGAGGTGCGATCGCACGCCGGGGCCCTGCCGCCCCTCGAAACTACGGTTTGTAGTGGTGATCACCCGCTTGCCGGGGCCGAACGTCTCCCCACCGGCGTAAAAGCACATGGAACAGCCGGACTCCCGCCACTCAAACCCGGCTTCGTCGAACACCCGGTGCAGCCCCTCCGCCTCGGCCAGGCGCTTGACCCGCCCGGAACCCGGTACGCACACGGCCGCGACGCCGGGCGCGACCCGACGCCCCTCGAGAATTTTGGCGGCGGCGCGCAGGTCGCCGATCCGAGCATTGGTGCAGGAGCCAATGAACGCGGCGTCGATCGGCACCGACTCGAGCCGTGTCCCCGGCTCGAGCCCCATGTAATCGAGCGAGCGACGCGCCACCGGACTCGATACCGTCGGCACCCGATCGTCGACCGGTACGCACTGGTCTGGCGAAGTGCCCCAGGTGACATGAGGCCGCACCAGGTTCGCGTCGACCGCAAGGCTGCGGTCGAAGCGGGCACCCGGGTCCGTGCGCAGCGTCCCCCAGTGCTCGAGGGGGAGCGGAGACGGCGCTAGAGGCGTCCCAGCAGCGTGCTCGAACACGGCATCATCCGGCGCGATGACGGCGGTCGCCGCTCCGAACTCCGCAGCCATGTTGCAGATGGTCATCCGGCCTTCCAGATCCAACCCGGCGATGGCCTCGCCGTCAAACTCGACCGCCGCGCCGCCTCCGCCCGATGCGCCGTAGGCACCGATCAGGAACAGGGCGAAATCCTTGGCGGTGGCGGCCCCGCAGAGCCGGCCGTTGACGGTCACGCGCATCGTTGGGGGCTTCGACATGCGCAGTGCCGACGTGGCAAGGGCGTGCTCAAGCTCGCTGGTGCCGATCCCGAACGCGAGCGCACCCAGCGCGCCGAGCGTGCAGGTGTGCGAGTCGGGGCAGACGACGCAGAGCCCGGGCAGCGCGATGCCCTGCTCGGCGCTCACGAGGTGGGTGATGCCCTGGTCAGGATCATCGACGTCGAAGATCCGCAGGCCGAACGCCGCAGCGCCCTGCCGCAGCGCTACGATGAAGTCTCGCCCGCCGGGCGCAGCCGTCTCGTCGCCCCGTCCCCTTCTCGTGTCGACGACATGGTCCACGACACAGAAGGCATGATGCGGCAGGCGCACAGTCCGCCGACGACGTGCCAGGGTGTCGAGCGCGACGCTACCGGTGCGTTCATGCATGACCACCCGGTCGACGTACAGCAGGCTCGCGCCGTCGTCACCGGTCTCAACGCAGTGGCTGTCCCACAGCTTGTCGAACAGGGTGGCGGGCACGACGGGACCGTTGGATATAATGATGCATCATTATGACTAATTTGCTGGTAGCAGCGAACCCCCGGGGCGGAGCTCCCTATCGATTCGGTGCCGCAGATGCATCCGAGGTGGTCGCTGCGGCGGACCGGCTGCGCGCCGCGCAACCGGATTGGGCGGCCCGACCGGTCGCCGAGCGCGCAGCCCTGCTCGATCGCTGGTGCGAGGCACTGCGTCGGGGCCGTTCCGACATAGTCGCGGCGCTAACCGAGGACACGGGTCGGGCACTGCTTTCGGAAGCCGAGCTCGACGGCGCCATGCATCGCATCGACTACTGGAGCCGGTCCGCGCCATCCTTGCTCGCGGAACGCTCGCGGGGCGTTTCGGAATCGGTCCCTAGCGTGCGTTTCGAGCATCGGCGCGACCCGCTCGGTCTGGTCGGCGTGATCTCGCCCTGGAACTTCCCGCTCCTGCTGTTGCTGATCGACGCGGTACCCGCACTGGCGGCCGGCTGTTCCGTCCTCGCCAAGCCCAGCGAGCACACGCCCCGCTTTGTCGAGCCCCTCATGGAGGCCGTGGGCGCCGTCCCCGAAATCGCCCGCGTGTTCGACTGCGTGCGCGGCGGTCCGCAGACCGGCATGGCGGTGACGGGCGTCACCGACGCCCTGTGCTTCACCGGGAGCGTCGCCACGGGACGCACAGTCGGCGCGCGCGCCGGAGCTCGCCTTGTTCCCGCCTTTCTGGAACTCGGCGGCAAGGACCCTCTGGTCGTACTGGCCCACGCAGACGTCGAGGTGGCCGCGACGATCACGCTCCGGGGGTCGGTCGTCGCGACCGGGCAGGCATGTCAGTCCATCGAACGTGTCTACGTGCACGAGACGCTCTACAAGCCGTTCGTTGATCGACTCGTTGCGGCCGCGTCCGCCGTGACTACGAACATTGATCGCGTCGACCGGGGACATCTCGGTCCGTTCATCGACCCTTCCCAAGCCGACCGCGTCGAAGCCCAGATGACGGACGCCCTCGCTCGCGGCGCCACGCTGCATTGCGGGGAGTTGATCCGTCGGGACGGTGGCGCCTGGTGCACGCCCGTCGTACTGACCGGCGTCCACCACGGCATGTTGCTCTACCGCCAGGAGACCTTCGGGCCCGTCCTACCAGTCATGCCGTTCGCGAACGACGACGAGGCCGTGCAGCTGGCCAACGACTCGGAGTTCGGTCTCTCCGCAGCGGTGCTGGGCGAGCAGTCGCACGCGCTGTCCGTCGCTCGTCGTCTGCGCGCCGGGGCGGTCAGTATCAATGACGCCGGCCTCACCGCCCAGGTGGGAGACGTCGAGAAGGAGTCGTACGGAGTTTCGGGCGTCGGGCGCTCACGGATGGGGGCCAGCGGTCTGCTGCGATTTCTACGCCGCCAGGCGCTTCTGATCCAGACGGCGCCCGCCGCGCCCTTGGAGGCGTTCGGCGAGGGTTGACGCCACCGAAGAACCCCCGCTCTCGCCAGACATCCGCTGCGCCGCTCCAAGCCGGATTGCGAGCCTTGACCACCGCACCCGAGAGATCGTCCTTCTCCTCCGCCATCCGCGCGTTTATCCACCTCGAATCCTCGGGCGGTGCGCTCATCCTGCTCGCGACCGCCGTGGCGATGGTCGCCGCGAACACACCGCTCGCCGCCCTTTACCGCCTTCTCCGGGATACCCCGCTGGGCGGTCACGGCGGGTCACCGCCGTCGCACCCTACGTCCTTGGGTCCGGCGAGGACGCCATCGTCCGCTGTCGCTCAATGGTGACCCGCCGACGCTACCGGACACGTACTACGGTCTTGCCGAAAGTCTCCCCTGCCATCAGCCTGCAGAATGCCGCAGGCGCCGCCTCCAGTCCGTCGAAGACCGCTTCTCGAAACACCAGGCTGCCGTCGCGGATCCGCCCGCCGAGTGCTTCCTCCATCTGCGGCCGCAGATCCTCGTGGTCGTACACTATCAGGCCGCGCACCGTCGCCCGTGCGCGGATGATCAGGCCGGGGTTCGGTCCGGGCGGTGCCTCGTCCTGGTTGTACTGATCCATGAGTCCGCACAGCGCCACTCGCGCGTTCGGTGCGAGGCGCTCCATCACCGCCTGCAGGACGTCGCCACCGACGTTGTCGAAGTACATGTCCACGCCGTCCGGGCACAGCGCGCGCAGTCCGTCCCGGACGGATCCGTGGCGATCGATGCAGCCATCGAAACCGGCCTCCTGCACGAGCCAGGTCCGTTTCGCCTCGCTGCCCGCGATGCCGATCGCCCGCGCGCCGGCGGCCTTGCACAACTGCCCCACCGTCGCACCGACGGGACCCGCCGCAGAGGAAATCACGGCGGTCTCTCCCGGAGCCGGCTGCAGGATACGCCTCACGCCGGCGAAGGCCGTGAGACCCGGCATGCCAACCACACCGAGCGCCAGCGACGGCGGATCCAGCTCGGGCGCAACGGCCACCAAGGCATCCTCCGAGAGGTGCACGCGGTCCTGCCAGGTACCGAACGCCCGGGCCAGGGTGCCGGCCGGACCGACGGCGGAGTCCTGCACGGTCCGCACTATGAGTTCGCTGTCCATCGCATCTCCGGGAGCGATCGGGCCGGTGACGTGTCGTCCGCTCAGTCGTCCCCGCAGGTACGGGTCGACCGACACGTAGAGGACATCCGCCGCGACCCCGGGACCCTCGGCCGGCGCCGGCAGCAGTTCGAAGTCCTCCGGTACCGGGAGCCCGCTCGGCCGCCGTGCGACGATCACGCGCCGATTCTCGTGCACAGTGTTCATCCTTCCTCCACCAGTTCGAAGAGCGTTCCGTCGGGGCCGGCAAGCGTGACGCTACGGCGCCCGGCGTAGACCGCGCCCGCGTGGACGGTCGCCGGTGTCGCACGCGAATCCGCCACCGGATTGATATCCGGTACCGAGATCGTCGTCATCGCGATGCCCGGCGGCAACATCCCGGGATGCCTGGGGCGTGGCACTGCCGCGGCCGGCATCTGGTCCACCTGCAGGCACACCTCGTCACCGCGGCCCAGCGTCGAGATCGTGAAGCGTGCATCCGGGGAAAACCCGAAAGCCCTGGCCAACATCGTGTAGGCCATTTCCATCCGCTCCACGCCGACCGTGCAGCCGAGGTGACGCGCGATCCAGCGCTGCGCGGCGGCCATGTCGCTCGCCGCGAGCACGTGAATGAAGAGCCGGTCGACGAAACAGCGTGCGCGGGGCAGCGTGAAGCCCGGCGGATCCGCGTCGATCTGCGTGAAGTAGCAAATCTCGCCGTCCACACCCCGCACCTGCATCGCGCAAAGCGCGGCCATGCCATCCAGTCGGCGCGGCGGGCCCACGATCTCGAACGGCGCATCGATGAGCCGCTCCGCAACCGCCGCAACGTCCCGCACGCAAAACTCGAGCGCCGCCCACCCGTAACTCACGAGGGGCTCGAATGCACCGAGTGGCGCGGCTTCCACCAACCTCAGGTAGGTCGCGGCGCCGGAGGGCGGCTGCAGCAGCGCATAGGCTGCGTCCGCCGCCGCCGGTGCTCGCCACGCCATCGCGAGCTCGCGCGACACCGCTCCGGTCTCGACCGTGCGGTACTCGATCGCGTCCTCGTACGCGCGTCTGCTCGCGGCGAGATCCGCGACGCAGACCGTACCGGCGCGCAGCGGCGTTGCGCCCGTCATTTGCCGCCCAACCGAGCGCCCGCTTCCTCCGAGGTGGGCTCCTCCGGCCCGGCCCGCGCTTCCGCCTCCTGCTGCACGATGCGCAGGATTCGCGCGATGTACTCCTGGAACCAGCGGCCGCGCCGCTCGGCGTGCCCTGGATCCGGCTCGAACGCCTCGATGTCAGCCCGCGTCACCCTGCCCCGGGTCTCGAGCAGCTCCTCGATGGTGTCGAGGCGCTGGCGCAGCACCGCGAGTTCGCCGGCCACCGCCATGGTGATCGATAGCACCCGCTCCACGTCCGGGTCGTCGAAGAAGTACGGCCGCTTGCCGCGTGCCTTGGCACCAGCCAGTCGCAGGACATCCAGCGGACCCTCTGCGTCGGGCGTCTGGTCGTCGCTCATTGCGCCGCTCGCCGCGCGTCAGACCGGCACTTCGGCACCGGTGATGCGCCAGGCCGGTTTGCGTCCGTAATCCTCGACGGCCTGGCTCGCGGCGTCGGGAAACCCCTCCGTGTCCGCGATCGCGTAGACCCCGCCGTGAATGAGACCGTGATGATCGAACCCTGCGGTTACGAGCAGCTCGTCGAGGTCTATGTCGTGGAGCTTGGTCCAGAAAGGCTCGTTGTTGTACAGGGCGTCCCAGTCGCGCATGGCCTGCTCGAAGACTGGCATCGCGCTGTCGTAGCGGGGCTGTTCGACGTGCGTCACTAGTCCGCCCGGCGCCACGAGGCGACGACTCTCCGCCATGATGCGCCTGAGGGCGGAGCGCGACGTTTCGTGCAGGAACATGATGCTCTGGACCCAGTCGAAGCTGCCGTCTCGGAAACGTGCGAGGTCCGCCGCATCCGCCTGCACGAACTCGACGTTCGTGACGCCAAGACTGGCAGCGCGCGCGGCGCCGTAGCGCAGCATCGGCGCCGCCACGTCCACCGCGGTCACTTCCGCGTGCGGAAACGCCGCGGCGACGGGCAGCACGTTGTGTCCGAGCCCGCAGCCCAGGTCAAGGATGCGGCGCGGCGCGAACCCGGGCCGCAGTCCGCGGATGAAGGCGACCATGCCGCGGCCACCGCCGTCCGCGAAACGGCCGAGCAGGCCGGCGGTGGTCACGAACAGGCCGGAGTCGTAGCTCGCTGCGCCGCTCACGTCCTTCGCGATCCGTTCGGTGTAGTAACTGCCGGGCATGCAGTGGTGGTCCACGGCCGTGAGATAGCCAGGCGGGCGCACAGTCGGGTCCAACTCGAGCCGCACTCCGGCAGCCGGATCGGCGGCCCGCTCGACGAGCTCCGTCAGTTGCGGCAACACCACCGACAGGCCCGCCTGCTGGCGCTGCTCCATGGTGTCTCGCCGTAGCGCGCTCCAGGTGCGGTAGAGCGGGTGGGCATCGAGAGTCCGCCGCACCTCGCGACGGTCAGCAGGGGCGCGCCCGTGACGCCGCCGGAACTCGGGCAGCATCTCCGCCAGGTACGCGTTTTCTATGCCCGGCAGGATCCGTGCCGCGAGGTGCCGGTTCAACTGCGCCAGGAAGTTGTAGCGCTCCGTCTGGTCGTGCGTGGTCTCGGGAAGCAGATCGTGCCGGCCCACGGTGCGGTAGTCCGGTGGGCCGTCGTACGCTACGCTCCCCGTTGCTTCCACGCCGCTTTCCGCCATCTTCCGCATCCCGCTCCTCGGGCAGCGTCGCTCCCGGGACCGCACCGATAGTGGACGCAAGTCCCATCGGGCGAGCGTATCACCGGCGCGTCCGATCTTGCCGGCAACGCCAAATGACGTATTATCATATCAATATGTGTATTGGAACCTCGGCGACCATCTCCGCTAGCGCCACCGGCGTCCCGGTTGTCGGACGCCGGGGCGATGCGTGATGTCCCTCGACCCGGCGCACGGCCTCCCCGCCGACTTCACGTGGCCCAACGGCGCGCGTCTGGCGCTCTCGATCGTGGTGAACGTCGAGGAGGGCGCGGAGATGAACGTCCTGGACGGTGACCCGCGCCCGGAACCGGTGGACGAACTCGGCGCCGTTCCGCGCCGTCAGGTGCGCGTGCACGGCAACGAGTCCAACTACCGCTACGGCATAGGCGCGGGCGCGCACAGGGTCTTCCGACTCATCGAGGAACGCGGCCTCCCCGTGACCGCGACGGCGGCGGCCCTGGCGCTCGAGCGGAGCCCGGAGGTGGCGGCGCGCCTCGTTGCGGGAGGCCATGAAACCGCCGCGCACGGCTATCGCTGGGTCTACCAGTACCGCATGGAGGAAGCCGAAGAACGCGAGTTCATCCGGCGCGCCCGCGACAGCATTGCGTCCAGCGTCGGCGTCGCCCCGACAGGCTGGCTATCGCGCCTGCTTCACACGGACAGCACGCGGCGCCTCCTGGCCGAGGAAGGCTTCCAGTACCACATGGACGACTACTCCGGCGACCTGCCCTTCTGGGAACGCGTCGAGTGCGGCGACGGCACGCGCCGACCGATCCTCGTGATGCCCTACGCGCTCGACTCGAACGACATGAAGATGTGGACCGCGCCGTCGCTGACGCCGGCCGATTGGGCGGGTTACGCCATCGACACATTCGCATGGCTCCTTGAGGAGGCCGCTACCGAGGGCGCGCGGATGATGTCGCTGGGGCTGCACCTGCGCATCGTGGGACGCCCCGGGCGGGCTGGCGCACTGCGCCGCGTCCTGGATCATGTGAGCGGTCGCAACGACGTCTGGGTGGCCACGCGCAGGGATATCGCCGACGCCTGGGCGGACGCCGTGCCGCCGCCGGGACCGTAGCCCCAGGTCGGGTAGGCCGGGGGCACACGTCGAGGAGACCGGGCAGATGACGCAGAACTTCAAACAGGTGGGACCGCAGCGGTACCGCGAGTGTTTCGGGCGCTACTACGACGATTTCGAGGTGGGCGACGTCTACGAGCACCGCCCCGGCAAGACCGTGACCGAGTACGACAACCACATGTTCACGCTGCTCACGCTCAACACCCATCCCGTGCACTTCGACCGCGAGTACGGCAAGGCCACGGAGTTCGGGCGCAACCTCGTCGTCAGCCCGTACACGCTTGCGCTCCTGATTGGCATGAGCGTAACCGACGTGAGTCAGAAGGCGATCGCGAACCTCGGCATGGACGAGGTGAGGTTCACCGCGCCGGTGTTCGCCGGCGACACGCTCTACGCGCACTCCGAAGTCCTTGGCAAGCGACCCTCGAAGTCCCGGCCCGGGCAGGGGATCGTCACGGTGCGCACGGTCGGCGTGAACCAGGACGGCATCGAGGTTGCGAGCTTCCTGCGCAACGTGCTCGTTCCGGCGCGGGGACACGCCACGGAAGACCGCATCGACCGCTATTGAGGCATGAGCATGACGGCCCCCGACGATGCCCCGGCCCGCGAGGCCAGCTACTCGAAGACCGACGAGCAGGCCATCCTGGACGTCATTTCGCGCTGGCTGGAGCGGGAGGTGAAGCCCCAGGTGATGCAGATGGAACACGACGACGTGTATCCGTACGCCCTGGTCGAGCAAATGAAGGAGTTCGGCCTGTTCGGAGCGACCGTGTCGGAGCGCTACGGCGGGCTGGGTCTGCGCGCGAGCACCTACGCGCGCATCGTCGCGTTGATCTCGGAGCAGTGGATGTCGCTCACGGGGATCTTCAACTCCCACCTGATGATGGCGGCGATCGTCGAGAAGCATGGCACCGAGGAGCAGCGGGAGTACTGGCTGCCGAAATTCGTCACGGGCGAGGTCCGCGGCGGGCTCGCGCTCACCGAACCGGATGCCGGCACCGACCTGCAGGGCATCCGCACCCGCGCGGTCGCCGACGGCGACGCGTACCGCATCGACGGCACGAAGACCTGGATCAGCAACGGCATCGAGGGCGGCGCCGTGGCGCTGCTCGTGAAGACGGATCCGGACGCGGCCCCCCCCCGTCGTGGGATGTCGATGTTCATCGCGCCCAAGGTGGACCCCGATACCGCCCGTCCCCACCCGGGCTTCCGTACCGGGCGCCGGCTCGAGAAGCTCGGCTACCACGGCATCGATTCCGCCGAACTGATCTTCGAGGACTACGCGCTGGACGCCCGCCGCCACCTCGTCGGCGGCGAGCCGGGGCATGGCTTCTACATGGCGGTCGGTGGCCTCGAACTCGGCCGCATCAACGTCGCGGCCCGCTCCGTCGGCATCGCGCGCCGCGCGCTCGACGAAGCGACCGCATACGCGCAGACGCGCAGGACGTTCGGCAAACCCATCGCCGAGCACCAGGCCATCCAGCTCAAGCTCGGCGAGATGGCGACGCGCACGCGTGCGGCGGAGCTCCTGACCGAGGACGCGGCGCGCGCCTACGACGCCGGCGAACGCTGCGACATGGAGGCGGGGATGGCCAAGTACTTCGCGTCCGAGAGCGCCGTATCGAACGCGATGGAAGCGATGCGCATCCATGGCGGGTACGGCTACTCGCGCGAGTACCCGGTGGAGCGCCTGTATCGCGAGGCGCCCCTGATGTGCATCGGCGAGGGCACGAACGAGATGCAGCGGATCGTGATCGCCCGCCAGCTCATCGAGCGCAACCCCGTCTGATGGAACTGCTCCGCGGCGTGCGGGTCCTGTCGGTCGAGCACTACGGCGCGGGGCCCTATGGAACGCAGCTACTGGCCGACCTGGGCGCCGACGTGATCAAGGTCGAGAACCCGCGCAGTGGCGGCGACATCTCCCGCTCGGTCGGCCCGTATCGTCTCGGCGACGCCGACAGCCTGTTCCACCAGACCTTCAACCGCGGCAAGCGCAGCATCCTGCTCGACCTCGGCGACCCGGACGGACGGGCCCGCTTCGAGCGGCTCGTGCGGGACGCCGACGCCGTGGCCAACAACCTGCGCGGCGACCAGCCGGAGAAGCTCGGCATCCGCTACGCGGATCTGACGGAGTTGAAACCGTCGATCGTGTGCGCGCACCTGTCGGCCTATGGGCGTGGCAATTCGCGGGAACGCTGGCCCGGCTACGACTACCTCATGCAGGCGGAGTGCGGCTTCCTAGATCTGACCGGGGAGCCGGACGGACCACCGGCGCGGTTCGGGCTGTCCATGGTGGACTACATGACCGGCGCGCTGCTCGCCTGCGGGCTGCTGGCTGCCGTGCTGCGCGCGCGGGAAACCGGCGAGGGCTGCGACGTGGACACCGCCCTCTTCGACACCGCCCTGCACCAGCTCTCCTATCCGGCGGTCTGGTTCCTCAACGAGCATCACCGGACACGGCGCCTGCCGCGGTCCTCGCACCCGAGCATCGTGCCGAGCCAGCTCTTTCGCACGTCGGACGGGTGGCTGTTCGTCATGTGCCAGACGCCCCGCTTCTGGCAGGCGTTCTGCGCCGCCATCGGACGCGAAGACCTCGTCGCGGACACGCGCTACCGCGACGCCGCCGGTCGCCTCGCCCACCGCGAGGAACTTGAGGAAGACATCGACCTCACGCTGTGCACGCACACCACCCGGCACTGGCTGGACCTCCTGGCGGGCACCGTGCCCGTCGCTCCGGTGCAAGATGTCGCGCAAGCCCTCGCGAACCCTTTCGCCCGCGAGGTCGGAATGCTGAACGTCGTCGAGCATCCCGCCCTGGAGGGCGGGCTTACCATGCTGTCGAGCCCCATTCGCGTGAACGGCGCCAGGGGGCCCAACCGGCGCGCGCCCCTGCTCGGAGAAGACGATGCGGACCTGCCCTGAGCGGTATCCCGCCGGATCCTCGGTCCGGCCCGCCAGCCCGGACGATCGACCATGAAGCTCGCGGGCATCCGGGTACTCGACCTGTCGGCGTTCCTGCCGGGTCCCCACCTCACGATGGCGCTCGCGGACCACGGCGCGGATGTCGTCATGGTCGAGCCGGCGAACGGCGTGGGCGAGCCCACGCGCGTGGTGGGCTACCGGGATGCGGACGACGTCTCGGTGTGGTTCCGCAACATCGCCCGGGGCAAGCGCAGCCTGAAGATCGATCTCAAGGACGCCGCTGGACGCCGGCTCTTTCAGCGCCTGGCCGAGACGGCGGACGTGCTGGTCGAGTCCTTTCGGCCCGGAGTCGTCGCGCGGCTCGGCATCGACTACGCCACCCTGGCGCCCCGGAACCGGCGACTCGTGTACTGCTCGATCTCGGCGTTCGGACAGGACGGACCGCTGCGCGACAAGCCCGCCCATGATCTGACCGTGCAGGCCCTCGCCGGCGTAGCGGCCCTCAACCTTGGCCTCGTGGATGGCAAGCCCGCCGCCCCCGGCATGCCTGCGGCGGACGCGATTGCTTCCCTGACAGCGCTCTCGGCGATCCTCATGGCCCTCCTGCGGCGCGAGAGCAGCGGCGAGGGCGAGTACATCGACATCGCCATGTACGACGCCGTGCTGGCCTGGACACCGAACGTCACCGGCCCGGTGTTCGCCGAGGACGCGCATCCGCAGCCGGTCAACATGCGCTCTTTCGGCGGCTCCGCGATGTACCGCATCTACGAAACCTCCGATGGCCACTTCCTGGTGCTCGGCGGCTCCGAACTGAAGTTCGCGCGCAACCTGCTCGCGGCATTCGACCGGCTGGACCTGCTGCCATTGGCGGAGTTGGAGCCCGGGCCGGAGCAGGAGCCGTTGCGCTCTTTCCTCCGCGACCGGTTTGCGGAGCGCCCGCGCGCTCACTGGGAACGCTTTCTGGCACCGGTGGACTGCTGCTGGGCGTTTGTACGCTCCCTGAAGGACGCCTTCGCGGATCCGCACACACTGCACCGCGGGATGCTGCTGCGCGACGCGGGGGGCCACCGGCACATAGGGCCCCCGATCAAGTTCGCCCACGAACCGGCGCAGCCGCGTCTCGACATCCCGGACTACGGGGAACACTCCGTCGAGATCGGCGAGGCCATCGGCACCGACCCCGCCGAGCTTGCGGCACTGCGCGAGCGCGGCGCCATCTGATGCCGGCACGACACGGGCACGGGACCCCGCTCCCGTGAGCGCCGCGGCCAACGACCTGCTCGGGCGCCTGACGGCGGTCGCCAGCGAGACTGAATTCGAGGACCTGCCCGCGGAAGCGGTGACGGCGACGCAGACGTTCCTGCTCGATACCCTCGCGGTAGGCGTTGCCGGACGTACCGGACCCTGGCGCGACGCGACCCTGATTGCCGCGCTGGCCTGGGGCGCCGGCGGCACCGCACGCATTCTCGGCGACCGGCAGCTCGTGCCGCCGGCGACGGCGGCGTTCGTGAACGCCTGCCAGATACACTGTCTCGAGTTCGATTGCGTACACGAAGGCGCGGTCGCGCATGCCATGACGGCCGTCACGGCCGCGGCGCTGGCCGAAACCGATCGTGCGCCCGTCGGCGGCCGGCGCCTGATTCTCGCCCTCGCCCTGGGTGTCGAGGTGGCGGTCGCCCTCGGCGTGGCGGCGCGCGCACCGCTGCGCTTCTTCCGCCCGGCGACCGTGGGCGTCTTCGGCGCGGCGGTGGCCGTTGGCGTCCTGCGCCAGTTCGATGGCCCGGCCATTCGCCGGTGTTTCGGCCACGCTCTGGGGCACGTCGCGGGTACCATGCAGCCCCATGAGGAGGGCAAGCCCACCCTCCCGCTGCAGCTCGGCGCCGCCGCACGAGCCGGAGTCGTCGCCGCGGACCTCGCCGGCGCGGGCATACCCGCACCGAACGATGTGCTCGAAGGACGTCACGGCTACTTTCCCCTGTTCGAGACCAGCTTCGACACGACGGACGCCGCGCCGCGGGTCGGCCGCGACTGGCGCGTAACGGAGTTGAGCCACAAGCCCTACCCGACCGGCCGCGCCACCCACGGGGGCATCGAGGCCGTCCTGCGTCTGCGCGTGGCCGGCGTCACACCGGACAACCTCGCCGAGATGACCCTGCGGGCACCGCCCCTCATCCACCAACTGGTGGTGCGTCCGGCCCTCGCCGGCATGGACCCCAGCTACGCCCGGCTATGCCTTGGGTACGCCGGCGCGGTGGCCCTGGCTTGCGGGCGTGTCGGCATCGAACACTTCGAGGCCGGGGAACTCGCCCGCGCGGAACACCTCGCGCTGGCCGGCCGTTTCACGGCCACGCCGAACGAGGTAACCGACCCCGCGGCCTTCGTGCCGCAGACACTGACGGCGCGACTGCGTGACGGTACTTCCAGGACGGTGCGCATCGACGCACTGCCCGGCTCGCCCGAATGCCCGCTGCCGCGGGCGGAGCAGGAGGCGAAGGTGGCGTCCTGTATCGCCGCCGTCTATCCGCCCGGCCGGCGCGTGGAGCAACTCATCGAGGCCGTGCAATGTCTTCCGGGCCTCGCGGACGCCCGCGCACTGCTCGATCCCCTCACCCATGGACGCGAGAGCACATGGTGACCGCGTTCGCTCCCTATCACCGCGCCGCGGAGCAGGAGAAGCTCCTCGGGGAGCACCCGATCGGCGAAGCGTTCGAGGCCTTTGCCCTCGAGACCGGCCGCGACGAACTGTTCGCCCGGCAGGACCGGCTGTTTCGACGCTGCGTGGCCCGGGCTTGGCAGACCGGCTTCTACCGCCGGCTCTGGGGCGCGGCCGGCATCGAGCCGGGCGATGTCCGCGGGCTCGAGGATCTCCCCCGCCTACCCGTTTTCGACAAGTCGGACCTCATGCGGAGCATCGAGGAACACCCGCCGTTCGGCGACTTCGGGGGATTCGAGCCCGAGGACCCTGCTCGACCGCCCGTCGTGTTCCACACTACGAGCGGGACGACCGGGCGGCCCCAGACCCTTCTCTTTGGGCCGAAGTCCCGGGAGGCTCAAAGCCTGCTGCTCGCGCGCGCCTATCGGTGGCAGGGGATGCGCGCCGACGACGTGGTCCACTCCTGTTACGGACACGGAACGGTCAACGGCGGGCACTACGTACGCGAGGCGGTGCTGCACTGGACCAACGCCCTGTTCGTCCCGGCCGGCACGGGCCTTGAGACTCCTTCCACGCGCCAGGTGGGCCTCATGCGCGACTTCGGCGCCACCGTCCTGGTCGGCTTCGCGGACTACCTCAGGCGGCTCGGCGAGGTGGCGGCGGACGAGGGCTTGGCGATCGGCCGCGACATCGGCATTCGCATGATCAGCGGACACATGGCGCCCGAGGACAAGGCGACGCTCGCGCGCCTGTGGGGTGACCCCGTCTGCTACGACTGGTACGGGGTCGGCGACACCGGCATCGTGGCGGCCGAGGGCCCGGACCGGGACGGCCTGTACGTCATGGAGGACGCCCATGTCCTCGAACTCCTGGACGTGGACAGCGGTGCGGCGGTCTCCCCCGGGCAGCCCGGCGATATGGTCTGTACCTGCCTGTTCAAGGACGACGTCTATCCGATCGTGCGGTTCAATACCCACGACGTGAGCCGGGAGCGCACGGACGCCTCCGCCGCTGGATACCGGCTGCGCCGCATAGAGGGGTTCCTGGGGCGTAGCGACAACATGGTCAAGATCAAGGGCATCAACGTGTTCCCGCACGCGATCGGCCCGCTGCTCGCCGGCCTGCCCGAGTTTCTCGGGGAGTTCGTGTGTCGGGCGACGCCGGACGGCGCCATGACGGTCGTCGCCGAAGTACGCTCTGGAGAACGCACTCTCGCCGCACGCATGCGGGCCATCCTCAAGGACGCCCTGGGCATCGAGGTGGGTATCGAACTCGTTGCCGCCGGGGCCACCGCCGTGCTCACCGGGATTGACCAGCGCCAGAAGCCCATTCGTCTCATCGACGAACGCACGAAAAGGCGTATGGCCCCCCACGGCGGGGGGCGTTGACCGTGCCGGATGGAGTGACCGTGAGCCATCCAGCGGACGCCACCGCGCTGGCCGACGACTTCGCCGCCGGGCGCGCGCACCCGCGCGCGACCCTCGCGGCACTGCTCGCGCGTATCGAACGGCTCGACCCCCTGATCGGCGCGTGCAACGGCCTTGCGACTACTCCCGCGCTCTCCGCCGCCGCCGACGCGGCGGCCGCGCGCTGGCGCGCGGGTACGCCGCGCTCGTCCCTGGACGGCATTCCCTTCGGGGTCAAGGCAAACATCGCGGTGGCTGGCCTGCCGTGGCATGCGGGGATCGCCGCACTCCGCGACCGGGTCGCCCGGGCAGACGCGATCTGCGTCGGGCGGCTGCGTGCCGCCGGACTGATTCCGGTCGCCGTGCTCAACATGCACGAGGCCGCGCTGGGCGTGACCTCGGACAATCCTGCCTTCCGCACAACGTGCAACCCCTGGGCATCCGACCGCATACCGGGCGGCTCGTCCGGCGGCTCCGCGGCGGCGGTCGCGAGCGGCATGCTGCCACTGGCGCTCGGAACCGACGATCTCGGCTCCGTCCGCCTGCCTTCCGCGCTCTGCGGCGTGGTTGGTTTCAAGCCCGGCTACGGCGAGATCCCGACTGCCGGCGTCGAGCCCCTGTGCGGCGCTCTCGACCATGTTGGCATCCACGCGCGCAGCGTGCGCGATGCCGCCGCCGCCTTCACGATTCTCCGGGGTCGGCCCGTCGACTCCGGACTGGAGGCTTCGCCCGGATCCCGTGCCCCCCCACCATTGGCAACCTGGGTCCTGGGCGCACCCGGGTTGGTCGATCGCCAGATCGATGATGCCGTTCGCCGGGTGACGGACAACGCCGAAGGCGGTGCGCCCCCCGGCGAGACGCTCGACTGGTCACACGTCGACGTCTCGCGCCTGCGGCGCGCGGGGCTGCTGCTGTGCGAGCGGGAGGCGGCCCGGCACTTCGCGGCGGCCCTGAACGCGCGCCCCGGCGGCTTCAGTGCGGAGTTCCGAGAGCTTGTCGCCTGGGGAGCCGCACAGAGCTCCGCTCGGGCCCGCGCAGCGGTCGACCGCATCGCGCACGCGCGGACCACGCTGCTCGAGGCGCTCCGCGACCGACTGCTGGTGAGCCCTGCCGCACCGCACCTGGCCCCATTCCGTAATGCTCCGATACCGCCCACGCTCGCGGACTTCGCGGTGCCGCCGGCTATCGCAGGGGTCCCGGCAATCTCCGTGCCGGTGCCCAACGACGCGGAAACACCGCCCGTGGGGCTGCAGATCGCCGGCGCGGCAAGTGCCGATGTCCTTGCCGCGGCTGCTGACCTGTATCCCGGTACGGCGCCTGTTGTCGAACCACGCATGGCCGCCGGCCACCCGCTACCGCCAACGAACAGGGACTGACATGAACGTTGATGAACTGCCGCACATCCCCTCCCGAGCCTTCATGGGCGGGACCGTTCAGGCCGTGGCCGACGACGGCGCCCGCGCCACGGTGCGCTTCGTGCCGCCGGAAGGCACGACCAATCCACACGGCACCGTCCAAGGGGGCTTCGTGGCCGCGATGATCGACGACGCCGTGAGCCTCGCGACCTGGTTCGCGGGCGGCGAGCGCACGTTCGTGACCGGCAGCCTGAGCTGCTTCTACCTTCGCCCGGTGCCGGCCGGGGAGCCGCTGCTTGTTACCTGCAACCTCGTCCGGGTCGGGCAGCGCCAAGCCGTCTTCGAGGCGGTAGTGTGCAGCGAAGCAAGCGACGCCCCCCTGGTCAAGGCGACGCAGGTGCAGCAGTTCATCTGACGAGCCCTCACTCTGTCTCTGTGACCAACTGGCAACGCGCTCTCGCGCTCTCGTCTGCCCTTGACAGCCAGGACACGTTAGTCCCCTCATCCTCCCAGGTCTCGGTGCTGCGGGGCTGCTCGCCCTCAAGGTTCTCGAACACCGCGTCACCCTGGAGGCCGAGGCGATGGGCCTGCGGCGGGAGATGCCGCGCATCGATCCCGGCAACGTCAGGGCATCGAGATCAACCCCTACGCCGCGGAACTCACCCGCGTGTCGGTGTGGATCGGCCAGCCGCCGTGGATGCTTCGCAACGGCTTCGGCACCAGCAAGCCCATCCTTCGTCCGCTGGACAACATCGAGTGCCGCGATGCGATCCTGTCTCCCGACGGCGCCGAGCCCGACTGGCCGGAGGCGCGCGCCGTGATCGGCAACCCGACGTTCCTCGGGGGCAAGCTGCTCATCCGCGGCCTCGGCGAGGAATACGTCGCACGGCTGTTCGCCGCCTACCGCGACCGCGCGCCCCGCGAGGCGGACCTGGTCACGTACTGGTTCGTCAAGTCGGGCGAGCACGTCTCGGCGGACAACGCCGACCGCGTCGGCCTCGTCGCCACGAACTCCATCCGTGGCGTCGATCTGACCGGCGCGAAACGGCTGCGGGAGAACGCGGGCGTCGCGTTCATGGGCGGCACCAAGAGCGGATCGTTCGACGTGTCCGGCGACCTGGCCGCCCAGTGGCTCCGGCTGCCCGCCATCCGAACGGCCGGCCCGACGCCGACGTGCTGAAGCCGTGGGCCAACGGCATGAACGTGACGCGCCGCCCCGCCGGCAAGTGGATCGTCGACTTCGGCTGGGACATGGACGAGAGGGAGGCAGCGATGTTCGAGGAGCCGTTCCGCCACGTCCACGAGCATGTCCTGCCCAAACGCCGGACCAACCGCCGCGAGTCGTACCGCACCTACTGGTGGCGGCACGCGGAACCCAGGCCCCGAATGCGGCGCCCGCTCGACGGGCTGTCGCGCTGCGTAGCCACTCCAGTCAACGGCAAGCACCGCACGTTCGTCTGGCTCAGCACAAGTGTCTGTCCTGACCACCAGCTCATCGTGATCGCCCGCGAAGATGACGTCACGTTCGGCATTCTGCACAGGCGCTTCCATGAGGCGTGGTCGCTACGGCTCGGCACTCAGATCGGCGAAGGCGCGAACCTCGATGCCACCGTTGCGGCCGCATACGGATGGAACCCCGACATATCCGACGACGATGCGTTGCGGCGGCTGCTCGCACTAACGTGTCGCGGAATCAAGGGCGAACACCTTCATCCGCTCCGTGCGCACAACGCACATGGCTCCGTCCACGTTGACCTCGTCCCACGTCGCCTTGCGCACCCCGACCGAGCGCGCCGCCGTCAGGATGAGGAACTCCAGCGCCAGCTTGGACGAGCGGCTCGTCCTCGGGCTCGCCTGCACCTTGGCGCGAGGTGATCGCCCCGCGCGCGCATGCCCCCCGTTCAAGGCACCGACACACTCCGCGTCGCAACCCTGAAAGGGAGAACGTCATGGACCCTCAACCGCTGACCAGCCAGTGGTCCGGCAAGCTGCCGAAGAGCTTTGGCCGGCCCGCCATCCTCGAAGAGGGCCTGGCGTGTCGTCATGATGTTCGGCCCTACTCGGCGCGGCCTGCGGCCCGCCCACCCTCCCGGCCATGCGAACCGCGGCATCCACGCCACCACCAAGCCGCCAACCTCGGCCTTGAACCGTCCGCCAACAGGTGTTAAACGAACGCATCAAGTGATCGATTGGTCGAAGTGCCCCAAGTCCGGCCAAAGGTGCGGTGCCGTCGCAACGTCCCAGGGCCTTGCGCTTTCCCGCAGCAACGACGCAGCGAAACCAGTGGCGCCGACGAGTAGCAGGGAACGATGAAATGGTTGCATGGCTGAAGCCGGAGAACACCGCCGTCGTCACGGGTGCCGCAAACGGCATCGGGTTGGCCGCAGCCACACGGTTCCTCGAGTCGGACATGAACGTGGTCCTTGCGGACAACGACGGCGACGCGCTCGACGCCGCCCTGAGTTCCCTGTCCTCGGCCGGTGATCGGCTTCTCGGAGAACTCTGCGACGTGACGGACCCTGGGCAGGTTCGTCGACTGAAGGACGCCGCCTACGCGAGATTCGGGAAGGTGCACTGCCTGATGAACAACGCCGGCGCGGCACTCGGACGATCCGAGCCCTGGGACGAGCTCGCGCTCTGGAAGAGACAGGTCGCCGTGAACCTGTGGGGCGTCGTCCATGGTTGCCAGGCCTTCGTCCCCTCCATGAGAGAGGCCGGCGAACCGGTCGCCGTAATCAACACGGGTTCCAAACAGGGCATCACCAATCCGCCCGGCGGCTACGCCTACAACCTGTCCAAGGCTGCGGTCTTGGCGTACACCCAGAGTCTGGCCCATGCGCTCCGCCAACGAAACGACTGCCCGGTGTCTGTCCACTTGCTCGTACCCGGACTTACCTACAGCAACATGATTGCGCGTTTCCTTCCACGGAAGCCGGATGCCGCCTGGACCTCCCCACAAGTCGTGGATTTCATGCTCCGCGGCCTGCGGAACGGCGACTTCTACATCGTCTGTCCGGACAACGACACGCCGCGCAGGCTCGACGAGCGCCGCATCCAATGGAATGCGGACGACATCATCAAGAATCGCCCCGCGCTGTCGCGCTGGCATCCCCAGTTCTCGAAGGAGTACCAAGCGTTCCTGGAAGAGTGACGCGCTTCGAATGGATGAAGCGGGACGCGGCGGCGGCACGGCGGCGATCGGAGGATTCGACAAGGAACCGACCCTCCATCCTCGAACTGTCCGCCCTGCGCGACGAGCTTGATGCCGGCGCCCTCCCCGCGCGCCCTTCCCGCGTTCCTGTCGCCAAACCGCCTTCCGCACAGTCCCGGCGACGCCTGATTTCAAACGGCTGAACCGTTGGGCGAAAATGGCCGCCCATGCAGCCGTCGCCGTCCAGAACGTGACCCCGGGCGAGTTCATCGCCAAGTGGCGCCGAACTCAAGGAGCGCTCTGCCTCGCACGAACACTGCATCGACCTGTGCGGCATGCTCGGCGAACCGACGCCGACGGGCGACCGCTACGGCTTCGAGAAGGGCGTGCGCAAGGACGGCGGCGGCGACGGCTGGGCCGACGTGTGGAAGCGCCACCACTTCGCGTGGGTAGTACAAGGGCCGCCACGCCAACCTCGACCGCGCCTTCGCGCAGCCCCGGCAGTATGTGCTGGCGCTCGGAGAACCCGCCGCTCCTGATCAGCGCCTGACGAAGCTTCGCGACCGCCGGCTGAACGGCGTATGTCTCGAGACTGGCCCGCCACTGTGGCCCGGACTTCGGGCTCCGCCACGTCGGCTCATGCATGGCGGCGGCCTGGTAGCCTGCTGCGCGGCTCATGGGGCGCCGTGGTCGCCATAGTGGAACCGGATCCGCCAGCCGGTCAGGCTGCCCTCACCGCCCTCGGCGAGGTCCGCCACATGTACCGTCCACGCGCCTGCCGGGCGCTCGCCGTAGAACGCGTTGGTCAGCAGCCGCCAGCCGTGCAGACCGAACTCGCCTTCCAGCGCGGTGTTGAAGGGCGGATTGACGACGCTCGCCGTGCCGGAGGGCGACCGCAGGGTGATGCCGAGGTCGAACGGGTTGGCGTGGTCGGCCCAGACGTCCAGCACCACCGCCTCGACGGCCGCGCCGGAGGGAAGGCCCGCGACGTCCACGGCGGCGCTGGTCCCGCTACCGTCGGCGTCCGGAACGGCCAGCGGCTCCGCCCCGGCGCCGGGTCCGAACCACGCCGACTCGACGAACTCCCCGAGGCGGTCGGGCCGCTGTTCCGCGGCCATCGCCACCGCCGCGTCCACGTCCACCGCGCCGAATCCGTACCAGTTGTGGAACGCGTAGCCGGCGGCGTTGACCTGCCAGGCGTGCTGGGCGACGTACGGTGACCCGCCGAAGGCCGCGCGCACTTCCGGGATGTCCGGGTCGATCCTGCGCGCGGTGGCCGCCAGGATGTGCTTCACGTCCCGCCACGTCAACGCCGGCTCGACACCGAGCAGGATCGCGACCGCGCCCGCCACGGCGGGGGTGGCGGCCGACGTGCCGCCGAAGCCGCCGACGTAGTCGCCGTCGCGGTTCATCGGCCGTCCCCCGACCAGTCCGTTCCGGGCGAACTGGCTGTACCCGCCGTGCGTGCCCGCCTGGTCGGTCGTGATCATCGCGGGCGCCTCGATCCCGTCTTCGCCCGACGGACCCGCCACCCACAGGTTGGCCCCGGCGCTGGAGTAGGACGCCCTGACGCCATCCGCGTTGAACCCCCCGACGTTGACCAGCCACGGCAGGTTGCCGTCGGGATCCGCGTTGGCCGACACGCAACCGGTCTCGAGGTTGAACGGATGCCTCGGCTCGCAGGCATCGAAGTCGTTCCCGGCCGCCTTGACGTACAGCGCGCCCCGGCCCGACCTGAGTTCCGCCGTGCCCGACCGGATCGACCGCACGAACTCCTCCCGCGAGTTTTCGCCCGGCGCGAAGATGCCGAAGCTCATGTTGAACACGTCCACGCTCCCCGAGTCCGGCGCGGAATCGCTGCCGCCGAGACTGAGCAGCATCGCGGTCTCGAACGCCGCGTCCGGGTCCTCCGCGTCCGGGCTCCCGGCTTCCGCCGGATTGAACCCCACCAGTCGGACGCCGGGCGAAACGCCGCGTCCGCCGAGACCGTTGTCCGCGACCGCGGCGGCAACGCCCGCCACGCTCGTGCCGTGGTCGCCCGCGAGCCCGAAATGAAACGGGTCCGCCGGGGACGCCCCGGCGAAGGCCAGCCGTCCGTGCGCGAAGTTGAACGAGCCGCCGCCGGCCGTGTTCGCCGCGAGGTCCGGGTGGCAGGTTTCGAGGCCCGTGTCGACAACCGCCAGCTTCACCCCGCCGCCGTCCAGTCCGGAGGACATGGCGCCGGCCATCCGCAGATCCTCGCCCATCGAGCCTCCGCGGTCCGAGAATCCGGTCTGACCGGTGTTCCGCAGGTGCCACTGCTCGGAAAACAGGGGATCGCCCGACCCCTGAGCGTCCCTCGTCGGCGCCTCGCAACGCACGACCACGTTGCCGCGGGAGTCGGTCGCGAAGCCGTCGAAGAAGACATTTGGGGCGTCCACCCCGAGTCCGCCGGCGGGCGGCTCCGCGCCCAGGTACGCGCGAACGTAGTAGATGCCGTTCGCCCCGAGTTCCTCGAGTGGCACCGCAAACACATGGAAGCCGCCGAGAAACAGATCGAACGCATCGTCGGCCGCGTCCACCGCGACACTGTCGATGAGACGCACGTCCGTCTCGAAGTCGGCGTCGGTCGACCACTCCACGACCAGCGGCGCCGCCGCGCCGTCGGTCCGCGAGTTCAGCGCGACCGCAATCAGGACCACCGCGTCCGGGGTCACGGTGTACGCGAGCGGCAGCAATTCGAGTTCCGGGGGCTCGGGTTCGTCAGGCCTCCTGTCGACCGAAGCCGCCCCCCCGTCCAGTATCGTCAGCGTAACCGCAGCGTCCGGTCCCGCCTCTGCATCGCCCGAGATCTCTCCCAAGGCGATCTCGACGGTCTCGTCCGCCTCCTCCACGAAGTCCCGGTACACGTCGACCACGACATCGGCGTGGCTCCCGCTCGCCGGGATAGTGACGCTGGCGTCGATTTCGGCGTAGTCGCCGCCGGAAGTCGCCGAGCCCGCGATGTCCAGTTCCACGGTGACCGGATCGGCCGCGACCCGGTCCAGCCCCACCCGCACCGACACCTTGGGGTTGGCCGCCTCGTCGACAGCGGTTGAGCCCCCGACCGACAGTGACACCGTTGCCGGACGGGGAGGTTGCGGATCCTCGTGCGGCGGCGAACCGCACCCGGCGAGGCCGATTCCGAGCAAAGCCCAGGCCCGGACGCCCGCCCCGGGCGTTACCGCCATTCGAGCGGGGGACTGCGGAGCCGCACCGACGCCTCCGGCCGCCCCGGCAGGCGCCGGACCCGCGCGACCGCGTCGACGGGATGCAGATCGCCGGGCAGGTCGAGGATCGCGAATCCGAGACGTTCGAACACTGTCACCCGGAGCGCCCCGAGGGCCTCGCCGACCGCGTCGGCGTCCACGTCGCCGTCGAGTTCGAGCCGAATGCTCGGCAGCAGAGACTCGAACGCGCGCCGGGCCGGGTCGAACACGATCCTCGACCGGGGACCGTCGAGCGGCGTCGCCGCCCGGTAGACCTCGCCGTCCACCTCGACCTCGTGGATGCGGTGCGGGGTCGTATCGGAGGACCGCGCCGAGGTCCTGGCGCCTGCGGCTGAGACGGACGACGGCCGGCTGCCTCCCGCTTCGCCGGACGCGTGCAGTACCGCCAGCGTCCGGCCTTCCGCCACCACGAAGTGAAACCCGCCAAGCGTATCCTGCGGTTCCGGACGGGCTTCCTCTTGCGACCGAACGGTTAGCGCCAGCAGGAGCATCGCGCACCCCGGCAACCAAAGCACGCGTCCCGGCATCATGACCAATCACTATACAGGACTCGCGGGGAAGACGGCTCCTCCTGCCACGGCGGCATCGGTGAGAAGACGGCGCGAGCCACGCCACCGTCGACAGCGTCGCTCAATCCGGAAAACCGATCCGGTACACACTCTCGTTCCGGTCGGCGACGATCACCCTAAACTCGTCCGGGTCCTTGAACCTTGCGGTTGCTCTGGGGTCGGTCTCCAGCGCCACGACCAGGCGCGACAGCCAGAACGCCAGCGCGGCATACAGCAGGAACCCGGGAAAGAGCTCCCGCTCAAGATCCGAGAGTGGGCGAGTACGGTGGTAGGCAGTGACCAGGGCCGCCGTGCGCTCCGCGTCGAGGACGCCGCCCGGGCCGTTGCACCAGTCGTTGGCCGCGACCGCGAGGTCGTAGACGAGATAGCCCCGCGCCGCGTGATGGAAGTCCAGCACGCCGGTCAGTTCGGGGCCATCGAACAGCACGTTGTCGCGGAACAGGTCGCCGTGGACGATGCCGGAGGGAAGCAGTTCCCGCACGTCCCGGCGATCCAGCATGCCGTTGACGCGGTCGACGCAGTCGAAGAGCAGCCGTTCGTCGGTACGCGCCATGCGGCCCCGCGTCGACGCCGAGCGATCGCTCAGCCAGCGCTGGTCCCGGGGATAGGGAGGGACCTCGAAGGCGGGGTTGGCGGTGGCGGCATGAAAGTCGGCGATCACGCGGCCGAGGGTTTCCAGGTGTCCTCGCCCGGGGACGTCGACGTGCGCGCCGGGAAGGCGCGGCGCCAGCATGGCCCGTTTGCCGAGCCAGATTTCGGCGGCCTCCCCCGCCGCGTTTCTCACGAGCGGCGCCACCGGCAACCCGGCGGCATGGCAGAGATCGAGCAGGGGGACGTAGGCGGGCCCGCAGTAGGAGGGCTGTTCCAGCAGCGTCAGCACCCACTCGTGTTCGCGGCCGCTCCCGACCGTCGTGACGAAGTAGTTGCTGTTCTCGATGCCGAGCGAAACCGCGCGGCAGCGCCGCGGTGTGCCGACATCGTAGCGCGCGAACAACCCGGCGAGGCCCCGCGCATCGAGTGGGGCAACGGTTCGCATCGCCGTCACGACTCTCCCTTCGTTCGACGCGTCGCGCGCGGGCCGCCACCGGCTGGATGAGCGACAATACCGCCATGGCGGCGGACAGGGCCACGGTCCTCTTCTTCGAACTCTTCAGCGGGCTGCCGCGGCAGGGGCCGGGATCCCCAGCCAGCACGCGGCAGGCCCTCGAACTCGTGCCCGGCGTGGGGGCGCGCACGCGCGTGCTCGACCTCGGCTGCGGCACCGGCGCCCAGGCGCTCGTGCTGGCCGAGAGTTCCCCGGCGCGCATCGTCGCGATCGACCTCCATCCACCCTTCATCGACGCGTTGAACCGCGAGGCGCGCCGGCTGGGCATCGCGGACCGGCTCGAAGCGCGCGTGGGGGACATGGGCAATCTCGGTCTCGCGGACGGCGCGTTCGACCTGATCTGGTGCGAAGGCGCCATCTACAACGTCGGCGTCGAAACGGGACTGCGCGACTGGCGCAGGCTGCTGTCGCGCGACGGGCACGTCGCGCTGACCGAAGCGTGCTGGCGCAAGGCCCGGCCGCCGGCCGAATGCGTGGCGTTCTGGGAAGCGGAGTACCCGGCGATCCGGGATACGGCCACGCTGCTCGAAGCCGCCGAGGGGTGCGGCTACGAGATCGTGGGCCACTTTCCGCTCCCCGCGTCGGCGTGGTGGGACGACTACTACCGGCCGCTGCAGGACAACGTGACCGCCTTCCGCGAACGCCATCGCGACGCGCCGGACGCGCGGGCGCTGGCGGACGGGGTGCAGCACGAGATCGACATCTGGCATGCCTGCTCGGAGTTCCATGGCTACGAGTTCCTGGTGCTCAAGGTCCGTTGAGGCTCGGCGTTCAACGATCCCGGGCGGCCCAGGCGCCCGGCGGCTCGAAGGAGCCCTGCCAGGCCCCGGCACGGTTGCGCTGCGCTGCGTCCTGAAGTTCTCCCATCGAGTCGATCCCGATGCCCTCGGCGAACGCGAACCCCGCAAGGACCATGCGCGTCTGGAGGCTCTCCCGCGTCCAACTGTCCTCCAGGCTTTCCGGTGGCGGCTCGCCCTCGTCCAGGAGCCGGCAAAGACCCATGTTGGGGTACGTCACGAAGCAGTGCACCCACCCGTCCTGCACCAGGGACTGCAGGTAGGTGGTCGCCTGTTGCCCGCACGGATAGCGAATGCCCTGCGCATCGCTGCAGGTCTGGTCGGGATGCAACGCCGCGATCGCCCCCAGCCGGACGATCCTGCCTCCCTCCAGCACGAGCGTCTGGCCGTCCACCGCGTTTGCCCGGCTCGGGCCCACCGACTGCCAGTCCTCCCCGGCGAACAGGGCCAGCAGGTCGGGTCTGGCCGAGAAGAACCCTACCGCCAACACCAGGACGGCCATCGCCAATCTGAGCGGCCCGACCGGCAGGCGTTCGCCATGGAGCGTCGCCAGGATGCCGCGTAGCGGCCGGAGGATCGCCCTGGCGCCGTAGCCCACGATGGCCAGGGTCACCAACACGTAGGCATAGAAGATCGGACGGTCGTCTACGGACGCGGTGATGCCGCGGATGACCAGGGTCGAGAACACCAGGCCCATGCTGGTGCCGAAGAACAGGCTCCAGATCCAGAGCAGCATCGAGAAGCCGGACAGCGGGGCGAAGGGACGCAGGTTGCCGGCGTCGAACACGTCAAGGACCGGCGGGTCGAGACGGAAGATTTCCCGTGCCAGGCTTGCCGTGAGATCGTCGTCCCCGAGGGCCCCCTCGAGCATGCGGAACCGCGCGGCCGTCAGCCAGAAGAGGAACATCGCGAACCCCAGGAAGCCGATGGGCAACACCGAGACGGGAACCCGGTACTCCCCGAGTTCCAGGCTGTTGTCCCCGGAGCCGGCGAGGTTCGTGAGCGCCGCGAGCAGGATCGCCAGCAGCGTGCCGGCGATGGATATCCAGAACAGGTTCGAGAGCGCCTTGATCGCCCGCAGGAGAGCCTCTGCCGGCAGCGTCAGGGGGCTGATGCCGGCGTAGTCCACGCGGCGTAATCCGGACTCGGAGGTCGCCGGCCGTGCAACGACCTCTGGCGGCCGCGGCTCCGCCGGCGCGCTGGACACGTCGTCCGCCGGCAACAGCGCCACTTCCGCCTCGACTTCGACCGGCGCGCCGAAGGGCAGCTCCGCCACGCCCACCGCCGAGCGCGCATGCTTGCCCTGCTCTCCGAACACCTCGAGCACGAGATCCGAAAAGCCGTTTATCACTCCCGGCAGCGCGTTGAAGCCCGGTGCGGCGTTGACCATGCCGAACACCTTGCGCCAGGCCACGCGGTCGAGATCGATGCCACGGGCCTCCAGGCTCGCCAGCATGGCAAGCGCCACCTTCCGTGCGGCCTGGTAGCCCTCCTCGGGACTCACTTCCGCCCCCACCTTGCCGAGCGGACCGGCGATCGCACCGGCGGCGTCGAGGGGCAAGTGGCCCGCGATGATCGCCCGGTCCCCGGCGACCCGCACCGCTTCGAACGGCAGGCCCCCGAGGCGCATGGGGGGCGGGAGTTCCAGTCCGAGTTCGGTCAGCCTTTCCTTGACCGCGATGGCGACGCTCCTTCGTTGGGGTTCATCGAAGCATATTCGGATCACGCATAGCCCGCGAGCGCCGCGGCGACTTTCCCGCCGGCGTCATCCAGCTCCCCGGCGTCCGGATTCCGGAGCGCCCAGTCCAGTCCACGCAGTTCGCGCAGCACGTCGAACATCCGCGTCTGCTCAAGCAGCAACGCGGGGTCCCGGGCGGTCCCATCGCAATAGGCGTCGCCCGCCAGGGCCCGGAAGGGTCCCGCGACGCCGCGGGACTCGAGCCATGCCGCCTGGTTCGCGGTGAGCGCCGCCAAGGTCAGGGGCGTCGGCCAGCGAACTGGGGCATGACCTCTTCCACGAACAGCCGCATCGACGCCATGATCTCGTCGTGGGTCAGGTCGCCCCAGCCGAAGGCGAACGTGAGGTACTCGATGCCGGTGTCGGCGGCCATCCTCCCGATGTGCTCGACCGCCGCCTCCGGGGGGCCCGCCACCAGGGCGTTGAACCGCATCGCCGCCTCGAAGCTGCCGCCGAACGTAGGGTCGATGCCCTCGATCGACACGTCGTACTGACGCCAGAGCCGGGTCAGGTTGCGATGGTAGGCCCCGAAAGCCTGCCGGACCCGCTCCAGGGCCGCCTCCGCCGTCGCGGCCAGGTAGACGTGCGCCTGGGCGCCGATGACAGGCTCCGCCAGGCCGGGGCTCCAGTCCGCCTCCGGCTGCTCGAGGCCGGCCCGGTACACATCCATGGCATGGCGAACCGCCGGCGGCGGGCCGGCCGTGATCGTGTGGAGGCGATGCCTGGCGGCGTAGTCCACATTGCCCGGATACCAGAACCCGGGTCGCGGCCTCTGCAGCGTTCGCAGCGGGCGCGGGACTTGGTCCGCGCTACCGGTTCTCCGGAACTGGTCCACCGCGGACTCGAGGACGCGCCCGCCGTCCGCGTCGGCGGCGGCCTCCGCCTCGGACTCCCGGTGAAGGTCGGACAGCCCGATGCGAACGATCTCGAACGCTTCCTCGAAACGCTCGCGGGCGGTGGCCGGGTCGTGACCCCACAGGGCATGTTCGGCCGGCGAAATGCCCTTCCCCACGCCTACTTCGAGGCGCCCGCCGCACAGGTGGTCGAGCATGCAGATCTCCTCGATGAACCGCAGCGGCTCGTAGAACGGCAGCAGCATCACCAGGGAACCCAGGCGGATGCGGCGGGTGCGCTGGGATGCGGCAGCGAGGAAGACCGTGGAAGAAGGAGCGGAGTCGAGGGGCGTGAAGTGGTGTTCGGCCTTGTGGTAGCACCAGAACCCGGCCTCGTCCGCGTACTCCAGCATCCGCAGCCGTTCCTCGTAGAGTTCGGCCAGGTTGACGGTACCGAGTTCCATGTGGTCGAAGATGCCGAAGCGCATGGGCGATCCCGCGGGGACGAGGGCTCGCCCCAAGCATAGCGGTCAGGCGCGGGGAAATCGCCGGCCGTTCACCCGGTCCGCTTGCCTCTCGCGACCTCCGTCCCGAGCGCATCGAGCTTCGGTTCCCAGAACCGCCGGAACGGCTCGAGCCACGCGTCGACTTCCCGCAACGGGTCCGCGTCTATGGCGTAGATACGGCGGGCGCCGTGAACGCGCACACGGGCAAAACCATGGTCGCGCAGCACCTTGAGGTGCTGGGAGACGGCCGCCTGGGTGATCGCGAACTCGCCCCGAACGACTTCGCCGATCTCGCCGGCGGCGCGCTCGCCTCCGCCAAGCAGCTCGAGGGCGCGCCGCCGCACCGGGTCGCCGAGTACTTCGAAGGCGTGCATCAGTCCGACGCGAGGGGGTCGCCGGTGTAGAAGGCCGTGGTGCGCCGTGCGGAGGCAAGCGCGACTTCGGGGTCCGTCCCGGCCGCGATGGCCGCCTGGCCCCACGCTTCGCTGCTCCCGGTGAGGAGCGCCTTGCCGTCCGGGGTGGTGTGGAACGTGGTCTCGTCCATCTTCGGCTCGTTCGGCCGCGTCAGGTGCAGTTCCATCCCGAGCAGACCCATCTCCCACCCGACCCCGACGGCGCCGGGGCCGAACTCGGTCCAGTGGTCGGACAGCAGCGCCGTGTGGGTGAGCGCAAGGCGCGCGCGATCGGCGCCGTCCTCCGTGACCCTCGCTTCCACCCAACTGACGTCGCCACCGAACTCCCAGGTCAGGGCGAGAAACGCGGGACGCTCGCATTGCGTGATCGTGCCGCCCGCGTTGCCTTCCAACTGGTAGCGGCCGCCGAGCTCGAGGTCCCCGCTGACCGGCACGAACCAGCGCGCGATCCGGTCCGCGCTCGTCACCGCATCCCACAGGTCCTCGACCGTGGTCGGGTAGCTCCGCGCGAGGGTGACCGCCCGGGCGGCCTGTCCATCGCGTTCGAGGGACGAGACGGTGCGCTCGACGGCGCCAAGGTGGGTCTGCACGTTCAGGTCCATGACTGCTCCAAGCATCAATCAAGCAGGAGATTATATAAGCAGTATCTAAATTAATGTCAAATCGCACCGCCGCTGGGGTACACAAGCGGTAGGCGCTTGCGACCCCGGGTCATTCGCGGGCAACCTGGAAAGTCCGGGTTGGCGGACGCGATCCGGCATCCATGCCGGGGTTCCAGGATCAACGCGCTGTCTCGCCCTCGATCTGCGCGATCAACTCCTGGATGTTGTCGAGATCGTGGCCCTGGCGAAGTCCCATGGCGTGTGGTTCGGTCACGTACCGTCGTTGCCTCGCGCCGTCTTCGAGGCCGGTCAGTCCGGTGCGAAGCGCTTCGTTGACCACGGCCCGGAACGGGTTGCGGAGCTTCGCGGCGATCCGGCGCGCACGGTCGAGGACATCGTCGTCGAGAGAAAGCGTCGTGCGCATGGGAGCATCATAGCGTCAAGCCGTTTGATGGCCACGCATCACCGATCCCCAAACTCGGGGACCGGGCAGGTGCGCGCGCTCGGGGCGGGGCGGAAACCGCTGATGTGCTCAACGCGCGGGGCTTGAGCCAACAACGCCAGCGGCGTCCTCCCCATGCGGCGCCGGGCATTCGCGCGTCTCGCCGGACGCGCGCCGCCGACGATGCGGGCGATCGTGCATGGTCGTGTTCGGGCGGTCAACCTGTTGGCAGAGCGTGTCGGAGGAGTGGATTCCTTCCGTCGCTCCGAGTTGCGACAATCCGGGAGTGGTAAAGCCAAGGGGGAGAGGGACATGCACGCGGGTGGAATACCAGAGGATGTCGTCAATCGCTGCCTGGCCCGGCGCGGCCGGGTCCACACCTTCGAGACCGTCGACCCGGCGCGGACGGCCATGCTGGTCGTCGACATGCAGAACGCCTTCGTCGCCGAGGGCGCCGTTGCCGAGATTCCGGTGGCGCGCGAGGTCGTACCGAACATCAACCGCATCAACGCGGCGCTGCGGCAGGCCGGAGGCCTCGTGGTGTGGATCGTCTCCACCTACGGGCCGGACGAGGAAGACCGCTGGCCGATCATGTACGACCACGTCTTCGGGGAGGAACAGGGGAAGGCCTTCCGGGCGGCGCTGACCGCCGGCGACCCCGGCCACGAGGTCTATGCGCCG
>JAJDVW010000089.1 GCA_022825925.1 Pseudomonadales bacterium | reverse complement strand
TCCCAGCGCAGCGCGTCGAAGCCGGGGGGCGGCTCGATCTCGCCGTCGCGCAGGCGGGTGAGGCCCTTGACGTGGAAGTACGTGAGGTTGGCGCCGAAGCGGAACAGGATGTCGTTCGGGTCGGCGTCGAGGTTGCGGATGAGGCCGACCGGGTCGATCTTGAGCCCGAGGTTCGGGACGGCTTCCAGGGCTTCGGCGAGCACGTCTTCACTGTCGATGTAGCTGCCTTTGTGGCCGAGGTAGCAGCAGAAGTCGAGGTTGCGCGTCTGCGCGCGCGACCGCCAGTCCTCGTAGCAGTCGGCGAGCGCCGCGGCGGGGTTGTCGCCCTCCGGTTCGCCGGCGCCGGTGAAGAAGCAGGACGCGCCCAGTTCCGCGGCGTAGTCCATGCCCCGCGCGATGACGTCGGCGCTGTCCGATCCCGGCGGGTCCGCCAGGCCCACGTGCCATGTCGCCACCGCGGAAACCGCGACGCCGTGGCCGTCCAGGACGCGCTTGCGCTCCGCGACCCGGGAGAAGGCCTCCACCGCGTCCGGCTTGAAGTACATCAGCTCCACCCCGTCGACCCCCTCGTCGCGCGCGAAGGCGACGAAGTCGGTGAAGTCCTGCTGCGGCTGGATGATGAATGCGCTTTTCGTGTTCGGTCCTCCCGTTTGCCGTGTGTCCCGTTCGTGTGTGTCCCGTTCAGGACCCGTGTCCCGTTCAGGACCCGTTCAGGACCCCGCCCACAGCTCCGCCCAGGCGCCCGTCGCCGCCGACCGGCGCGCCGCTTCGCACACCGCGAGGACGCTCAACCCCTCCTGCCCCGGCGGCACGTCCGAGCCGTTGCGTTTGCGGTCCAGGAGCGCCTGGTGGTGCGCGATGCCGATGGGGGTGTCGGGCACGTCCGGAAGGGTCCATCCGGGGTCCTGTTTCGAGGCGTCGGTCGCTTCCGAACGAAAGGTCATGGCGAGCGGTTCGCCGGTGCGCGGTACGCGCAGGTGGAGCGAGCCCTCGGAGCCGTAGATCTCCGCCTGGAACCGCGACGTGCCGCCCCGGTTGCGACCACTGCACCTCGTGGCTCGCCGTGGCGCCGCCGGACAGTTCGTAGAGCAGCCAGGCGTTGACCTCGTCGCCCTGCAGGCGCCGGTCCTCCGGGGCGCCATTCCCGTCCGCAGACGCTTCCTCTCCCTCGATGCGCGCCGCGACCCGCACGATGTCCTGGCCGGAAAGCGCCTGGATCAGCGCGATGCCGTGCGCGCCGATGTCCATGAGCGCGCCGCCGTAGGAGGGCGCCGACGCCAGCGGGTTGCGTGTCGCGTTGCGCTGGCGGATGTGCTCGATGCGCCCGATCCGGCCCGCCCGGATCAGCTCGGCGGCGGCGAGCGACTCCGGGAAGTAGCTGTGCATGAAGCTGGTAACCAGTTGCGTGCCGTTCGCCCGAGCGGCATCCGCCATGGCGCGGCCCCGCCGCAGCGTCGGCGCGAGGGGTTTCTGCACGAACACGTGCTTGCCGGCGTCCGCCGCCGCCATGGCGATCTCGGCATGGGTGTCGATCTTGGTGAAGATGCAGACGAGGTCCACGTCGTCGCGGGCGACGATCTCCGGGTAATCGCCGCCCCACTCCCGCGCGCCGAACTTCCCGGCCACCCGCGCGGCCCGCTCCTTCTCGATGTCGCAGGCCACGACGAACGCGCCGCCGTCCAGCGCGGCGAGCGCGGGCAGGTGGTAGCCCTCGGCGATGTTCCCGCAGCCGACGACGGCAAAGCGGATCGCGTCCATGGCCGTCTCCTCGTCGGTCGTGGTGTGCGATATATCCCAGCATCTTAAAGACTCGATGGCGTGCATGGATCGTGTGTGTCTGGGTGCGCTTCGTCTGGGTGCGCTTCGGTAGGCTTCCCCCATGCTTGGACACACACGACGCGGCGCCCGTGCGCCAGCCGCGCTCCGCCTGCTCCTGGCCGGTGGCCTGTCGGTGCTGGTCTGCGCCAGCCACGCGGCGGAGGAGCCATCGCATACGGGGTGCTCCGGGCTCACAGGCCTGGACCTCCACGACGCCTGGCCGCGCAAGCCGGTATACGTGTCCGGCGATCCCGCGCACGCCGGCGCCTACGCCTGCCGCTGACCCGCCCGCCAATCCCCCATGTCCCTCCAGAACGTCGACATCGGAATCGTCGTCCTCTATCTGGTCGGCGTCCTCGTCTTCGGCATCTGGATCGGGCGCCGGGAGAAGGCGGACCGCAAGGGCTTCTTCCTCGGCGGCAGGAACTTCTCCTGGCTCCTGATCGGGACCTCCCTCTTTGCGACGAACATCTCGAGCGTCCAGTTCGTCGGCCAGTCCGGGCTCGCCTACAAGATCGGCATCGCCGCCGCCAACCCGCAGCTCACCGGCGTCATCTGCCTCGCGCTCTCCGCGGTGCTCTTCATCCCGATATACCTCCGCACCCGGATCTTCACCATCCCCGGCTTCCTGGAGTCCCGCTACGGCCGGCAGGCCAAGCTGATCTACGCCGTGACGCTGGTGTTCTTCGGGCTTTGCCTGAGTTCCATCATCCTCTACTCCGGCAGCCTCGTGGCCCTGCAGCTCTTCGGCCTCGGCAACGAGATGATCTTCTACTGCGCTCTGGCGCTCGGGCTCGCGACCGGCATCTACGCGGTCACGGGCGGGCTGTCCTCGGTGGTCTACACCGACCTCGTCCAGTCGATCGTGCTGCTGGTCGGCGGCGTGCTGGTGCTCTTTCTCGGGCTCGCGGCTGTCGGGGGACTCTCCGGCCTGGTCGAGACCGTGCCGCCGCAGCACCTTCAGATGATGCTGCCCGCGGACCACGAGGTGATGCCCTTCACCGCGGTGCTGAGCGGCCTGCTCCTGATCAGCGTCTTCTGGGCGACCAGCAACCAGGACCTCCTGCAGCGCACGCTCGGTGCGAAGGACCTGCGCAACGCCCAACTCGGCATGCTGCTCGGCGGCGCCCTCAAGCTCGTCGCCGTGTTCGTGCTGGTGTTCCCCGGGATCCTCGCCTTCAAGCTGGTGCCCGGCATCGACCCGGACCGTGCCTACCCCGCGCTGATCCAGGAAGTGCTGCCGATCGGCTTCTCCGGCATCGTCCTCGCCGGGTTCATCGCGGCGGTCATGTCCACGCTGGACTCGAGCATCATGTCCCTGAGCTCCGTCTTCGCCAACGACATCTACCCCGCCATCCGCCGCCGCACCGGCGAGGAGCGCGCGCTGCGGGTCGGCAGGATCGCCGCCATGACCATCCTGGTCTGGGCGATCTGCACCGCCCCGCTGGTGCAGCACCTGGGCCTGATCTATCTCCTCATGCAGAAAGTCCTGAGCTACCTGCTCCCCGCGGTCGGCGTCTGCTACATCGTGGGGCGGTTCAGCCGGCGGGTGAACGGGTTCGGGGCCGTGGTGACGATGGGGACGGGGTTCGTCTTCGGCCTGTACATCCTGCTCTTCACGACGATTCCGGCGCTGGCCCCGTACTGTCCGGACATCATCCTGAAGTCCAACTTCTACCACGTGACCTTCTTCCTGGTGATGATCTACACGGCGACGCTGCTCGTCGCGAGCCGGTTCCGCCCGGCGCCGGAGCCCGGGGAACTGGCATTCCTGACGGCGACGGAGGAGGAGAGCGCGGCGCACCGGGCGGCGATGGCGAAGGCGGGGCTGCTGGGGTCCTTCCGGTTCTGGGTGAGTATCTATGTCTGTGCGTTCGTCGCGATCTTCCTGCTGTTCTGAACGCACCCGACTGGCGGAAAATTCCCCGCCATTCGTCTGTTCCCCCCGGTCGCCCCGGAGGTAGAGCCACCATGAGAATCCGATATGTCGCAATCTCCGCGCTTCTCGCCGTCGCATTGCCGGCAACGGCCGGCGACGACATCCCGAGAACGGCGGACGGCAAGCCCGATTTCTCGGGCATTTACGACATCGCCAGCCTCACGCCGTTCGCGCGCACGCCGGGGCACGGCGACAGTCCGTACCTGAGCGACGACGTGGTCCGCGAGATGGAGCAGGACGCCTCCGACGTGGTCGCCGCGGGCGATGCGCCGAGCGACCCGGACCGTCCTCCCCCGGAGAAGGGCGCCGACGTCGGCTTCTACAACCTGGCCTGGCTCGACATGGGCGACAGCCTGTTCAAGATCGACGGACGCTACCGGTCGTCGATTCTCGTCGATCCGCCGGACGGGCAGATGCCGCCGCTCACGGAGGCCGGGAAGGCGCGGCGCGAAGCGGGCCCCAGCCCGCGCGGCTCGCGACCGGACGAGCAGAACCAGATCGAACTGCCCGACGACGTGCTGAAGAACGACGGCACGGCGTGGTGGCTGGACGAGGGCAGTCATCCCTACGACGGTCCGGAGACGCTGGCGCTGCTCGACCGTTGCCTGATCTATGCCGGGGCGACCGTCCCGATGATCCCCACGATGTACAACAACATGAAGACGGTCGTGCAGACCGACACCCACCTGCTCATCAACATCGAATGGATGCACTGGGCGCGCATCATCCGGATCGATTCCGAGCATCTCCCCCCGGAGATCCGCTCCCTCGCCGGGGACTCGATCGGCTGGTGGGAAGGCGACACGCTGGTCGTGGACACCACGAACTTCCTCGGGGAACCGGGGGTTCCGTGGGAAGGGCTCCACGTCGTCGAACGCTTCTCGCCGGTCGACGCGGACACGCTGCTCTACAGGTTCACCGTGCACGACCCGGACTACGCGGCGCCGTACAGCGGCGAGCTGCCGTGGCCGAAGTCCGACCTGCCGAGCTACGAGTACGCCTGCCACGAAGGCAACTACGCGATGGGGAACATCCTGCGCGGCGCCCGCCTGCTGGAACGGGAGTGGCACGAGCGACAGGCGTCCGGTTCGCGGGATGAAGGGGACTAATCGGGCTGTATGGGCCGGGCCGCGATGAGCAACGTCTACGACATCGACCACAAGCGCCAGCGCGCGGAGCAGCGCGCGCTCGAGGCGAGCACCTGGATCGCGAAGATGGACCAGGGCCTGGGCGACGCCGAGGCCGAGGCGTTGCGGGCGTGGATGCAGGCGGATCCGCAGAACGAGGCGGAGTTGCTCGAGATGGCGCGGATGTGGGACGGGATGGACGCGCTGGCGCGGTTGTCCGAAGTGTTTCCGCATGCGTCGGAAGCCAGCCCCACCGCCACCGGCCGCCGACGCCCCCGGGTCGCGATGGCCGCGGCCTTCGCCGTGGTCCTCGCCGCGCTCGCGATGATCCCCGCCATCACGAACTCGAGCGAGAGCGAAGCGCTATCGGACGTGGGGTTCGACACCGCGGCCTACGAGACAGCCGTTGGCGGCACATCGACCATCGAACTATCGGATCGATCCGAGATCACGCTCAATACCGATAGTCGCGCGGTGGTCCGTTTCGCGCGGGAGCAGCGCATCGTGAACCTCGAGCGGGGCGAGATGCACATCGACGTGGCGGACGACCCGGCAAGGCCGCTCAGCGTCATCGCCGGCGGGCACGTCGTCCGGGCCGCAGGGACCGCGTTCACCGTGAAGTTGGACGCATCGCGGGTCGAACTGCTGGTCGTCGACGGCCGGGTGCGAGTGCTCGGTCGACTCGAGTCTCCCGACCGTCTCGAGGACCGGTCCCTGCTCATCACCGAGGGCGAGCGGGTGGTGCTGAACGCGGACCGCGAGACCGTGGAGGCCCTGGAACCCGAAGAGATCGACGTGCGCCTGTCGTGGCGCAACGGCGACCTGGTGTTCCGTGGGGAGTCCCTGGCGGACGCGGTAGCGGAAGTGAGCCGTTACACCTCGGTGGATTTCGTGATACCGGACGACGATCTCCGCAAGATCCGCGTGGCGGGCCTGTTCAGGGCCAACGATGTCGCCGGGTTCCTGGCGACGCTGCAGGCGAACTTCGACGTCGTGGTGTCCGAACGCGCAGACGAGAGGACCATCGTGCTCTCCGCCCGGGAGAACTCCACCAGGGACGTCTCGCACTAGCAACCGGCGGACGTCGCGCGCGCCCGTTCGCCGCCCAGGGCGATGCTATTCTCCGGCGCCTCGCAGGGCAGTAGATCGGGCGAAGCATGCCGACAAAGGGCAAGTGGCCGCTGAGAGTTGTCGCGATCGCCATCGGGGCCATCGGCTTGCCGATGACCTGGTTCGGGGCGGAGCTCGCGTTCGTGGGCGGCACGCCATACTACGTGTCCGCGGGCATCCTGATGCTGCTCAGCGCGGTCGAACTGTGGCGGGAGCGGCCCCGGGGGTTCTACCTGTTCTCCGCGGTCCTGCTGCTGACCCTCGCCTGGGCGGTCTACGAGGCGGGCGCCGAGTTCTGGCTGGTGGGATCCCGAATCTGGCTGGTCGGCATACTCTGGCTCCTGCTTTGCATACCGGCCATGCAGCGCCGCCTGTGGAGCGAGGACGCGCCCGCACCGGTCCGCACGCGCACCCTGCAGGTCTGCGCGGCGGCCAGCGTGCTCGTGCTCGCCGCGATGACGGTCAACCTGGTCAGCGACGATGTGACGCCTCTGGAAGACGTCACCTACGGTCCGCCCCAGAACTCGCCGGATTGGGACGCCTACGGCGCGAGCAACGCCGGGACGCGCTACGTGCCCCATGCCCGGATCAACGGGGAGAACGTCGGCGACCTGACCCGGGCCTGGCAGGCGGATACCTCCCGCCTCGGCCGGTTCAGCGGTACCCCCATCCAGATCGACGATGGACTGTACCTCTGCACCTCCCAGAACGTCATGATCTCGCTGGACGCGGACACCGGCGCAGAACGCTGGCGTTTCGACCCGAAGAACAACATGCCGGCGTTCGGCATGACCGGCAACTGCCGTGGCGTCACCTACTATCACATTCCCGAGCGCCCGAAAGGCGAACGCTGCGCCGAACGCATCTACACCGCCACCACCGATGCGCGCATGATCGCGGTGGACAAGGCGACCGGCGAGCCTTGCGACGAGTTCGGCGACGCCGGGCAGATCTCGCTGCTCGCCGGCATGGGCGAAGTGAAACCCTTCTACTACTTCGTCACTTCGCCGCCCACGGTCGCGAGCGGCTCGCTGGCGGTCGGCGGATGGGTGGTGGACAACCAGGAGACGAACGAGCCCTCGGGCGTCGTGCGCGGCTACGACCCGCGCACCGGCGAACTGCTGTGGGCCTGGGACATCGGCCGCGAAGGCAAGACCGTCATGCCACCGGAAGGCGATTCCTATACGCGCGGCACCCCCAACGTCTGGAGCCTGACGTCGGCCGACGACGAACTGGGCCTCGTCTACGTGCCCACCGGCAACGCCACGCCCGACTACTTCGGGGGCCACCGCACCGAGGTCATGGACCGGTTCGCCAGCTCCATCGTCGCCATCGACGCGCGCACCGGGCTGACGCGCTGGCACTTCCAGACCACCCACCACGACGTCTGGGACTACGACGTTCCGTCGCAGCCCACGCTGGTGGACCTGACGCTCGACGGCGTGCGGCGCAAGGCGGTGATCGTGCCCACCAAGCGCGGCGAGCTGTTCGTGCTCGACCGGGCGACCGGCGAACTGCTGACCGAGGTGACCGAGCGGGAGGCGCCGCAGTCGGACCTGCCCGAGGAACGCTCGGCCCCCACCCAGCCGTTCTCCACGGGAATGCCTTCCTTTGCGTACCCGCGCATCCGCGAACGGGACCTCTTCGGCATCTCGCCGTTCGACCAGATGGCGTGTCGCACGGAGTTTCGCGGCCTGCGCTACGAGGGCCCGATGACGCCACCCTCCGTGCAGGGCACGCTGCTCTATCCCGGGCCGGCCGGAGGCATGAACTGGGGCAGCGTCGCGGTCGACGAGGAGCGCCAGCTCATGGTGGTGAGCAACCTGCACCTGCCGTGGATCGTGCGCATGGTGCCCCAGGAAGAAGACCTGCGATCGCAGGATTCCGAGGAAACGTTCGCGCCCGGTTACGGAATCGGCGGTCCGCAGCGCGGCACACCGTTCGCGGCCTTCGTGCGGATGTTCAATTCGCCGTTTCAACTGCCCTGCCTCAAGCCACCCTATGGAGAAATGGCGGTGGTCGACCTCACCACGCAGCAGCTCGTCTGGCGACGGGGCACGGGTCCGCTCGGATTGGGCTTCCCCTCCGTGGCGGGTTCCATCGTCACGGCCGGCGGCCTGATCTTCAACGGCGGTATCTCGGACGGGCAACTGCGCGCCATCGACGTGGCAACGGGCGAAGTGATCTGGAAGAGCCCACTGCGCAGCAGTTCGGAGGGCACCCCGATGAGCTACGTGAGCCCGAAGACCGGCCGCCAGTACGTGGTGGTCACCGTGCCGGGTACGGCGCCGCGGCAACGTCGTTCCGAAGAGCTGCCCGACGATCACGGCGAGGGCACGCCGGAGACGGGCGGGAGGGTGATAGCTTACGCGTTGCCGGAAACCCATTTGTAGGATGAAGCGATGGAGACCAGCCTGGAACGCCTTGCCGAACGCCTGCAGTACCTCGAGGACCTGGAGTCGATTCGACACACCTGCCGGGACTACTGCATGCGATTGGACTCCGGCGACCTGGAAGCACTGGGAGACATCTTCACCGAGGACGCGGTGGTCGAGATGTGTAACTTCGACTCCTTCATGCCCGGCCTCGGTGGCGAGTACCATGGCCGCAAGAGCATCATCGACGACCTCTACCAACGCGGTGCCAGCGCATCGTCCGATTCGCCCGGTACGATCTTCACCACCGGGCATATCAACACGAACATGCAGATCGACCTGAAGGGCGACGAGGCGACAACGTTGGCCTACTGGCTCCAGGAGTTGTCGATGGGGCCCGCGGCCACCAACGCGCAGATGATGTTCGGGACCTACCAGCACCGATTGCGCCGCGAAGAGGACCGCTGGCGTTTCTCCTTCCTCCGCGTCTCGGTCCGCTATCGCGCACTGATTGACGCAAGCGACGTCGGCGGTGAATCGCTAAACGATATTCTGGCGAGGCCCTTCTGATGGAATTCGGAGTCGCCGTTGCAACCAGCACGGAGTCCTGGAAAGTCGTGAAGAGGGCCGAGGAACTCGGTTTCACCGATGCCTGGTTCTACGACACGCAACTTCTGAACCCCGACGTGTTTGTCGGCATGGCCCTCGCCGCGAAACACACATCCAGAGTCGGTCTCGGTACCGGAGTGCTTGTTCCGGCCAACCGCATCGCGCCGGTTGCGGCCAACGCACTTGCCAGTATCAACAAACTCGCACCCGGTCGTGTCAGGTTCGGTGTCGGTACGGGGTTTACCGCTCGGCGAACCATGGGCCAGAGAGCGATGAAGCTGAAGGATTTGAAACGTTACGTCGAAGACGTGCGTGGCCTGCTCGCGGGGGAGACCATCGATTGGTTCAGCGAAGGAGAGTGGCACCCCATTCGCTTTCTCAATCCGGATCTTGGCCTGATCAACATTGCGGACCAAATTCCCCTGCATGTTTCCGCATTCGGTGACAAATCCAGGCAGCTCACCGCCGAACTCGGCGCTGGCTGGCTGAATTTCGGGACCGATGATGCAATCCCGTCACTGAAAGCCATGCAGTCGTGCTGGCAGTCGAGCGGTCGTAACTCGGAGGACCTGCACAGTACTCTGTTTTCGCTAGGTTGTGTTCTGCAAGACGGCGAACCCGCGACCAGCGAGAGAGCCATGGCGCAAGCAGGCCCCGCTGTTGCGGTCGGCTACCATGCGTTGATCGAGGGTTTCAGGCAAGAGGTCATCGAGAAGATCTTTACGCCCGAGCGCGCAGTACAGATTGAACGTTATCGGAAGATCTACGAGGCCTATGAACCTGCAAACGCGCGTTATCTTGAGTTGCACCGAGGCCACTTGATGTTCAATCGTCCAGAAGAAATCCCCTTCATCACAGGAGATCTCCTTCTCGGTTCAACCTTCACCGGCACGAAAGATGTACTGGTTGAAAGACTACGCCGACTGGAAAGTGCCGGTTACCAGCAGTTCACAGTGCAGATCGTTGAGGGCCAGGAAACGCAATCGAAGACTGGTCTGACGTGTTCGCCACAGTGTGATTGGGGCGCACGCGATCACCCGGCGCAGCTTTCGCTAACCCCGGGACCTTGAGACTCTCGCCCGCGTTCGTGTCAGCCATCGTCCACGACCGCGTCAGCCGTTTGCCGTTTACGGCGAACCACGGCCGGTCGAACATGGCTGGCGATCATGACCTCCCGGATCATCCCCACGCGGCGAGCCGGCCGAGCCGGTCTTCACGCGACCCGGACGTACGCCCACCCCCATTTTGGCGGTGACGGCGGCTATGCTACGGTCCGCCGGAACCACCCGGGACGCAACGGTCAGAGGCGGCACGGACAGAAACAGGAGCCAGGCCATGGCGGAACCCGCGCCGAACGAAGCGATGCTGGCGCTACTCGCGCTCCACGAGGAAGACCTGCCGGAAACGGACGACCGGCCCATGCCGGATAGCGACCAGCAGGCCAGGTGGATCCTCTACACCCATGGCGCATTGCTGCACCGCTACGCGGACCGCGACGATGTCGCCGTGTCGGCGGACCTCTTCCTGTATTACCTGCCGTTCGATGGCAAGGCGCGGACCGACGGGGCGTATCCCCGGGTGGCGCCCGACGTGCTGGTGTCGTTCAGGGTCCCGAAGCGGGACCGCTCGTCTTACGTGGTCACGGACGAGGGCAAGCCGCCGGACTTCGTGCTCGAGGTGGCGTCCACCTCGACGTGGCGGCGCGACTACGAGGAGAAGCGGAGGATCTACGAAGCGCTCGGCGTGCGGGAGTACTTCGTGTACGACGCGCGCCCGGAGGCCGCAGAGCGGCTGGCCGGATTCCGGCTGCGCGGAGGGGTGTACGAGGAAGTCGTGGGAGCCCCGATCAGCGTCGGCGGCCCGCCAGGTTTGCACAGCGAGGTGCTCCAACTGTGGGCCCACCTGAGCCACCAGGGCGGCCTGCGCTGGTATGACCCCGAGACAGGCCAGGACCTGCGCTCGTTGACCGAGGCCGAACGCAGGGGCGACGCGGAAGCCGAGGCCAGGCGGCAGGCCGAACGCAGGGGCGACGCGGAAGCCGAGGCCAGGCGGCAGGCGGAACGCAGGGGCGACGCGGAAGCCGAAGCCAGGCGGCAGGCCGAGCGCGAAAGAGACGAAGCCCGGCGGCAAGTGAAGGAGCTGGCCGCGGAGTTGGCTCGGCGTCGCGACACGTAGGGTGATGGCGCAAGCACGACGGTACTGAGGAACGCAGACAGGAGCCAGGCCATGGCGGAATCCGCGCCGAGCGAAGCGATGCTGGCGCTGCTCGCGCTCCACGAGGAAGACCTGCCGGAGACGGACGGCGAGCCCCTGCCGGATGGCGACTACCAGACCCGGTGGGTCCACGACACCCACGGCGCCCTGGCGTACCGCTACGTGGACCGCGCCGATGTGGCCGTGTCGGCGGACATCTTCATGTACCACCTGCCGCTCCACGGGCAGGAGCCCCGCACGGACCGCGCGGGGCGCCCCGTTTATCCCCGGATGGCCGTCGACGTACTGGTGTCATTCGGCGTCCCGAAGCGGGACCGGCTGTCCTACGTGGTCGCGGACGAGGGCAAGGCGCCGGACTTCGTGCTGGAGGTGGCGTCCATCTCGACGTGGCGGCGCGACTACGGGGAGAAGCGCGAGATCTACGAGGCCCTGGGCGTGCGGGAGTACTTCGTGTACGACACGCGCCCCGAGGCCGCGGAGCAACTCACCGGATTCCGACTACACGGAGGGGCTTACGAGAAGCTCACCCGAGCGCCGATTCGGCCCGGCGGCCCGCCAGGCCTGCACAGCGACGTGCTGGGCCTCTGGGCCCGCCTGGACGCCCAGGGCGGCCTTCGCTGGTACGACCCGGTGACCGGCGAGAACCTGCGCACGTATAGCGAAGCGGAACGCAGGATCGAAGCGGCGGTGCGCAGACGCGAAGCGGCGACTGAAGCCCGACGCCAGGCCGAGCGCGAAAGAGACGACGCCGTGCGCCAAGTGAAGGAGCTGGCCGCCGAGCTGGCCCGACGTCGCGGCGCGTAGCGCAAGCTCCTACGAAGCGAGCGCCGCTACGCCGGCCTCCGCGACCGCCAGGTCGATTTCCCCGGGGGCTCCGCTCACGCCGATGCCTCCGATCACCTTGCCGCCGTCGCGCAGCGGCAGCGCGCCCCGCGCCACCATGAGCTTGCCGCCCCGCATGACGCTTGCCGCGCGCCACCAGTTCGTGTCCTTGACCCAGTCGAGTTCCACGCCGGTGCGGGAGGTGATCGCCGCCGTATAGGCGCAGGCATACGCAAAGTCGAAGTTGATCGGACCGACTCCGTCCATGCGCCTGACCGCCGTGACTTCCCCGGCGCTGTCCACCACGGCGACGGTGATCGTGTGGCCGAGTTCCTCGCTCTTCGCGATCGCCGCATCGATCACTATCTGCGCCTGTTCGTCCGTTATGGACATCGCGGCTCTCCCTTTCTTTCCTACATGTCGAGGCTCGTGTAGACGGCCTGGATCCACGCCGCTTCCGGAATGAACCCGCTGCCCACCTCCTCGTACGCTTCCGGCAGGCCGGCCTCCTGAATCTGCTCGACTGTCTTCCCGGCGCGCTTCTCGCCTTCGACGTACGCGATCGTCTCGGCGACGACGTCGTGGAACCACTGCAGGTCCGCCTTGCTCGCGAGCGGCCCGTGCCCGGGGATGATCGTCGTCTCGTCGTCGATGATCTCGAGCAGCTTCGCCATGTTGTCGCGCAAGCCCTGGGCGGTGCCGCCCACGTCCAGGTCGATGAAGGGGAAGCCGTTGCGGTTGATGTACTGGTCGCCGGTGTGCACGACGTTGGAATCGCGAAAGAAGACGACCAAGTCGCCGTCCGTGTGCGAGGGGTCCGGGAAGTGGATGACGTCGACCGTCTCGCCGTTCCAGTGAAAGGTGACGCTTTCGTCGAACGTGAGCACGGGCAGCGCCGCGGCGGGTCGCTCGCCCTCGATGAACACGACCCCCCACTCGCGGCCTTCCATGAGGCGCTTGCGCACGGTGCTGTGCGCGACGATCGTCGCCTCCTCGCCGAACGCCGCGTTGCCGCCGGCGTGATCGAAGTGAAAGTGGGTATTGATCACGAATGCGACCTCGCCCTCCTGGATCTCGGCGATCGCCGCCTTCACCCTGGGCGTGATGGGCATCATCGTGTCGTCGACGAGCATGATGCCGTCTTCGCCGGCCGAGACCGCGAGATTCCCGGCCGTCGGCGGGTCGGTGACGAGCAGGTAGATCCGCTCGGTGAGCGGCGTGGTCCTGATCTCGACGGCCGCCAGGTCCTGTTCGGCGGCCGTCGCCGAAACCGCGTCCACGGCCAACCACGCCCCAACCATCCACACGGCAACCCGCATATCGTCGTCTCCTCCATGGTTAGCGAGTCAGACGACTGGGCTGCGGTTTTCCGCCAGTCACCTTCTTCGACTCGCGGAGGTCGACTAGCGGAAAACTCCGCCCCAATCGTCTGACTCCCCGGAACGCCGGCCGTTCGCCGCCCGATCTCCATCACCGCCCTGACGAGCGACGACATCGACACCCATCGCTTCCGCGATCCAGGAGACCTGTCGGCGCAGACGCCGAACATGGCCACTTCCACCGTGCAGGGCGCCGGGACCCCGGTGTTCGGGCTGCGCGGGGTGTCCATGAACGACTGGAGCTTCAACCAGACCGGCCCCGTGGCGGTGTACCTGGACGAGGGCTACAAGGGCAACCCGTCACTGCTCGCCGTGCCCTTCTTCGACCTCGAGCGCGTGGAAGTGCTGCGCGGTCCGCAAGGCACCCTGTACGGCAAGAACACCACGGGCGGCGCCGTCAACTTCATCACCAGGCAGCCCACCATGGAGAACGCGGGCACCGTCACCGTCGGCGCCGGCAACTACGGCCTGTCCGACGTAGAGGCTGCCTTCAACGCGGTGCTGAGCGACGTCCTCGCCGTACGCCTCGCGGGCACCTACGCCCAACAGGACGGCTGGCTGAAGAACGTGACTCCCGGCATCGACGACGGCAACTCCATCGACGAGCACGGCGTACGCCTGAGCGTGCTCTGGCGGCCACAGGACAACCTCGACGTGCTGCTCCGCGCGTCGTCGGCGCAGTCCGATCCCATCACCTTCAGTCCAAAGATGGCGGCAGAGGCCCAGCCGAGCTTCTTCGGCATCTATGGCCTTTCAACGCTTTTGGCGGAACGAACCTGTCCGACCCGAGCCAGGCCGGTCTCGACTTCTTCGAGATCAGCTCGGGGCGGGAGCAGAGACGGCTGGCGGAGACGGACGCCGTCTCGCTCACCGTCAACTGGAACCCGAACGACAGCTATGTCGTCACATCGATTACTTCCCTCGACGAAGGCGCGGCCGTCAATCCGAACGACGGTAGCGGTACGGTCAACCTGGCCGTCGGCAGCGTGTTCAGCGTCGACGCAGAGCAGTTCACCCAGGATTTGAGAATCGCATCGAATCTCGATGGCGCCGTGGACTTCAACGACTGTTTCGACCCACTGGCCGTCGCCTTCGGTCTTCCCCCGAGCGCCGCCGGCGCCGCGACGGAAGGGCTGTTCAACTCGCTTGGCTTCAGCCTGGCGGGCTTCGCGACCCTGGGCTGCAACGCGAAAAACTCGTTCGCGCAGGACAAGACGAGCACGGCGGCGTACTTCGACGGCAGCTACGCGCTGACCGACGCGCTCCTGCTCCGCTACGGCATCCGGTATACCCGCGACGATGCCGAGCAGACCCGTTTCAACGCACACTTCGAGAGCGCCGATGGCATCCCCGTGCTGGGCACGATCAACGGCGGTTCCCCCGACCCCCTGGCGACGATACCCAGGCAGGACTTCTCGGACAGCGAAGTGACCGGCAGGATCGGACTGGATTACACAACGCCGAACGGCACGCTGCTCTACGGCAGCTTCAACCAGGGTTATCGAGGCGGCGCATTCAACGCGCAGGCGTACTACGACCCGAGCGAAATCAGCATGGCCGAGCCGGAGTTCCTGGACAGCTTCGAAGTCGGCTTCAAGAGCACCCTGTGGGACGGCCGGGTCAGGCTCAACGGAGCGGCGTTCTTCTACAGCTACGAGAGCCAGCAGTTCATCTTGATCGACATCACGACGTTCGTTCAGACGCTGATCAACATCGACGAGTCCGAGATTCGGGGCCTGGAGATCGAGGCCGCGGCGCAGCTCTCCCCGGCCGTACTGGTGCAACTGGGGGTCGGCGTCCTCGATACCGAAGTGAAGAACGGCGTCCTGGCCGGCGAGGACCTCTCCGCAAGGGTCCTGCCCGGCTCCCCCGAACTGAACGTGAACGCGTCTTTCGACTGGAACCTGTTCTCCACGGAGAACGGCACGCTGACGTTACACCTGGACGCCACCTTTCAGGACGAGACGCTCTACGCGTTGGTTCCGGAATGGGTGACAGCTACACGGTCTTCAATGGCCGCTTGAGTTTCTCGGCCCTGGACGAACGATGGGGTGTCAGCATCTGGGGCAGGAATCTCGGCGACGAGGAGTACTTCAACTTCTGGGCGGATGGACGGGAAACCCTGGGTTATGTCTACTCGCACGTTGCGGCGCCCCGTACGTACGGCGTCGAGCTGGCGTATCGTTTCTGATCACCGGACCGGAACAGAAAGGAGCCCTATCCCGCCTGGACGGCCATCGGCGTGGCGGAACCGGCGATTCCGGGGGCCAGGGCGGAACTCCGGGTGATCGCACAAGCGCCCTGAGGCGGGAGGACAGAGCGAAATCCCGGACAGCACGGGCACGCCAACCTGCCCGTGCCCCGGCCGCCGAAACGCGAGGCCCATGGACCACCAGACCCTCATCGAGGTCACCGCCGAGCACTGCGACGAACTCGGGCACCTCAGCCACGTGGAAGCCGTACGCTACCTGGAGACGGCGCGCGAGGAATGGTACGTGGACGCCGGGCTCTACCTCGAGCCCCGCGAGGACGGCGTCCTCGTGCCGGTGGTGGTGAACCTCGACATCAACTACCGGCTGGAGTGCTTCCGCGGCGACCGGCTGCCGTCGTCACCCGGCCGGCCTCGATGCGCACCAGGAGCTTCTTGCTCGGCCAGGAGATCAGGAAGGCGGACGACAGCGTCGCCATCGACTGCGCCGCCACCAGCGTCATCTTCAACATGCGGTCGCGCGAGGCGGTGGCGGTGCCGGAGTGCATGGCGCGGTATCTGCGGGCGGGCGGATGACCCGTGGGGGAGGGGTTGTCCCCGCCTGCGGCGGCTTCAGGAATTCGCCCCCCGACTCACCAACACCCCGCCATCCACCGTCAACAACACCCCGGTCACATACTCCCAGGCGCGGCTCGCCAGGTAGATGCACACCCCGGCCATGTCCTCGGCCGTGCCGACCCGGCCCACGCTGGTGGCGCCGGCGATGGCGTCGCGGATCTCCGGGTTCTTGAGCGCGTTGTCGAGCATCCCGGGGAACGGCCCCGGGGCCACCGCGTTGAACGTGATGTTGCGGCCGCCCCTGCGACCGCCGCGGTTGCCCATCCGGCCCGCCCACTGGCGCGTCACGTGGTGCACCGCGGCCTTCGAGAGACCGTAGGCCCAGTCGTTGTCCGACGGGATGCGGATGCCGTCGATGGAGCCGATGTTGATGACCGCAGCGTGCCCGCCGGACTTGCCGCCCTCCTCGAGCAACGGCAGGCACTCCCGCGTCATCGCGAACACCCCCCGACCGACTGACCGTCGGCTCGCCCCGTTCCGCAAGCTACGTACGGCGATGCCTACGACTCCTAACGCGGTCAAGGCGCCGATGAGACGGCCCGCAGCTTAGCAAGGTCGTCAACGACACGGGTAATGTGGTGGTTGATTCCTACTTCCTTCCACCGGGTGTGGTTGCTCGGCCCCTCCGCGCCCGTTGCACACGCTGCGATGTACGCGTCGCCATAGGAGAAGTTGGCACCTCGAAACTCGAAGCTCGGGTCGGACAAGATTTCGAAGCAGTGGCCATGCATCTGCGCAGAGTCGTTCCTAAAGGACCCGCCTTTTCTCGTGCCCCACGCGTTCGACTTCGTGTAGAGAACCTTGCCGGCAGGATTAAGTGCACGCATGTCGACGGCCTTAAAGCTCGGGTGGACAATCGTGTGATCCCCGTAGGTGCGCATGCCGGCTGGCAGCCTCTGCAGCAGCGCTCGGTAGAACAACCAGTCATGCCGCGGAATCTCGTCCGAGCCGAGCTTCACTGCGCCCAGGGACTTCGGGTAGGCCGTTCCGATCAGCACCAAGTTCCTGAACGAATCCGCGGGCACAAGGTTCCTAAACGCTAGCACTAGCCCGTTCGCGAACACGTCGTAGGGCTCGTACGCCGGCCCTCCCATGTCGATCAGTACGTCTGTTTCTTCGGACAACCCTCCGACCTCGTCGGCCAAGTCAAGCACTCGCGCTCTCACGTCCTGACGCATCAGATCCTCAAGCCTTACGATGACGCCTAATCCACAGCGATCCAAAGCGACTGCCCGCGCCGCAGCTGCAATGGTCTCTTGGTCAACGCCAAGCGGCAAAGCCGGTATCGCCAACCCACTAGACGCCCGAAGCCCATCGAGGACATGGTCGAATACGTGCTCACCGCCGTCCATCCGGCCACCCACTATCGACTGATCTAGCGTGACCCACGCGGGGCGCCAGCCCCACCTCTTCACAAAGCGCGCAACGAAGGGCTCCACTGTGTTCGTGCACGGTCCTCTTCGGAGCGCGAGTCTCGAAGTCGAACTCGACCGGAGGGATCGTGATGAAAGGCACGACCCTATCCTTAACTGACTCTGTGAGCTGGAGTAGTGCAACTGACTCGCCCAGCCGCCAACGCAGAGCTGGGACATAGGGAAGGTCTGAACAAGCCCCGCGGGCGGCGGCCGAACAAGGCTTTGGCGACCATTAGGTCATATGTGTGTTGTTCTGATAACGGAAAGTGGTTAAACACGCCGCCGCCGGTCCTGAAACATGTCCTGGCGCGCCGTTCGGCGAACGGCGGGCACGCGGGCG